>JAFYAS010000012.1 GCA_017540605.1 Lachnospiraceae bacterium | reverse complement strand
GTTTCAGTTCGTGTTGCCATAAGTTATTCCTCCTGTCGGATAAAGTGTGAAAAGTTTGTAAAGTGTGATATTACACTTTACAACATTATCCTAAAGATGGAGGCTAATTACCATCCACGAGCTATTTACCACTTACCTTGAACCCAGTGGGTTCAAGGCTCCTGCATAATATAAGAGGATATGCGCAAAGCACATATCCTCTTATATTATGCAGGAGATGGGACTTGAACCCACACGAGGTCGCCCTCGTCAGATTTTGAGTCTGATGCGTCTGCCATTCCGCCACTCCTGCGTATTTATTTGTTTGTGCCACCAGTCATCTAACAACCGACACGTCTGCTACTAAACTCACACTTCGCTTCGCTCGTGTTCGTTAAGGGCGCAGACACGGCTACGACTAAGCTCAAGCTTCGTCTTCGACTCGCTTTCGCTAAGTTCTCTGCCAGTGGAGCTGGCGGGAATCGAACCCGCGTCCGAAAACTCTTCCATAAGGCTTCTCCTATCACAGTCAGCGGTGTTTTATTCCCCACATGCGTTACTCACTGACTAGCCCCGCACGCAGGTAGCTTCATAAGTTCTTCCCTTACC
Source organism: Lachnospiraceae bacterium (assembly GCA_017540605.1). Classification (GTDB taxonomy): domain Bacteria; phylum Bacillota; class Clostridia; order Lachnospirales; family Lachnospiraceae; genus RGIG6919. The sequence continues at coordinate 41,979 of JAFYAS010000012.1, read as the reverse complement.
TCAAAGCTTTGGTAATGAAGTTCCCCACATTCTCGATGCCCGGGTCTTAAGGCGTGGGAACCTCAAGTCGGACAAGCTGCTCTTAGGCAGCTAACGCTAACTTTTCGTCTGCGTTTAAATTTAAAGTTAAGGTTTTAACGTGGTCCCTCCCACGGATAGCTTCACTTATTTCTAAATTCCCGTCGAAACCGGTACAACCCCGGAAATTTATATGTAGACCATGTAAGTCACACATTCGTATACTATATCGGAAAACCTCCGAAATGTCAACACCTATTATTCAGCTTCTGTAGATGCCGCTTCAGTCTCCTCAGAGCTTGCTTCCTCAGTAGTACCCTCTGATGACTCTGTCGAATCAGCCTCGGTAGTCTCTTCTTCAGTTGAAGCTTCCTCAGTCTCAGAGGTCTCTGTTGACTCAGCCTCTGATGCTTCACTACTCTCAGAGCTCTCACTTGACTCACCCTCTGATGAAGTCTCTTCAGATGTCTCACCTTCTGATGATGTCTCTTCAGATGTCTCACCCTCTGCGCTTGCATCCTCAGATGATGCTTCCTCAGTGGTAGGAGTCACAAAAGGATATCCATCCATATTCTGCATATAGTGTGAAACCCAGGTCTCAAGGTTTCCACTTTCTATCTTCTTGGGAATGCTCTTATAAATCTTGTATCCAAGAGGAACTCCTATAGCCGTACCAATAACGATACATGCTACAATGATCGCACAAACAGTTTTTATCTTTTTCTTTTTAAGCATCTCCTTACGATGATACTTTTCATATTTCTTCTTATCAACCTTCTGCTGACTCATAAAAACCTCCAAGATATCTGCGGATAAAAGTCTTCCGCCGAATTCAACCTTTGCATTATAACACAACAGTCCACATCAAACAAGCTTTTCTTGTTTTTTTCTTTTAACCAATTTCACTATTATCCTTGTCATATCTATCAACAAAACACCTGCAATTATTGACCACAGGTATATCACGTATTTATAAATATGTCTGTATAACGTCACAGTCCTCTGCTTTGATACATTTACAAAATGAACAGAGTTGTAGTCAAGACCTATTGTATTCTCCTTATAGCTGATCTTTCCAAAGGGATCGCATACCATGCTTACTCCGTCAACAGTAGGCTTAAACAATGTAACTCCGCCTTCCACTGCCGATACCCCCTGAAGTCTGTAATTCAAGTCATCAATCTCTTCCCAATCCCATGACGGATTGATATAAAGATCCGTTTTTTTATCCATCGTCAAAAGATAATTTGAAAATGTCGCATCATAGCAGATAGAATAAGAAATAACATAATCCTCTCCGTCTATCGTCACATGATTGGATGGTATGACACCATCACCTTCTACATATTCGCTATCCTCTACAACAGGTATCAGGTAGGATTTTATATATTCAGATAAGAACTCACCCTTATCATCTATGAATACAGCCTTATTATAATTTTCAGTTTCACCCTTGCTGACGTCTAAACATATCAGGATAAAGATACCATTTTCTTTAGCGAGTTTCTTCGCTTCTTCTATGATATTGTCCTCTTCATCACCTTCTACGATAAATGCTTCCTCAGCATATACCATAACCTTGGCATTTTTCTCATTAGCTTTTTCTACTGTCATATCAAGATATTCAAGATTTTCTGAAATATCCGCATCATCCTCTGACGGGTTCTCGTAATATGTCTTTTGAGGTCCCGAAGCATAAGCCATTAAGACAGATTTATTTGGCCTTTTCGACAAGAAATATCTCATCCCTCCAAGAACCATTATGACCGTACAAAACAAAAGAGATAATAAAGCTGTTCTTTTAAAAGGCTTATTGTCCTTTCCTAAAATCATATATACGATTGCCGAAGGAACAAAAGCGACTATAAAAGTAATAAAAATATCCCCGAATAAAGCAGCCACCTGGACTAAGAGCTTATTTCCAAATTGGGTTAGGAACAGATTAAACTGTCTCCCAACAAGAAACCTTTCCATGATCACTCTTGTTATCGGAAAAGCCAAAAGCTTAAAGATTCCTTTTCCGAATTTCAGATAAAAGCTATCTATCACAAAAGGAATAAGGGTCACTAAAGCAACAACTACGATAAGCAACATAGAATATAGATTAAAATACTCTCCGGTTTGACCTAAAAAACCGGCATATCTGATCTCGTTTACTGTTAGATAAACAAACACAAAAAAGAACCAGTCACTTTTCTTTTCAACCGTTCTGGTATAAAACAAAAAAAATCCTATATAAAGCCACGGCGAGCAGGCATACACCAGATCATTTTCTGTATTGATGGAAATAAAAATGAACTGGAGAAGCCCTCCCGCAAGGCATAAAAATCTTATTAGCTTAAGCTTACTATTCTGCATTTTCCTCAAGATAGTTCACTATATCACCTACAGTACGAAGTGTAGGAATGACCCTATCAGGAACCTCTATATCAAATTCGTCCTCAAAGGTAGCAACAAGATTGATCACATCCAAAGAGCTAAGTCCAAGATCATCAACCAATGCGCTATCCATAGTAACCTCTTCAGCCGAATCAATATAATCCTTTAAAATTTCAACAGTCCTTTCAAACATCTCTAAATCCTCCTAACTATTATTGTGGAATATTTTTATATCTTACAATCTTCTTCGAGGTATTCTTTATGAATTCCTCCTTTCGAAGCTTGACAGACGCAATCTGTTTATATATGGGGCGTCCTTCATTGACCTTCGCTATAAGCTTTTCAAAATACTCTGTGTTATCCATATATCCTTCTTCAGGATATATCTCAGCAATGATCTTTGAATCCTTGTCATATACCAAGACCTCATTTACCCCGGGATCCACCTGAATATCACTTTCAAGCTCTTCAGGTGAAATATTCTCACCATTGCTAAGTATGATCAGATTCTTAGATCTTCCCGTGAGAAATATAAAACCGTCCTCATCTATGTGACCGATATCTCCCGTATGATACCAGCCATCAATAAGCACTTCACCGGTCTTTTCCGGATCCTTGTAATACCCCTGCATCACAACAGGTCCTTTAAATAACACTTCGCCCTCGTCAGATATCCTGGTCTTAATACCGGCTACACCTCGACCTACGCTGCCATCCTTTTTAAAATAGTTACGATTGATGGCAACACAAGGGGAACACTCAGTGGTTCCATATCCATTAAGTATCTCAATACCATATTTTCTGAATTCTTTAACATAGAATTCATTTAAAGGAGCACCACCGCTGATGATATATTTGAGATTTCCTCCAAAGGACTCTATGATATTCTTAAAGAGACTTCTCCTCTTATCAATACCAAGCTTTAACATAGTCTCGGAAAGCTTAACCGCATTTTTTACCTTCTTTTCCTGACCGCTTTTTACTATTCCATCATTGATTCTCTTATAAAATGCTTCAATAAACAACGGAACAAGCATCATGACATCAGGCTTTGCTTCCATGATATCTTCCTTCACCCTCTTTAAGCTCTTGTTGAGGAAAATACTTACTCCATAATTGTATGCCATCAATGTTGCGACATTTAATCCGAAGGTATGATGAAACGGAAGAACAACCATAGTGGATCTTCCCTCCGGATCAAACATTGCAGAGGCTTCATTTATCTCAGAGGTTATATTTCCATGGCTTAACACAACGCCCTTGCTCTTTCCCGATGTTCCTGATGTAAAAAATATACTTGCAGTTTCTGATTGTTCCGGAACAATCAGACTAAAATCCTCTGACTCATTTTCAGCCTTCTTTTGAAGCTCCTTTAAGGTCATAACTGAGATTCCTTCTACATCCTCCAAAAGATCGCTATAGGTTTTTGATATAAAAGCCCTCTTAACATCAGCCTTATCAATAAGCCACTTTACCTCATCCTTAGGAAGCTCCTTATCGATAGGAACGGCAACATTTCCCGTAGTAACTGTGGCAAAGAAAGCTATGAGCCACTCATATGAATTCTCACCGATTATTGCTATATGATTATTTTTACCATATGTTTTTTCTACAAAGGATGCCGCCTTTTTTACCTCTGAAAAAACCTCAGAATAAGTCTTTTCTACAATTCCCTCACGTCCCTTTCTGAATCTAAATGCTATATCATTGGGCATAGAGTCTGCCTTGATTTCAAGCATCTCGGCTATACTGCTTATCTTAGGTGCATTCTCATATAGAGGATATGATCTGTTTTTCATGCTTTTTTCTCCCTATTATCTTTCTTTTTCTTCTTTTTCTTGAATGTTGTAAACTTTATAAGCAATTTCATGATCTTCATACCATGTCTTGTAGCGACATAGATACATATTACTGTAACGATCAAAACAGAGATTGCATAATGCAAGCCTCCAAAGCTTTCAGGCGCCGCACCTACAATAGTAAGTATATAGAATATCCATGCAATGATTATCCACTGTACCATATAAAACGGGATAATGAAAGCGGATATCTTTAGCATAAATCCCATAAATTTTGAAGCTCCTATCTTCTTGCAAAGATAATATGTAAGAGAGATTAAAAATAACGCAAGGCTAAGCAGTAAAATAACATTGGGGAGGTCAGTAATATATTCATTGGCCGGAGAAACCAAGCTCTTTTCGATATCAATATGATAATTCCATAAGAATACTGTAAAGGAAATAAATAAAACTGCAGAGAAATCAAATATCCTCTTCATAAAATTCTCTCTCTGCTCTTCATCGGATTTTTTAAGCATCTCACCAAGCAGTATTCCCACAGTAGGAAAGATTGCCCATGAGAGCAAAGGGAAACAGCTGGTCTCATCCACATAGACCAGATTACCTAAAAGACAGGCAACAGTAGGATTTTTAATACTTCCGTGAAGAATGGGTGTAAGAATAGTATTGATAGTTAATGTGATCACACTTATCATCACAAGCCCCGGAGTCTTTATCTTTAATCTCAAGAGGAACGAATAAAACACAAAAAAGATTCCCACAAAATAATAGATATCTGATTGAAGGCAGAAATTGATATCATTGATAAGAGGAGTGTGTATGATAAGGTCTTGAATGATACCGGGGATCAACCATCTGAATATATTGAGTATCGCCCCTATCAAAAGGAATTGAATTCCATTTCTAAGTATACTGTCAGGATTCTGTCTGCCTCCGCCTATACCAAAGCCCATGCAGATCATAAATACAGATGGTCCAAAGGCGCAAAGACCTATTATTAAGAATCCGAATCTCATAAGTCCGGGACTTGCAAATCCACCCTCCATAGCCTCTTCAAGCACATGAACAGCCGGCAGTCCAAGTATGGCTATCGCCTTTAAAAGTTCGAATTCTCCAAAACGTGTCAAAGGTTTCTTTTCGGTATTATTCTGAGCCATCGATCTTCTCCTGATTACATTTAATCCAATATTGTAATCTTATCACTACTACATATCTATTTCAATAGATAATCCGGATTCAATCCAAATCAATTATTTAAAGCTCTGCTTAAACTGTCTCTCAACATCACGCTGCTGGTCCTTCTTCGCGATACTCTCTCGCTTGTCATAAAGCTTCTTACCACGGGCAAGTCCTATCTCAACTTTTACAAGACTATCCTTGAAATATACTCTTAAAGGCACAATTGTATATCCTTTCTCTTTAGCCTTTCCGAGAAGCTTGTTTATCTCAGCCTTGTGAAGAAGAAGCTTCCTTGTTCTCAAGGGATCCTTGTTAAAAATATTTCCCTTCTCGTAAGGATTGATATGCATTTTTAAGATATACACTTCCCCTTTATCGATAGAAATAAATGATTCCTTGATACTGCACTGACCAAGTCTTAAGGACTTTACCTCAGTACCGGCAAGAGCTATACCTGCCTCAAAGGTCTCATCTATAAAATAATCATGATACGCTTTTTTATTGTTGGCGATAAGCTTTATCGATTCCTTTGCCGCCATAAATATCACTCCTCGTCATTCTCATAATCCAAAACAAAATTCACTGTATGTGTGGTTTCATCCACATCATCAACTATTACCCTTACCGTATTGCCGAGAGTATATAGTCTGCCATGCTCTCTTCCCACCATAGCATACTGCTTTTCATCAAAGTAGTAATAATCGTCACACAGATCTGTTACATGCACAAGTCCCTCTATGGTATTGGGTAGCTCCACATAAAAGCCCCAGGCGGTCACTCCTGATATCACACCCTCATAGCTCTCACCAAGGTGTCCTATCATATAACCGGCCTTCTTGATCTTGTCGACCTCTCTCTCGGCATCGTCAGCTCTTCTCTCCTTCTTTGAGTTATCCTCACATATATCCGGAAGTATCCTCTCAAAATGTGCGATACGTTCTTCATTTAGTTTTCCGTGAAGATTTTCCTTGATGATCCTGTGTATCATAAGATCAGGATATCTTCTGATGGGCGAAGTAAAATGACAATAATAGCTTGTAGCAAGACCGAAATGCCCAACACATTCAGTAGAATATCTGGCCTGCTTCATGCACCTTAATGTGAGCTTTGAAAGCATTGCCTCCTCACTCGTTCCAGCAACCTTTGCAAGCAGCTTTTGTATCTCCTTGGGATGAATATCACCCTTAGAGCTTTTAAAATAATGTCCGAAATTCTTCATCATCACAGAAAGCTCTTTAAGCTTATCAGGATCAGGCTTTTCGTGAATGCGGTACTCAAAGGGAAGCTCCTGCCAGAAATAATCCTCCGCAACAGTCTCATTTGCAGCAAGCATAAAATCCTCAATGATAAGATGTGCTCTGTTTCTCTGAAATGGCGAAACATCTATGGCACGCCCCTTCTCATCAAGTGTGATCTTTGATTCAGGAAAATCAAAATCCACAGAGCCTCGTAGCTCACGTTTAGTTCTTAGGATATTGGAAAGCTCAAGCATCAACTCAAAGGTTGGGACAAGGTCAGCATACTCACGCATAACATCCTCATCCTGTCTTTCAATGATAGCACTTACCGCATTGTATGTCATCCTTCGATCAACATTTATCACTGTCTCGCAGATCCTATGCGATACAATATTACCGCGCTCATCCACTGTCATAATACAGCTTAAGCATAGCCTGTCCTCGCCCTCATTTAACGAGCAGATCCCATTGGAAAGTTCAACAGGAAGCATAGGTATTACCCTATCAGGAAAATAAACACTGGTTCCGCGATTTAAAGCCTCCTTATCGAGAGGACTGTTCTCCTTTACATAATAACTCACATCAGCAATATGAACACCCAGCTCATAGCCATCCGCAAGACGTCTTAGTGTTACCGCATCATCAAAGTCCTTGGTATCCTCTCCATCGATGGTGACAGTCTTATATTCTCGAAGATCAATACGCCCCTCTAAATCCTCTTCTCTTACATGATCGGGTATAGCAAGAACCCTCGCCTTTACCTCATCAGGGAATTCCACAGGAAGATCATTGGATAGGATCACTGATTCCACATCAACTCCCGGTTCGTAGGCATATCCCAAAAGCTCCTTGATATCTCCCTCAGGACTCCTTTTATTGTCACCAAAATCATATATCTCCACCAAGACCTTCATGCCGTTCTTTACGCCATGCTTGTTATTGGCTCCTATGAAGACATCCTTGTTGTATTTGGTATTGTCAGGAATCACAAAGCCATAATTTCCATTGGCGTGGTAGGTTCCCACAAGCCTTGTAATACCGTGGCTCTTTATCTTCACTACCTTTGCCTCTGATGACTTGTCATCCTTCTTGGCTTCCTTGATAACTGTGATCAAAACCTCATCCATATGAAGAGCTCCGAGAGTATCTCTCTCAGAAATAAAGAAATCATTCTCTATACCCTCAACTCTGACAAAGCCAAAGCCTCGATTATTTCCTAAAAATGTTCCGCTTAATATTTTTTCTTTCTCGCTTTTTTTCATACACTATCAATCCTTAAAAAAATGACGGGCTAAACGCGCCCGTCATTATAATCATATTATTTACTCAGCATCCTTCTCTTCGGCGTCAGCATCGTCTCCATCCTCGGCATCATCTCCATCAGCCTCAACTTCAACCTCTGCTCCGTCTGCATCTCCATCATCAGCTGCATCATCATCACCTGATGAAACCTCGATCTCCTGCTCGCCTGAATCGGTAACTGTCTTTCCATTCATAAGCTTAGAGCTTAAAAGAAGTGACATACCGAGAAGTAAAACTAAAAGACAGGTTGTAACCTTCACAAGCATACCTTCCTTGGAACGTCCTTTATTCTTGCTCCAATAGGTATCTGTCTGTCCGGAAAGAGCCGAACCAAAGCCTGCATCCTTTCCTTCCTGAGATAAAACGATTATAATAAGGGCAACTGCCACAATAAGTACTACTATCTGTATAAAGACTTCCATAATTTTCCTCCATATTGTTTTTACAGATCGCATATAAATCGACCCCGACGCTTTTTTCAGCACCGTGCGATATTCTACCACAGTAAAACAAATAAATCAACACTTTTTTATTCTAAAACAACCTGATTCTTTCCATAATCCTTTGCGTGATACAATGCAGCGTCAACCCTGATACAGAAATAATCGGGATTTTCATCGGGATAACTCTCTGTCACGCCAAGACTTATCGTCTGCCTTCCTGCTGATTTAAAATCAATCTCATTGAATCCTACACGTAGCTTTTCTGCTATATATGCCGCTTTATCGGCTGAGCATCCGGGAAGAAGTATCATAAATTCCTCACCGCCCCAACGTCCACAAGAAGCATCAGGAATGTATTCTTCAAGAATCTCACGCATCTTCGAGGCAAGACCTCTCAACACCTCATCACCGACCTTGTGACCGTAGGTATCATTGACCTTTTTGAAATCATCAATATCGATCATAATAAGGGACAAATCTGTACGAAGACTTCCGTCACCATACCCCTTATATTCCTTTGTGGCATCTATGATCCGTCTTTGTATCTCACGTCTATTGTATATTTGTGTAAGACCATCCATGATTGCCATTTCGGTAAGCTTTTTATTGGCCTCCTCAAGCTCTTCAGTTGCTGCCTCAATAAATGTAGCAAGTCGATTGATCATAGAAATCTTTCCTGAATGATCAATAGCCGACATCGTGAATGAAGGCTCTTCATTTCCTGTATATTCGCCCTCTCTCATGCCTACAATGACCAAGGTTACATTGTGCTGATTCACATAGCCTTTGGTCCTCAAAAACTCACTGGAGGTATAAAAGCCCGATGTGGGAGCTATGGATTGAAAGGGAAGAGTTTCCTTACTGATCTCATCATTGCCCCAAAAAGTTCTTCTGGCAGCACACGAGAAAATATTTATCGCCTCGGGATGAAACACTTCGATTTCTTTTCCTTTTTTCTCAACCATATCAAGAATAGTCCAAGGGTCTCCATAGGCGATACGTGCCATTGCTCCTTCATCTATATCAGAAGTCATGGTAAGTGATCCGTCCGGATTGCTTGCTATGGGAGCTCTAAGTATATTGATCCCATTGTGCTTGTAAAAGAAGGGAAACTCCAATGTATTGTTAAAAAAATGCTCATCATTCTTAATATTCAGATATCTGTAGTATGTCTCATAGGCGGGTTTTCCATCCAACTCATAGAGCATACTTTCCTTTGCCCTTGTAACCTTTAATTCTCTACCCAAGGGTTTCCAGCCTGCTATATATGTAGTGGTGAACTTCATATCCTCTCCACCAAGCAGAGCAAAAACGACTCCCTTGTCATAATATCCAAAATCCTTTGAGAAAACACAGGCGATTTCTGAATTCATATCCGGGGCAAATGCACCTCCCCCGAATATATTCACCTCAGGATTGGCATCCCACAGATCCTCACAAAAGCCGGTCATAGACATACCTCTGATAGTGGTAAGTAGCTTTGCTGCCTTGACCCATTTTCTTTCATTGATCTTCTCCGTGATATCCGCAGTAACCTCATGTACTGTTTCAGGAACCAGCACATATTGGAAAAGCTCAAGCTTTGTTGAAGGGAACTCAAATACCGTACATGTGATACCTATAGTCTTTGAGCACAGCTTTCCATCGATAATATTGCCATTGGTAGAGCAGCCGAAATACTGAGCATCCGGCATGCTTTTATCGATCAGGTCACACACCTCACCAATATAATCCTTATCAATTGTTTCCGCATAAATGGTAAAAACTACCTGAGAGGTAACCTGAGTCTTGATCCACTGGTTAACCTTAGTAAGAAATTTCTTGAAATTATCCGCATTATCATATTCGTATTGAAACTGTCTCATTTAGTTACCTCCATGCCTAAGATTATAGCCAAAATAGCCAATACCACCTCAACATTTTATCACAAATCACTATTATTTCAAATACCCAATTCATTAAGTATCTGTAAAAATAACTCAGGTTCAAGGGCTTCAACAATCTTTCCGGAGAAAGCATACCCTTCTACCCTTGGAAAATGCACTTCTTTTGCATGAAGAAGCTGATATTTTAGTCCGTATTTTTTCCTAAAGCTGTCATTTATCCACATATCTCCATACTTTGTATCTCCGACTATGGGGTGGCAAAGAAATGAAAGATGTGCTCTGATCTGATGTGTCTTTCCGGTGATCAGCTTTACCCTAAGATATGTAAAGCCTTCCTCAGAAAATGCTATAGGCTCGTATTCAGTTTCTATCCTGTCATAGCCCTCCCTTTTTTCAGAGATCACCGATACCTTATTGGTATCTTCATCCTTCTTAAGATAGCCTGAAACCCGTATCCTGTCAGTCACCTTGCCTTTTACAATAGTTGTATAGAACTTATCTATATCTCTGTCCTTCAAAAGCTTTGAAAGCACCTGACTTCCACGAAGAGACATACCGCAAAGCAAAAGGCCTGTAGTATTTCTATCGAGCCTATTGCACACAGAAGGAGTAAATGTATCAACAGCACCTTCCTTCGTTTTATAATAAGCCACAAGTCTTTCATTGACAGAAATATCGTTGGTCACTGCCTTTTGCGAAAGCTCACCTGCTCGCTTATTTACAACCAGTATATCATTATCCTCGTAAATTATCTCGGATGACTTAAGAGTCGGTACTCCCCTTTGAAGCTCCTTCTTTTCAAAGGATTCAATAGTATCATCAGATAAAAACAAGCTAATAAGATCGTCACATTTTATGATCTCATTGCCAGTTGCCTTTTTCCCGTTAAGCTTGATATTCTTTTTCCTAAGCATCTTGTAGATAAATGATTTCGGCGCAAGGGAAAGATACTTTGAAAGGTACTTATCAAGTCTTTGATTTTCTTCATCCTTAGTTATATGTATTTCTCTCAAGTTTACACTCCTATATTTAAAATAGAATCCTTAACCTTTTCCTGACGCTTAACATTTGCTTTATTTTCATTTTTTATGCTCTCATATCGCTTATCAAAGGCTTCTGTAAGCTTATGAAGCTCATCATACACATATACCTTCATTTTATAGCCGTCAACCCTAAGAAGCTTCTCTATATATTTTTCCATATCCCTGTCAGAAAACTTTCCTTTGTTTCCACTTCTAAGGCCACATACAATATCACCGTAAATAAAGATAAAATCAAGAAACGTTACGCCTTCCTTGGAAAACACTGTAACATCATAGGCAGCAGTCACATCAATCTTTCCTTTAAGGTACGTCTGAACCTCTTCATATATCTCATGCGACATGGTCCAAGCCTTTGCCTGCCTCACGATAAGGTAGTTCACAAAAAACCTTGCAAATGGCAGAACCAATATGATCGGAAGAAGTATCAGCGCATTATTTCTTGTTTTGAATACCAAAAGTACAGCCGTTGAAAGAACAGCTATCAAAACTATGAATATCATAGATATAAACAGCATCCGCTTTTTATAATATTCTATATGACCGTATTCGCCCTTTTTCATATCAATTCATTCTCCAGCCCGGAAGATATTTATTCTTAACTATTCCCTTATTGAGCTTGCCAAAGCCCAAGGGGTATCCATCTACACAGATCAGGATATATCCGTTATTTCCTTCTCCCTCGATAGTCTCACCCTTTAGGTATTTAGTAACTCTGATGTCGTCTGCAGGTAGGTCAAGCACATTGTCAAATTCATCTACCTTAAGTGCCATAGCAAGAGCCTCGGACGGCTCAAAACGGTTCTTCTTTTCCTCGCCTAGCAACAAACCGTTACGAAGTAATCTAAGTCCCCCTACATCAGGAGCATCCTTCCCAATGTAATATAGTCTTCCCCCAAATGACTCAATTCTTTTGAGATCAAGATCTATCTTAACAGATTTAAAAAACTCCTTAGCCTCTGACGAAAGCTTAGCAGACTTAAATCGATAAGGATTCACGCCAACAAAACCATCATCAGCATTCTCGGATTTTTTGACCATAGCAACGAAATGTCCCTCTCCCCTTAGCTTGTGAGGAAACAGTCTTCTTGTCTTAGAAAGCTCAACATTTTGCGACTCTCCCCATTCAGGTTTACCGGGAACAAAGCCATCAAACAAAGGCAGCTCACAAAGGGACAAACTATCATCAAGGCTCAAAAGATATTCAATGGACTGTTCGTCCTCCTCGGGAGAAAAAGTACATGTAGAGTAGATCATCACTCCGCCGGGAGCAAGCATCTTAACCGCATCCTTCAGAATACTTTTTTGAAGTCCCACAAAAAGCTCCACACCGTTACGCTCCCATGCTGTGATCATAGATGACGATTTTCTAAACATTCCCTCTCCCGAACAGGGAGCATCTATTAGGATCTTATCAAAAAAGCATGGAAATCTATCAGCAAGGACATTCACACTTTCAGAGGATACAGCCATATTTCCAATACCGAAGACCTCAAGATTCTTAAGTAATGCCTTCGCCCTTGATGCACTTATATCATTTGATAAAAGAAAGCCCGAACCATTGAGCTTCGCTCCAAGCTCTGTGCTTTTTCCTCCGGGAGCAGCGCAGATATCAATAACCTTATCTCCGGGATCTATGGGCATTAAGGCTGCAGGAATCATAGCTGAGGGCTCCTGGAGATAGTATAGCCCTGCAAAATAATAGGGATGCTTTGAAGGTCTCTTTTCATCCAGAATATAAAATCCGTTCTCACACCAGGGAACAGGTTCAAGTTCAAAAGGCGATATCTTCAAAAAATCCTCTACAGATATCTTCTTTGTATTGACTCTCAGGCCATGAATAAAAGGCTCCGCAAGCGAAGCCTCATAATCTGCATATTCCGAACCCAGCATATTTTTCATTCTGTCTTCGTATAGCTTTGGTAAATTCATATCATCCTCATTTAATATAAACTCTGAGCTCTGTAGCCCTCAGAAATGATATCAAGCTGCTTTGAGAAACGGTCAAGCTTCTCAATATCCTCAGTACTGTAAACACTGAAGAATTCATCCTGTATCTTTACAATCTCACGCTTATTGGCAACCCTATAAAGATTCTGGATATTGATCAGGATATCCGAAACAATCTTTGCCTTTACCTGGAACATATTCTGAGCATCCATGATCTCATCACGCACCTGACTCATCTCTGTATCAAGGAGGATGATGGCATTGGATGCTGATGATAGTTTATCCTTTATATGCTCAGGCATGTTGCCCTTATACTTGTATTGCAGCGAATGCTCGATAGTCGCCCAGAAATCCATGGCAAGAGTTCTTATCTGAATCTCCGCCTGAATACGTTTCGGTCCGTCGAAGGTCTGCACATCATACCAAATGATAACATGATAGGAACGATAACCGCTATCCTTCATATTGGTGATATAGTCCTTCTCCTCTTTTATCTCCATATCTGAACGCTTTCGGATAATATCAACTACTCTGTCAATATCCTCAACAAACTGGCAGATGATCCTGACACCCGCGATATCATCGATACAATCCTCAAGCTCTTCCATAGAAATATGCTTTTTTTGCATCTTATCAAGAATACTCGATATCTTCTTTACACGCCCATGAACCTGTTCAATGGGTGAGTATTTGTTTGAATTCCTGAATTCGCTGATCATATGACTAAACTTTAAAACAAGCTCGTCAACAGCCAACTGATAGGGATCCAAAAGCTCTCTCCAAAGTTGAATCTCCATAATATAACACCCCTAAAATATAACCTTGATTTTAAACCGTAGCCACATAAAAAGCTTTATAGCTTTTCTTACGCCATACCCTCTACAGAAAGCTTTACAAGCTCCTTAAACTCCTTGCTAACTCTGTCGGCTGTTTCCTTTACCTCCTCGTGATCAAGCGGCTTGTCGGAAACACCACTTGCCAGATTGGTAATACATGAAATACCGCAGATCTTCATACCCATATGATTGGCAGCAACAGCCTCACAGGCGGTGCTCATACCCACTACAGAGGCTCCAAGCATCCTTGCCATTCTAACCTCTGCAGGACTTTCATATTGAGGTCCGGTAAACTGTATATATACGCCTTCGTAAAGCTCTATACCAAGCTTTGACGCTGCATTTCTTATCACGTCTCTGAGATCCTTGTCATAAACTTCAGACATATCGGGAAATCTCACACCAAGCTTCTCATCATTCTCACCGATAAGTGGTGACCTTACAAAGGTTGAAATCTGATCGATAATAAGCATAAGACTTCCGGGCTTTATCGAAGGATCTATGCCTCCCGCAGCATTGGTAAGGAACAAAAACTCCGCTCCCATTCTTTTCATAAGTCTCACAGGAAGAACTACATCCTCCATGGAATAGCCTTCATAATGATGAACCCTGCCCTGCATCAAAACAACGGGAACCTCACCAATATATCCGAATACAAATCTTCCCTTATGACCACTGACTGTAGACACAGGAAAATCCTCGATATCATTGTAGGCCACACTTCCGACAGAATCAATCTCATCTGCCAACTCACCGAGTCCCGATCCAAGTATCACGGCAACCTTCGGAACAAATTCTTTAGAAAGCTTTGGAAAGCTTCCTACCACACTATCATAACATTTTTCAATCCTGTCGTAAATCTTACCCATAAATACCTTCTATCATTACTGTCTTACATAAGACGAACTGTTATAGAGAATAACCGGCATACCAACCTTAACTACCTGATAGATCTCCTTCGCTTTACTAAGAGGAAGATTGACACATCCATGAGATCCGTTGTAAAGATAGATATTTCCACCAAATCTGCCTCTCCAGGTAGCGTCATGAAGTCCGATACCCTTGTTAAAAGGCATCCAATAGGTCACATGAGACTCATAATCATCACCGCGGAGTATAGCAGGTGTCTTCTTGTAATAAACTCCATAAATTCCGGGAGGAGTTGCACACTTATGGCTAACATTTCCCGTCACAACATCTGATTCAAGATAAAGCTGTCCGTCAAGGAAAAGGTAAAGGTGCTGAGCCTCAAGATCGATCTCTACATATGAATTGCCAACATCATTCTTAACGCCCTTCCTTGCATAACCGTGAGTGGTATAGATAGGCTCTCTTGTCACCTTTTTTCTGAGCCTTAATTGCTCGTAAATACTCTCAAATTCCTTCTCTTCATCTATTGTATATCCGTAAGGTCCCTTTACATAAACCTTATAACCCTTATGAGTCACAAAGTCTCTCGTTGTATTTGCTGTATTGAATTCAGATGCCAGCTGGGATACAAAAAGCTTTACCTTGTCAGAATCTATGGAAAGATGCCCTCCGTTATCAAAATACAAAGCCTCTGTAAGCTTCTCAGGTGGAATCTCATACTCAACACTACCAAGCATATAGGTAAGAGAACACTCATTATATGCTGCCAGAGCATCACACCTTTTTACCAGCTCCTCATTATCAGAGAGAATCTTCGGTTGCATATAAACATCCGCGTTCTCCAAAGAAATACTATCATCCATGGATGCAACAGCTTTTCCAACCGCATCATAAAGATCAGCCTTCACAGGTGCCGTACCCTTATCCTCAGGGGTAATAACAAATCCGCCATCCTTGTATTCAATAAATGCATCCTTGGGTTCTCTATATACTTTACCATCAAAAAGCTTTGAAGTAGCGAGGCATCTTCCCAGCTTTTCAGAATCATATTTTACAGAATAGGAAAGCTCTAGATCTGAATTCTTTATAAATGAAAGAGGCCACCTATAATACTTTTGATCAATAGCTACTTGTTCAATATTCTCTGCAGGCTCCGCCATGAAATCAATATCATCACCCTTGATATCAAAGCTAACATCTCCCCTGCCTGATACAGTCAAGCAATAATCATTTGCCTTTTCGTTGAGTTTTGGAAGGATTTCGCTTCCGGTAAGATAAGAGGCATCTATACCGTTCACCTTTGTATTCGCCTGAAAATGATTACTAAAGTAAACGCATCCAAGGCCATAGCCAAGAGCTAAAAGACCTACGAGAACAAAGCCTGCCACCTTGAAGAACCTGCCTACATTCAGAGCCTTCTTCTCTTTTATGATAACAGCATCATCAACAAGTTTCTTATCTTCTTTTTTTACTTCTTCGACACTCTTAGTTTCCTTTTTATCCTCAGACTTTTTTTCATTCTTGCTATCAACTGTCTTTTTGTCTTCGGACTTATAATCTTCTTTTTTGGGTTCTTTATTCTTGCTGTCCTTATTTATCTCGGCTTTTTTGCTGTCTTTATTTTCTTCTTTGTGATCATCAGATCTGTTGTCATCCTTTTTGGTAGCAGTCTTTTCAGATTTTGAAGGTTTCTTGTCTTCTTTTTCCTTATCCGAAACCTTCTGAGGCTTTTCTTCAGATTTTTTCTCGTCAACAACAGGCTGATTATTCTTATTCACATCATCAACCGTCTTCTTGGCTTCATTTAATATCTTTTCAACATCATCACGGGAAAGATCATCCCTATGCATCTCCCGACTTTTCTTGCTAGTCTCAGCAGCTATCTCCATCTTTGATTTTCTCTTTGTCTCGTCAGGCATTTTCCTATCCTCTCATCTGCTGTGCAAATTTATAACAACCAATTCGGCCGGGTTGTTTATCCTCATCTTTATAGAATGATTGCCGAGACCGGCACTGAGTATCATATTGCTCCCCCCCGACTCATACAATCCTCTGTCATACTTTGGAAACAGCTTTAGCATAGGCGATACAACACCGCCCAAAAAAGGAAGTCTGATCATCCCACCATGCACATGTCCGGAGATCACCAGATCCGCACCGTATTCTGCATAATTAGGAAAATAATCAGGATTGTGAGCAAGTAAAATCTGAAATATGCTCCTGTCATTAAATGGACATATACTGTCCAGATAAGCCTCATCCATTGGTTTAAGCTTTAGACGCCCGTAATACGCTTTATCCAGTCTAAGTCCGGTGATGGCAAGTTTTTTTTGGCCTCGCTCCAGGAACAACGTCTCATTGTCAAGCCATGTGGCACCGGCTTTTTTTGTAAGCTCTCTGTATTCAGAAAAGCTTCTTTTATATTTCTCAGGATACAAAACCATCCTGTATTCGTGATTTCCGAAGGCCATCACTGAAGGAAACTCTCCTGCTATTCTCTCCACAAGAGAAAGTGCAGGTGTAAAATCCCCCTCATCATAGGCGGTAAGTATATCTCCGGCGAATATCACCATATCAGGCTTTTCCTTCTTTATTGCCTCTACAAGACTCTCGTTGGCTTTTCCATATACGTGATTGTGAAGATCGGAAAGGACAACAAGCTTAAAGCCCTCAAAGCCCTCAGGAATCTTTGAACTTTTGATGTCATATCCGGTGATCTTGAAATGTCTGTTCTCATAAAATGAATCTATCACAATGAAAACCACAAGCACCGCAAATACGATCAAAATATTTTCTATCATAATTTAAATCTGTGCTACTACAAAAATATCATATATGGCCTTTATGGCAGCTTCGAATTCGTCATTACTTACACCGATGATGATATTGAGCTCTGAAGAACCCTGATCGATCATCCTTACATTAACATTGGCATGAGCAAGAGCTGCAAATATCCTACCTGCAGTACCCCTTGTAGCCTTCATTCCACGACCAACTACCGCGATAAGTGCAAGGTCTGAACTGATATCGATCACATCGGGATTCACAAGTCTGTGAAGACCTGCAACAACCTTTTGCTCCTTTGCCATGAACTCATCCTGATGAACAAATACAGTCAAAGTATCGATACCTGAGGGCATGTGCTCAAAGCTGATATCATTATCCTCAAATACCTGTAAAACCTTACGGCCAAAACCGATCTCAGAATTCATCATATCCTTATCCACATTGATAGCACAGAAGCCCTTCTTACCTGCGATACCGGTGATGGTATACTTAGACTTCTTTGCTGTACTCTCAACGATCCATGTACCCTCATCGTCAGGAGCATTGGTATTCTTGATATTGATGGGAATGCCTTCCTTTCTTACGGGGAAAATAGCGTCCTCATGAAGGACGGTAGCACCCATATAGGAAAGCTCGCGAAGCTCTTTGTAGGTAATGGTCTCTATACCTACAGGACTATCTATGATACGGGGATCTGCAACCAAAAATCCTGAAACATCAGTCCAGTTCTCATAAACATCAGCCTTCACGGCTCTTGCAACTATAGAACCTGTGATATCGGATCCACCTCTTGAGAAGGTCTTTACACGACCGTCAGAATATGAACCGTAAAATCCGGGAATAACAGCCTTTTCGACCTTTTCAAGACGCTTTGCCATAGCCTTATTGGTCTTCTCCATAAGGAAGGTTCCGTCCTTATCAAAGAAAATGACCTCAGCAGCGTCAATAAATTCATAGCCAAGATAAGCAGCCATGATCTTTCCGTTTAAGAACTCACCACGGGAAGCAGCATAATCCTTGCCTGCCTTCGCCTTGAAATTCTCAGCTATGGTCTTGAATTCATCCTCAAAGGTAAGCTTAAGCTTAAGCCCCTTGATAATCTCCATATATCTTCCCTTGATAGCCTTAAGTTCACGTCTGAAATCCTTGCCTCTCTCAGCCAGATCGTAGCATGCATAGAGCATATCTGTAACCTTGGTATCCTCAGAAAATCTTTTACCGGGAGCTGAAGGAACTACATATCTTCTCGCATCATCCGAGGTAATGATATTTCCTACCTTCTTGAATTGCTCTGCACTAGCCAATGAGCTGCCGCCGAATTTTACAACCTTGTTCATTTTTAACATCTTCCTTTGTTATTTTTGTTTTTTCGCCGTAATATGATAGCATAAAAAGCCACATTTAGTCAATATTTTTCAATATTTTAAGCCTTTTTTGCGTGCGATTTATAATACCGTCAAAGAAATGCAGTTTATACATCTTATAAACTATGATTCCCAGAAGAACAGCTATAATGAATCCCACGATACCTGCGATCTTTGTTCCGGCATACATGAGTACCAAAGTCACAAAGGGATTAAGCCCTATAGTTTCTCCTACTATCTTGGGTTGAAGCACCTGCCGCCCCACAAGACACACCAGGTAAAGGATTAAAAGTCCCACTGCCACATCAGGCTTTCCCTGAATAAAATCAATAACAAACCAGGGAATAAGTACTGTACCTGTTCCAAGGAAGGGAACTGCGTCAACAAATGCGATCAAAACAGCCAAAAGGATCTTGTGCTTAACACCTATGATCAAAAATCCTAAGAATAACACAACTCCAATGATCAACATCAGCTTAATCTGGGATACGATATAATCCCAAACAGCACCGAGTACATTTTCCTTGATCAGTGTAAGCTTCTTTTTTAGTTCCTTATTCTTCATCTCTACAAAGAATATTTTTATGCTCTCTTCGTAAATAAGCATAAAATATGCAGCGATATACATCACGATAAACCCAACCAAAATATTAGCCGCCTTGGAAAAAATGAAAGTCACCTTATTGATATGATTGGTTCCCACACTCTTCAAAAAGCTTCCTATCTCACTACCCAAGGTATGCCAGGTATTCAACAGATTTTCAGATAAAGAAGGATTTTTTACACTGATATCAGAAGCTGTCTTTGACACTGCACTATCAATTGATGAATACATCTCCTTATACATGTCCGGCAGAGTATTCGCAAGATATTTAAAAAGCTCCGAAAGTCCCGAACCGATAAAATATATTACTACAACTGACAAAGCCAAAAGAAGGATGACAACAATAGTAGCTCCTATCTTTTTGGGAAGCTTTAAATGCTTCTCAAAAACATCCTTTATAGGTCTGGTGATGGCTGCCAAGATCGCAGCAAAAACTATAGGCCAGAAAAAAGCCATAAGCTTAGGCACTCCATAGCCTATAAAAAACAGGATGGCAAGAAATATAAGCGCCTCTAAAAATATTTCAAGATAAATCTCCCATCTCTTCATAAAATAAACTCCAAATATAATGATGTTGGGGTCAAAAGGTATTTTGCCCCAACTGATACCACGGATTGCTCCGCTGCTTTGCAGCTCCCGCAATCCTGCAAACATTCGCAATCCGCTAATTTCCTGCATTTGCAGGAAATAGCTACTTGCTCATATTTGGGTGGGTCAGTAAGTCAAAATGCTCATTCGTGCAAGCACGATTCGCATTTTTGACTTTTGACCCTGGTATCATATAATTAGCAAAAAGCCGTTGAATGCTCAACGGCTTTTAATCATCAACTGTATAATTATATTACTGTGCCTTAGGCTGAGCCTTTGTATAAGTATACTGGATCTCCTTGATGGTTCCATCCTCATAGAAAGCAGTGATATTGGTATCACCCTTGGTGAAAACGATTGAATTACCATTGTCCTCACCTTCGCCATAAAGCTCCTTAGCCTTGGCAACATCGTCGCCGATTGAAAGTCCCTCATTGGTAGATACTGTATCATCCTTGAAGGTTACATAGAGAGTTGTCTCAACGCCATTCTCCTCATAGGTATCAAGTGTATATCCGGGATAAGTATATGTTCTGTCCATACCCTGGAATGCACATGACTCTGCCTCGTACTTGTCCTGAGGCTCGCCAAGAGCTGCAACGATATCAGCAGCAGGAACACCAAGCTTGATCTCGGTAGAACCGCTCTTGAATGAATACTCAGATACATCAGCTGCAGATGCGCCTGCATCCTCAGAAGCAGCAGTTGTAGCCTCGCTACCATTATCCTTGCCTGCATCGCTTCCTCCACATGCAGCAAGACCGAAAGCCATAACCATTGCAGTTGCCAAAACAACTAAACCTTTTTTCTTCATAGTAGATCATTCCTCCTAATTGTAAATCCACATAATACTTTGTTTCACACAATCAAACACTTTATAACAGAATAGGAAAAATGTCAACACTATATTTGTAAGTTTCTTTCTTACGGTTTTCTTAATAGTCGTATCTAATTAACAAGATCCGAAACCAAGGCCTCTATAAGTCTCCAGTCGTTGTCGGATTCCACAGCTTCTAAAGTAATGGTATCGCCCTCTTTTTTATACTCAGCCGCATAGATATTTACATCCTTGCCGCTTATATTCTTAAGGTTCTCCGTCTCGGTATAAAGCACATATTGTATACCATTGTCAGGGTTGGTCACCATATTGAGTGCTGTATACTGGCAGGGATCGCCGTTGTCATCAGGCATTATAAATGTGTTGCTTATCTCCATAGGTTCTTCCTCCTATACATTGATCTCCGCTTCTATTCCAAGTATATCCTGATTCTCATTTAAGATGGGATTGATCACTCCGAAAATGAACTCCTCGGTCTGCTCAGGTGCTCTTCCCACAAAGTTCTTGGGCTCAAGAACAGCTTCAATCTGTTCCTTTGTCATACCAAAGGCAGGATCATTTGCTATCCTGTCCACAAGATCGTTGTCATTGCCGTACTTCTTAACCTGCTCTGCGGCAGCCATTGAATGGGTTCTGATCTTCTCGTGAAGCTCCTGACGATTGCCACCGTTCTTTACGGCATCCATCATGATATTCTCTGTAGCCATAAAGGGGATCTCTCTCATAAAATGCTGATAGATAACCTTGTCATAAACCACAAGTCCGTCAACTACATTGAGATAAAGATCAAGGATTCCGTCTATAGCAAGGAAGGCTTCAGGTACTGATATTCTCTTGTTTGCAGAATCATCAAGAGTTCTCTCAAACCACTGGGTTGAAGCAGTAATAGCCGGATTGATGGCGTCAGAGATCACATAATTGGCAAGAGATGCAATTCTCTCACTTCTCATGGGATTGCGCTTATATGCCATGGCAGATGAACCGATCTGATTCTTCTCGAAGGGCTCTTCCACTTCCTTTAAGTGCTGTAAAAGTCTGATATCATTGGAGAACTTGTGAGCGCTCTGAGCTATGCCTGAAAGTACATTGAGTATCCTTGAATCAACCTTTCTCGAATAGGTCTGACCTGATACGGGATAGCATCCGTCAAAGCCCATCTTTTCTGCGATAAGCTCATCAAGTTTTTTGATCCTGTCATGATCTCCGTCAAAAAGCTCCATAAAGCTTGCCTGAGTTCCGGTAGTACCCTTGGATCCTAAAAGCTTTTGCTGGCTTATCATATATTCCAGATCATCAAGATCAAGCTTAAGTTCCATCAGCCAAAGAGTTGCTCTCTTACCTACTGTAGTAGGCTGAGCAGGCTGAAAATGTGTAAATGCCAGAGTAGGAAGATCCTTATAATTGGTTGCAAAATCAGCAAGCTTTGACATTACATTAATAAGCTTCTTTCTAACAAGCTTCATAGCCTCTGTCATAATAATGACATCTGTGTTATCGCCGACATAGCAGCTGGTAGCTCCAAGATGAATGATACCTGCTGCCTTGGGGCACTGAACACCATAGGCATATACATGGCTCATAACATCATGTCTTACTTCCTTCTCTCTTGCCTTTGCTATACCATAATTGATATCGTCAGCAAAAGACTTCAGTTCTTCTATCTGTTCCTTAGTGATGACAGGCTTACCGTTCTCTGAAAGTCCAAGCTCCATCTCTGCTTCAGCAAGAGCTATCCAGAGCTTTCTCCAGGTCTTGAACTTCTTATCGGGCGAGAAGATATATTGCATCTCAGGAGAAGCATATCTTTCACTTAGTGGGCTTACATACTTATCATTACTCATTTTTAAAAATCCTCCGATCAAATCCGTCGGGCATTTTGCCCGCACACCTTTACATTATAACACTATCAAAAAGCATAGACAACAGCTAAAACTTAAGATTCACAGATAAGCTTTACCAGCTCTATGGGCTTATCAATAAAAGTAGTTCCTCCATGCTTCCTAAGCATCTCTAAATCACGAAAGCCCCACAACACAGAAATACAGGGAAGTCCGGCATTCTCGGCAGTCTTTAGATCCACCTCCGAATCACCGATATAAACTGCATCCTCTTTTTTTACATCAAGAGCTTTAAGCACCTCATTTACGGAATCCGGCCAGGGCTTTCTCTTTATCCCCGGTCTCTCTCCTACCTGGACATCAAAAAGTCCGTCATAATAAAGCTTTGAAAGCTCTTTTACCGCAGCGTCACCCTTGTTGGAAACAACGGCTGTGAGAACACCTTTTTCTCTAAGTATCCTTATAGTATCAACTATCCCATCGTAGGGTCTTGTCTTTTCATTGCAATGATCTATATACCAGTCCCCAAATTCCTTGAATATCTCATCAATGGTCTCTATGGATGTACCTTCCGGAACCGCCTGTTCAATAGTCCTTCTGATGCCGTTTCCCACAAAATGTCTTACCTCATCAAGAGTTCTCTCAGGAAATCCGTGCAAGCACAAACAATGATTCAGTGAATCCTTAAGATCCTCCAATGTATCAAGTATCGTCCCATCCATATCAAAAACTGCAAGTTTATACTTATTCATCTTATATCACCTCTTAAAATCTTAAAGCAGTTTAACATAATAACAAAATAAAAACAACCGCTTAAAAGCATTGCTTCTAAACGGTTGCCTATGAGGTTAAAAAATGAAAGAAATTCCTATTTTAATTAAGCATGAGGCGCATTCTGTCTTGCTTTATGTGCCGCCTGTCTCTTCAGGTTTCTTTGAGTAACAGCTTCCTTTTCACTGGTCTCTCTTGCTTTCTTAGAAAGATCAGCTATCTTGCCAACTATCCTCTTTGACTTAAGTGCCTCAAGTATCTCAGCAGGCTGCTTCTTGCCAATACCTGAGCTCTTTACCATCTCCTTTACCTGCTCGCGGAGGGTAGCAACTGTCTTATCACTTGTAAGTCCTGAAACAAGTGTATCCTGTCTGATGCGATCCTTGGCCGTAAGACATCTTAAGTGGAAGTTATCATTGACATCATTGATCTTCGCCTGATACTGTTCTTCATTCAAAAGATTATCCTTAAAGAAGTTACCAAAATTTTTAACAGACAATTCAAGTTCTTCTGACCCGATGGTATAGGCTTCTACATACTTTCTAGCTTTTTTCTTCTTGTCTGCGTACTTAGTGATGCTTTCATTTATCACCTTCTCGAGGATGACATCGGTGATAAAGCTTTCCTTACCTTCGCGACTTTGCTCCCAAAGTTCCTGATCCTGATGCTCTCCCAAATCATAGTCTGCAGGAGGATTGATCATTCTATTAATCTTTCCCATAGCCCTTTTAGCCTTTCTGTGAATATCAGCTACCTGAGCCATGCTCTTCATATAATCAAGATCCTGCTCAAAGTTCTCGAAATTGTTGGCCATTTCCTTAAGCTCCGGATCTCTCTCAAGCATTGCGTTAAGTCTTCCGCCCATCTCTGCATAGAACTGCATGTTATCATTTAATTTACTCTCTTCTCTGGCATGAGCAGCCATGAATCTGATACCTGATGCGATAACATGAGCAAGAATATATTTATTACCTGCTGCATATTCGTTCATCGCATTGATTGCGGCATTTCTTCCTCCATCTATACAGTCAAGATATCTTCCGCAGGACGCGTGAACAGGCTTCTTGCAAAGCTCTGTTGAATAATCTCTTGCAGTATAAAGTGCCTTAAGCTCTTCCTGAGCATAACATCTTGGGTCAAGCTTCTGAACCTCAGTTGTCATAGTACCTGCCAGAGCAATAGCAGCAAAGTCTTTGTCGGAAAGGCTTCCATTGTTATAAGAAGGACCGATGGGAACAAATTTCTCATTTTCTCCCATGGGCTTCAATTTATTCTGTCTCATCTCCTGAGTAAATACAGCCTGAAGCTCCTCAGTAAGATCCGGTCTTAATCCATAGATTGAC
The DNA here is from genome assembly GCA_017540605.1 of Lachnospiraceae bacterium. Taxonomy (GTDB): domain Bacteria; phylum Bacillota; class Clostridia; order Lachnospirales; family Lachnospiraceae; genus RGIG6919. The sequence continues at coordinate 16,906 of JAFYAS010000012.1, read as the reverse complement.
TCAATGGTAACGATCATATCAGCTCCATCGGGATCAAGCTCAGTATAATTGCCATTAGTGCTTTCCTGCAGATCATTCGCTGCCTGATGCTCAGTAGCTATATATTGCTCCTTTCTCTCAGACAATCTATCGAAGTTGATCTTATCTTCTTCGTTTCTCTTACCCTTGGTATTAACTCTGCTTGCCCATGCATCAAATTCGGCCCTGGGCATAAGTGTTGAAAGAAGTGTTGATGCAGCATAGAAACGGGTATTACCGTAGGGTGCTTTTCTCTTGCTCTCTCTGCCACTTACATAATTCTTGCAGGCTGCGATCAGATCATTCTTTGCCTTAAGCATACCATTCTGTTCATTACGATAAACCTTGTGCTCATAATCCTTGAGACACTTAAGCATAGTTTCATACTTATCTGTATTAACTTTACGTCCACCGGTGCCCGTTGCTTCAAGCTCCTTGATCACAGCATTGAGTAATGCACAATCTGTAGTCGGTTCCTTGGTATCATAATATCTTGAAACCTCCTTTACACCTCTGATATTTAATTGTTTGCCTGAACCAATGATATTCTTAATGTTGGTTAGTGACTTCTCTGTATCCTTCAGATAATTGTCATCCAAATATTTATTTGCATAGTTTTCAACCCAATTTTTATATTCTCTCTGCTCATCAGTCTTCGGATTATCCTTTGGCATAAGGCCTTCTCCTATACCAACATTAACACCCTTAAGATAATGATTTCTCTCACCCTCAAGCTCAAAGGCATCAGTAAAATCATTGAGAACCTGGTTAGCATTGTTGATTTCCTGTTTTCCTCTACCAAGGGTCTTGAGTCTTCTCAACTCAATCTTCATATAGTTGTCGGCTTCATTATAAATATCATCATCCTTAACCTGAGCCTTTTTATCCTCAGACATATTCTTGGTAAGATCTCTCTTAAATACATCCTTTATCAGTTCGTTTTTATTACAATTCTTTGACTGATAGAAGGCCTCTCTCTCCTGCTTGTTATATCCCAAAGCGTTGGCAAATTGATCAACAGTCATCTTGTCTCTGTCAACATAAATTTTAAGCTCATATCTGTTATTCAGATTTTTCATAAATTCCTTTGAATAGGTAATGACATCCTGCTCAGTGATGATTTCAGCTTCCTCAGGAGATTGTCCGGAATCCATCTTAATCTTCTTCATTCTGGCAAGCTCTCTTTGATCAGCTTTGATCATCTGACCAAAGAAATCAAGGATCTTATCATCCTCCTTAAGTTCTCTAACCTCTTCAACTTGTTTGCCATCTACTTCCTTAATTTCCTTGAACTGATGGGACTTTAAGAAAGCCTCCCTCTCATAGGCATTTAGCTTTTGAAGTCCGAGATAATATCCCATGGTTTTATTTTTGTCCAAAGTAATCTTCTCTGAAAGCACAGTTGAATTCTCAGCCTGATGATGATCCACAACTCCCTTGATCAATTCATCAAGATAATCAGTCTTTATTGCAGCAATGATTTCTTCTTCGGTGGGTTCAACTCCCTCTTCGCCTTCTCTGTTTGCAATTATATTATTCTTATAAACCTCGTAAACATTATCTTCCTCATTAGCATTATTTCGCCTTAAAAAATCCTTGGCTTCATCCTGATCCAAGCCCATTTTTCTCATGAACTGAGAAAACTTATATTCTTTATTAAAATTTAAAGCATCAAATATCTTGTCATTAAGGCCAAAATTGTCCATTTCAGCCATCATGGAGAAATCACCCATTAGATCCTGCATCATACCACCATAGGCGCCCTTCAACATAGATGCTTCGCTGCCCGAACTCTTATAAGCAAGATATTGAGCCTTCTTGTCTCTCTGAGGTTCGTCCTCAGGCAACATAGAATAATAATAATCATAGGCTTCTCTACCCTTAATATCCAACCATTTGAATATCACGCTTGTCTTTTTAAGACCCTCCTCAAAGGCCTTTCTTGATCCGTCTCCTACTATCTCCTTAACGATCTCCTGCTTTAAATCCTCTATTAACTGATCCTCCTCAGGCGAAAACTTAGCAGAAACATTAAGTCCCATCTTTTTACGCCAAGCGATATTTGCTTCCATGTTCTTTTTTACATCAGCAATTAAATCCGCTCTTTGTTGCTCATTGAATGATTTGGGAACATAAAGCTCATTCAAATTCAACCTTTTATCATAATTCATGTTGTTAAGGCCAATCTTTGCATTAAGATAAATATAGAAAGCCAACTTATCCTCAAGTGTCTTTTGCGCTCTAAAATTCTTTTTTATGGTTTCAGCTTCACTACGTCTTGTATTTGTTGTACCTGCAAACTTGTCCTTGGGAAGCTCGATCTCAATAACATCTACCGGACCTTTATTTTCCTCAACCTGCTCATTTTCAAACTCTATTTCTCTCATAATTAAACCTCCTAAAAATAGCATCCGCTCTCTTTGGTTGCCTTTACTATACCACACTATACAACACAGGTGGCAACAAAAGCGCAACACAATTAAAAAAAAGTGGAATTTTATAAATTACTTTGTTATAATGGTGTCAATCATATTTGATGTTCCAAAAAAGGAGGGTTACATTCCATGGATAATTTTGCAGCACACGAAAAAAGAAAGTTCAGAAGACTCCCCATCAAGCTTGATCTTGAGGTATCATCTCTTTTTAAGCAGGACAATGAGCTGATCGGCAATCTTGATGCAGAGCTTGAGGTATTTGACATATCAAAGGCCGGCATAGGCTTTACAACCACTTCAGAGCTTCCTACCGGATATTATTTCAATGCTACTATAGAGTTCAATTCACCGGATGAAAAGATCCTCACAGTTGTAAAGATCCTCTATTCCGCATTGGCTGATGAAGAGACCAACCTGAAAAGATATGGTTGTGAGTTTGTTGGACTTGCGCCGATACTATATAGTTTCTTTGATAATTATGAGGAAAAGTTAAAATCAGAGCATGTAATTGATGAATAAAAAACAACAAAAAAATCGGCCGACATGGCCGATTTTTTTTTACTCCATAATCAAGTTTTACTTTATGAACCCGGTCTTTCCATGATGTAGAATCCTGAAACAGCATTGTTCTCAATGTAAATCATAACATCACTTGAACCCTTAGAATAGTTTAACTGATACTCATCGCTTGAATCAGGCTCGCCGATTGCTTCCTTAGCCGAATCAACAGAATCGCCTATCTTTACCTTACCCATGATAAGGATTGAATCCGTTGCTTCTCCCTCTTGAGAAAGTGAAATGATCTTCTCATCTCTTAATGTGGTCACGCAAAGACCGTTATAATAGTGCATAATCTGAATATAATCACCACCATCGCAAGGCTCGATAGTCTCAGAAGGCTTTGACTCAGAACCAAGGTTGTCCTTTACTGCATTCCAATCATCACCGATCTTATAATCATTACCGCCAAAGTTTACAAAGCCGTTATCAGCGCTACTTGTCTCACCTGACTCTGCTGCAGATGTATCCTCTGAATTCTCTGCGTCAGCAGCGGTTGTTGCCTCTGCCTCTGATGCAGCTGTTGTCTCTGCATTTGATGAACCACAACCTGCCATTGCTCCCATCATCATTGCTGCTACTGCTGCAAAAATAATCTTCTTTTTCATGATTTTTCTCCTTTTTTTATCTCTGTTTTTCTAAATCGCCGTTATTCTATCACCGTAATATTGAGGTGTCAATCGTCAGATTTCACATTATATCAAGGCCTTTTTTTCTTTTGCTTGTAAAAAATTAAGCGGTTGTCCAACAAAATGTCCAACAAAACATTAAGTAAAACAACCGCTTATAATTATTTACTTTGCAAGCTCTTCTTTAAGGATCTGATTTACCATACCGGGTTCAGCCTTACCCTTCATAGCCTTCATAGTCTGACCTACAAGGAAGCCGATAGCCTTCTCCTTGCCGCCCTTGTAGTCTGCAACAGACTGGGGATTGTCAGCTATGATCTTGATGATGGTCTCACGAAGTGCTCCCTCATCATTTACAGTCTTTAAGCCGTGCTCCTCAACATACTTGTCGGGATCGATATTCTCTGCAAAGATATGCTCGAATACTTCCTTGGCAACTGAGCTGTTGATGGCCTTCGAATCTGTTAATGCAATGAGCTTTGCAAGATTGTCTGCAGAGAAGCTTATATCGTCCGCATCCATATCATGCTCTTTAAGAAGTCTCATGGTCTCAACCATCAGCCAGTTACTTACCTTCTTGGGATTTGCGCCCTTTCCGATGGTCTCCTCAAAGAGATCAGCCATCTTCTTTGAGCCTGTGATGATATCAATATCGTACTCAGGAAGCTCAAACTCATCCTTGTAACGGATCCTCTTCTCATCCCGAAGCTCAGGCTGATCAGCCTTGATACGCTCAAGCCATGCATCATCTATCACGATAGGCACAAGGTCGGGATCGGGGAAATATCTGTAGTCCTGAGCATCCTCCTTTGAACGCATAGCATAAGAGTACTCTTTGTTGTCATCCCAGCGTCTGGTCTCCTGAACAACCTTCTCGCCACTTTCAATAATATCTATCTGACGCTCCTTCTCATTCTCTATGGCTCTTGCAATAGCCTTGAATGAATTAAGATTCTTCATCTCTGTTCTGGTTCCGAACTCAGCCGCGCCCTTCTCTCTGATAGAAAGGTTGACATCAGCTCTCATGGAACCCTCGTTAAGCTTGCAATCGGAAGCTCCGAGATACTGAATGATCAGTCTCAATTTATCAAGGTATGCGATAACCTCTTCTGCCGAGCGCATATCGGGCTCTGATACGATCTCGATAAGGGGCACGCCGGAACGGTTGAAGTCAACAAGGGAGCAATCCATAAATTCGTCATGAACAAGCTTACCTGCATCCTCCTCCATATGTATCTCGTGTATACCCACCTTTTTCTTGCCGAACTCCTCTGTCTCGATCTCCACATAGCCGTTCCTGCAGATAGGATAATAAAGCTGGGAGATCTGATAGTTCTGAGGGTTGTCGGGATAGAAATAATTCTTTCTGTCAAACTTACAATTTCTTGTGATATCGCAGTTGGTAGCAAGTCCTACGGCTATAGCCTTGTTGACTACTTCCTTGTTGAGTACGGGAAGAGATCCCGGCATACCTGTACATACGGGACAGGTGTGCTCATTTACCTCGCCTCCGAAGGCTGTAGAGCATCCGCAGAATATCTTTGTCTTTGTGTTAAGCTCAACATGGACCTCAAGTCCTATGACTGTTTCGTATTCCTTAGACATGCCTACACCTCCTTTGCTATCGCAGAGCATTCGTAGCTTTTTGTCTGCTCAAATGCATATGCTGCACGTAAAATAGTCTTTTCATCAAAATGCTTACCGAGAAGCTGAAGACCAATGGGAAGTCCCTTGTCATCAAAGCCGCAGGGAAGCGAAATACCCGGAAGTCCCGCAAGATTTACCGAAACCGTATATATATCTCCGAGATACATCTTGATTGGATCCGAAAGCGACTCCCCAAGCTTAAGTGCTGTGGTGGGTGCCACAGGTCCAAGTATTACGTCATATTTCTCAAAGGCCTTGTCGAACTCTGCCTTAATGAGAGCCTTTGTTCTAAGAGCCTTCATGTAATATGCATCAAAATATCCCGAGCTAAGTACAAATGATCCGAGCATGATACGTCTTTTAACCTCTGCTCCAAAGCCCTCTGAACGTGTCTTTTTATACATATTGTGAAGATCTAAAAAGCTGTCTGTTCTATAGCCGTACTTCACTCCGTCAAAGCGCTCGAGATTTGAGCTTGCCTCTGCCGAAGCTATGATATAGTAGGCAGGAATTGCATAATCAACAAGTCCAAGGTCGAACTCCTCTACGATTGCACCCTTCTCCTCTAAAGTCTTTGCTGCCTTTAATACATTTTCCTTAACTGATGCGTCAAGACCCTCTGAGAAATAGGTCTTAGGAATACCGATCTTAAGGCCCTTCACATCATCAACCAAAGCAGATGTAAAATCAGCTCCTGCTTCTGCAACTGATGTTGAATCCTTGTCATCCTTTCCGCTGATGATCTCAAGAACAGTTGCGCAGTCTCTCACGTCCTTCGCCAAAGGTCCGATCTGATCAAGTGATGAACCATAAGCGATAAGTCCGTATCTTGACACCCTGCCATAGGTGGGCTTTATTCCTGTCACTCCGCAAAATGAAGCAGGCTGTCTGATGGATCCGCCTGTATCGGAACCAAGTGCAAAGGGAACCTCATTTGCCGCAACAGCAGCGGCTGATCCACCTGAGGAACCGCCGGGTACTCTCTCGAGATCCCAGGGATTCTTTGTAGGACCGAAATACGAGGTCTCCGATGTTGAACCCATGGCAAACTCGTCCATATTTGTCTTTCCCACTACTACAGCACCTGCATTCATCAGCTTCTCTACCGCTGTAGAATTGAAGGTGGGCTTGAAATTGTATAGGATCTTTGAGCTACAGGTAGTAAGCATACCTGCAATGTTCATATTGTCCTTGATTCCCACGGGAACGCCTGCCAAAGAACCGGTTAATTCTCCCTTGTCAATACGAGCCTGAATCTTTTCGGCTCTCTTTATAGCGCCCTCTTCGTCAACTGTAACGAAGCAGTTAAGTCTCTCTTCCTTGGCCTTGATAGAAGCAAGTGCTTCCTTCGTAGCCTCAACAGAGCTAACCTCTTTATTCTTTATCTTGTTTCCCAGCTCAACAGCTGTAAGCTCCAATAAACTCACTTTTCCACCTCCTAATTGAATGTCTTGGGAACAACATAGGCTCCGTCCTTTGCCTCAGGGGCATTGAGAAGCATGTTCTCCCTGTCATCGCCATTTGTGACTACGTCCTCGCGCATCACATTGTTGATGGAAAATGTGTGACTCATGGGCTCAACACCATCAGTATCAAGCTCGTTAAGCTTACCTACATAATCGAGCATGTCAGACATATCCTTCTTTGCTCTCGCCTTCTCTTCATCCGATAGCTCAAGCTTTGCAAGAATACCGACATAATCGATTGTTTCATCCGTGATCGTCATAGCGTACCTCTCTTCAAAAATTATTAAGGTTTACATACCTTCGAATTATATAATAGACACTTGAAAAAATCAAGGATTTAAACCTTCGTCGTCCACTTTGTACAGTCCCATACCTCCATATCCAAAGCCTCATAGAAATCAGGTTCATGGCATACCATAATGATACTTCCCTTGTACGCCTTTAAAGCTCTCTTTAGCTCATCCTTGGCATCCTGATCAAGGTGATTGGTGGGCTCATCGAGTACAAGAAGGTTTGACTCACGATTGATGAGCTTACAAAGTCTTACCTTGGCCTGCTCGCCACCGGATAAGACCTTACACTTGCTCTCGATATGCTTGGTGGTGAGACCGCATTTTGCAAGGGCCGCACGAACCTCATACTGGGTAAATGCAGGAAATTCATTCCACAGCTCCTCAAGACAGGTAGTCTCGATATCCGGCGGCATCTCCTGTTCAAAGTACCCGATCTCAAGATAATCACCAAGTTCCACAGAACCGCTTATTGCCGGGATTAGCCCAAGTATACTCTTTAGAAGAGTTGTCTTTCCTATACCATTGGCTCCTGTTAATACCACCTTGCTGTTTCTTTCCATAGTGATATTAAGGGGTGATGATAGGGGTTCGTCATATCCGATCACCAGATCCTTTGCCTCGAAAATGATCTTTCCTGGAGTGCGGGCCTCCTTGAAATTAAAAGTCGGCTTTGGCTTCTCCTGTATCTTCTCGATGATCTCCATATTGTCAAGCTTCTTCTGCCTTGACATGGCCATATTTCTTGTAGCCACTCGAGCCTTGTTCCTTGCCACAAAGTCTTTAAGATCCGCTATCTCCTGCTGCTGCCTGTTATAAGCCGCCTCAGCCTGAGACTTCTTCATTTCGTAAACCTCTTGGAAATGCGAATAGTCTCCCACATATCTCTCAAGCTTGTGGGTATAGCCATCCATATGGTAAATGATATTTATCACGCTATCCAAAAACGGAATATCGTGCGATATCAGAATAAACGCATTCTCATACTCCTGAAGATACCTGGTAAGCCACACTATATGCTCAGCATCCAAATAGTTGGTAGGCTCGTCAAGCATCAGGATATCAGGCTTTTCAAGTAGCAGCTTTGCCAGCAATATCTTCGTCCTCTGTCCGCCGGAAAGTTCTGTGACATCTCTGTCAAGACCGAGATCAAGAAGTCCGAAGGCTCTCGCCACCTCTTCCACCTTGGCATCTATCATATAAAAATCGTTGTTGGTCAATAATTCCTGAATAGTGCCAAGCTCCTCCATATAGGCATTCATGGTATTCTCATCGGCATCGCCCATTTTCTCACAGATCTCATTCATGCGCTCTTCCATCTTAAAAAGTGGATCGTAGGCAGAAGCGAGCACATCCCTGATAGACATACCCTCCTTAAGCACAGCATGCTGATCAAGGTAGCCGATACGCACATTCTTCGCCCATTCGATCTTACCCTCGTCAGGCTGTAGGCTTCCGGTAATGATATTCATAAAGGTGGATTTACCCTCTCCGTTGGCGCCAATAAGGCCTATATGTTCACCCTTCAATAACCTAAAGGACACATCATCAAATATCGCCCTGTCTCCAAATCCATGTGTCAAATGTTCAACTGCCAATATACTCATTAAGATTATTCTCCTTACAATATCTCTACACTACCGTCGTGCTTTTTCTTTCCCTTCATGAATACAGACCCGGTACCGTCTTCCATTCTATATTCTTCTGTTACTATTTTTTCAGGAGGAGCACTTTTAAGCATCTTCATAAAGTCCGCAAAAATGCCCGGGCTGACAGTCATAAAGACCTGCCTCCCACGCTTTTCTCCATATAAATCTATAAGTTGTTTTTCCAGACTCATCATCAAAAGTCACCTCTTACTCAATGAAAACTGTCTATATGATAATCTTTAATATTGATACATTCATACCCAATAATCTTCTTCTATCACTTGAAAATCCAGACTGTCAAAATCAATCCCCTCTATGAATGAATCACTTGTAAAGTGTGTTCTTGAATGAAGAATGAATTCCTTCTTGTTGAGATCCAACCAGATTGGTACTGCCAGGTCAAATTCCTTGCATATCGCCTCAAGAGCGGCATAAACCTTCTTAGTGCGGCTAAGATCAGTATCATTATTCTCGATGACGGTATCCTTTATCATCTTGTTATCCTTTAATATCTTTCCCCAAATGCGCATATTTCATATCCTCTCTCATTAGGATGAATTTCTATTTTCAATGACGATTCATTATACATTTAGTTCTGTGACCAAGTCAATCGTTACTTTCTGAACGCAAAAAACACTCAACGCAATCATTGAGTGCTTTTTTTCTTCTCCTCCCCCTTTATGATCTCTACGATAAATGCCAAAGATACCACCATCATAGAAAGCTCCGTAAAAGGCTGTGCCCAAAGCATTCCCCAAAAGCCAAACAGAGAGTTAAATAAAAGCAACATAGGAATATATAATATCAACTGCCTAACTAAAGTGATGGCAAATGCATGGAAGGGCTTACCCATTGCCTGAAATGACATCCTACACATGGATACGGTTCCCACAAAGGGCAAAATGAACATCTGTCTTCTCAAAACTCCGGCACCTATGTTTATAACCTCCGGTGATTTGGTAAATACCGCTATAAAAACCGGTGCAAGCAAACCGTACATACACATTATAATAAGCTCTATCCCTGTTACGATCAGGACTCCTGACTTAAGGATATCTCTCATTCTCCTATAATCCGAAGCGCCATAGTTATATCCCATGATAGGCTGAACACCGGAAGCCATTCCCTGATAGATATAGGTTCCTAGAGACAATACCTTCTGCGATATTCCAGTAGCCGCCACCATCAGCTCCCCATATCTCACAGCAAGATTGTTGTTGACCACATAGGCCGCCGATGTAAGTAAGGTCTCAAGAGATGCGGGAAGTCCCACAAAATAAATCTCCCCAATGATTGAAATATCCGGTTTCAAGTATTTTAAAGAAGGCTTAAGAAGAGTCTTACCACTGATATAAAAGATCAAAGACACAATAGTTCCAAAAGCATTTCCGATAACGGTTGCTATGGCAGCACCCTTAATCTGCATATCAAGGACGAAAATAAAAAAAGGATCAAGAATGATATTTGCGACTGTTCCCACAAGCATACCAACCATAGAATACTTCACAGAGCCCTCTCCGCGAAGGAATGCACCCATTGTATAGCTTCCCATAGTAAATATACTTCCGATAAGCAAAACAGTTACATATTGCTCTGTATATGCGTAGGTATTCTCCTTTGCCCCAAGCAATCTTATGATAAATGACATTCCGGCAAAACCTATTACTGACACCAAAAGGCTGTTAATCACGGATAACAAAAATCCCATAGTAAGAGTCTTTTCAGCTTTTTCATGTTCACCCGCTCCAAGACATCTTGCAATATATGATGAGGAACCGGTTCCGATCATATTGGCAATAGCTATCATCACCATCATCACCGGATAAGCAAGGTTCACTGCCGCCAGCTGATAATTATCCCTTGTAAGACCTATAAAATATGTATCCACCAGGTTATAAAGCACCATAATGAACATACCGCAAACAAGTGGCATTCCCATCTTAAGTACTGCCGTAGAAGGCTTTTCTTTGCTCATTGTATAGATTCGTTTATCTTCTTTTGTCATATCCTGCGCCGCTCCAAAAATATAGAGGACGGTAATAAAAACCGTCCTCGTAATGATCTAAGGCATGAACTATCATACTACATTTTTTTAATTCTTTCAATAGCCTCAACAGTATTCTCATAAGAACCAAATGCTGTCAATCTAAAGTATCCTTCTCCTGAGGGTCCAAAGCCTGAACCGGGAGTACCTACAACATGTGCCTTATCAAGAAGGAAGTCAAAGAACTCCCAGGAAGTCATATTGTCGGGAGTCTTAAGCCAGATATAAGGTGCATTCACACCACCTGTTACTGAATATCCGGCAGACTTAAGTCCATCAAGGATACATTTTGCATTATTCATATAATATACGATCTGCTCCATGGTCTCCTTTTGACCGATTTCAGAAAAAACAGCCTCTCCGGCTCTCTGAATGATATAAGGAGCACCATTGAACTTTGTGCCGTGTCTTCTAGCCCAAAGATTGCGAAGGGATACACCATCCTGATCCTTTAGGTCCTTAGGAACTACTGTATATCCAAGTCTTGTTCCGGTAAAGCCTGCATTCTTGGAGAAGCTTCTGATCTCAATCGCGCAGGTTCTGGCACCCTCACACTCATAGATAGAATGAGGAACATCCTCTTCACTGATATAAGCCTCATAAGCAGCATCGTAGATGATCACCGATTTGTGCTCATTGGCATAATCAACGAACTTCTGAAGCTCAGTCTTCGTGATGGTAGCTCCTGTAGGATTGTTGGGGAAGCAAAGATAAATGATATCGGGCACTTCCCCCGGAAGCTCGGGAGAAAAACCATTCTCTGCCGTACAGGGCATATAGATCACATTGCTCCAAAGTCCAGTCTTCTCATCATAATCACCACAACGACCTGACATAACATTGGTATCAACATAAACAGGATATACAGGATCACATACAGCTATCCTGTCATTTGCACCAAATATCTCCTGAATATTGCCGGAATCAGACTTTGCTCCGTCACTTACAAAAACCTCATCGGCATATACTTCACAGCCTCTGCTCTTAAAAGCCTTCTCAACTATGGTGTTTCTTAAAAAATCATATCCAAGATCAGGTGCATAACCCCTGAAGGTAGAAGCATCTCCCATCTCGTCAACGGCATCGTGAAGTGCCTTGATTATAGAAGGTGCAAGGGGCTTGGTCACATCACCGATACCAAGTCTTATGATCTTCTCCTCAGGATGTGCTTCCGTATAGGCAGCTACCTTCTTTGCTATGGTTGAAAACAGGTAGCTTCCCGGTAACTTTTGATAATCCTTATTTGCTGTAAACACTTTTTCTCCTCCCTAAATCTCAATCTCTCCGGAGAAAACTTCCGTAGCCGCTCCGGTCATAAATACTCTGTTTGTATAACGATCCCACTTGACCTTTAAATCTCCTCCAAGGAGATGTATCGTTATCTCATCATCTGTTTTATCATTTAACACACAGGCTACGCAGGTAGCACAGGCTCCCGTGCCACAGGCAAGAGTCTCTCCTGAACCTCTCTCCCATACACGCATATTTACTTCATTCCTGCTGATCACCTCTACGAACTCAGTGTTTGTTCTCTTAGGGAATACCGCATGATTTTCAAATAGAGGCCCAAGCTCCTCGATAGGATAATCCTTTGTTGAATCAACAAAAATGATCGCGTGAGGATTGCCCATTGATACACAGGTGATCTCATAATTCTTACCTTGTATGGTGATCTGCTTCCTTATAACAGCTTCTCCTGAAGCCACCACAGGTATATCGGCAGGATTAAGTATTGGCTCGCCCATATCTACCGTTACTTCGACTACCTTGTTATTCTCTGTCTTAAGGCTAAGATTCTTGATGCCTGCCAAAGTATTGACAGTGATCTCTGTATCCTTTACAAGTCCATGATCGTAGGCATACTTTCCTACACAACGGATTCCGTTACCGCACATCTCCGCCTGTGATCCATCGGCATTGTACATAGCCATTTCAACATCCGCTTTATCGGAGGGTTTGATTAGAATAAGACCATCCGAACCGATTCCAAAATGTCTGTCACTAACCTTGATAGAAACTTTAGAAGGATCCTTTACCTCTTCCTCAAAGCAGTTGACATACACATAATCATTTCCTAAGCCTTCCATTTTTGTAAACTTCATACGCATACCTCCTATAACATCGAGATCAGCATCTGACAGGTCTCCATAAGACTTCTTCCGCTGTCCATACTCACCTTCTGAATGTATCTGTGAGCATCCTCCTCAGAATAACTGTTCTTTCTCATGAGCATCTCCTTCGCCTGAAGGATAACTGCCTTGTCCTCTGCGCTTCTCTCGCGCGGCTTTTCTCTTCTCTTCTTACGACGCCTCAATATGATAGAACTCATATCACCGATAGTATCGCGAAGCTCTCCTGCCTTAAATGGCATAGGAAGGAATAAGATATCCTCACCGAAGAACTCCTGACTGTGAGAATTGGACGCTAGCACTAGCAATGAAAAGTCCGTAGGAAGACTTTCCTTTAGATTACTACAGGTCATATCGGAGAGTCTGTAGGCAGAAATGATTATTCCATCATCAAGATCCTCCAAGGTCTGTAACACCTGATTGCCACTTTGACACACGGTATGAACATCTATTCCAAGTCGTGTAAGTACCCCCCTTATCTTTTGTCCATCTTCAATTTTGGGAAATACTATGATCACATTTACCAATGTTTTGTCTCCATAGGGATAATGTCGATATCGCCTTTGATATCGCAGATTGTAACCGTTTAACCGTAATTTGATCACGGTTTTTGAGCATCTTGCTCAATAAAAGTATTTTCTGTAAAAAACTATACCCTATAAAGATATTCGTCTATCTCCCACTTGCTCACACATTCACTGTATGACTTCCACTCTTCCTTCTTTATCTTGACATATCTTTTTACAAGCTCCTCACCAAGCACACTCTTTACAAATTCATCCTTTTCAAAAATCTCAATCGCTGTCTGAAGATTCCAGGGAAGTCTGTCTGTATCCTTTATTTCAGACTCATCCACACTATCCATTGAAGCCGGAGCCTCATACTTATTCTTTATACCGTCAAGTCCGGCTGCAAGACAGAGAGCAAGTGCTAAATAAGGATTACATGAAGGATCCGGACTTCTAAGCTCAATCCTTGCTCCTGCACCCTTTGATGAGGGAATACGAATAAGGGGACTCTTATTCTTTGTTGACCATCCAATACAAACAGGAGTCTCAAATACTGTAGCAAGTCTCTTATATGAATTGACGATTGGATTGGAAATGGCAGTTATAGCCTTTATATGCTTCATAATACCTGCCATAAAATAATAAGCATCCGTGCTTAGACCATTTTCGTCATTCTTATCCTCGAAGATATTCACTCCATCCTTGGATAGAGACATATTTATATGCATACCTGAACCGGCACAATCATCCTTGGGCTTGGGCATAAAGCTTGCAAAAAGTCCATGTCGCTTCACGGTTGACTTAACTACAAGCTTAAATGTAACTATATTATCAGCAGTTTTAAGGGCATCTGCATACTTAAAATCTACCTCATGCTGTGCCGGGGACACCTCATGATGAGAAGACTCTATTTCATAATTCATATCCTCTAAGGTAAGGACTATATCACGCCTTGCATTTTCTCCAAGATCAAGAGGACCAAGATCAAAATAACCGGCTCTGTCATGCGATACAGTCGTAGGCATACCGTCATCATCTGTATGAAATAAGAAAAACTCAAGCTCTGGACCAACATCAAAAGTATAGCCCATATCAGCTGCGTCCTTGATAACCTTTTTTAAAATATATCTGGAATCTGCCATATAAGGAGTACCATCAGCATTACAAAGATCACAGATAAGTCTGGCTACCTTACCATTCTGCGGTCTCCAGGGAAATACTTCATACGTATCAAGATCAGGATGTAAGAACAATTCAATCTCATCATTAGCCAATAAACCATCAATGGAAGCGGCCTCAAACATACAGTTATTATCAAGAGCTTTCCTAAGCTGGCTGGAAGTGATAGCTACATTCTTCAATGTACCAAAAATGTCTGTAAACTGAAGTCTGATGAATTCAACATCATCCTCTTCTACCATTCTGAAAATATCTTCCTTGATGTAACCCATTATATTATCCTCCTGAAATCAATATACATAATTAGAGCGCTGTTTCGAGGCTCATTTTATCACAATTTAAGACCACATACAATAAAAAGTAAAGAGTTTCGCTTGCGAAACTCTCGCGCCGAGCGCATTTTTATAAAGCAACAATTTCAATACGCGGGAGTGCGCATCCTCGCGGAGTTTATATTACTTTATATAAAACGAAGTTATCTATAAAGTAAAAAAAGACAAGGGTAGTCCCATAGAAGACACCCTTGTCTCTTAAAATAAATATTACTCAACTACATAAGGCATTAAAGCGATATGTCTAGCTCTCTTGATTGCTACAGTAAGAGCTCTCTGATGCTTAGCACAGTTACCTGTGATCCTACGAGGAAGAATCTTTCCTCTCTCAGAAATATATCTCTTTAACTTGTTGGTATCCTTGTAATCAATAACTGATTCCTTGTCAGCGCAGAATACACAGACCTTTTTTCTTCTTCTCATAGGTCTTCTTTTCATGGGAGCTGCGCCATCATTTCTATCTGTCTTATTGAATGACATCTTTATTCCTCCTAATTAAAATGGTAACTCTTCAGTAACACCTTCGGGAATATTCATAAAGCCCTCTCCACTAGCGGCTGAGGGTGCAGGCCTATCGGAAGCAGGCTGTGAAGCCTGATATGCATCACTTGAAGCCTTGCTTTCAGCAAACTCGTGATTCTCTACTACTACATCAGTAGTGAAAACCTTATTGCCCTCTTTATTGGTATAGCTTCCGGTCTGAATCCTTCCGGAAACACATATCTTCATTCCCTGTCTTAAATACTTCTCCGCAAACTCGGCTGACTTTCCAAAAGTAACACAGCTGATAAAATCAGCTTCAGGTCCGCCATCCTTTTTGAATCTTCTATCAACAGCAAGAGTATATCTTGCAACTGCAATCGAAGTATCACCCTGAGAGTAACTAACCATGGGATCACGTGTTAAACGTCCCATTAAAACAACATTATTCATAATTGAAACCTCCTTTAATTATGCCTCAGCTTTTACAATAAGATATCTGAGAACAGGCTCCATAATACGAACATTTGCTTCTAACTTGGCAGGGCACTCAGCATCTGCATCAAAGTGAATGAAGTAGTAATTTGCCTCGATCATCTTCTGAATCTCGTATGCAAGTCTCTTCTTACCCTGATCATCAACGTCAGATACAGTACCGCCGAACTTCTCGATAAGAGCTTTTACCTTATCAAGAACAGCGTTCTTTGCATCGTCATCAAGGTTTGAATTCACTACTAAAGCTAATTCATACTTGTTCATCTTTCTTTTACCTCCTTATGGTCTCTGGCCACTATTCGAGATAGTAGCAAGGAAATTAAATGTAAAACATCACAGAGAAATATGATAACAGAAACTATTTATAAAATCAAGAAAAAATTGTAAAAAAAATCATTTTTCTTAGAATTAATCTTAAATTTAAGTGAAATTTAGGCAACTAAAAGTTACATGTCACCATTTGACCCCCAAATGTCACCAATCTATTGAAAAGTATAAAAAAAAATGCTATTGTACTCGGCGAAGGACCTTCAAGTAACTATATTTCCTAGTGCATACTATATGAAATAGTTACTCAAATATGGTGTTTATAGTAACCGTTGGAACAATTTGATAAATACCAAACATGCTAATTAATACGCCGTGAGGATCGATTGCCCCTTTTTACGCATATAGCGTTGCATTGTTTATATGAAAAAGCAAATGAAAAGGATAAGCTTCACATATAAATGACGTTCTCACGGTATTTCTAAAAAAAAGGAGAAAATGTCCGGAGGACATTTTTAGGCGAACATTAAAAAAATGCCCAGAACCGGAATCGAACTAGTCGAGGGTTTTCTTCGCCGTTAAAAAAGCTCCTGCGGAGCTTTTTAGGCGAACATTAAAAAAGATGCCCAGAACCGGAATCGAACCAGTCGAGGGTTTTCTTCGCCGTTAAAAAAAGCTCCTGCGGAGCTTTTTAGGCGAACATTAAAAAAATGCCCAGAACCGGAATCGAATTAGTCGAGGGTTTTCTTCGCCGTTAAAAAAATGTCCCGTGGACATTT
>JAFYAS010000011.1 GCA_017540605.1 Lachnospiraceae bacterium | reverse complement strand
GATTTTTAAGGCGCGCCGCACATTTGGCTCCGCTTGTCAAGTCTTTTTAGAAAAAAGTTTTCGTGCAGGTGGGGGAAAATAAAAAATGGGATCTCAAAACCCCAATATTTATGCGGCTCAGAGATTCCGAGAGGCTATATTTATCTTAAGGAGGGATCCCTATGTTCAAGCAGGTAGAATTGTCTTATTCATTTGATTCTTTAGAGCCTCATATCGATACTCTTACGATGGAGACTCACTATGGCAAACATCATGCCGCATACACAACCAATTTCAACAAGGCTCTTGAAAAAGCCGGTATTACAGAGGATGACGCAGTAAAGGTTCTTGCGAGTCTTTCTGACATAGCTGATGAAGCTGACAGGAATGCAGTTAGGAATAATGGTGGCGGATATTACAACCACAATCTGTATTTTTCAACGCTTTCGCCTACTCCGAAGAAAGCTCCGGAAGGTAAGCTAGCAGCAAAGATTGATGCTACCTTCGGAAGCCTTGAGGCTCTTATCGAAAAGCTTTCATCACTTGCCGCAACTCAATTTGGTTCAGGCTGGGCGTGGCTTTCGGTAACGCCGGAGGGTGATCTTGTTACTTCTCAGAGCAGCAATCAGGACAATCCCATAAGTCAGGGAACAGGCAATATCCCCATTCTCGCACTTGATGTGTGGGAGCATGCATATTACCTGAAGTATAAGAACCTAAGACCTGATTATATCAAAGCATTTTTTGAAGTGCTTGACTGGGGAAAAGTTGAAGAGCTTTACAATGCGGTTATATCATAATAATGATTCTATTTTAAAGGGAGATTGCCTTTACCGCAGTCTCCCTTTAATATTTTACCGTGATAATGGAGGACAAATATTATGGCTGATGCGATCGTGCTTCTTCTTGCCGGAGGTTCCGGAGTAAGACTTGGGGGTGATATCCCGAAGCAGTATATTGAGATTGAAGGCAGGATGATCATAGACAGATGCATAGAGAGTATATCAAAATGTGAGCTTATCTCAGGAATACAGATCGTTGCCGACTCTACATGGAGAGAGCATATCTTAGATACCTGTTTAAACAAGGAGTTTATTCTTGGCTTTTCTGATCCCGGAGAGAATAGGGCATTGTCTATTTTGAATGGTCTTAATGATCTTGCAAATGATCATCCTGAGGATACAGCCGTTATTATTCATGATGCTGCAAGGCCGTTGGTAAGCGATAAGCTTCTTTGTGAATGTATTGAAGGGCTTGTTCAGTATGATGGGATCATGCCGGTGCTTCCTATGAAAGATACTGTGTATTATAAAGGTGATAACGGGCTTGAACTTCTTGAAAGGGATAGAGTATGTGCAGGACAGGCGCCGGAAGCATTTAGACTGGGTGTGTATTTAAAGGCGTATCAAAGCCTTGGTAAAGAAAAGCTTTTAAATATAAAAGGATCAACAGAGCCTGCGCTTTTGGCAGGACTTCGTATAGGAACTATAGAAGGTGATGAATCCAATTTTAAGATCACCACTAAGGAGGATCTTGAGAGATATAGGATCATAATAGAGCATAGCAATTTTTAGGAGAATGGTAAATATGAAGGCATGGGTTTTGAATAACATTTCTGACATAGAATATAAAGATATAGAAAAGCCTCAGATATCAGAGAGTGAGGTATTGGTTCGTGTACGCTCCGTAGGCATCTGTGGCTCTGATATACCGAGGATTTATGAAACCGGGGCTCACAATATGCCTCTTGTTCCGGGGCACGAATTTGCCGGAGAAGTAGTAGAGGTGGGAGATCCCTTTCATAGTCAGTGGGTTGGGAAAAGAGTTGGTGTATTTCCTTTGATCCCATGCAAAGAATGTAGACAGTGCAAGCAGGAAAAATACGAGCTCTGCGAGAATTATAACTATCTGGGATCGAGATGTAACGGAGCCTTTGCCGAATATGTTGCCGTACCTTTTTGGAATATCATAGAGCTTCCGGAAAGTGTTGCTTTTGATGAGGCTGCTCTGCTTGAGCCTTCGGCTGTTGCAGTTCATGCTATGCGAAGAGTTGATCCAAAGCCTTCAGAAAGTGTAGCTGTGATCGGGCTGGGAACCATCGGACTTTTGTTGACTGCTGTGTTGATAAGCAATGGTATCAAGAATATATATGTAGTAGGGAACAAGAAATTCCAAAAAGAAAGAGCTATGAAGATAGGAATTGATGAAGCTCATTATATTGATGCCAAACATGAAAATGTAATTGAAAAGCTAAAGGACGCAGGAATTGATGCATGCTTTGAATGCGTTGGAAAAAACGAAACGATCTCTCAGTCGATAGATTCTGTCAGGCATTCGGGCAGGGTGTGTCTTGTGGGCAATCCCTACAGTGATATCACATTTGATAAGAACATTTATTGGAAGATATTAAGGCGTCAGCTTGTGGTCACAGGTAGCTGGAATTCTGCATTTACACATTCTGAAAAAGATGATTGGCATTATGTGTTAAATGCTCTTAGCGATGGCAGACTTCCTATCAAGGATTTTGTTACGCATCGTTTTGAAATGCCTGAGCTTGAAACGGGACTAAAAATAATGCGTGATAAGACTGAGGATTATATAAAGATTATGATGGTGATGTGATCAGAAAAGATAGCTTTGGTAATAAAATTCGGGTGGATTAAAAATTAAAGGGGTCTGTATAAATGTTGATAAGTGAGAGGATATTTAAAAAGCTGGAAGAAATGTCAATGACGCAGAAGGAGTTTTCGGAGAAGACGGGAATTCGACAAAGTACTATCAGTGAGTGGAAGAAGAAACATACAAATCCTTCAGCAGATAAGATCATGGTAATCTGTAAGGTGCTTGGAGTCGAACCTGAGTGGCTTCTGTCGGGCAGTACCGTTAAGGGTGATTACAGAAATCCGGTGGATTGGTATGTGGTGGATAAAGATTCAGATATCGGTTATATGATAGAATCATATAATCAAATGGGAGCCGGGCAAAGAGAACGTTTGTTGGGGTATATTGAAGCACTTAGAGAAAAGTAAAAAAAATATAGCTTGAAATTCATATAGATGAATGATAACATATATATAAAATGTTGAAATTAAGATGTTCGTAACCGTAAGCAGCGAAGCTGCTGAACAGTTACGATGGGAGGTTGAGTAATGGAAGATAGTTTAAATACTGCATATGACGATGCCTTTAGAACTATGATAGAGAAATGTGATGATCTGGTTATTCCTTTTCTTAACTATATGTTTGGGGAACATTTTACTGAAAATGATCAGATAATAAGAACCTCCAATGAAGAGTTTTCTCAGAAGGAAGATGGCGTGATCAAGAAACGTATAACGGATTCTCAGTTGACTATAGTTTCTGAAGGTATTAGAAAACGCTATCATGTGGAATGCGAAAGCAGCGTTAAAACAGGAAGTGTATTAGTGCGTGTTTTTGAGTATGGTGCTATGATGGCATTAGATGACGCAAAACTTAGTGAGGATGAGCTAGAGCTTGTTGTTGATTTTCCTCATACAGGAGTATTGTTATTGCGCAGTGGGGAACTTGTTCCGAATACGATGAGGATAAGGATTATCACTCCGAATGGAGAAGGTTGTTCGTATCAGGTTCCTGTTATGAAGGAGAGTGATTTTTCTTTGAAAGATATATTTGACAATAAGCTGTATTTTTTGATACCGTTTTATTTGTTTAATTATGAAAAGAATCTCGGTGAGATAGATAATGATGAAAAACTTATGCTGGATTTGCTCAAGGAATATAATGAGATTGCTGAGAAACTGGACTGCTTGGTTGAAACAGGCAACTTGTTCTCAAGGTCACGATATGTTATAATTCAAATGATAAAAAGGGTTGCAGACAAAATAGCTATGAGACACAGTAACGTTAAACAAAAGGTAGGTGATCTTATGGGAGGACATGTAATCAACCTCGATATTTTTCAAGCTGAGGATAAAGCTGAAGCTAGAGGAAAGGCAATAGGAAAAACGATGGGAGCAGATATGCTTGCCAGCCTTCTTAGGATTTTGGTGCCAGGAAGTAGTGAGTATGAAGCCGCTTTGAATGGTCCTGCAGAAGTACGAGAGGAGCTGTTTAAGAAGTATAATATCGGCTGACCTCTGAATTAACTTTGCCCTTTCATATAAAGGGAGATTGCCAAAGCTGCAGTCTCCCTTTAATGTTTTTTTAGAATTATTGCTTGGATGAGCATGCTATATATAGCATCATTTTTTATGGAGGAACAAACTATGATTAAAGTATATTGCTACAGTCGTTGTACTACATGTAAAAAGGCACTTAAGTGGTTAGATGACAACAAAATAGAGTATGAATTGATCGATATAAAAGAAGATCATCCGGATGAAAATACATTGCGCGATCTTTACAAGAAGAGTGGCTTGCCACTTAAAAGATTCTTTAATACAAGCGGACAGCTTTATCGGGAGATGGAGCTTTCAAAGAAGCTTCCCGATATGAGTGAGGATGAAATGATCAAGCTTTTAGCTACTGATGGAATGCTTGTTAAGCGTCCTTTGCTTGTTGCCGATGATAAGGTATTTACCGGATTTAAAGAGGATGATTGGAAGGCTTTAGTGTAACTTTTCGTTCTTTTGGAAAGGAGCAAAAGAATAATGCGTATCCTGTTTTTTGACTGGGTGTCATTTGCTGATATAGATATGGCTGATGCTATGAGAAGGCTGGGGCATGAGATCCTTCTGTCTGATATTCAGAGTGATAAAAAAGATGTCGATGAAGACTATACTCTTCAGTGCATGAAGCTTTTCACAGACAATAGGGTTGACCTCGTTTATACCTGCAATTTTGCCCCAACAGTGGCAGAAGCCTGCCACCGCGTAAATATTCCCTATATGTCATGGGTATATGACAGCCCGCAGGTTCTTCTATACCATAAGAATATATTGTATCCTACCAACTATGTATTTCTTTTTGACAGCGCCCAATATATAGACCTTAAATCGAAGGGCGTTGACACGGTTTATTATATGCCCCTTGCGGCAAATGTAGACAGAGTTGATGCTATTCCCTATGATCCCGAAAATGAGAAAAAATATTCTTGTGATGTGGCCTTTGTGGGAACCCTTTACAATGAGGAGCACAATTTCTTCGACAGAATGAATGACAGGCTTTCTGATTATGACAGAGGATATCTTGAGGCCATGATGGAAGCCCAGATGAAGGTCTATGGTTATTATTTTATTGAGGATGTATTGAGAAACAAGGATATCCTTGAACGAGTAAAAAAGATACTTCCCTACAATATGGGACCCAATTATTTTTGTACGGACGAATACCTGTGCGGTGATTATTTTTTAGGCAGAAAGCTTACATCAAATGAACGCATCAGGATACTTAAAGAGCTTGGAAAGCGTTACAATACCAATGTCTATACTACCGGAGATCTAAGTGATATAAAGGGAGTAACCGGTATGGGGACTGTAGAGTATTTTGATGAGATGCCCATGGCCTTCAGGTATGCGAAGATAAACCTGAATATCACTCTTAGGACCATCAGGAACGGTATTCCTCTTCGCTGCTTTGATATTATGGGGGCAGGAGGATTTCTTCTTACCAACTATCAGGCAGATTTCAATGGTATGTTTGAGGATGGCATTGATTATGTAAGCTTTGAGAGCCACGAGGACATGTATGCCAAGATAGATTATTATCTGGCGCACGAGGATGATAGGCTTGCTATTGCAAAGCATGGCCATGATACAGTGAAAAAATATCACAACTATAATGTTCGGATAAAGGAAATGATAGAGACTGTCTTCCCTCCCAAATAGCTTTTTTAAAAAAATGTGAGGGTATCCATAAAATTTTTCTTGCATTTCAAAATATTTTCTGTTATTATAGGCGTGTTGTGACCCCGTAGGGGCAGTTTTTATTTGATAGGAGGTGCTACAGATGGCAAAGTGTGCAGTATGTGATAAGGGCGCTCATTTCGGTATTAAGGTGAGCCACTCTCATAGAAGAGCGAATAAGATGTGGAAGTCAAATATCAAGTCTGTAAAGGCTATGGTGAACGGAGCTCCTAAGAGAATTTATGTATGTACTTCATGCCTTAGAAGCGGTAAGGTTGAGAGAGCATAGTTATGTGATTAAAGGGTGTAGGGCGAAGGTCTTACACCTTTTTTCACTTTATTGGATGATTTGTTGTAACTGTTCAGCAGTCTCGCTGTTTCCGGCTACGATTTATTGTCGATAAAGTTTCCTTGCGAATTTAAAGGATATATAGTATGATGATACAAGGGTCACAGGGTCGATGTGTGGCTTGAAAACATGAGCATATTTCAGGAGGGAATCTCTATGGCTAATAGCAGTATGAACAATGAGAATGGCAAAATTCAGATCGATGATGATGTTATAGCTCAGTACGCGGGTATGTCTGCCCTTGAATGCTTCGGTATCGTGGGTATGGCTACAGTTAGCATGAAGGACGGATTGGTAAAGCTTTTAAAGGGCGACAGCGTGAGTAAGGGCGTAGCCGTGACCGTTGATGAGAAGAAGCGACTTTCTATAAACATACATATCATAGTTGCTTATGGTGTAAGCATCGCAACCGTAGCTGACAACCTTATGCAGACTGTCAGATACAAGGTTGAAGAGTTCACAGGTATGAAGGTTGATATGATCAATGTCTTTGTCGAAGGCGTAAGGGTCATTGACTGATTGTAGTAGGAGGATTTTGTCGTGAGTGCAACTATAAATGCAGCAACACTGCAAAGATTATTTCTTGCCGGTGCAAAGCGCATCGAGGCGAAAAAAGAATATATAAATGAGCTTAATGTGTTCCCTGTTCCCGATGGTGATACAGGAACCAATATGTCACTTACCATTATGTCTGCGGCAAAGGATGTTCAGGCTATCGAGGATCCTACTATGGCGACCATAGCCAAGGCAATGTCAAGCGGATCCTTAAGAGGCGCCAGAGGCAACTCAGGTGTTATCCTTTCACAGCTTTTCAGAGGCTTTTGCAAGGACATTCAGGATAAGGAAGAGCTTGGCGTAGAGGATATCATGTCCGGCTTTAAGCGTGCGGTTGAGACGGCCTACAAGGCGGTTATGAAACCCAAGGAGGGTACTATCCTTACAGTAGCTAAGGGTGTATGTGATAAAGCACAGGAGCTTGGTCCCAGAGCCAAGGACCTTGATGTATATTTTAAGGCTATCCTTGATTATGGTTATGAGGTTCTTTCAAAGACTCCCGATATGCTTCCGGTACTTAAAGAGGCGGGTGTTGTAGATTCCGGCGGACAGGGACTTATGGAGGTTCTCCATGGTGCCTATGATGAGTTCGTTGGCAATGAAGTAGATTATAAGGTTGATATTCCCGTTGTTAAGAAGGAAAAGGCAAAGCTTATTTCTGCAGTTGATTCAAAGAATATCACCACAGCAAATATAAAGTTCGGCTACTGTACCGAGTTCATCGTAGTGCTTGACAAGGCTATTGATGATAATACCAAGGACAAGTTCAGAGAATATCTTCTTTCTATGGGCGATTCCTTAGTATTTGTATCAGATGATGAGATGATAAAGGTTCATGTTCATACCAATCATCCCGGAGAGGTATTTGAGAAGGCCTTTACCTATGGTCAGCTTTGCAACATGAAGATCGACAATATGCGTATGGAGCATCAGGAGAAGCTTCAAAAAGAGCATGAGCGTATGGCTAAGATGATGCAGGAGGAAAGAAACGGTATCATTCGTCATGCAGAGACAGCTCCCAAGCCCTATGATGAGGATCTTATTGAAGAGGATAAGAAGGAGGCTGAGCCTCCCAAGAAGTATGGTTTCATTTCGGTTTCCGTTGGTGACGGAATGAATGACATTTTCGGGGAATTGAATGTTGATTATATCATTTCCGGCGGACAGACCATGAATCCAAGCACCGAGGATGTGCTTGAGGCTATCGCTTCAGTGAATGCCGAGAATATATTTATACTTCCCAACAACAAGAATATCATTCTTGCAGCCAACCAGGCGAAGTCACTTACCAAGGATAAGAACATCATTGTTCTTCCTACAAAGACCGTACCTCAGGGTATTTCAGCCATGATAGGCTTCAATCCCGAGTCGACTCCCGAGGAGAATGAGGCTGCCATGAGCGAAGCATTTTCTCTTGTAAAGAGTGGAGAGGTGACCTATGCAGTCAGGGATACATCTATTGACGGCAAGGAGATCCATGTAGGTGACTATATGGGTATCGGCGACAATGGTATCGAGGCTGTTGGTAAGGATAAGCAGGAGACTACCATTGAGCTTATAAGCAAGATATCTGATGAAGACAGTGAGCTGGTTTCAATCTACTACGGCAGCGAGGCTACCGAGGCTGAGGCCAATGAGCTTTCTGAAAAGCTTTCAGAGCTTTTGCCCGATGCAGATGTTGAAGTATATTATGGTGGACAGCCAGTTTACTATTATATCATTTCCGTAGAATAATAGAGGATTGCTATGCAGCTTGATCATACGGTCAATCAAATAAAAGGAGTAGGCGAGAAGTCGTCTACTCTTTTTCGTAAATTGGGGATAGAAAACATTAGGGATCTTCTCCTTTATTTTCCTAACTCCTATAAAAGGTACGAGGCTCCTGTTTTTATAGAGGAGCTGGAGGTCGGAAGAAGGATGGCAGTAAAGGCACAGATCACATCAAAGCCGGATTTTAGAAGGGTGAGATCCCTTACACTTACAACCTGCTTTGCAAAGGATGTGACAGGTGCTCTTAAGCTTGTCTGGTTCAATATGCCATATCTTAGAAATACTCTCCATACCGGACAGACCTATGTGTTCGTGGGAGATATTTCCATGAAGGGGAATACGCTGACTATGGAGCATCCGGAGTTTTATAAGGAGGAGGACTACAAGGCTTTGGAAAAGGTTTTACAGCCTATATATGGTCTTACCAAGGGGCTTACAAGCAAGTCTATAGGCAAGGCTGTGAGGGCGGTATTGCCGCTGGTTGATGATATCCCTGAGCCTTTGCCTGATGAGATCATAGAAAAATATGATCTGATGTATTATTCCGATGCCATAAAGCTTATGCATTTTCCTGAGGATGAAGAGCTTTTTATGAAGGCTAGAAAGAGAGTGATCTTTGATGAATTCTTCTTTTATCTCGCCAGGATGGAAAAGCTTAAAGAGGGTCAGCTTCAGGTTACCAATCATTATGTGATAAATGAAAATGATATAAAGGACAGCTTTATATCATCCCTTCCTTACAAGCTTACGGCTGCCCAAAAGAGAACCGTAGATGAGATATGTGAGGATATGGCCGGGGATTTGGTTATGAACCGACTGGTGCAGGGTGATGTGGGTTCAGGTAAGACGATAGTTGCCGCAATATCATTTTTAGTCTGTGTTAAAAGCGGTTTTCAATGTGCTTATATGGTACCTACCGAGGTTTTGGCGGGGCAGCATTTTGAAAAGCTAAAGAAACTTTTAGAGCCCTATGGTGTGCGAGTTTCCCTTCTTTGCGGCTCTACACCTGCAAAGGAAAAAAGGATGATCTATGAAGGCCTAAAGGCTCACGATATAGATCTTGTCATAGGTACACATGCCATTATTCAGGATAAGGTGGAGTTTAAGGAGCTTGCTCTGGTAGTGACGGATGAGCAGCATCGTTTCGGTGTAAAGCAAAGAGAAAAGCTTTCAAAAAAAGGTGATATGCCCCATGTACTCGTTATGAGCGCGACTCCCATACCGAGAACTCTTGCGATCATTTTGTATGGAGATCTTGATATATCTGTGATCGATGAGCTTCCGGCAAACAGGCTTCCCATCAAGAACTGTGCGGTGGGAGTAAACTATAGACCGGCAGCCTATAAGTTCATAACCAAGGAGGTGGCAGCTGGGCATCAGGCTTATGTGATCTGCGCCATGGTTGATGAAAATGATACATTGGAGGTTGAGAATGTCATCGGATATACGGAGACTCTGAAGGAAAAGCTTCCACCCTCTGTTCGTATTGAATATCTTCATGGGAAAATGAGCTCCGAGGAAAAACAAAGCATTATGAACAGATACTATAACAGAGAGATAGATGTGCTGGTATCTACAACCGTTATCGAGGTAGGTATTGACAATCCCAATTCAACTGTTATGATGATAGAGAATGCCGAGCGATTTGGACTTGCCCAGCTTCATCAGCTAAGAGGAAGAGTAGGTAGAGGGGATGCCCAATCCTACTGTGTATTCATGTGCGGCAAGGAAAGCAGAGAAGCTATGGATAGGCTTCAGGTTTTGGTTGATTCCAATGACGGATTTTTTATAGCCAATGAAGACCTGAGACTTAGAGGTCCCGGTGATTTCTTCGGCTACAGGCAAAGCGGCGATCCTTATTTCAAGCTCGCCGATGTATACAATCATGCCGATGTTTTAAGAAATGCAAAGCGTGCCGTAGATGAGGTGAAGAAACGGGGAATGCTTGAAGAGGTTATAGCTTCTGATCTTCGAGGCGGAAGCTATACTGATATAAATCTGTAACGAAAAAGGTAACTGATAAGCTATTTTTTTAAATTTATCGCTTACTCTGAAATGTAATATGATCTGGAGGATGTTATGAAAAAGGTATTATTGATTTTGTCTTTTGTTCTTATGATGGCAGGATTTGCTTCCTGTGGAAAGGAAACTGCCGAGCCCTCTACGGGAACAGATGAGACGGGTTCATCTGAGGTACAGATAGAAGAGGCTTCTACTGAAGTGTCGGAAACAGAGGAAAGCAAGGATTCAGAAGAAGAAAAAACTGAGGAAAAAACTGAAGAAAAAACAGAGTCGAAAAAAGAATCAAAGAACAGTCTGTATGCTGATGTAAAGGTTTCTAATACCTGGCCTGGCAATGACGGAAAGCAGGCAGGACAGCTAGATGTAAATATTTACAATATGACTGATGAAGCAGTAACTAATTGGAGTGTAGAGGTTTCTGTTCCTGACGGCTTTGAGGTAACTGATATCTGGAGTGCCAATAAGGAGATAAAAAAAGGCAAGCTTACACTGACAGCCGTTGACTACAACACAACCATTGAGGCGGGTCAGAGTTTAAGTCTTGGTATGATATTTGCTTCAAAGGACATTCCAAGTACTGATGGTGCAAAGCTCTTTATTGATGGCAAAGAGATAGAAAAGAAGGAATATGTAGTAGAGGAAACCGAGGAAGAAAAGACAGAAGAAAAGAGTGAGGAAGCAACAGAAGCTACCAAATCGGAGCCTTCTTCAAATGGTGACAGTTCATTTGCCGCACACGGAAAGCTCTCTGTAAAAGGGACAGATCTGGTAGATAAGGATGGCAAGAAATTTCAGCTTCGGGGAGTATCAACTCATGGTATAGGCTGGTTTCCTGATTATGTCAATAACGATGCATTTAAAAGTCTTCGTGACAACTGGGGTGTAAACCTTATCAGAGTAGCCATGTACACCGGCGAGGGTGAGGGCTATTGCTCAGGCGGTGACAAGAAAAAGCTTGAGGGACTTGTTGATAAGGCAGTGACAGCCACTGAAGAGCTTGGCATGTATTGTATAATCGATTGGCATATATTAAGCGATAACAATCCAAAGCAGAATCAGGGTGCGGCAGAAGATTTCTTTAAGATGATAACTGAAAAATATAAGGACAAGGATCATATCCTCTATGAGATCTGCAATGAGCCCAATGGTGGAACTACCTGGGAGGATGTAAGGTCTTATGCTGAAACTATCATCCCCATTATCAGGAAAAATGCAAAGGATGCGGTGATCATCATAGGCACGCCTACCTGGTCTCAGGATGTGGATATAGCGGCAAAGAATCCCGTAAAGGGAGAGAATCTGATGTATGCCCTGCATTTTTACGCCGCCACTCACAAAGAGAATATACAAAACAAATTGAAGACTGCCAGAGATTCGGGACTTCCTGTTTTCATAAGCGAGTTTTCTATCTGCGATGCTTCAGGTAACGGAGGAATAGATTATGATTCTGCGGATAAATGGCTTGAGATCATCAAGGAGAACAACCTAAGCTTTGCGGGCTGGAGCTTATGCAACAAGGCGGAAACCTCAGCTCTTCTAAAGTCTGACAGTAAAGAAACGAAAAACATTTCCGAGAGTGATCTTTCGGATACCGGAAAGTGGCTTTTGGGTAATATCAAAAAAATGAGGTAGAAAGA
The DNA here is from genome assembly GCA_017540605.1 of Lachnospiraceae bacterium. Taxonomy (GTDB): domain Bacteria; phylum Bacillota; class Clostridia; order Lachnospirales; family Lachnospiraceae; genus RGIG6919. Next base: position 37,035 of record JAFYAS010000011.1, on the reverse strand, counting down.
TTATGAGAGTAATAGCCGGAACAGCCAGAAGGCTTAGCCTTATGACACCAAAGGGGATGGAGACCAGACCTACCCTTGACAGAGAAAAAGAAACTCTTTTCAATACATTGCAAAATGATGTGGGCGGAGCAAGATTTCTTGATCTTTTTGCTGGCAGCGGACAGATTGGAATAGAGGCTCTTTCAAGAGGAGCGAAAGAAGCGGTCTTCGTGGAAATGGGAAGAGATGCTGCAGCGTGTATAAAGAAGAATCTAGAGCATACAAAGCTTTCGGATAAGGCGGTGGTTTATGCCAATGATTGCCTTACAGCTATTGCAAAGCTTGCATCGAAAAAAGAAAGCTTTGATATCATTTTCCTTGATCCTCCCTATGATTCGGAGCTTTATGAGGACACACTGAGTGCGATAAAAAGGGCGGGTATTCTTTCTGAGGATGGTATTGTGGTAGTTGAATCAAGGCTAAGAACTGATCTTAGCTTTACTGAAGATCTTGGCTTTGAGACTATAAAGACCAAGGAATATAAGACAAATAAACACAGCCTGTTAAGGCTAAGTAACAAGGAGTGACAAGATGAGAAATGCAATATATCCCGGAAGCTTTGATCCCGTGACCCTCGGTCATATCGACATCATAAGGCGTTCAGCCTCTATGTTTGACTCATTGGTGATCGGAGTACTTAACAATAATGCAAAAACACCATTGTTTTCTGTTGAAAATCGTGTTAATATGTTAAAGGCTGTGGTCAGTGATATGGACAATGTATCCGTTGAGGTGTTTGACGGTCTGACTGTTGATTTTGCAAAGCAGCATGATATCAGCGTGATAGTCAGAGGCCTTCGTGCCGTAACGGATTACGAGTATGAGGTTCAGATAGCTCAGAGCAATCGACAGGTTTCCGGAGAAACTATTGATACTATTTTCCTGACAACAAGCCTTAAATATTCCTACTTAAGCTCGTCTTTAGTAAAGGAATATGCTAAATACGGCGTGATAGCACCGGACACGGTTCCGGAGGTTGTTGCTGATGCATTGAGAAAAGAGTTCAATTTTCAGTAGTTATTTAGGAGGAGTTTTGCAATGGCAAAGAAGGGCATTGAGGAATTAATTGCTGATCTGGATGCTTATGTTGAGAATGCCAAGTATTCATATCTGTCAACCAACAAGATTACACTTGCAAAGGATGAATTAAAGAGTTATATAAATGAACTTCGACAAAGACTTCCATCAGAGATCGAGAGAAGTAAGAAGATCATGAAGAATAAGGAAGCTATACTTGCTGATGCAAGAAATCGTGCAGATGCTATGCTTGTGGCAGCAGGTGAGGAGGCTGAAAAGAGAGTTGCAGAGGGTGAGATCACAAGGATCGCAACAGCTCAGGCACAGCAGTTACTTGCAACAGCTCAGGCACAGGCTGAGCAGATAGTAGCACAGGCGACAGCTGAGGCCAATGAGATCCGTCTCGGTTCCCTTTACTATACACAGGACAATCTCGACAATATCAAGAAATATGTTCTTGCGACATTGGAGGCCGAGAAGACCAATTATATGAATCTCATCGCTTCACTTGAGAATGACGCATTTGTTCTGAACACGAATTCTGCAGAGATAGAGAATCAGATCCGTTTAGTTACAGGACAGCCTCTTCCACCTGAAAAGGAAGCTGAACAAAAGCAGGCAGTTCCTGAGAATGCGCCTGTCACCAAGACTCCCGCAAAGCCTGAGCCGAAGGCAGAGCCGGTAGAAGAAACACCGGTACCTAAGGCAGAACCGAATTCAAAGACCTTGGAGAGCATTGCGAGCATCAGAAAGGCTCCCTTGAAGGAAGAGAATATAGATAAAACTGCTGAGACCAAAAAGGCAAAGGGCGGCGGACTGTCAGGACTTCTGATAGGCAATGAGCCTGTGAAGGTTCCCGATGCGCCCAAAACACCTGCTAAGCCTAAGGCAGAAAAGCCCGAAAAACCCAAGAAGGCTCGTTCCCTTGGAACCATAGTAGATGGCTTTGGTATGGGGCCTGAGGAGTAAATTTATAGAATTATAGAATTGGTGATATAGTCGGAGTCGATATCGATTCCGACTTTTCTTTTGTATATCAGATCATAAAATTTTGCAGCTCTTAGGTCAGCAGATAAAAGAGAAGTATCAAGCCCTAAGGCTTTAAGTCTTGCCTCACCCTCGGTGAGCTTTTGAATAAATACTATATTGTTTTTCTGGCAGGCTCTTTGACATTTTATAAGGGGAGCTGCCTCTTTTTTCATTCCGAGAAGTCTAAGATAGTTGATGTAGTTATTGCTTTTGGCTTTTTCAAAAACAGATCCCTTAATGTCCAAAAGGATATGAAGAAGTACACGTCTGATTCTGGCTTCAGTGACATCCTTTGTCTTAAGAGCTTTGATAAGATCATCCGTTGAGACGGGGATATCATGAAGTCCGGATATCCTGTTTTTTATCGAATCTGACATATCAAGAATATCTTCCTTAGGTGAAAGAAGAGAGTAAGCTATGGGTATGTAAAAATCCTCTATAGTGAGAGCAACATTGCGGGGATCCTCTGATCCTTTTAGAAGCTCTTCATTTATGATCTCAAAAACATTTTCGGGAACAACCTGCTTTAGCTTTGAACTAAGAGCCTTGACATCCTTTTCATTTGCAAAAAGCTCTCTGATGGCAGAGGCTGAGCAGATGTCACCCTTAATATCCTTTTCATTGTAATCTGCACCCTCTCTTTTTATGGGGATCATTTTCATATGGGGACAGTATTTAAGAACCGCCTTTATATAGCTTATTGCAAGGCGGTTGTTTGGCTTTAAAAGGATGTCTTCAATTTCAGAATCCTTGAATTCGTCTGAAAGAGCCTTTGAATAGGCTGCCGCATAGGTCATGCCGTTTTCAAGATTATTGTTAAGGTTATTCTTAAAGCTGTCGGTTTCCTTTAGTTCAGCATTTGCAATATCTGAAAGGAGCTTGATATCGTCACACTCCGCTCCGAAGGAAATATGTGTGGCACCAAGTGCATCAAGGGATAAAACTCCGGCAGCGGCAAATTCATCAGCACCGGCAGTTGCGTAATAGATGGGAAGCTCGTAGACAGCGGAAATGCCTCCGGCTAAAGCAAGCTTTGTTCTATAATATTTGTCAAAAAGAGCCGGCTCGCCGCGCTGCAAAAAATTACCGCTCATAATGGCGATGGTATAGTCGGCAGAAGAAGCCTTTTTTGCTTTATCAAGCTGGTATGCGTGACCATTGTGAAAGGGGTTATATTCCGCTATGATCCCAAGTATCTTCATTGCATTTTATCCTTTACTTTGATAGTTTGCTGTGATAAAATTTTTTTATCTTAACTGACACAGTCAGTATATCTCATTCAGATGGGAAAATCCAGCATGTGTTTCCCTGTTAATAATTTGTTCCACTCGAATTAGCGCACCATTATGATCAGCATGATTGGTGGGTGAAATTTCTTATTGACAAATTCATCCAAATGTAATAAAGTATCATCAACGAACATATGTTCATAAAGGAGGACAATATGCAGAACGAAGATAAGAAGAAGGCATTAGATGCTGCCCTTTCGCAGATTGAAAAGCAGTATGGTAAAGGCAGTGTTATGAAGCTCGGCGACAATGCTGTGAATATGAATGTAGAGGCAGTACCTACAGGAAGCTTAGGACTTGATCTTGCACTTGGTATAGGTGGTATGCCCAAGGGAAGGATTATTGAGATATATGGTCCTGAATCGTCAGGAAAGACCACAGTAGCACTTCATGTGGTGGCTGAAGCCCAGAAGGCAGGCGGTATAGCAGGCTTCATAGATGCGGAGCATGCTCTTGATCCCGTATATGCTGCGAATATCGGAGTAGATGTGAACAATCTTTATATCTCTCAGCCGGACAACGGAGAACAGGCCTTAGAGATTACAGAGACCATGGTTCGTTCCGGTGCCATAGATGTAGTTATAGTAGACTCGGTAGCAGCACTTGTGCCCAAGGCTGAGATAGAGGGAGATATGGGAGATTCTCATGTTGGACTTCAGGCAAGACTTATGTCTCAGGCTCTTAGAAAGCTCACAGCTGCCATCAGCAAGAGCAACTGTGTAGTTATCTTCATCAACCAGCTTCGTGAGAAGGTAGGAGTAATGTTCGGCAATCCTGAGACTACCACCGGTGGACGTGCATTGAAGTTTTATTCATCAGTTCGTCTCGAGGTCAGAAGAACAGAGTCCATAAAGAAGGGTGATCAGGTTATCGGTAACCGTACCAGGGTCAAGGTAGTAAAGAACAAGGTGGCTCCTCCCTTCAAGGAGACATGCTTTGATATCATGTTTGGCGAAGGCATCTCGAAGACAGGTGATATTGTAGATCTGGGCGCACAGTTTGATGTGATCCAGAAGTCGGGCGCTTGGTATGCCTACAAGGGAGAGAAGATCGGACAGGGTAGAGAGAACGCCAAGGAATATCTAAAGAACAACCCTGAGATAGCAAATGAGATCGAGCTTGAGGTAAAGAAGCTTGCCGGAGTTATAAGGGATGAGAGCGAAGCACCTGCTTCAGCTGAAGAAGATGAATGATCCCATCAATTATTGGACAGATTTACGAGCTGTCCGCTAACCGTGAATTATTAACGGGTATGAGAATATGACAGTTACAAAGCTATTAAGCTTATCCAAAAACAGAATACGGGTATATATAGACGAAGAGCCCGCATTTATCCTTTACCCTCAGGACATCAGAACCTATGATGTCACTGAGGGTGAACCTTTAAGTGAGGATATTTATGCGGTAATATGCAAGGAAGTATTATTAAGAAGAGCCAAGAAAAAAGCCATGGATATTCTGATCCGCTCAGATAAGACGGAGTCAGATATCCGCGAGAAACTATCTCGCATGGAATATCCAACCCACATCATAGACTCAGTTATTGACTTCCTCTATAGCTATCATTATCTTGATGACAAGCGCTTTGCCGACAACTATATCCAAGCCAATTCATCCTCAAGATCCAAAGTCGATATGAAGAGACAGCTTAGAAAGCACGGCATAGGCGACGACATCACCTCTGACCTGTTTCAAGAGCACGGAATCGAAGACACGGAAACCCTCTCCTACCTGATGGACAAAAAACTCTCCGGAAAGCCATCCCCCGACCCCAAAGAACTGAGGCGCATCGTGTCCTATTTCATGCGCCGGGGATTTTCATTTTCAGATGTTGAGAGGGAGTTGAGAAAACGGAATATTGAATTGAATCTGTATGATATTCGATAAATCTATATTGGTGCATATCTACTTTAGTTTCGTCACAAGCCGAGCGCCGGAGAATTGAGCAAAAGGATAGAGGACTATCATTTTACGCCGGCGCTTAGCGACCGGCGCTCAACGTCCGGTGGACGTTGGCCCAGCGCCGACCGAAGCGGAGCGTAGACAGTTTGGTCGCTTATGCGTCCGCTGCGTAAAATGCTAAGTGGCGCTGGATGTCCGGTGGACATCCGTTTAGCGCGGACCGGAGTGGAACGGAGACAGCGATGTCCCGGATTTTTTGTAAGCTTTCACGGCACGTATTGTATTGCTAAGCGGGAGCGATGTCCGATATCCTTGCTCAATTTTTCGGTGCGTCATATATATTTATTTGTGCAAAATCTCCAAAAGAATTCTTGACATGCCTTGCGAAAAATAGTAATATTTTAATGTTGTATTCGTACAATGAAAATTAAATAAGGAGGTGCTCCTGTGAACGATCCAATAACAATCGTTATATGTGCTATACTTGTAGTCATAGCAGGCGTCGTAGCATGGTTCGCTTCAAAGGCGTATTACAAGAAGATCGCCGAAGAAACAACCGGAAATGCTGAGACAAGGGCTAAAGAGATTATAGATGAAGCGCTTAAGACGGCCGAGATAAAGAAGCGTGAAGCTTTGCTCGAAGCAAAGGAAGAAGCTTCAAAGGCCAAGAATGAGTTGGATAAAGAGATTAAGGAACGTCGTAACGAAGTTCAGCGAATGGAGAAGCGAGTGCTTTCGAGAGAAGAAAACATTGACAAGAAGACAGATGCCATAGAGAAAAAAGAGGCAAGTCTTCAGCAGAAAGAGGCTTCACTTGAGAAGCAGCGTGCAAAGGTCAATGAACTCGAAAACAAGCGTCAACAAGAGCTGGAAAGAATCTCGGGATTAACCTCTGAACAAGCAAAAGAATTCCTTTTAAAAACTGTTGAAGAAGAAGTAAAACATGAAACCGCTGTAATGATCAAGGAGATGCAGGCAAGAGCGAAGGAGGATGCGGAGAAGACGGCAAAAGAGTACGTTGTATCAGCAATCCAAAAGTGTGCCGCAGACCATGTGTCTGAGACCACGATCTCTCTTGTACAGCTTCCCAGTGATGAGATGAAGGGAAGGATCATAGGTCGTGAAGGCCGTAACATCCGTACCCTTGAGACAATGACAGGTGTAGAGCTTATTATAGACGATACACCTGAGGCAGTTATCCTGTCATGCTTTGATCCTGTGAGAAGAGAGGTAGCAAGAATAGCCCTTGAAAAGCTCATAGTGGATGGAAGAATACATCCCGCAAGGATCGAAGAGATGGTAGAGAAAGCACAAAAGGAGGTTGAGCAATCCATGAAGGAGGCGGGAGAAGCCGCAGTCCTTGAGGTGGGTGTACATGGAATCCACCCTGAGCTTGTAAGGCTCCTTGGAAAGATGAAGTACCGTACAAGCTATGGTCAGAATGTACTTAAGCATTCCATCGAGGTTGCTCAGCTATCAGGTATACTTGCCGGCGAGCTGGGACTTGATATCCGTCTTGCCAAGAGAGCCGGACTCTTACATGATATCGGTAAATCCGTAGATCATGAGATGGAGGGCTCACATGTATCCATCGGTGTGGATCTTTGTAGAAAGTATAAAGAGACACCTATCGTGCTCAATGCCGTAGAGGCTCATCACGGTGATGTGGAACCGGAGTCGCTTATCGCTTGTATCGTACAGGCTGCAGATGCAATATCGGCTGCAAGACCGGGTGCGAGAAGAGAGACATTAGAGACATATACCACAAGATTGAAACAGTTAGAGGAAATCGCCAATTCCTTCAAGGGAGTTGACAAGACATTTGCTATTCAGGCAGGTAGAGAGATCAGAGTTATGGTTATTCCGGAACAGGTTAGCGATTCTGACATGGTACTTCTCGCTCGTGATATTTCAAAGAAGATTGAAGACGAGCTCGAATATCCCGGCCAGATCAAGGTTAATCTGATCAGAGAATCCAGAGCAACAGATTACGCTAAGTAGTCTTTTAATTAATGATGAAAATAAGTCAGCCGGTTCATTTATGGACCGGCTGAATGACGTTATAGGGATAAAGGCACCGCTTATTTTAGTTAGTCGAAAGAATGGATGATAATTATGATAAAAAATATTATTTTTGATGTGGGAAATGTGCTGATAGATTTTTGTTGGAAAAAGCTGATGATAAGCCTTGGCTTTTCTGATGAGATCATAAAAGCTCTTGGAAGTCGTATGGTATGCTCACCCTATTGGAATGAGCTTGATCTGAATGAAAAGGATGAGCACGAGGTAGTAGAAACCTTCAAGAAGGAAATCCCTGAATATGCGAAGGAGATAGACGAATTCTTTGGCCATATGGAGGGATTGGTTGAAGTATATCCCGGCAGTGCACCCTGGATAAAGAGCTTAAAGGACAGAGGCTTTAATGTCTATCTGCTTTCCAATTATCCGGAGAGAGCATGGAAGATACATGAAAAGGGGCAGTTTGATTTTATCGAATATGTTGATGGTGCGGTAGTATCCTATGAGTATAAGCTTACAAAGCCTGACAGAAGGATTTATCAGACACTGCTGGATAAATACTCACTTGATCCTTCTGAGTGTATATTCCTTGATGATAAGCCGGAGAATGTAGAGGCTGCAAGAAATCTTGGAATAAAGAGCATTTTGGTAAGAAATCAGGAACAGGCAAAATTAGATCTTGATGATACCCTTTCGATCATGCTTACTAAGCTTGGACAGAAGTCCTTATATAAGAGCAATGTTATAGAGCTTTGTCATGAGGATATAGAGCTTCCAAACGGAAGAAGAGTGACCTACGACCTGGTAAAGCAAAAGGGGGGAGCATCGGTTCTTCCCATAGATGATGAAGGCAATGTGATCCTAATCATGCAATACAGAAATGCCATAGACAGAGTGAATCTTGAGATCCCCGGCGGTGGCTTTGATCATCCCGGCGAGGATCCCTTGGTCTGTGCAAAAAGAGAGCTTGAAGAAGAAATGGGAATAGTAGCGAAGAGCTACGAAAGATACACACGCATTGTTACGGATATAGGGATATGCACAGACAATGTGACTATTTATTTTGCAACGGGACTAAAGGAGGGGACAAAGAATCCGGACCCCGAGGAATTCATTCGTATCAGAAGATATCCTCTTAATGAGGCGATAAGGCTTATAGAGCTCGGAGAGATAGTAGATGCAAAGACTGTTACGGCTATCCTTGGATATGCAAGGAATATCGGATTTGATGAATAAAAAGTGCTTTACATAATCAAGACACTATGCTATACTAACCGAGGTTTTTAAACATCAACATCAAAACCTGTTTCTTAGATAATGGCACCTCAACCATTTTCCAGGATACGGGGGTTATTCTAAAAAAGGAGGAACATGCTATGATCACAACAGAGCAGAAGGCTGAGATCGTAAAGAAGTACGGTCGCAACGAGCAGGATACAGGATCACCTGAGGTTCAGATAGCTATCCTTACTGCAAGAATCAATGATCTCAATGAGCATTTTAAGGAGCATCCCCATGATTTCCATTCAAAGCGCGGACTTCTTAAGATGGTAGGTCAGAGAAGAAATATGCTTGCATATCTTAAGTCATGTGATATCGAGAGATATAGAAGTCTCATCGAGAAGCTTGGTCTTAGAAAGTAATAAGAAGGCGCCTTCGGGCGTCTTTTTGTTATTTAAAAAAGATTTTTTTAGTGTTACGCTTTTGTTGCACTTTTTGTGCTATAATGCGTCCATATATGTAAAAAACTAACAGGAGGAACAGACAGATGCCAAAAGATGATTACAATGCAAAAGAAACAAGAGAGATCATTTCTAATGCATACAAGGCACAGGAGGGCATGATAAATAAGTTTACCTATGCCATCAATTATGCTGCAAAGCATAGGGTTATGGGCTATGACAGCCCTTTGACCGAGGAGGAGAAAAAGGCGAACTCTATGCCCGAGGCTCCCAGTATGGAACAGTTTAGAACAAAAGCGGTATTAACAGACGGTCATTTGCTTGATGATGTGACAAGCTATGCTTTTAATGGAGAAAAGAAGGCTAATACCATCGCAGGCTGTAGAAGAGCCTTCGAGCTACTTGGTACTATGACCGCAAAGCAGCAGTTAGAGATCGGTATTAACCGAGAAAAGACTGCTAAAACCTTCGCTTCGGACAAGGTTCCCATCGGACGCATCCACAAGACCAATTATATGATGGTCTATGGAGATCTTGACCTCAATACAAAGGTTCCTGTATTTGAGGATATGAAAAAATCTCATTATAATAAGTTGAGTACCGACAAGGGCGTGAACGGTTATATTTTCAACCAGATGAATGCGATGCTCAGAAACTGGAAAGACATTTCATTTGAAAATATGCTTAATATCATGCAGATCACAGACCCCAAGGCGAGAGAGGAATTCCTTGGAAAAGTGGGAGCAAGTCCTGAGGATTCTGTGAGTCAGCACCTAAAGGAGGAGTCGGAAAGGGAGATCGATCCCGATGATATCGATTATGTTCCCGGCCCCGAAAAGAGTACTGAAGTGCGTTATGATGATGCTGTAAAGAGCATGATCGGACATATGAAGGATGCCTGGGTTAACCAGGGTATCAACAAAGCAGACTACGCCATGACAGCTGAGGATAAGAAGCGTCGTGAGATCGGCGCTGAGATGATCGATCTTTCAAAGAAATCTCTTGAAATGAGGGGCATTGTTCCTGAAGGAATGAATTCCTATGAGAATTGGGAAAAGAGCGAAGGCGAGGCAATGGCGGAGAGAAAGATAAAGGCCGATGCTCTAAAGTTCTATAAGAACCAGAGTAAGTCTCTGCAAAAGCCGAAGTCCCTTTCCGAGAAGGTCAGTTCATCACCCTCAAAGCTTCCACCTGTATGGTCTGCTACGGTAAAGGATCTATACAATATCCTAGATGATGCTGATCCTTCATTTATTTCATCATCAAAAGAATTTGCAAATATGAAGAAGGCCCTTTTAAATCTTGCCAATGTAAACAGAAAAGAGGCTCCCGAAAAATACCAGCTTCTTAAGGATAGAGCGGCCGACAGTATCAAGGATTATCTGAGATATAAGTCAAAGGAGATAGAAAAGAAGGGACCAAATTACAAGCCCAGTGCAAATACAAAAAAGAGATTCAAGACTGCCAAGGCAATACTTGACCGTCTTGATGTCATCAATAAGGTTGATTTCCTTGTGGAAGGTAACAAGGATAAGCGCTTTGTGGTAGGCAACGATATGAAGCCGGAGGATGCATTAAAGTTTATCAACGCACAGGCTGTTCTTTCGAGAGGAAGAGAGGATATGCTTCACAGCGTGATGGAGATCAAGGCAATCCTTGCCAGTACTCAGGAGCATCCCTCATACAACTTCGAGAATACAGAAAAGATGGAGGGTTCTGATTCTTATAAGGAGATGACGCAGTCAATTCAAAAGACTATAGATGTCCTAAAAAATGAGAACGCTACTCCTCAGGAAGTGCTTAAAACCTATAAGGCTGCCATCAAGAAGGCAAAGGATTATAATGACATACACAAGGGCAAGATATTCGGACCTTTGTCAGACAATGGTAAGCTAAGACAGGCTCAGTCCGCAGAGATGTTTAAGGGTGGTTTGCAGCTTGTGAATACCTTTACCAATCTCATGCGTGAATTTGAAATGTGTAAGGATGAATTCGGAGTATCATATTCACTTAAACCATATAGTGAGATAGCAGACAGATCGGATGAGGCTCTTGAGAACAATAAAGAGTATTTCTTAAAAGCTAAGATTCCTGATTATGATAAAAAATATGAGAATATCAAGGAGGCATCTGGCCTTCAGCTTGAGCTCCGTTCTATTGTCAGGAAGAACAATCAATTTATGGTTGATAATTTTTCTTATCACAAGAATTCTGATTATTATGTTGCACTTAAAGAAGAGCCAAAACTTATGGAGCTTGCCTCTGATTATGTGGCATATAAGTATATGAATGAAGGCATGAAATTGGGAGTAAAGTCTTCAAAGGTTCAGAACCTCATTGATGGCTTGAAGAATGGAGGCTTTGAGAAGGAAGTGAAAAAGCTTGCCAAGGATCCGGTATTTAAGGCATCTGTTCAAAAGCATCCCGGAAAATGTTTCTCTGAATATGAGAAAACAAAGGCTGCCATGGAAAAACAGAAGGTGGCAGAGAAAACAAAAAATGTACAGGCCGGCGGAATGAGAGTATAAATAAATATGCAGTCGCAGATTTGTGATAGTTACGGATCTGCGGCTGCTTTTTTCTTATTCATAATTTTTGTGGATTTATAGGGTTTGTTGGTGTATAATAATGTGTCGATATTTTTTTGTTTCGAAGGGAGAAGCTATATGGCAGATCATATGAAGCTTGTGGAGGTTTTAAAGGGTCACAAGGTATATATACAGACACATAACTTTCCGGATCCGGATGCTATTGCGAGTGCATACGGTTTGAAGGTGTTCTTACATGCCTTTGAGATAGAGGCTGATATCTGTTATGACGGAAAGATTGACAAGAATTCCACGAAGCGTATGATAGATACTTTCGGGATAAAACTTACGCATATAGATGATATTAAGAATATGGGCTTTGAGGATTATATAGTCACAGTTGATGCCCAAAAATACAATTCCAATATCACGGATTTCCCCGGTGATGAGGTGGCGTGTATAGATCACCATCCTACTGTGATTCCTTGTGCGTATAAGTACAGTGACGTAAGGCTTGTGGGCGCATGTGCATCTTTGATCGCAGAATATTTTGTGAAGAGCAATATGACTATGGATACCACTACAGCCACCATCCTTCTTTACGGAATGAAGATGGATACAGATTCATTTTCAAGGGGAGTGACAGCCCTTGATATCGAGATGTTTTCATATCTTCATGCTATTGCGGACAATAAAAAAATCTCTGATCTGTATTCCAACAGCATGGAGCTTGATGATCTTAGAGCTTACGGTGAGGCCATCAAGAATATCGAGATATATGAGAATATAGGATTTGCGTATATACCCTTTGACTGCCCGGATGCACTTATCGCAATGATATCCGAGTTTATACTGGATCTTGATGTGGTAGAATTTTCGGTAGTATTTGCTGCAAGGAACGGAGGCCTCAAGTTCTCTGTGAGGAATGAAACAGCTCACTTTCATGCCGGCAAGATCACAAGCGCTGCTCTATTTGATCTGGGTGGCGGTGGCGGACATTTCGCCATGGCAGGCGGTATAGTAACAGCTGAGAATATGGAAAAGCTGGGTAGCAACCTAAGAGTCGGAGTTAGAAATACATTTTTAGAAGCAATAAAGAACAATGCAGATTAGGAAGGTGAAACGTGGCCGGATCAAGTATAGGAAATATATTTAAGATAACCACCTGGGGTGAATCCCACGGGAAGGCTTTGGGTGTGGTTGTAGACGGATGTCCCGCAGGTCTGAAGCTTTCAGAAGAAGATATTCAGACATATATGGACAGAAGAAGACCGGGACAGTCTGCTATGTCAACTCCCAGAAATGAAGAGGATAAGATCGAGATATTATCCGGTGTATTTGAGGGGAAAACCACGGGTGCTCCCATCTCAATGCTGGTCTACAACAAGACCCAAAGATCGGCGGATTATTCGGAGATAGCATCCTACTATCGACCGGGACATGCCGATTACACATTTGATGAAAAGTACGGTTTCAGGGACTATCGCGGTGGAGGAAGATCTTCGGGAAGAGAGACTTTATCAAGAGTTGCGGGAGGCGCAGTTGCCGCCATAGCATTAAAGGAAATGGGTATAGACTTCACCACCTATGTAAAGAGTGTTGGTCCTATCGAGATAGATCCTGATAGGTTTGATAAAGCTGAGATAGCGAAGAACCCTCTTTTTATGCCTGATAAAGAAGCGGCAAAAAAAGCTGAGGAGTATGTGCTCGATATGAGAAAGAAGACTGATAGTGTCGGCGGAGTTGTGGAATGCGTTGTTTCGGGACTTCCCACGGGTATCGGAGATCCGGTATTTGAAAAGCTTTCGGCAAATCTTGCAAAGTCTATATGCTCTATCGGTGCGGTGAAGGCCTTTGAGATGGGAGATGGAGTTGCAGTAAGTAAGACCGTCGGCTCGGAGAACAATGATCCTTTTGTCGCAGATGGTGGCGAGGTAAAAAAGCAGACAAACCATTCAGGTGGAATGCTTGGAGGTATAAGTGATGGCTCAAATTTGATAATGCGAGCACATTTTAAACCTACACCGTCAATTGCAAAGGTGCAGCAGACCGTTAACAAGTCCGGAGAGGATATCGAGGTCTCAATAAAAGGGCGTCACGATCCCATAGTGGTTGCCAGAGCGGCAGTGGTGGTTGAATGTATGGCGGCCATTACCATATTTGACGGGCTCTTATCCAATATGTCAGCACGCATGGATAGGGTAAAGGATTTTTACAGATGATCATTGGGAAAGCCCATTGATATATAAAGCGCAATAATGCGTTTCCTGAAAATATTAAGGAGGAGTATATTTATGTACCAGGAAAAAATCAATCCATTTATGCAGATACCCACTTCTTTTGCGGGATTTGCAAAGCAGAAGCTTTTCATCAAGCTTCGCGAACAGTCAACGGGGAGCAAGATGGTTTATGCCATTATTATGGCTATTCTTTTGAGCTTCATCTCATTTTTTGTGGTAGGATTAAAGCTTGCCAATGACAAGGAGCTTGCTAAAGCCTTGAATGAGATGCCCAATTTCTCTTATGCCGACGGAGAACTCAATGTAGATACAACGGCGAATTTTGCATCTAGCGGAACAGTATTCTTCATGGATACCAATGTTGAAGCTTTCTACAACGGAACCAATGATACAGGATTTTCAAATGCACAGGATATTCAGGGAATCCTTGCGACCATGAATATTCAGGAACCTGTTCAGCAGGCTATGTTCCTTGCAAAGAAAAACTTTGTATTTATTAACTATACAACCAATCAGAATCTTCCTCCCCAGGAATATTCAAAGATCATGCCTACTGTCGGCATCACAAGCTTTGATAAGCAGACAGTACTTAACGGTTACAAGTCAGTGATCATCAAGGTATTTGCTATTATTTCCGGCATTATGGTGATCATTCTGTTCATTCATTTGTTCCTTATCACTCTTATTTGGTCACTTATCGGACTTATTGTAAATGGAGTTGCCAAGGCAGATGCTGACTTCTCTGACATTTACTGGATCAGTTTCTACATCAACGGCGCATTCTGTATCGTTAAGTATGTATTGAAGCTGTTTATCTCTTGGAAGTTCCTTTTAACCTGTGTATTGATCGGTACTTATATTGGAATACTTTATCTCGCACTGAAGAGTGCTGATGAAGAGACTCCTTCAAATTATATTCCCACCGGTCCCTCGGTTGATCCCTATATGCCTCAGTCAGGCTCAGGTGACAGCACAAATAATCCCTTCTAGGCGGTGATCCTATGATAGGACTTATTGTTGCTTATACCAATAATCGTGTGATAGGAAATGCGGGAAAGATTCCCTGGCGTATAAAGGGAGAACAGAGGAGGTTTAGAGAGCTTACCACCGGTAATGTGGTGATCATGGGAAGGCGCTCCTACGATGAGATAGGACATCCTTTGCCCAATCGCTTTACCATCGTGCTTTCAAATACCGCAAGCTACGAAGAGGAGAACTGTACTACAGTATCTTCCCTGGAGGAAGCCATAAAGCTTGCTGCCGAGAGATTTCCCGACAAGAATATATATATATCCGGAGGTGCGGGTGTATACCGTGCGGCCATGGATCTGGTTGATGTAATGTACATCACCGAGATCGATGCCGAGATTGAGGGAGATACCTTCTTTCCGGAGTTTGATGAGTCTGCCTTCACAAAGACTGTGGACGAGCAGGTAGAGGGAGATATCTCCTACGCATATGTGACTTATCGAAGAAAATGATCATTATCCCCTGCGTTTAGTAACGAACGCAGGGGATTTTTAGGAGTAATAAGATGAACAAAGAAAACAAATATCTATTCTTTTCGGATCTGGACGACACGCTACTCACATCTGAAAAGACGATCTCAGAGGCAACCTACAAGGCGCTTACAGCGTTTGTAGAACATGGCAACCGCTTTGTCATAGCCACAGGAAGGAGCCTGTTTAGCGCATTTGTGGTGCAGAAAAAGCTTAAATTAAAGTTTCCCGGAAGCTACATAGTATCCTTTAACGGCTGTCAGATATATGATTGCGAGGCGGAGAAGACTCTCTTTAAGGCAAGCCTTCCCCTTTTAGTGGTGCGGGATATATTTGATATTGCAAAAAGACATGGCGTATTTGCCCAGACCTATCACGACGAGAATATCATAGCACCGAGAGAATGCGAGGAACTAAAGCGCTACAGGCTGGTAGCCGGTATGTCCTTTGTGTTAAATGAAGATCCGGTATCGGTGCTTCCCGAGCCACCCTGCAAGATGCTCTGTATAGAATTTAACGACCACGAAAAGCAGGAAGGCTTCAGGGCAGAGATCATGGCCAAATATAAAGACGTGATCGAGACATTTTATTCTACACCCTACTATCTGGAGATAGTGCCCAAGGGTTGCCACAAGGGCATGGCAGTAAGAAAGCTTGCTGAGATCCTGGGCGTCCCCATCGAATGCACCATCGCCGCCGGCGACGAGGAAAATGATATCACCATGATAGAGGCAGCAGGCGTTGGCATCGCCATGATAAACGGCAACGAGAAGGTAAAAAAGGTGGCTGATATCATCACCGAAAAGGACAACGATCACGACGGACTGGCGGAGTATTTTTATCGCTATGGGACTTGATATGCATGACAAAATCAGGTAAAATTGTTTCAGCTTTTTGTTTTTTTCAACAGTAACGATAGAATCTCTGGCTTTGATAAAATATCCTGTCTGGGTAGGCGAAACTCAGGTTACCGGAGAGAATATGAATGATATCCCCGGAGTTACCGGAACAGCAAAATATGATCCTTCGAAAAAGAAGCTCACATTTACCCTGAAGATCACGGAAGTATTGGCTGACAAGAAGCTAAAGAGCAAAAAGCACAGAGCTGTTCAGTTTGAGAGTACCAACAAGAATGTGGCAACAGTGACAGCCAAGGGCGTCATAAAGGCCAAGAAGAAGGGAACCTGCTTCGTATATGCATACGCTCAGAATGGTGTGATGAAGAAGATCAAGGTAATCGTAAAATAAAAGCAATCAACTGCCGGAAGCTTGTCTTTCGGCAGTTATAACTCTTTAAAGGAGGATCAAATGAGAGCAGATTTAAGTAAAAGGATAGCAAGCTTTGCCATGGCAACAGCATTCGCATGTTCACTGATAACAGTGGCTCCTGCACCGGTGACAGAGGCAAAGGATACCTCATCGGACAAGAGGTGGAGCTTACAGTACCTTAACATATCACTTTGAGATTCTTTGTTCATAACTCATAAAGGAATCCCCGATATCGACTCTGTGTATGCAGGGTGGTATCGGGGATTTTTGCTCCGTAACTTAAAAAAAATATGGGTTAGGGAGCAAAAATCTCTTGAACCTTCGGCTCAAAATCTGTATAATTCTTGTAGAATATAGGTTTTAAGGAGACAAACTAATGCGTAGTAAGAACTTTGTTGGGAGAACGAAAGAAGTATCACTTCTTGAAGATTATTACAATTCTAATAAATCAGAGCTTGTTGCAGTTTATGGAAGACGTCGTGTAGGTAAAACATATTTGATATGCGAGACTTTGGAAGACCGCTTCGACTTTGAGTACACCGGAAAGCATAAAGTGGCTGCTGTAGTCCAGATAACAGAATTTCAAAAGGAAATAAATAGGCTATCAAATGACAAAAATGGTGAAGCAAAGGATTGGTTTGAGGCTTTTGATCATTTGAAGGATTATTTGCTTGGACTAAAAAAGGATAGAGTGGTTGTTTTTCTTGATGAGCTACCGTGGATGGATACTGCCAAAAGCAATTTTCTAGCTGCGCTCTCGACTTTTTGGAATGGTTGGAGAAGTAAGAAAACACTTCTAAAGCTATTTGTATGTGGTTCAGCTACTACTTGGATGGTTGACAAATTCATTGGGGATAATGGGGGGTTGTACGGACGTGTTAGCAGACCTATTTATCTTGCACCATTCACTTTACTTGAAACAGAGCAGTATTTGAATGTTATCAAGAAAATGAAATATGGTAGAAAACTAGTGCTTGATACATATATGATATTTGGTGGTATTCCATATTATCTTGACATGCTTGATAACAAGAAGCCGTTATCCGAGAATGTGGACGCCTTGTTCTTTTCAAACAATGCCCCATTAAAAACGGAGTTTGATTTTTTGTTCCGTTCGCTCTTTAAGGATAGCGCCAATTATAGGCGTGTTATAGAGTTTATTTCTACAAGGATGATCGGCCTCACCAGAGAGGATATATCTGATGGATGTAAGTTAAATGGAGGAGAGCTTACTAAGATACTGGGTAATCTTGTTGCATGTGATTTTATTAGATGTTATATGGCGCCAGGAAAGAAGCAGAGAGCTAAGGTATATCAGCTTACGGATATGTTTTCTTTGTTTTATCTGAAATTTGTTAATAAAGGTTCCGGCACGGATGAACATTATTGGACAAATTTAGGAAAAACAGGAAAAAAGAATGCGTGGTTAGGATATGCTTTTGAGCAGGTTTGCTTAAATCATATTCCTCAGATAAAGGTAAAGCTGGGTATATCGGGTATTCTCAGTAATTCTTATGCATGGAGAAGAAAAACGTTTACCGATTCTAATGGAATAGAATGGTCTGGAGGGCAGATTGACTTGATCATAGACAGAAATGATGATGTCATGAATATGTGTGAGATGAAATATTCATCTGAGGAGTATGTTATCACACCAAAGTATGCTAAGGATGTGAAAGAAAGGATAGCGATGTTTAGAGCGTCCGAGAAAACAAAGAAGGATCTGAGGTGTACTTTTGTAACTACATACGGAGTTAAGCGTAATCCTAACAGTGACATTGTTGCTTATGAGGTTGTTTTAGATGATCTGTTTATATAAAGATGCTCCGTAACTTGAAAAAAACTTGGGTTAGGGAGCAATAATAATTTGAATAGAAGGGTTAACAAAGTGCTTTGAGATTCACTATTCATAACTCATAAAGGAATCCCCGATATCGACTCTGTATTTGCAGAGCGGTATCGGGGATAGTTCACTGCTACATCGGTTGAAACTGAATTCGGTACAGATGGAAATCCTTCCGGAAGTAAAGAAACTACATTTGATGGCTCAGGTAACGTTGTTAAGACAATCAAGAAAGATGCGAACGGCAACGTGGTATCTTACAATGATCCTAAGCTTGAACCGGCTAAGAAGACAGCAAATGACAATCTTGACAAGGTTGGAGCAGAATTTAAGAAGTTCAGATATGCAACTGCTGATCCTTCAGTAGCAACCGTTAGTGCAAGCGGTGTTATCAAGGGAGTTAAGGCAGGTAAGACAACCATTTATGTATATGCAAGAAATGGTCATACAAAATCTATCAAGGTAACAGTACGTAAATAAAGTTGTCAACATTTTTAGGGGAAGGCCCTCTTACGACAAGTCGTAAGGGGGTCCCCTTTTTTGATCAAAAACTGATTGAAGTAATGCGCATTTTATGCTATACTTGAACAGATTGTGAGATAAGATATTCCGAGACTTCTGAAGACATCAGAAAGGCTTCGGCAAAGGGGTTCCGGTGTGTTCAGTTGTTTCGGCATCTTATCTCAAAATAAAAACAAAAAGGAGAAAAAAGATGTTTAAGACATTCAGTATGGAGCTTGGCGGAAGAACCTTGAGCGTTGATATCGGAAGGGTTTCCGCACAGGCCAATGGAGCAGCATTTATGCATTACGGCGATACGACTGTACTTTCTACAGCTACCGCATCAGAGAAGCCCAGAGACGGTATCGATTTCTTCCCTCTTTCTGTAGAGTACGAAGAGAAGATGTACTCAGTGGGTAAGATACCCGGAGGCTTTAACAAGAGAGAGGGTAAGGCATCTGAGAATGCTATCCTCACCTCAAGAGTTATCGACAGACCTATGCGTCCCTTATTCCCCAAGGATTATCGTAACGACGTTACACTCAATAACATGGTAATGTCAGTAGATCCCGAGTGCCGTCCTGAGCTTGTTGCTATGCTCGGTGCAGCTATTTCTACTTGCATTTCCGATATCCCCTTTGACGGCCCCTGTGCTATGACACAGATCGGTATGATCGATGGCGAGTTCATCGTAAACCCCGGCCAGGAGCAGTGGGACAAGGGTGACCTTAAGCTTACTGTAGCATCTACAAAGCAGAAGGTTATCATGATCGAGGCAGGTGCCAATGAGATCCCCGAGGCAAAGATGCTTGAGGCTATCTACAAGGCACACGATATCAACCAGACTATCATCGAGTTTATTGACAAGATCGTAGCAGAGGTTGGCAAGAAGAAGCACGAGTATACAAGCTGCGCAGTTCCCGAGGAGCTTTTCGAGGCTATGAAGAAGATCGTTACTCCCGAGGAGATGGAAGAAGCAGTATTTACCGACGAGAAGCAGGTTAGAGAGGAGAACATCCGCAAGGTAACCGAGAAGTTCGAGGAGGCATTTGCTGGCAACGAGGAGTGGCTTCAAGTTCTTTCTGAGGCTGTATATCAGTATCAGAAAAAGACAGTTAGAAAGATGATCCTTAAGGACCACAAGCGTCCTGACGGAAGAGCTATCACAGAAATCAGACCTTTGGCAGCAGAGGTTGATATAGTTCCCAGAGTTCATGGTTCTGCTATGTTCACCAGAGGACAGACACAGATCTGTGATGTGGTAACACTTGCTCCTCTTTCAGAGGTTCAGAAGATCGACGGACTCGATCCTAATGTGACAAGCAAGAGATATATGCATCACTACAATTTCCCTTCATACTCAGTAGGTGAGACCAAGGTTTCAAGAGGTCCCGGACGTCGTGAGATCGGTCACGGTGCATTGGCTGAGAGAGCACTGTTACCTGTACTTCCTTCAGAGGAGGAATTCCCTTACGCTATCCGTGCGGTATCCGAGACATTTGAGTCCAACGGATCTACCTCTATGGCTTCTACCTGTGCATCATGTATGTCACTTATGGCAGCAGGTGTTCCCATCAAGAAGATGGTGGCAGGTATCTCATGCGGACTTGTAACAGGAGATACAGATGATGATTTCGTTCTTCTTACAGATATCCAGGGTCTCGAGGATTTCTTCGGCGATATGGACTTCAAGGTAACAGGTACTACCGACGGTATCACAGCTATCCAGATGGATATCAAGATCCACGGTCTTACAAGACCTATCGTTGAGGGTGCTATCGAGAGATGTAGAAACGCAAGACTCTTCATCATGGATACATGTATGAGCCCTGCTATCGCAGCTCCCAGAACAGAGCTTTCTGAGTACGCTCCCAAGATCATCCAGATGACCATCGATCCCGAGAAGATCGGCGAAGTGATCGGTCAGCGTGGTAAGACCATCAACTCAATCATCGAGGAGACAGGCGTGAAGATTGATATCGATGATGAGGGACACATCTTCATCTGCGGTACTGACAAGGCCGGTATGGCAAAGGCTGAGAAGATCATTCACTCAATCGTTGATCCTATCGAGATCGGCAAGACCTATGAGGGTACTGTTGTAAGGATCATGGACTTCGGTGCATTCGTTCAGCTTTCACCCAACAAGGACGGTCTCTGCCACATTTCAAAGCTTGCTGACCACAGAGTAGCAAAGGTTGAGGATGTTGTGAACATCGGTGACAAGGTAAGAGTTAAGGTTCTTAAGATCGAGATGGGCAAGATCAGCCTTTCAATGAAGGATGCTGATCCCAACGCTGAGGTTTAATTTATAAGCTGTTAAAATATACATAGGGGCAGACTTATGTTTGTCCCTATTTCCTTAAAATAGAGAAGGTGTAACTATTTACTACAGCTCTGAACACTTGCTGTTCAGAGCGTGTCAAGATATAGCGCAGGAAGGTATCTCGCTCCACTTTGCGAAGCAAAGTCTCTAAATGAGCGAGATACTCGTAAATGGAAGTAGCGAGGCTGCTGAACAGTTACGAGAGGTAATATTAAAAAGGGAGGTTATCATTTATGCAGTACGGTTATTTTGATGATGCCAACAGGGAGTATGTGATCACAGACCCGGCTACACCGGCTCCTTGGGCGAATTATCTTGGTTCGCCGGCTTACGGTGCCATTATCACCAACAATGCGGGGGGCTACAGCTTTGCAAAGAGTGGAGCAAAGGGAAGGATCATACGTTATGTGTTCAATCAGTTTGATGAGCCCGGACGTTATGTATATCTTCGCGATGACGAGAGCGGTGATTTCTGGTCAGCTTCATGGCAGCCTGTAGGAAAGGACAAGGAAGTATATAAGAGTGAGTGCCATCATGGTACCGCTTATACAAGACTTGATGCGGATTATTCGGGAATCCATTCAGAGGTGCTTTACTATGTTCCTCTTGATAAGACTCATGAGGTATGGAACGTAAAGGTTAAGAATACCTCAGACAAGCCCAGAAAGATATCTGCATTCGGTTATGCTGAATTCACCAATGATTCAAATTACGAGCAGGATCAGGTAAATCTCCAGTACACATTGTTCATTACAAGAACCTATTTCAAGGACGACAAGATCCTTCAGTTGATCAATGAGAATGTAAATAAGGGTGCGATAAATGGAGATACCTCTGTCAGCCGTTTCTTCGGACTCAAGGGTGCAAAGGTAGCATCTTATAACGGTGACAAGGAAGCGTTTATCGGAAGATATCATAGATATGGCAATCCTATCGCAGTAGAGCGAGGCGAGTGTGACAATGTGCTTAATTACAATGCCAACTCATGCGGTGCCCTTCATACAAAGTTCGAGCTTGCTCCCGGTGAAGAGAAGGAGTTTGCTTTCCTTCTTGGAATGAAGAGTGAAGCTGATGCCAATGCTATTATGGCTGATTATGATGACGTTTCGGCTCAGGTTTCAAAGGAGTACGAGGAGCTAGTAACCTTCTGGCACGGAAGACTCAACAACCTTCAGGTTGAGACTCCTTCGGCATCATTCAACAGCATGGTAAATACCTGGAATGCATTCCAGTGCTTTATGACATTTATCTGGTCAAGAGCTGCTTCTCTTACCTACTGTGGACAGAGAAACGGTTACGGCTACAGAGATACGGTTCAGGATATTCAGGGTGTTATTCATCTTGCCCCCGAAGAAGCCAAGAAACAGATCGTATTCATGCTTTCTGCTCAGGTTGATCACGGCGGCGGACTTCCTCTGGTTAAATACACTCACAATGCAGGTCATGAGGATACACCCGAGGATGAATCATATGTAAAGGAGACCGGACATCCCGCATATCGTGCAGATGATGCTCTCTGGCTCTTCCCTACAGTCAGAAAATACATCGCAGAGACAGGCGATATCAAGTTCCTCGATGAAGTGATTCCTTTTGCGAACAGGGATGAGGGAACTGTATATGAGCACTTAAAGAGAGCTATTGATTTCTCTATGAACCATCTTGGCAATCACGATATGCCTGCAGGACTTCATGCAGACTGGAATGACTGCCTAAGACTTGGTAAGGCCGGTGAGTCTACCTTCGTTGCCTTCCAGTTCTACTATGCTATGACAGTTCTCAAGTCATATGCCGAGGTGAAGGGAGACAAGGAATATATCGCATATCTTGAGAAGGAGCAGAAGAAGCTCTATGACAATCTCCAGAAGCTTTGTTGGAACGAGGATCGTTTCATCAGAGGATTCAGAGAGACAGGAGAGGTTATCGGACAGAGAACCGATCCCGAGGCGAATATGTGGCTCAATCCTCAGAGCTGGGCTGTTATTTCGGGACTTGCTACTCCCGAGCAGGCTGAGAAAGCTCTTGAGTCTGTACACAGAGAGCTTAACACCCCTTACGGTGTAAGACTTATGGCGCCTTCTTATGTGGATCATGCATTTGACGGAGCGCTCATGCTTCTCTTCAATCCTTCAACAAAGGAGAACGGTGGTATCTTCTCTCAGCCTCAGGGCTGGATCATACTTGCAGAGGCTCTTATGGGACACGGTAATCGTGCCTTCGAGTACTTCGATGAGAGCTCACCTGCTTCCATGAACGACAAGGCAGAGATCAGAAAGCTTGAGCCTTACTGCCACGGTCAGTTCACCGAGAGTACCGACAGCCCCTTCGAGGGACGTTCACATGTACATTGGCTTACAGGTACAGCATCAACCGTTATGGTTGGTTGCGTAGAGGGTATCCTTGGACTTCGCCCCGATGTAGACGGACTCAGACTTGCACCTTCAATCCCTTCTGAATGGAAGGAATTCAAGATTCACAAGATGTTCAGAGGCTCAAAGCTCGATATCATCGTGAAGAATCCTGAGGGAAGAGAGAGTGGCTACAATACACTTACACTTAACGGAGAGGTATTGGAGGACAATTACATTCCTGCTGATAAGCTCAATGAGGTTAATGAGATTATTCTAACCATGTAACATAATAATGGGCAAGATGTCATCATGCTATGTGCTTGCACAATAGCATGATTGACTTGTTGCCCTAAACAGATATGAGCAAGGAACAATTCGCAAAGCGAATGTGTGGATTGCGAATAGCTGTAGGATTGCGGGAGCTACTTTGGTAGCGAAGCAATCCGTTATTATTTAGGGGCATATGTTTGCTCCAGATAAAAGAGGAAAAAGTAATGACACTTTTAGAAGCGATCTTTTTAGCAATAGTACAGGGACTTACGGAATTCCTTCCGGTGTCAAGCTCAGGTCATCTGGCAATATTTCAGAACGTATTCAAAATAGAAGAGGCTGATATGCTTTTTGATGTGCTTCTTCATTTGGGGACGCTGATCGCGATCTTTATCTGCTATTGGAAGGATATAAAAAAATTGATAGTAAACGGATTTGCCATACTTGGACTTTGGATAGCCAATGCAGGTATCTTTATCGCAAACATTTTTTCCAAAGAGAAGAAACCCATGAAAAAGGTTATCACCTCGTCTTACAGAAAGTTTGTGATCATGGTGATCATCAGCACCATACCCACCGGTATCATAGGTGTGCTTGGTGAAAAGCTTATAGGCGAAGCGGGTAAACAACTTTTGGTTCCCGGTATCTGTCTGATCATTACATCTGCTATTTTATTTGTTTCGGATAGGCTCCCTGTGGGCGAGAAGACTCCGAAATCTTCTACCTACGGAGATGCTGTGAAGGTTGGTATCGTGCAGGGACTTGCGACACTTCCCGGTATATCCCGTTCCGGTAGTACCATCACAGCGGGACTTGCCTGCGGCTTTACAAAAAGCTTTGCGGTGAAGTATTCATTTATTATGTCTATTCCTGCTGTCCTAGGAGCTGTAGTTCTTGAACTTAAGGATGGACTTCCTGAGGTAGCGGATGGTGTATTGACCAACTATCTGATAGGTACTGTGGTATCAGGAGTTGTAGGCTTTTTCTGTATCAAGGTGGTACTTAAGCTTATCAATAACAATAAGTTTAAATATTTTTCCTACTACTGTCTTTTGGCGGGAATCGCGTCAATCGTAGGATATTTTGTTATAAAATGAGCAAACTAGTGCAACACTTCCTAATTAACTATACACATTTTACTTGCCACGAAGCCGGTAGGCGACGTGATATAATAATACTTTATGGAGTATAAGCTGGGGAAATATAAACAAGGAGTTTTTACTATATGGCAAAATCTAACGGTGGTTCTGCTTCAAAAAAGAATACATCGAAAAACACATCAGCAAAGAAAAAAACAAATACAGGGGCGCAGTCTGCTAAAAAAACTGCAAAACCAAAGGTTGAAGACCGTAACATATCTGAAGAGGAAGATAACGGATTCTATGATGAGGCGATACTTATAGTCTGCCTGATACTTACGGTTTTACTTGAGATGTCTGTTTTTGGACTCGGAGGAGCCTTTGGAAAGATCATGTCCGATGTTCTCTTCGGGCTTTTTGGCTTTGTGGCATATATTCTCCCTATAGCATTCTTTTTATGTCTTACCCTTTTGACTGTAAATTGGGGTAATAAGAGAGCTATACAGAGGGTTATATTTACTGCACTTATTTTCCTTTCATTTTCTGCTTTTGTTCAGATACTTTCAGGAACTGAAAAAGAGACTATAGGAATGTTTTATACTGATTCAGCTGCTTCAAAATCCGGAGGCGGATTTTTCGGAGGGTTACTTGCTCATCTTCTTACAATGGCTTTGGGAAAGGCCGGAGCTATCGTTGTGGTAGTCGGTATGTTTTTTGTCTTTCTGCTTCTTGCTACGGGTATTTCATATAAGAAGGCAATTACCAATACTGCAAAAAAACAAAAGGCGAGAAGAGAGAAAAGGCGGGAGATCGAGGAAAGCAATATTGTTGCTCCTGATAAAAGAGCGAAAAAGCTTGCAAAAAATCCCCCTGAGGATGATCCTTTTCACAGAAAGGAAAGAGCAGAGGGGAATAGAAACATGGCTGATGCTTTAAGGGTTCTTCCTGCGGATACAGACCAGGGAATACTTAAAGACGGCAAAAAAACGAAAACTCATCCCGTTGCCCGTGAAGAGGTTCACGAGATAAAGATGGAGTTTGCGGATAACGAAACTAAACCTGCAAAGCCTGTGAGTATAAAGGCGCCCGGTGAAATGCCTGTTGTAAAAGCTCCGGAGCAAAGAACTGGTGAAAAGGCATCTGATGAAAGGCCTGATGTCAGCTTGCCTGAGGATGAGCTAAAAAGACCTAAAAGGGAAAGTGTTGTTCCCTCTGTGCTTCCGGCTAAAGAGGAGGAAAGAAAGCCTGATAAAAAGATTTCTGCTCCTAAAAAAGAAAAAAGCACCAAGGCTATGGACGCTGACGGAAGCTCTATTTTTGATAAGCAGGATAAGCAGGGCTTTACAAAGATAGGGCAGAATGCAGGCCCTGTGACGGATCCGGTTACAGGAAAGACTGTGGAGCCGCTAAAATCAACGAATACAGGACTTGAGGTTGATGAGAGCGATTATGATGGAGACTATACACTTCCTCCCATATCCCTTCTCAATTCCCCCAAAGCTGGCTCCGGAACAAACAGAACTGATGAGCTGGAGGAAACTAAAGAGAAACTTCAGGAAACTCTTGCAAGTTTTGGGGTAGATGCCACTGTTACCCACTATAGCCAGGGACCTGCGGTAACCAGATTTGAGATAGAACCGGGTCGAGGAGTCAAGGTGAGCAAGATCGTCGGTTTGGCTGATGATATAAAACTTCAGCTTGCGGCTCCGGATGTGCGTATAGAGGCGCCTATTCCCGGCAAGGCTGCGGTGGGAATAGAAATTCCCAATAAGGAGAATACCGTTGTCAATTTCAGAGAGCTTATAGAATCACAAAACTATCAGGACGGAAAATCAAAGCTGACATTTGCCATAGGAAAGGATATAGGCGGACAGGTTGTGGTAGGAGATATCGCCAAGATGCCTCATGTGCTTATCGCAGGTTCTACAGGCTCCGGTAAGTCGGTGTGCATCAATACTTTGATCATGAGTATACTTTATAAAGCGAGGCCAAACGAAGTCAAGCTTATCATGGTGGATCCCAAGATGGTTGAGCTTTCTGTTTATAATGGTATTCCTCATCTGATGACACCGGTTGTGACCGATCCTAAAAAAGCGGCAGGTGCACTTAACTGGGCGGTTGTAGAGATGACAAAGCGTTACGAGCTTTTCTCACAGTATGGAGTGAGAAATCTTGCTGGCTATAATCAGAAGGTAAAGGAAGTAAAGGCTCAGCCGGATATAGATCCTGATAAGGTGCCGGAGGAAAAACCTCAGCTTGTCGTGATCGTAGACGAGCTTGCTGATCTTATGATGGTGGCCCACGGCGAGGTTGAGGATTCCATCGTAAGACTTTCACAGCTTGCCCGTGCTGCGGGTATACACTTAGTTATTGCAACTCAGCGTCCCTCGGTGGACGTCATTACCGGTCTTATCAAGGCCAATGTTCCTTCGAGAGTAGCATTTGCTGTATCATCGGGAGTGGATTCGAGAACTATCCTTGATATGGTTGGAGCAGAAAAGCTTCTCGGAAAGGGTGATATGCTTTATTATCCTACGGGATATCCAAAGCCTGTCAGGGTACAGGGTGCTTTCGTGTCTGACGAAGAGGTGGCCGCGGTTTGTGACTTTATCAAGAGTCAGAAAAAGGATTCTGATGGAGAAAATGATATTACAGCACAGATAGAGGCGGCTGCAGCGGCATCACAAGCTTCTGCGGGTTCGGAGAAAACATCTTCGGCTCCTGAAACCCCTGGTGACGGAAGGGATGAATACTTTGTTGAGGCCGGCCGCTTTATCATCGAGAAGGGGAAGGCGTCCATCGGTATGCTTCAGCGTATGTACAGAGTAGGCTTTAACCGTGCGGCAAGGATCATGGATCAGCTTGCTGATGCAGGGGTTGTTGGCCCTGAAGAGGGAACAAAGCCCAGAGCTATCCTTATGACAGCTGAGGAATTTGAGACATTTCTTGATGGTGGCTCACCTTCCGGTGAGGGGGATCCTCAGGAAGAGGAAGTATAAAATGGAATTTATTGCTGATTTTGTTTGTTGAATTTGCACAAAATCGAAACGGAAATTTGTTTATAAAAATGGGTGGATTATGCACAACGCCGATTATTTATTTTTAACAGAATTTGCGGGATTTTCATTTGAAAGATTGTAAAGATTGTGTTAAGATAGGAACTAGCGTAATGGCTTATTGGCGTTTTTTACAAAAGTATTTGTGTAATGCGCTGTGGGGAAACTGCTATAAAATGTATTTAGGAGGCGAAAAATATGGCTTTACCAGCAAATATCGGCTCGGGTGGAGAGTACAATGTAGTGAGTCTTGCTGCATCGAGCAACAAGGGGATGCTCATCAGATTTCTTAATGAGCAGGTAGAAGAGGGCTTTTATGCTCTTGTTATTGATTATCTGAAGGACAGCAATTTCGATCTGTCTGCTATGATGGTCGATGAGGAAGTCAAGGCTCAGTGTTCAAAGCTTTACGAGCTGGCAAGCTTTGTAGATGAGAATATCAAACAGACAGGAAAGTATGAGATCGAAGAGTGGATCGGACCCCTTTTCAATTTTGTATACGGAGATATAGATCCCAGCAATACAGATGCTACCATTTCAGCGGCAGGTATCTATAGATATAGTATCTGGCTCATTTACCTTTATCAGAATGAGCAGTTTGGCGATGCTATGCGTCTGATCGGCGAGAGGATCGCACCTTTGCTTATCAATACTTATTATCAGATAGTTGAGATTGATGACAGACCCAAGTATTTTGACAAGGCTGTTATGGGTTATCTGGATCTGATGAATGTTGTTATGGAGATGAATCTTCCTGCAACACTTTCAAACTCTGAGGCATATCTGAACAACCTAGAGGTTCTCTACGATTATACCGTTGAGGATGAGAATGTGGGCAATGATTACAAGATTCAGTTCTCTATCGGTTTGTTCAATGCGTTTATAGCTGTAAAGAACTATGACAAGACCTTCGAGTTCTACAGCCTCAATGCGGAGCATATACCTGTTGACAATATTCGTGTATATGATAGCTTTAGAGAGCTTATCGCGAATTGTAATTCAACCCGTGATACCAATGTACTTTCGAGGAATATCATTTCTGCTATCTCAAAGCAGGATGTTTACAACAAGCGTATCGATTCTTTGATCGCAGAGGTTTCAGGTTTTGTAAGAAAGGTATATCAATATATTGAGAACGAGCCTGAGATGAAGAAGAATATTCAGGTATTAGGTGTTGGATCATCCTTAAGCGGAAAGAACAACATTTTTGAGGGACTTTACGAATACAACCTGGTATTCTATGAGTGCGGTATCAAGGATATCGTGAATCAGGATGTATCTAGCCGTTCGTGGGAGGAGAAGTATGAGATACTTGATCTTCTTTATACCACTCTCAATGTTATCTTTGACGGCTACAATGTATATGAGATATCCAACAAGATCGAGCATCAGTATGTTGAGCTCAACTGGATCGGCAACTATGTCAATGCCAATCCGTCACTTCTTAAGCTCTTCTTCAGTATCAAGGAGAAGATCAGAGCATTTAAGGTTAGAAAGAATTCAATACTTGAGAAGTCAAAGACCAATTATGAGATCAAGCAGCTTCTTGAGGATCGTCAGAAGAGATTGGTATTTGTTGCGGCAGCCGCTATGATACAGCAGGGCATTGAAAATCCCAAGACTACCAAGCTTTCTATCGGCTACGAGCCTTCTAAGGCAGAGAAGTATTTCTCAAAGAGCTTCAATGAGGTTGTACTTCCTTCAAGATATGGTGCGGCAGCATCACATGCTCCTCAGAAAAAGGGTCTCTTTGGTGGCGGCGGAAGCTCAGAAAGTCAGGATTACAGAAAGCTGTTTACCAATCCTCAGGTACAGGATCTTCTTTTAAAGTCAGAGTGGCTGTGGTTCCAGTATCTTGACAAGGGATCAGACAAGCCTTCACAGGAGGAAGTAACATATTCTGTAGCTTGCCTTATCAGAGTAGTAGAGCTTCTTATCGGAAGAAAGGGTGCTCCCGTTGCTCAGAAGGTGGATGCTCCCAACAAAAAGGTGATCATTACCAAGACAGGAAAGGTTATCGAGCTTTCGGATGAGTCAAGTAGCTCTCCTGTATCTGACAAATCACCTGAGGTAAGTGTGAACGAATATATCGCAAACATTGGTCAGCATATGACAACTCCCACAGAGGAGAATATCGAATATGTCAGAGCATACATAGAGGATTGGCTCAACTTCTTATTGAACAACAAGTTCGACAAGGATCTGATGCTTTCGCAGTTCGAGGCTGAAGAGATGAGAGCAAAGACACTTCTTACAATCAAGAAGATGGCATATGATCTTAAACCGTTGAATTAGTCACAAAAAAGCTTTTTCAATACATTAAGCCGCTTTTGGATATATCCTTAAGCGGCTTTTAATTCACAGTTTTTGGAGGAAATGAAATGTACAATGCCGGATTGATCTTGGAAGGCGGGGGAATGCGAGGAGCATACACAACAGGAGTGCTTGATTATTTTCTTGAGCATGATATAGATTTTAAAGAAGTTTATGGTGTATCAGCCGGGGCCTGTCATGCTACAAGCTATCTTTCAAAGCAGAAGGGCAGATCCTTTGAGGTGCTTTATAAATTCGTAGATGACAAGAGGTATATGGGAATTAAGAATCTCATTTCAACAGGTTATCTTTTTGGCTATGATTTTACTATGAAAGAGATACCGGAAAGACTTGTTCCTTTTGATTATAAGGCCTTTGACCAGAATCCTACCAGGTTTTATTCGGTCGCGGCTGAGATGAATACCGGTAAAGCCGAGGCTTTGGAGGTCAAAACCTTCAAGCAGGATATGGATGCTATATGGGCGTCCTCAAGTCTTCCACTTATCTCAAAGCTTGTGAGATTCAAAGGAAAGGATTATCTTGACGGAGGTATAGCCAATTCAATCCCCTTAAATCTTTCGCGTAAGCACGGCAATAAAATGAATGTGGTGATCCTTACCCGTGACCCCGAATACAGAAAAACACCCAACAAACTGATGCCCCTTATTGCTTTTAAGTATCGAAGATATCCTGCTTTTGTAAGGGCAATGGCAAGAAGACATGTGATGTACAACAGAACGCTTGAGTACATTAAAAACGGTGTGAAGGCAGGCAAGGTATTCGTTATCCAGCCGAAGACCTCTGTAGATGTTGGGAGGCTTGAAAAGGATCCTAAAAAGCTTAAAAAGCTCTATGAGCAGGGCTATGCCGATGCGAAGGAATCCAGTGAGAGGCTTAATACATTCCTTGACAGGTGTGGCAATTGCTAGTGCCTCGGTCCTTAAATAACTGGTCCGAATGCTTGCCTGCTTATCCCGATAGAACATACCTGAAAGCCTCAGCGTAGCCCGCTACGCCTACGTTTTCAGGTATGCACTCTCGGGCAAGCATTCTGCGCATTAGTCCAGTTATTTTGCGGCCGATGCACTAGTGCCTCGGCCCCAGAATTAAAAGACCGATGAACAAAGTTTTGGAGGTAATATGGAAGAGAATTCAAGTGGCTTTTATGCCATGATGTCCAGAATGAAATATATTGAGAGATGGGCTTTGATGCATAATGTGAGGAAAGAGACCATTAGCGAACATGCTATGGAGGTTTCTATGCTTGCCCATGCTTTGGCTGTTATTGGCAACACGAGGCTGGGAAAGAACTACAATGAAGAGAAGACGGCACTTATAGGCCTCTATCATGATGCGTCGGAGATCATTACCGGTGATATGCCGACGCCTATAAAGTATTATAACGAGGAAATGCGTGATCTTTTTCATGGGATAGAGGACAGAGCCTGTGACAGGATGGTTGATATGCTGCCTGAGGATATGAGAGCATCCTACAGGAAGATATTCTTTCCTACTGATGAGGATAAGGATATATGGAGACTTGTAAAGGCAGCTGACAAGCTTTCTGCCTTTATAAAATGCTTAGAGGAGCTTGGATGTGGTAATACGGAATTTCGTTCCGCCAAGGAGAGTACTTTAATAAAATTAAAGGAAATGAGAGAAGAGCTACCTGAGCTTAAGATATTTATGAAGGAGTTTTTGCCTGCATACGGGAAGACTCTTGACGAGCTTCAGGAGAAGTAAATTATTTTTTACTACACCGCTTAGCGAGGTAACAAATATTACTCGTGATTATGCACAATAAAAGGATTGTCAGTTTGTCACGGATGTCAAAATGCTGAAAAAATGACAATAGTTGGCAAATTGGGAAAAATCAGTTGACAATTGAATATTTTTTGTTAAAATGAAGTTTGATGTTTAAGAATCAAAAAATAAGGATTGTAAGGAGGATGAGTTATGAAGAACATCAAGAGAGTTGCGACAATGGCTATGACCGTTGCTCTTGCCGCATCTGTTGTAGCAGTTTCACCTGTTGATGCTGCGAATGCTACCCTGAAGATTACTGCTCCTACCAAGAAGACAAGCTATACTCAGGCTGCAAAGACAAAGAAGCTTAAGTTTACTGTAAAGAATGGTATCGTAAAGAGTGTATCAGTTACTTCTAACAAGAAGGCAGTAGTTAAGGTATCGAAGGTTTCAAAGAGTGGTGCTACACTTACCACAGCTGGTAAGAACGGTACTGCAAAGATAACTGTAAAGGTTACACTTACAACAGGAAAGACTGTTAAGAAGACACTTAAGGTAACTGTAAAGAACAAAGCTACAAAGATGACCGTAGCTTCAACAGTTGCATACAAGTACAATGGATATTATATTATTCCCAAGGGAACCTCTAAGAAGTTCACCGTTACCTTTAAGGCAAAGGGAAATACCAAGATTGGTAGCAATGCTGTAACAGTTAAGGCTTCCAACAAGAAGTATGCTACTGCTACATATAAGAGTGGCAAGTTCACTGTAAAGGGTTCTAAGGCAGGTAAGGTAACATTCACACTTACTGCTAAGGATGGTTCAGGAAAGAGCGTAAAGGTTCCTGTACGTGTAGTTGCTAAAAAGTCTAGTGTTACTGCAGAGAATGTAACTGTAGAGGCTGGTAAGACTGCTCAGATCGCCGCAAAGGTTTCAGGTGGTACAGTCAATGCCGTACAGTCATACGCTATTACTGCCGGTGCGGATTTCGCAACAGTAGATAAGACCGGTAAGGTTACCGGTATCAAGGCCGGCACTACTACAGTTAAGATCACTACTGTAGATGGTGTAACAAAGAATGTAACTGTTACCGTAACAGGTTCTCCTGTTGCATTTAATGCAGATACAAAGGCTGATGTTACTGTAAGTGCTAAGAATGGAAAGGCACTTCTTGAAAAGTTTGAGAAGGCAGCTGCTATTGATCCCGCTGAGTTCTCTGCTATCGGAGAGGTTAAGATCACTGTTGATAATGTACTCTACTCTGCAAAGGTTGACGAGAAGGGCGCTGTAACCTATACTAAGGCCGGTAAGGTCGTAGATGGTAAGACTATTAAGGATAGAGCTGCAAAGGCACAGAAGGATAAGCTTGCTACAGTTGCCATTCCTACAACTGCAGATAAGATTCCTGCACTTCTTGGTAAGCTTATGCTTGGTACAGCAGTACTTGGTGATACAACTATTTCGACTGAGATCAAGTCAGCTACTAATGGTAAAACTGTAGCAACATATGACACAGTCAATGTAACTGCTGATTATATCACACTTAAGACTGGCAATACAGAGGCTGCTAAGCTTTATGTTGTAGACGGACAGCTTTATGCTACTTCAGCTGATGATGTTAAGGGTCTTATAGACGCTGGTGTTCTTGAGCTTAAGTAATCATAATAAAGATTAAGATAATAAGGGGCTGTTACCTGTAGTAACAGCCCTTTTATTCTCTAAGGAACTGCATGTTGTTCTAAAAAACTTGTTTATACTATCGGGAGTTTAAGATGAGCAAAGGTAAAGGCTCACAATTAAATAAGATATATTTATCGTTTGTTATATGTATTGCGGTATTTGCGCTCGCTTTGGTGGATGCTTTCGCAGGTGATATCAATTCTAATGAACAGTCAGTCATCAAGGCTGCTACTGCCACCTTTGAATATGAAAATGAAGAATACAAAGCCAAGGATTCGTATGTGAAACAGCTTACGGATTACTTAAAGGCTGATGATATAGATCTGACTGCTGAAGAGGCAGAAAAAGCTATCAAGAAGATCAATGCAAATATTGAGCAGGGTGTAAAGGATGGGTACCTTTACAAGGTAGAGAAGGATTCCGGAGACAATTCCACCGAGACTTCAAAAAAGGATGATGAAGAGGAAGAGGAGGATGATGATGATACAGAGCCTGAGGACGAGGAGGATGTAGGGATATGGGAGGCGCCGGATGAAGAAGAGGCTTCCACCGCAGCTGCTAAAAAGAAGGAAAAAAAGAAGGATACCTATATTCTTCCTTTTGATACAACCGAGGAAGAGACAACTCAGACTGAGATAATCCAACCTGCAGAGGATAAGGCTATCGGTTCGTTAAAGTTTGATCCTGAGGACAGAGCGATCACCTATGTTGCCCCTTCTACAGGAAAGAGCTTCAAGCTACCGTCTATAGAGTATCCCGGCGAGACAGAAGAATATTCGAAGATGATACTTATGACTGTGATGATCATGTCAGCTATCATTCTTTTATCTCTTGCCGTTCTTATAGTCACAAAGTGCTTTCCCTTCCAGAAGAAAAAGAGAAAGAGACAAAAGAATAAATACTATTTCGATCACAAGATGAGAAAAAGGATCAGAAAGGTGATCGGATGGATATTTACTGTGATACTTACTGTCCATCTGTTTTCTCTCCTTCTTATCATCGGGATCAGAACAAGCGTATTCAGAAACGGTTTCGTGATAGATCATCTCACATCAAGCGGGTATTACAGATATATCTACAATCAGATGACTAATGATATGAAGGCGTATCTCGAGGGGCTTCCTGAAGATGATATAGATAAAATAGTTGATCAGGTGGGTTATGACAGATTTTTAAATACAGCCAAGTCTCAGGTTAATCAAAGCTTGAGGGGCGAGAAGGCGACATATGATCTGACGGACTTTAAAAATCGCATGACGGAGACTGTTAAAGATATCAAAATGTCCGATGAAAGCAGAGAAAGAGTTGTCAATGTAATAACCTCTTATATGGAACAATATTCTTTGGACGTGGTTGGATCAAGTATTTATGGTATCAGACTTAGTATCAAAGATATACTTAGAGCGTCTCTTTGGATCATGATAGTCAATGTGATGGTTGCCATAACAATCCTTATTATGATGGATAGATATAGGCACAGAGGTGTGAGATATGTGAGCAGAGCTGTGCTTTCCGCATCTATTATACTCGTTGCAATGGGATTATGGCTTATTATCATGAAGCCATATTCAAAGCTTTATATGGATCCTGAATACCTATTTCTCTTTATAGTGGATTATTTGAAGAGAGGACTTGTAGTAACTATGTCAGTGGGTATGATAGGTTTCCTTTCCGGTATAGGTTTGCATTTCCTTGTGGATTTTGTAAGAAATATACAGATTGATCAAGAGTAAAAATTTTTTGAGGGGATTTATGTATTTTATGGATATGCATTGTCATATTCTTCCGGGCGTGGATGACGGCTCGAGGGATGAGGCAATGTCGATGGAAATGATTGGAATTGCATATAGTCAGGGCATAAGGAAGATAGTGCTTACACCCCATTATTATGTGGGAAAGACAAAGAAAACAGCGTCTGATCTAAAGGCTATTTTTGATAAATTTGAGCCGATGGTCAAAAAGGATTACCCGGAGATCGACCTTTATATGGGCAATGAGATCTATTGGGGAAGAGGTGCTGTTGAGGGCTTGAAGGAAGGTATTATCAATACCTATGGCGATAGTAAGTATGTTTTGGTTGAATTTTCCCCAAGATGTAGTTATAATGAGGTTTATGGTGCTGTCAGGGAGCTTGTTCAGCACAGATTCAGACCTATCATTGCACATATGGAGAGGTATCAATGCCTAAATAAACATATGGAGCGCGTTGAAGAGATCATAGAGAATGGCGCATATCTTCAGATGAATGTGGATAGCCTTATCGGAAGCTTGTTTGACGGACATACAAAGTGGTGCAGAAAGCTTGTACTTGAAGGCTATATTTCTTTGTTGGGAACTGATGCCCACAATATTGACGATCGTGCGCCTTACATAGAACAGACTGTTTCCTGGCTCAAGAAGAAGCTTGACGAAGATAGCTTTGAGGCCTTGATGCATGGAAACGGTGAAGCTATTTTGGATAATAAATGGCTTGATTAAAGGATGAGGAGAAGAAGATGGAAAACCAATTTGATGAAGAGATAGAGATTGACTTAAGAGAGCTGTTTTTTGTTCTTCTTGGGAAGATATGGATCATAATAGGAACGTCGATTGCGGGCGTTGTCGCGGCAGTACTTTTTACTACTCTTTGTATTACTCCGATGTATCAATCGACAGCATCCCTTTATATCCTTTCAAAGTCTACAAGCCTTACTTCCCTAGCTGATATCCAGCTGGGTACTCAGCTTACACAGGACTATATGGTCATAGCCAAAAGTAGAAAGGTTATCGAGCAGGTCATAAAGGATTGCGAGCTTGATATGACCTATGAACAGTTTTTAGGAACTGTATCAGTTACCAATGAATCAAATACCCGTGTTCTTTCCCTCACGGTAAAGAATCCTGATCCTTATATGGCGAAGATGATCGTGGATAAGTATTCTCAGGTGACAGCTGAACAGACAGCTAAGATCATGGATACTGATGTACCCAACGAGGTAGATGTGGGAGTGGTTGCCGATCATCCTGTAAGTCCATCTGTAAAGAAGAATGCACTAATTGGCGGTATGCTGATGTTTGTATTTGTATGTGGAATTATCGTTGTGCTTTATCTATTGGATGATTCTGTGAAAACCGGAGATGATGCTGAGAAGTACCTCGGACTTACGAACCTTGGTTCTATACCGGTATATGAAAGTAGTATGAAAAAAACCGGAAAATCAAAGAAAAAGTCTGACAAATCGGGGGAGACTGTCCGAAAACTAGATAGGTTTGATATATAGGAGATGGGATTTATTATAGCCCACCCGGCACCTTGGGTGCCGGTTCCCACCCAACAAGGATGCTTCTGCTGACGCAGAAGCCAGGATGATTTTACATTTG
>JAFYAS010000010.1 GCA_017540605.1 Lachnospiraceae bacterium | reverse complement strand
TTTCTTCCTTTTTCTCTTCTGTGGTCTTCTTTTCCTCAGTAGTCTTTTTCTCTTCTGTGGTCTTCTTCTCTTCAGTCGTCTTTACTTCTTCGGTAGTCTTTCTTTCCTCAGTAGTTCTTCTCTCTTCTGTGGTTCTCTGTTCCTCTGTGGTGGTCTCAGCTACCTCTGTCTCATCCTCAGGATCCTGAAGCTCTACTTCTCTCTCAAGCTCCTCAAGTGAGATTGCTGAAGACATGCTATATGTTGTATGAATATACTCGTTGTTTACAAATCCGGTTGTCTCTTCGTCGATCTCAATCTCTGTCCAACCCTTCTTCTCAGAAATGATAGCGTATTTCTCGCCTTCCGGAACAAGTGTTACACAAGCGCTGTCTTTTGAATTCTCAGCCCTAACCTTCAATGTGGTAGTATCGATAACTGCCATACGGGGAAGGTTCTTCTCAGCATATGCACCGGCTGCATCTCCGAAAAGAAGATAATCAGACTTTACATAGCCTTCAAATCCGCCGGATCTGATCTTTGTCCAGCCATCGCCTTTTTCTACTACCTTGCAGACAGCTCCTTTGGGAAGAAGTCCGATCTTCTCTGCCTCTTCATTGCCCTCTGCTCTGATATTCAAGTTACCGCTGACATTGGCAAGTGCCTTGCCCTTGAACTCAGGGTACTTTGTAGTCTTTTTCTTCTTAGCTGCTGCTGTGGTAGCCTCTGTAGTTGTCTCTGTAGTAGCCTCTGTTGTTGCTTCGGTAACTGCCTCTGTAGTAACCTCTACAACTGTCTCTGTGGTAACAGGCGCGCTTACAGTAAGTGATGCCAAATAATCATCAAGCGCTGAAGTAATACTAATGTCGCCTTCGTCAATCACATTGCCTGCAGCAATCGATGTAGCACCGATACTTGATACCGCTAAGGTAGATGCAAGGGCAAATGCGAAAAACTTAACATTTTTTTTCATGATTTCCTCCTAATTGTTATCCTATGGTAACAATCAAATCCAAACACTAAATCTTGTAGTTGCAAAAAAAACTTGCCACAAAAATCTGTTACAAATTTATTACAAAAGGGATTATAACAAAGCAATAAAGCGTTGTCAACACTTATTCCGCAGAAAACAAGGATTTTTTTAATATTTTTGTAACAAATGTATTTTATAAAGTACAATTTAATAATTATGTATTTTCTAAAGTACAATTTTATTTATTCTATTGCATTTTTCCCCGATTTATAGTATAATCCAAGTAACTAAATACAGGAGGTACTTGCCATGGATGTTATGGATATCGCGAGCATGTCCCTGCGTATGAATCAGACCAATGTTATGAGAGATGTGAATGTCGCATTACTTGACAATGCATTGGATCAACAGCAGGCAGACGGTGCTGCACTTACCAAAATGATGGAAGCTTCTGTACAGCCGAATCTCGGACAGAACTTCGACGTCAGAGTATAAAAGCCTATTACGATGAGTAATAGGCTTTTCTCTTTATTATTTTAATCTTCATAATACACATTCTTACAAAGCTCTTTTAAGTGGTTTAGTATCTTCTCGGTAGGCTCCACTACAATTTCGCACTTCTGCCCACCATCCTCAAGGATAAGACTATATATCTTCTCTCTGTGTGCATTGGTAGTGTACTTATATGTCTTTTTACACTGACTCCTTTCATGCTCTACCCTGCCGGATTCATAAGGAGCCATAAGCTTTACATTTGAAAGATCAAAGGTCTTTAAGGACTTTCTTCTTTCCAGGTTGTAAATAGCCGATACTCTGACTTCCTCAGAGAGCATTGTAAATTCATACTGAACATCCTTCACTCTCTTAAGCAGAAATAAACATACAACCGAAGGGATGAACACTATAAGCGCCAAAAAGGTCACGATCATCCCCAAAAAGGAAACAACTGCAAGTACTATAAAAAGAATGGTAAGCACAGTATTCTTTGGATTATTCTCTTGTATGATGACATCCTCAGTGAATTTTTCCATTATCCTAAATGAACTCCGTTAGTATTTACCACAGCTACCTGATTGCCAAGCTCGTCAGTGATATTGATCTGATAAAAGCAATTTCTTCTACCATCCTTTAAAAGCTTACTTTCTCCTATAAGCTTCTTACCCTTGCATACGCCAAGATAGGTGATCTGGCTCACCACCGTCACAGTGGGCTTTTCCTCGCTCACATTGGTGCTCACAGCGAACACAAAGTCAGCCAAGGTGTACATCACTCCACCCATGACCTGACCTGTGGCATTCTTATGCCTGTCATCCAAGGTCAGCGAGCATCTTGCATAATTCTCATCCACGGCTTCTATCTCAATACCTGTAGTCACCATGGCATACCTGTCATTTATAAAGAATTCTTTTGTTTTTTCTAAATCTCTCAAAGTCCTATACCTCAAATCAATGACCAAAAAGCTTTCTGTTATCGATCACTCGAACAGCCTTGCCCTCACTTCTGACAATAGTATGAGGATTTACAAGGTGAATCTTTGCAGAGATACCAAGCATGTTCTTCATAGCAGCCGAAAGCTCTCTTGTCTTTGCTGCTCTATCATAGGTAAGATCAGCAGCCATCTCAGGAGTAACCTCTACATTGATATCAAGAGTATCTGTATTGTTAACACGATCAACAACGATCTGATAATTAACACTCATATTGTTGTTAAGAAGAACTGTCTCGATCTGTGAAGGGAATACATTCACGCCACGGATAACCATCATATCATCTGAACGGCCGAGAGGCTTGCTCATTCTGACATGAGTTCTTCCGCAAGAACACTTCTTTCTTGAAAGAACACATAGATCTCTGGTCCTGTATCTCAAAAGAGGAAATGCCTCCTTGGTAATACTGGTGAATACCAGCTCACCCTTCTCTCCCTCAGGAAGGACCTCTCCTGTCTCGGGATTGATGATCTCAGCGATAAAATGATCCTCATTGATATGCATACCAGCCTGCTCTTCACATTCAAATGCAACACCGGGGCCTGAAATCTCAGTAAGTCCATAGATATCATAAGCCTTTAAACCAAGACTGTTCTCGATCTCAGCACGCATCTCCTCAGTCCACGCCTCAGCTCCGAAGATTCCGGCTTTAAGCTTTAACTGATCCTTTACACCCTTCTCCTTTACGGATTCACCAAGATACGCGGCATATGAGGGTGTACAGCAAAGAATGGTAGACTCCTGATCTATCATAAACTGAATCTGTCTGTCTGTATTTCCTGAAGACATGGGAAGCGTAAGCGAGCCAAGCTTATGAGAACCGCCATTTAAACCAAAGCCTCCTGTAAAGAGACCATAACCGTAGCTTACATGAACAACATCTTCGTCTGATGCTCCTGCCGCCACCAAAGCTCTGGCACAGCAATCATCCCAAAGATCTATATCATGCTGGGTATAATAAGCAACTACTCTTCTTCCGGTAGTACCGGAGGTAGAATGGATCCTAACACAATCCTTCTTAGGTCTTGCAAGAAGTCCTGTGGGATATGCCTCACGAAGGTCATCCTTCGTTAAAAAGGGAAGCTTGTGAAGATCTTCAATACCCTTGATATCCTCAGGCTTAACGCCCTTTTTGTCCATGAGATCACGATAATAGCTCACATTCTCATATACATTCTTTACCTGCTTAACTAGCAATTCACTTTGGCGTTTTTTAATCTCCTCTACCGGCATAGTTTCTATTTCCGGTTGAAAATAACGCTTTTCCATGGTCTTCAAATTCTCCTTTATACTCTTTGATGCCCCCGCATCGATTAACGATTACTTTCCTGCTCTTCCTAAAGCAAAAGCCTTTTTGTTGAGTTCCAAAAACTTGGGAGGAACACATGCCTCTAAAGCCTTAAGCCAAGCTTCTTCGGGGATCTCATCAAAATATGTTGATACTCTTCCCATCAATACAATATTGACCGCCTTAGCACTTCCTGCCTCTAAAGCAAGTGATAATGCGTCCATATCGTCAACATTGGCACCGGCAGCCTTCATCTTCTCGATAAGATTCTCAGGATATGTAGCCGCACCTGTGATAACAGGCATGGGATCGATCTCCTGATCCGATACGATGATCCTACCATCCTTCTTTAAGTACTCCATATATCTGGCAGCCTCAAGCTTTTCGAAGGAAATGATCACATCAGCCTCACCCTTATCAATAATGGGTGAATAAACCTTCTCGCCAAATCTTACATAGGTCACAACGGAACCGCCACGCTGGCTCATACCGTGAACCTCAGAAACCTTTACATCATATCCGCAGTCAAGAAGCAGTCTTCCAAGAAGCTTTGAAGCAAGGAGTGAACCCTGACCACCGACACCAACTATCATGATATTCTTAGTCATAGTCTTACGCCTCCTTTATAGCATTAAGCTTACAAAGCTGCTTACATACTCCGCAGCCTACGCAAAGTGTCTTGTCTATGCATGCCTTGCCATTCTTTATACTGATAGCAGGGCAACCTATCTTCATACACATCTTACAGCCTACGCACTTATCGCAGTCAACAACAAGAGGTGGCTTAACCTCCACATATTTAAGGAGAGCACAGGGACGACGGCTGATGATAACTGAAGGCTCATTTGCCGCAAGTTCTTCCTTGATAGCCACATCACAAGCCTCAAGATCATAAGGATCAACAACTCTTACGCGGTTAAAGCCCATGGCCTTGCAAAGAGCCTCAAGATCAATCTTTCCTGCAGGATCTCCCTTTATATTGTAACCGGTGGTAGGATTCTGCTGATGTCCTGTCATACCGGTAATGGAATTGTCAAGGATGACAACTGTTGAATTGCTCATATTGTAAGCAATGTTGGCAAGACCGGTCATACCTGAATGCATGAAGGTTGAATCACCGATCACCGCAACAGTCTTACTCTCGCTCTCAGAACCACGAGCCTTGTTGAAGCCGTGGATAGAACTGATCGATGCACCCATACATGCTGTAACATCGATCGCTAAAAGAGGTGCAACAGCACCAAGTGTATAACAACCGATATCACCCATAACGGTACAATTGTTCTTCTGTAATGTATAGAACATTCCTCTGTGAGGACAACCTGCACACATAACAGGAGGTCTTACAGGGATATTGTCTTCGAGTTTAAGTCCCTCGGAAACCTCTACTCCCATTTTCTCTGCGATCAGATTCTGCGAAAACTCATCACAAAGAGGGAATACATCCTTGCCGGTCACATCAAGACCAAGGGCCTTGCAGTGATTTTCTATAATGGCATCAAGCTCTTCGATAATAACGAGCTTATCAACCTTAGCCGCAAAATCAAGGATAAGCTTCTCAGGCAAGGGATTGATAAGTCCAAGCTTAAGAACTGAAGCTTTCTCACCGAATACTTCCTTTACATACTGATATGAAGTAGAGCTTGTGATGATACCTACCTTGGTATCTCCCATCTCTACTCTGTTGAAGGGACAGTTCTCAGCATAAGCTATAAGATCCTTTGTCCTCTGCTCTACTACAGGATGACGTCTCTTGGCATTGGCAGGCATCATAACATACTTACCAATATCCTTTGTATATTCTTTGATAGGAAGGTCTACTCTATCAGAGGTCTCAACGATACTCTGGGAATGTGCAACTCTTGTACACATCTTAAGAAGCACGGGAGTATCATACTTTTCTGACATCTCATAAGCGAGCTTTGTAAACTCAAGTGCCTCAGCCGAATCAGAGGGCTCAACCATGGGAACCTTGGATGCTATGGCATAATGTCTTGAATCCTGCTCGTTCTGTGACGAATGCATACCTGCATCATCAGCTACACCGATGATCATACCTGCATTGATACCTGTATATGATATAGTAAAAAGTGGATCTGCCGCAACATTCAAGCCTACATGCTTCATACCGCAAAAGCTTCTCTTGCCGGCAACAGCCGCTCCAAATGCAACCTCAAGGGCTACCTTCTCATTGGGTGCCCACTCACAATAAATCTCGTCATACTTCGCTGCTTCTTCTGTGATCTCGGTACTGGGTGTTCCGGGATAGCTTGAAGCCACACCGCAGCCTGCTTCATAAAGTCCACGGGCCACAGCAGCATTACCTAACATTAACTGCTTCATGACTTACTCCTTCCAATAATTATGTATTCGAAAAAAAACGCACTTAACTATATTACCAAAAAATCCTCCATAAGTAAACAAGAAATTGCAAAAGAAAAAATCCACCGCTAAAAGCAATGGATTTCTTCGTTTTATTATATAAGCAAAATTACTTTATAACCTTGATCCAGCCCTCGGGAGCCTCAAGTCTACCCATCTGAATACCGGTAAGTGTATCATAGAGCTTCTTGGTCACAGGACCCATCTCCTCCATGCCTGCCGCGAAGCAGATCTCCTTGCCGTGATCGTTGATCTTT
This sequence comes from Lachnospiraceae bacterium, assembly GCA_017540605.1. Lineage (GTDB taxonomy): Bacteria > Bacillota > Clostridia > Lachnospirales > Lachnospiraceae > RGIG6919. Next base: position 32,329 of record JAFYAS010000010.1, on the reverse strand, counting down.
CCAACAGGTGAGATAACTGCTGCTGTACCGCAGAGACCACACTCAGCAAAATCAGAAAGCTCATCGAAGTAAACCTCTCTGTGCTCAACCTTCATTCCGAGAACGTGCTCAGCTACATACATAAGTGAACGTCTGGTGATAGAAGGAAGGATACTGTCTGACTTGGGAGTTACAACAGTGCCATCCTTGGTAACGAACAGGAAGTTCGCTCCACCTGTCTCCTCTACCTTTGTTCTGGTAGCTGCATCCAAATACATATTCTCTGAGAAGCCTTCCTCGTGAGCCTTAACGATAGGATAAAGGCTCATTGCGTAGTTAAGTCCGGCCTTGATATGTCCTGTTCCATGAGGTGCTGCCCTGTCAAAGTCAGATACCTTGATCACGATAGGCTTAGCACCACCCTTGAAATAAGGTCCAACAGGTGTTGTAAATACTCTGAACTGATACTCCTCAGCAGGCTTAACGCCGATAACGGGATTGATACCGAACATGTAAGGTCTGATATAAAGAGTTGCACCTGATCCGTAAGGAGGCACAAAATCAGCGTTAGCCTCAACAGTCTTCACAACTGCGTCAACAAATTTATCCTCGGGGAATACAGGCATCTCAAGTCTCTCGCATGAATCCTTCATACGTGCTGCATTGAGATCGGGACGGAAAATGACTATGTTGCCCTTCTCCGTTGTGTAAGCCTTTAGTCCCTCAAAACAGGTCTGAGCATACTGCAATACACAGGCGCACTCGCTCATGGTGATCATGTCATCATCAATAAGAGCTCCCTCATCCCATGCTCCGTCCTTGAAATTCGCAACAAATCTCTTGTCTGTCTTCTGATATCCGAATCCAAGACTTGACCAATCAATATCCTTCTTTGCCATAGAAATCATCTTCCTTCCTTTGTTAAAAATAAAGACAAAAATTATTTTATCACTACAAAGCATTAAATGCAATTAAAAATTATACATCCCACTCATCAAGGAATTCCTTGAGTCTCTCTCTTTCCTTCTCTATGATACGCTTATCCTGAGAGTTTAGGGCAAGCTCGAATTTTCTGATCTCATTATCAAGGATCTCTCTGTCTGCACCCAGACTCTCCTCGTAGAGTCTCTCGCACCTTAGAAGGATCAGCTTGTTTTCCTCCTGATCCCTCGGATGTATCTTCAGATAAGAAAGCTCCTTGAAGCGCTTCTCTATCTCTTCATCAGTCATCTCGGTATACTGGCCTTTGATGATCTGTCTAACCTTCTCGCCGGAGGATACAACGGTTACCTCAACCTCAAGGATGGAATTAATATCATAAGTATAAGTTACATCCACAGATTCAACTCCGGCCTTTGCCTTGGGAACAGGAATCTCAAGCACACCGAGTTCAAGATTGTTCTTTGCCATACGACTCTCGCCCTGAAGCACATTGATGGTAAGCTTGGTCTGATTATCATGAACTGTATAAAATCTCTCTGTACGGCTGGCAGGGATGATGGTATTTCTCTCTATGATAGGGCAATAATGACCACCCTCCATATGATTCTCCCCAAGATCTACCATGACCTCTGTTCCAAGGGTAAATGGACATACATCAGTAAGTACGACCTCACGGATAGAGGACTGTCTCTCCTTCATGGCTCCCTGTATGGCCGCGCCAAGTGCAACAGCTTCGTCAGGATTGATGGTAGTATCAGGGAATGTCCTAAAGAGCTTGCTGACAAAGCTTCGAACTCCCGAAAGTCTTGTAGCACCACCAACGAGTACAATCTTATCTATATCTGTAAGCTTTAGCTTAGCATCGGAAAGAGCTCGCTTCACAGGGATCCTGATCCTCTCATAAAGCTCCTCGCAGGCCTTGTCATAGTCCTTAAGCTTAAGCTCAAAGTCTATCATCTCCTCACCAAGCTTTACATGCATCTCAGAGGTTCCGTTATCTAAGAACCCTAGCTTACACTGCTCAGCCTGCTTGTGGATAGCCATTCTCTCCTTGAAGGTCAGCTTGTCACGATCTATATCACTCTTTTCCTTGTAGAAAAGCTCCTCTATTACAGCGGTAAAATCCTCACCACCAAGGTAATTATCTCCCGCCACAGCTCTCACCTCAAGTATAGGTGAGAAATAATCAAGTATTGATACATCCAAAGTACCGCCGCCAAGATCGAATACAAGGTACTTTGAAGCCTTGTCTTCATTGTAAAGTCCATAGGCAATAGCGGCCGCCGTAGGCTCACTGATGATACGGTCAACCTTGAGTCCTGCAAGCTCTCCTGCCCTCTTGGTTGACTTTCTTCTCATATCATTGAAGTATGCGGGCACGGAAATAACAGCCTCAGTGACCTCCTCACCAAGAAACTCTTCGGCATCCTCTTTAAGTGAACGAAGCACAAAAGAAGAAAGCTCTTCCGCGGTAAACTCCTTGGTGCCGAGCCTAAACTTCTTATCGCTTCCCATATCTCTTTTAAATACAGCCGCTGCGGTATCGGGATAAAGCTGCATTCTTTCCTTCGCAGTTTTTCCAACATAGATCTGTTCATCTTCATCTATACTTACAACAGAAGGTGTAAGTCTCTCCCCGAGTCTATTGGGGATGATCTTCGGTCCATCTTCAGTATAGTAAGCAGCAAGGCTGTTTGTTGTTCCTAAATCAATTCCAATTATCATCTGTTCTTTTCCTCATCATCAAATCTCACTGAATTGATATTCTATCACAAATGAAAATCCTTCGCAACTACTGATAAGAACAAAGGTCAAAGCAAAAGACGCCTGATGCACTGCGCATCAAGCGTCTCTTTATCACTTTACACCTTCAGCAAGTTCTAAAAGCTTCTCCTTGTTCTCAGGAAATCTCGGATTCTCTGTCATCTTCACGAGTTCATTGGCTTCCCTTTCATATAGCTCCTTGCAATAATCAAGTCCTGCCTCATAGCCCTTCTTATAATCATCATAGGCCTTTCTATGCTCCTCGCCTTCAACCACCTCCCAGTACTTTCCGTAGTATTTATCATCCGGATAGTTGTAAAGTGTCATCAGATCACGGAGAGAGCCATACTTCTTCTCATAATAATAATCATCATAAAATGTGGTATCACCAGAAACATCATATACTTTTTTGATCAAACCTCTTCTGGCAATGAAATCACTGACAAGAGCAAGGAACAGAAAGAGAAAGAATAGCATGATCCCCACCTTTATCACAAACCAAAAGGCATTGGGCTTTTTATAATTGACCTTCGTCGCTTCAACCGTATTTTTTTTGTTTTTATTTTCCATAGGTTGCTATCCTCCTCTCCTTTAAGGTCTCACATAATTCTCTAAGCTTATCGGAATGCCACGAACTCTCAGGATCCGCAAGCCAGGCTACTTCATCACCTGTACACATCATAGTACCCTTCCAAAATGCAAGTATCCTTTGATTGTAAAGCTCGTACTGTGCATGATTTTCAGGATAGTAATCCTTATACATACCAATATTGTGAGCGTATATTTTCATTGCATCATCCATAACCAACGCCACATAATCCGGACTCCAATTGTTTGCATCATCAGAAAGATACATCGACCTTCTGGTAATAAAGTCATCATAGGTATTGGCAAGAAGAGCTGACTGAGTGTAGATATATGAAGCTCTGCCATACAAATCCTTTCTATCCAAATAATAGTATAGCTCCATATATTTACCCTCGTCATGAAGCTCCACCATAGTCTGATTATATATTCCAGTGTCATCCTTTTTATACCACGGAAGGGCGTTCATCGAGAGTATCATCATCACCACTATTCCGATAAATGAGAACAGTATAACTCTGTTTACCAGCTTACTGAGCACATAGGGAACATATTTTTTCTTTGCTTCCTTCTGCTCTGCCTCAAATCGCCTGATGGCATCGGTTCTCTTCATGATAAGGAATCGACCTGCCACATTCTCTGTTTCGCAGTAAGGGCATCTAAGCTCTAAAAGCTTATAATTTCCGCCGCAATTCTTACATTTCATAACATTTTTTCTCCATTATTTATTTGAGCTTTTTCTGTCGATCAGTGCCTTTGCAAGCCCTGTATAATCGGTATTCCTGTCAACATATACCGAAAGACCTTCCTTGATCTCTTCATCTGTGATAAGCCAGGTCTCCTTCATAGTGGAAATAAGGTCTGCCTCAAGCTTTTCAATAGCATCGCCTTCACCATAGATGAAGCCCTCATCTCTCATATCATTTACACGAACGAGAGCCCGGAAGGATTTGCGAAGATAATTAGAAAGCTCCTCAGTATCCTTTGAATATTTCTCAGACTCAGCAGCAAATATCAATGATTCCTTTGCAAACTTCACATCGTAATAAATCTCCGCAGTATTGGCATACTTGCCAAATGAGTCTCCGAAATAATTGCTGTCATAGAAATCGTCGCCCATGGTCTCATAATCACCGGCCTGATATAACTCCTCAAGATGCTCGATCATCTTCTGTTTATTGTCGTATTTGAGTTTTTCAAGCCCTGTCCCGCTTATGTATTTTAAAACATTTGTGGTAACAAATACGAGTGCGAGGCCTACAATAAAGACGATAAGAAGCTTCGTGCTCTTTTTCATCATCTTTTTTGGCATGGCCTTTATGGAATTGACATGCTTTTCGGAAAGCTCATCCATTTCCTCATCATAGGCTTTCTTTGCAAGCTTTTCATTCTCATATCCGCAATATGGACAGATCACGGTTTCTTCAGGAAGATCTGCACCACAGTTGGGGCATTCATATTTTATAATCTTATCCTTCATCTGTCATCAAACCTCTAAACTACTTATTTCCCTTAATACTCTTTGTGATCTCTTCAAGCTTTTCATCTGTCAGGATGTATTTCTTTGAGAATATAAATACAGCTACAAAAAGTCCGATGATGGGAAGTACCGTCATAGTCATACGAAGCACCATCATAGATGAGCCTGCAACATTTCCGGCAACTTCGGCGGCATCACCGCTGTCCTGCTTTATATTAAGCACATTCAAGCAGATAGCCGCAATAAGGGCAGCCACACCGGAAGCAAGCTTTACCACAAAGGTCTGCATAGAGAAAATGACACTCTCATCTCTTCTGTTGTTCTTGAATTCTCCATAGTCAACGGTATTCGCAAGAAAGACTGTCGTAAGAACAGTAAGCATACCGAAAGCTACGAATATAAAGAAGCCGGGGATCAAAAGGACCACTAGCTGGTTAACGCCCATACACATCATAGCAAAGAGAACACCGTAGCCTGTGATAGCCATGATAAGGCTCACATAGAACACCTTTATGGAGCTCATGAATTTTCTGAATAAAGGGAAGAATACCATCATAGAAATGATCTGCATTCCACCTCCGAAGGTATTGAAAAGTGTGTAGGTATCACGCCATTTGTCACCGCCGATATCGTACTTAAAGAAGTATATCAAAAGATTCGAAGTGACATAGAGTGAACAGTTGATAAGCACTATGGCAGCCACAACCGTCATAGCCTGATCATTGGAAAGAAGAGCCTTAAACATCTGGCCAACGGAAGGACTGTCTACATCAACGGTTGATTTTTCCTTTATGGTTACACAGGTGATGGTAATGAACACTACAAAGAGCACGGCAACGATCAAAGCAAAAAGCATAAAGCCTCGTCTCTCATTTACTTTTCCGGCTGCATCGGTTCCACCAAGTATAGCTACAAGTTTAACGGTAACGATAGTAATAAGAGCTGAACCTACACCTGCGCAGGTACGACCGAGTGTCGAAAGACCCTCTCTCTCCTTGCCACCCTCGGTAAATGCAGGGATCATTGACCAATAGGGTATATCCATCATGGTATAGGTGACACCCCAAAGGATATAGAATATTGCAGCATAAGCAACCAAACCTCCGCCATTTAGAGCCGGTGGTGCCGAGAACATGACCACAAGAATGATGGCATTAAGAAGTGTGCCTATAAAAAGCCAGGGGCGAAACTTTCCCCATTTTGTCTTGGTCTTTGCAACAACGACACCCATGATGGGATCGTTGAAGGCGTCAAATACTCTTGCTGCCATAAGTATGATACCCATGGCAATGGATGATACCCCAAGGATATCCTGATAATAATACAGTATGTAGCTTGCGGAAAGCATATATACCATATCCTTTCCCACAGCACCTATACCGTATGCCACCTTTTCCTTAACTGATAGCTTTGATGTCATAAACTTCACACTCCTTTTTTACCTGAAAGCAATTCAATAGCCACCTTTACCTCGCAGTCGTCAGGCCCGTAAATCAGCGCCTGCTCATACATCTCGAGAGCCTTTTTATTGTCTTTTTTCAACTCATATATTCTCGCAAGCGCAAGATATTTTTCATAGCATTTCTTCTCACGACAGAAGCTACAGCGAAGCTCACATTGCATACGGTCACAAAATTCAAAGGCCTTCTTCTCATCACCCATGAAGAAATATAGCATAGCAAGCTCTCCTAGTCTAAAGGGGAGCTCCTTCCTAAATCCAAGATACTCCTCAACCGAACCGGACTTTTTTGTATAGCATTTTATAGCCATCTCTGCTGAAAGCTTTGATTTGGTTTTCTGTCCAAGCCTTGCATAACAATCCGCAAGGTCTGAATTGATGTCTCCGAGAGTAGCAAGATCATCAACATCATTAAGTTCCTCATACTTCTTCATAAGCTTTTGAGCCTTTTCGAAGTACTTGATAGCAAGCTTGTAATCCCGCTCTACAAAGAGAGAATGCTTTCCTGCCTCCTTCAAGATATATACTGCCGCTTCCTTCTCATTATCATTCATCTTTAAATTGGACAGAAGATTCATGATATTCTTTCTCTGAATAAACCTATGAATATAGAGCGACCACTCCTTGTAATTTTCCATATCTCCAGCCAGACGGTATATATGAACAAGCTTTACCACATTGGCGATGATCCTTTCATCTATCCATGGATCATTGTTTTTGTCATTCTTCTTCTGTTCGGTATAATGATCATGGCGATACAGATATTCCCCTGCCGCTTCCTTGTATTTCTTATTTTTTCCATATATAACGCCCATGCGCATGTGGCCATTCATATCATCTCCAAAATGCTCATTGAGGAAGAAATAGCACTCTATTGCCTGCTCATACTTCCACTGCATCTCAGAGCAACGTGCAAGATTCATATGAAGATGAGGCGTCTCGGGTTTTTCATCTCCCATCACCTCAATACCCTTCTTGAAGTATTCCTCTGCTTCTTCATAACGCTCAAGCATCATCAAGGAATAACCCGCAGCATTCATAGCATAAAAATTCTCAGGATCAGATTTTAAGGCTGCCTTCGCATCCTCTATTGCCTTATCAAATTCATAGCCATCGATATAAAGAAGTGCTCTTTCCACATAATAATAGCTATCATCATCATTCTTAAGCTGAGCCGCGGCATACTTTACAGCCGAGTCATAGAATTCCTTCTTTTCCTTATCAAGGAAGGATTTTTCATAAAGCTTCATAAGCTTGTTATTGGCAAGCTTATGATCAGGATTTTTCTTAAGCGTCTCCTTGTATTGATCGTAGGCCGCGTGAAGATTATTCTTTCTGTGATAATATGCCCCAAACTCAAAATTGATGTCGGCATCGGCAGGATCAAGCTCAAGCATTTCCCTATAGACAGCCTCGCAGCTCTCTCTGTCATCCATAGCCTCATAGATATCAGAAAGTACCCATCTTGATCTCTTGTTTGCGGGATCAAGCTCCATAGCCTTTTCGCAGAAATAGATGGCATAGGCAAAATGTCCGGTTGCTTTCTTGTGCTTAAAATTGGCAGCCCTATTGTCATAGACATACACATCCTCAGGCCTGATATGCCTATTTCCCATGTTCAGGAAAAGATTTGCAAAATCGATATAAAACTCATAAGGACTATCTATATCAGTATCATTCTTTGAGATATTCGTTTCAATATCTGTAAGTAGCTTATAAGCTTCCTTATAATCACCATGCGCCCTTAAAAGATTGGCTCTGATACTGTCAAGAGCATCACTTTTGATATCATTCTCCTTCGCCCTCTCCAAAAGAGTATTTAACTCGTCCTCCTGTCTGTAAACATGGAACACCTTGGCCGCCAAAACATAGGCTCTTGCATACTGTGGAACATCAGCAACAATATTATAATAATCATCTACAACGCATCCCGCATCACGAAGCTCATAGGCAACCTCCTGTCTATGAACAAAGGCCGGAACACAATGAGGTGTATTCTCGATCATTTCATTCCAGATGACCATCTCCTCATCATATTTCTTCTCCTCATGTAGAATAAGTCCCAATGATTCCTGATAATAAATCCTCTCATTGGCATCATTCTCCTTCTCGATGGAAATCCGCATGAGTTTTTCGCCGTCCTCATAATTCTTAAGGGAAGCCTTGCAGGCGGCATTCATATAATAGCAATATCCAAGTCTTGTGACACGCTTTTTATCTTCCTTTGACCAGCTTTCAGTATCCTCAGTCTTTGATCTTTCATAAAGCCTTGTAATAAGCTCCAACCATTTTGCCAAATGTGGTTCAGCCTTTTCGTATTCTTCAAGATTGAAATAGCATCTTCCGATCAGGTTGTGATAATCATATTCATTGTCCTTGTCAGGCTCTATACCCTCCAAAAGCTCAATGGTTCCCTTACCATCCTCCTTCTGGAACAGGCACCAGCCAAGCTCGATCCTCTCTTTTAGATTTTCAGGCTCAGCCTCTATCTTTTCCTTGAAGGAAACAATGAGCTTTTCATTGATCATTCTCATCATACTGACAGCAACCTCATTGCGATTGTCGTCCTCTAAAACGCCCATGATCTCATCCTTCGACTCAGTATACTCCCCATTTAGATAATAGATAACGGACTTTGCGATTCTCGCAAGCATAAACTTCGGTCTCTCATCAAGAACCCTCTTTATACCTGCATTTACCGCATCGAGATTTATATCACCCACACCCTCGGTGCCGTTCTTTTCATTCCTTATCCTCTGCGCATTTACAATGATAAAAGCGGCCGTAGAATAAAGATAGCATTCAAAATCAAAAAGCTCGTCAATCAGTACACACCGAGCGAGATAGTCAGCCTTTTCAAGCTCTCCGAGCTCTTGCATAAGACGCATGGCACCAACATATTCGAAGGGATGCCAAACATCAGAGTGACCGAAATAATACTGCTCCGACTTCATCTGCATAACAGCATTGTGCCTATCTTCCTCAGAATACTGAGGATTGATCATCTTCTCGATAAGCATAGATATGCTGGAAGCATCTCTGATATATTCATCAGCCTTGTTGTGAAACTCCTCAGGCACATAATCATTGCCTTTTTCACGAATGATCGTATCCTCGATATCAGTATTCTTTATTAACTCAAGATATTCCTCTCTTGTTTTTAACTTCCCAACCTCAAAGAAATCTTCGTTATCAACATGGAAGATAACATAATCAATGAAATCAGGGGGGAACATCTCACATAAAAGCTTCCTCTCATCCTTGATCGTAAATACCTTATCTATCTTCACCCATACATCATGGGACAGGAAAAAGCGGTCAAGAGCAAAAGTAAGAAAAGCCTCTCTCATCTCATCAACCGTATCAAGTCCCTGACAAAGGGGATGATTTAACCATTCCTCCCACAAGGAAACATCCGAACGTTTCTTAATATCATCATAAATAGCCTCAGCCTTTTTTACATGAAGCTCAACCTCGGTCATATCCTCCTCAGACTTCTCTTCGCCCTCGGCAGGCCCATTTATAAGCCTTATGGCATTCTCGTAGGCTGTACGGAGCTTTTTAAAGCCCTCAGGATCATCCTCCGGATTTACCGATACTACCTTTTCTCTATAGGCCGCCCTTATGGCCTCTTCATCCTTTGTAGCCTCTATTCCAAGTATCTCAAAGGTTTCTCTTTCACTCATCATATTCCCCTTTCTTTAATAACCAATATTAACTATTCCCTACAGCCCTGAACCCTTACGCCCATTGACTGTTGTAGAGCTTTGCGTAGAATCCGTCTGCCTTCAAAAGACTGTCATGGTCCCCCTGCTCTATCACATGTCCGTCCTTCATGACCAAAATAATGTCAGCCTCTCTGATGGTTGAGAGTCTGTGTGCCACGATAAAGCTTGTCCTTCCGTTCATCAGCTTGTTAAAGGCTCGCTGTATCCTGACCTCTGTTCTTGTATCTATACTACTTGTAGCTTCATCAAGTATCAGCATGGGCGGTGTGTTAAGCATCACCCTTGCTATACAGAGAAGCTGTTTTTCTCCGTGACTAAGGTTCTCACCGTCCTCGTCTATCACCGTATCATAGCCATCCTTCATACGCATGATAAAACTGTGGGCATGAGCTGCCTTTGCGGCAGCAACTATCTCTTCTTCTGTGGCATCGGGATTACCATAGGCAATATTTTCCCGAACCGTACCCGATCTGAGCCAGGTCTCCTGAAGCACCATACCAAAGCTTTCACGAAGACTTTCCCTTTTTACATTTCTTATATCATGTCCTGAGACGCTCACCGTACCCCGGTCAACATCGTAAAATCTCATAAGGAGATTGATAATGGTACTTTTTCCCGCACCGGTAGGTCCTACTATGGCCACTCTTTGACCGGGCTTAACCTTTACATCAAGGTCCTCAATAAGCTTCTTGTCCTTCGCATAGCTGAAGAAAACATCAGAAAACTCAACTTCTCCGGTAACGGTTTCATCAGTCAGTACTACCGCATCAGGAACATTTGCTACCTCAGGTTCACTCTCTATAAATTCAAATACTCTCGCCGCACATACCAATGCATTCTGAAGCTCTGTGATCACTCCGGAGATCTCGTTGAAGGGCTTTGTGTATTGATTTGCATAGCTTAGAAAGCTTGAAAGATTGCCTATGGTCATGCCGCCCTTTATACATACAAAGCCTCCGCAGACTCCTACCAAAAGGTAGACTATATTATTCACAAATCTCGTGCACGGATTGGTGAGGCTTGAAAAAAATGTAGCCTTTAATGAAGCCTCCTTAAGCCTCTCATTTATCTCATCAAAACGCTCTATGGCTCTGTCCTCGTAGTTAAATGCTGTAACTACCTTCTTACCACCGATCATTTCATCGATAAGAGCAGTCTGCTCTCCTCTGGTCTCACTCTGCTTCTTAAACAGATGATAGGTATTCTTTGCAATAAATGCCGCAACGAAAAGGCTTAAAGGAGTGACCAACACAACAACAAGCGCTATCTTCACATCAAGCTTTAGCATAAAGACCAAAGTTCCCACTATGGTCATCAGTCCAGTAAATAGCTGCGTAAAGCCCATCAAAAGTCCGTCGGCAAACTGATCCACATCTGCGATGATCCTACTCACCGTATCACCGGAACTATGTGCATCCAGGTAGGAAAGAGGCAGCCTTTCAAGCTTAGTGATAGCCTCATTCCTGATATCTCTCGTAATACCATAGGTCATCTTGTTGTTGGCAAGATTCATTAGCCATTGAAGGACTCCCGCAAACAATGTGACCAAAAGCATGGTGACAAGTATGGGCTTTAATGCGATAAAATCTACCTTTCCCGCATCCACGCAGGTATCTACAGCTTCTCCGATAAGAATGGGTATGTAGAGCTGTAAAATAACCGACAAAGCGGCAAAAAGGATAGAAAGTATCAGCATAGGGATATAATGCTTCAACCGCTTTATAACCTTTAGAAGTGTCTTCTTTCTCATGCGCCGACACCCCCGTTCTCCTTCGCCTTTCTTCTGGCCTCTTCAGCCAAGACCTCTTCCGGTCTCTTAAACTGCGAATCATATATCTCTTTGTAAATATCACAGCTATCAAGTAACTCCTCGTGAGTTCCTATCCCCACTGCCCTACCATCATCTAAAACTATGATCTTATCCGCAAACTGAATGCTGGAGGTGCGCTGTGATACTATGAACATGGTAGGTGCCGACTTCATATCCTTTATGGCATGACGTAAAGCCGCATCCGTAGCAAAATCAAGGGCCGATGATGAATCATCAAGTATCAGGATCTCAGGCTTTTTCACAAGTGCTCTTGCTATGGTAAGCCTCTGCTTCTGACCTCCAGAGAAATTCCTCCCCCCCTGCTCAACGATGGAATCAAGGCCGTTCTCCTTGCCCTTTACCACCTCTTCACCCTGAGCAGTCCTTACTGCATCCCACAGCTCTTCATCCGTGGCATCAGGGTTTCCAAATCTTAAATTGTCCCTGATGGTTCCCGAAAAAAGCTGGCTTCTTTGAGGAACTATTCCTATCTTCTTTCTAAGTTCATTAAGGGGATAGGCTTTTAATTCATTTCCCGAAAGCTTAATACTTCCCCCTGTGATGTCATAAAATCTCGGAATGAGATTTACAAGAGAAGACTTACCGCTTCCCGTACCCCCTATAATACCGATGATATCACCCTTTTTGACAGAAAATGATATATCGGATAGAGAATCCGCCGACGAATCTCCATATCTTAAACAAACATTTGAAAACTCCATAAAGGGTGTATCATTTTTATCTTTGGGAGCCTCCCCCTTCACATCCTTCATGGAAGTCTCGGTATCAAGGACATGCTCAATTCTTGAAAAGCAGGCAAGCGCCTTGGTAAGCATAACGATGAGATTAGCAAGCTTAACAAGCTCCACAAGTATCTGAGTCATGTAATTTACCATGGCGATAAGCTGGCCCTTGGTAAGAAGGCCGCCATCTATCCTCAGGGCACCTGCATATATAAGCCAGGCAGTTGCAAGATTTATCACTATAAATGTCAAAGGATTGGTAAGTCCTGATATAAAGCCGGTCTTTTGCTGACTCTTATAAAGAAGACCGTTCTCCTTTTCGAATTCACCAAGCTCATAGCCTTCTCTGTTAAAAGCTCGGATAACTCTCACGCCTGTAAGATTCTCCCTAGTCCTTGTCATCACTTGATCAAGATGTGACTGAACTGCCTTGAACATAGGCATGGTAATAAGCATGATTCCGTAGACGATAATAGCAAGCACAGGTATAGTCACCGCAAATATCAGCGCCGCCTTAATATCAATAAAAAAAGCCGATATAAGTGCACCCACTACGATAAAGGGACTCCTCAAAAGAAGTCTCAGCGACATATTCACACAGGACTGAACTTGATTGATATCACTTGTCATACGGGTGATAAGTGTAGAGGTTCCGATACGGTCAACCTCCGAATATTGAAATGTGAGAATATGTGAAAAAAGATCATGTCTTAGCTCGCTGCCAAAGCCTGCTGCCGCCTTCGCCGCAAAATACTGGGCTGTCACCGAGCATGTAAGACCTATTATAGCAAGGACCACAAGAAGAATGCACATCTTTGCAATATAGGGCTTGTCAGAGTTTGCGATTCCCTTGTCGATAAGACTTGCCATAACAAGAGGCACGAAAAGATCAAACAAGGCCTCCAACAGCTTAAACAAAGGCCCCAGCACACTTTCCTTTTTGTAATTTCTAAGATAATGGCAAAGCCGGTTCATAAGGTCACATACTCTCCGTTAAAAAATACTCAAACATAAGAATAATGCCGGAGGAGATGATGACCCCGCTCCGGCGTTATTATTAAAATGATCAATCAACATCTGTTGTTTCGGTGGCAGCTTCCTCTGACGCTGTATAGCCCTGAGGAGAGGTTGTGCCCTCGGCATCACCGTCATCCATCCTGGTGCCGCAATAGCCGCAGAATGCAGAACCTAAAGCAACAGGCTTTCCGCAGCTCGGACAGCTCTTCTCGCCCTTTACGTTCTCGATCTGTTTCTTAACGTCAGCGATCTTTGCAAGATTATCCTTGATGACATTGAATTCATTCGCAAAATCTTCAGGCGCGCCTTCCTTCTCCATCTTCTGATAATACTTGGTTCCTATATCCAAATATGCCTGATTGATAGCCTTCTCACTTGCGGTGATAAGACTCTTAAGTCCTGCTACCTCAGACATCTCCTTTGCCTTCTGAGCCACATCCTTACTCTTGCTTGAAATAAGGCCCGCTGCCTCACGACCCTTCTCAGCCAAAGATCCGCCCAATCCATCAAAAAATCCCATTGAAACTTACCTCCCTATTCATGAACATTCACGCCGTTATAACGGCATCCAGATAGTAAGATGATAACACATTTTTAGTAAAAATGCCATTAGATTTTATTCAATGCAATTTCTCCACCTCACACACGGTAAGATGATCTCCCACCACCTTGAATCTTATATCATAACCGGCATAGGAAACTCCATATCTTCTGTCCGGATCATCTATATAATGAGGTCTCGGATCGAGTTCCAAAAGCTTTATCGCCTTGTCCCTGATTTTTTCAGGCAGCTCATTTAGCAATTCTTCAGGAAATATGACCTTCAGATTGTCATCCATCACTTCATCTGCAAATCCGCATATCGCATCAGGATGACTGTCTGTGTAGGCTATATAGGGCTTTACATCATAAATTGGAGTTTTATTTAACATATCAACTCCGGATACATGTAGAAGAACTCCCTTCTTCTCGGTATATTCAACTTTTTCAAGCCTTAGGCACGAAAGTCCGATGGGATTAGGTCTATATGGGGATCGTGTGGCAAATACTCCCATTTTCCTGTTGCCTCCAAGTCTCGGAGGTTTTACCGTAGCAGAAAACCCTTCTCTCTTAAGGCTTGAAAACTCCCATAGCACCCAGATATGAGAATATCCCTCAAGTCCCCTAAAGGCTTCGGGCTGCCTATATTCAGGCTGAAATTCTATGATTCCCGGAAGGTCGATCAGACCGCTTTGTCTCGGTATTCCAAACTTATCATCAAAATCAGTATAAATATATCCAATAGGCTCCATGATTTTGTCTCCGATCATTATATGGTAAATTGGTTATAAAAGTCTTTTTGCCCACACACTATAATACGGATTTTCTATCCTCTTTTCAACAAAAACTTTGGTTGAGTTTTTATGATTAGTATGCTATCATTAACGAGTGCATCAATCCGACTATAATAAACAGATGCACAGGGGCTTTAGCAGATTTTCTGCTGACTTTAATACAATCTATTTAGGAGAACATTATGTGTGAATATGTATTGAGCGGTTGTTCTACCGCCGATCTTTCTAGCGAACATTTTTTCAGACGCGATATCAAATATATCTGTTTTCATTATGAGCTTGACGGAGTTCCCTATGAGGACGATCTTGGTAAATCTATGAGCTTTGAGACTTTCTATGCAAGCATGGCCAACGGAGCTATGACCAAGACCTCTCAGATAAATGCAGAAGAATACGAGGATTATTTTCGAACCTTCCTTGAAGAAGGCAAGGATATCATCCATGTCACGCTTTCATCAGGGATATCGGGAACTATCAATTCCGCCAAGATAGCGGCAGACAATCTTTCAGACGAATATCCGGGCAAAAGGATCTATATCGTTGATTCCCTGGGTGCTTCAGCAGGCTACGGTCTTTTACTTGACAAGATGGCAGATCTTCGCGACAACGGCATGTCAATAGATGACCTTATGAGCTGGGCGGTGAAAAACAGACTTCGCCTACATCATTGGTTCTTCTCAACAGACCTGACTTTCTATATCAGAGGCGGACGTATTTCAAAGACAGCAGGCTTTTTCGGAGGCATGTTAAATATCTGCCCTCTTTTAAATATGGACAATCTGGGAAGGCTGATTCCCAGAGAGAAGATCAGAACAAAGAAAAAGGTCATTTCAACTATTGTTGCAAAGATGGTGGAACACGCTGATGATTGCCTGAATTATTCGGAAAAATGCTTTATCAGTCATTCAGCTTGCAAAGAGGATGCCGAGGAGGTAGCCAAGCTTGTAGAGGAACGTTTCCCTCACATGAAGGGTAAGGTTGAGATATTCAGTATAGGAACCGTAATCGGTTCTCATACAGGTCCCGGAACAGTTGCACTGTTCTTCTGGGGGGATGAAAGAGAAGCATAGAATGACATTAAAAAGTCCCGCTTGCGGATCATCCGCAAACGGGGCTTCTGTTTAATTACTCAAATCCTCTCCGTTTGTCTCAATAACCTTCTTGTACCAATAGAAGGAATCCTTTTTATATCTTGCCATATCCTTCAGATCAAATTCGTCACGATTTACATAGATGAAACCATAACGCTTTACCACACCTTCATGAGTAGATACAAGGTCGATAGCCGACCAGGGACAATAGCCCATCATCTCTACTCCCTCAGAAACTGCAAGCTTTATCTGCTCGATATGTCTTCTGAGATAATCTATTCTGTAATCATCATGTATCTTTCCATCCTCGGTAAGCTTGTCGTGAGCACCGAGACCATTCTCCGTCACGATCATAGGCAAATGATATCTGCTATACATCTCTCTCATGGTAGATCTAAAGCCCTCGGGATCAACCTCCCATCCAAACTCGGTTCTGGTTAGATTGGGATTGCCTGATATCCTGTACATACCGGGCTCGGTAACACCGGTCTGCTGATCACCCGCTACTGCCACGCCTGTTCCGTCATCCCATTCAACAGTGGCTGTATTGTAATAATTGAAGCCTATAAAGTCAGGCTTTGCCTGCTCCATGATCTCCATATCTCCGGGAAGGATCTCCGGTATAGCATCTCTTTCCTCAAGGAATTTCCATACGAGATTGTTGTAGCGTCCCCATACTGCCATATCGAGATAGAGCCAGCTTCTTATAGCGTTGTAATTCTGCGCGGCAAGTATATCCTTTGGCTTGCAGGTTGCAGGATAAACAAGTGAAATATTGGGAGCAGGTCCTATCTTTCCGCCGGGTACCATCTCATGGCATAGATGCATTACCTTTGCCTGGGCAAGAAGCATATGGTGATTCTCCTGATAGAGCTTCTTGTATTTGTTGGTAACACCTGTCATGTCCGTAGTTCCTATGACATCACCCACGAGGGTTAACATATTCTGCTCATTGATGGTGAGCCAGTACTTTACTCTATCACCGTAATTTTCAAAAAGAATCTTTGCAAAATCATAGAACCAATCCACACTGTCACGATTCGACCAGCCACCCCTCTTTTCAAGAGCTGCAGGAAGATCAAAGTGAAACATGGTAACCAAGGGCTCTATGCCATACTTAAGACATTCATCTATCACGTTGCTGTAAAATTCGATACCCTTAGGATTGACCTCTCCGGTACCCTCAGGTAAAACTCTCGACCAGGCAACTGAGAATCTAAAGGTCTTAAAGCCCATCTCAGCCATCAGGGCTATATCCTCTTTGTAACGATGGTAAAAATCAGAGCAGACATCGAGCTCAGAGGTGCCTTTCGGAACTGTCTTAATATCCTGCACACTTGGTCCCTTGCCGTCGATAAGATTGGCTCCCTCAACCTGGTATGCGCTGGTTGATGCTCCCCATAAAAAGTTCTCAGGTAAACCTTTCATTTTCTTAATGATCATTTTACTACCTCCCTATCTTCCTTCATATTTTTGTCTGTAATTAAATAAAGCTCCTAAAAGATTTGAATCATTCATATATTTGCAGGTATCAATCTTTATATGCTCATAGATTGATGATATTACCTTGATCTTGTCGATATAGCGCTTAATACCCTCTACAAAAAGTGGCTGTGCGCTGATACCGCCACCCACAAGTATCACTCCCGGATCGAACATGGCCTGGATATTGCAGCATTGCTTGGCTATCTGGAAATACCAATCCTCCATAAGATCGATGATCTCCTGATCTCCCTCTTCTACCCACTTGTAGAGTCTGATACCATCTACTTCTTTTCTGTCGAGTCCCTTCTTCTTCGATGCGAGATAGCATCTTCCGGTTGTAGAACATCCTGCGCTCCACACATAAGGCATCTTCTTCATAAACTCATCAAGAGGCATCCTGTCAGCATTTTCCATATAGTTGAAGGCAGTTTCAAGATGATCCATGTTCATTCCTTCAATAAAGTATGATATCTCACCTGCAGAAAGATTGGCTCCCCGAAGCACTCTCTGGTTGACTACCAAACCACCGCCTACACCTGTGCCAAACACCATGACGAATACATTGTCATAGCTCTTGCCATTTCCCTGCCAGGCCTCCGCAAGTGCTGCGCATTTACCGTCATTTTCAAGAGCCACATTGATACCGTCACATTTTTCGGAAATGATCTTACCAAGAGGAACCTTATCCAAAAACTGGAGTGCTCCACCGCCATATACTATACCGTTGTCCACATCGATCTGTCCCGGAAGATCCATAGCAATACCATCTATGGTCTCCCTTCCCTTGAAGCTTTCGTAGATGTCAACTATGCTTTTGACAAAAACCTCCAAACCATTAGGTATATCAAGATGAGTCGGCTCCGAGCCCTTCTTTGCAATGTCGCCGTGCTTTTTCATCAATGCGTATTTTATGGCTGAACCGCCTACATCAAATACAAGATACATACTGCCCTCCTTATAAAGCTATAGGCGGATATCTCTATCCGCCTAAATTACTAAAACTTCAGTTTTTCGTTAATCTTGGCAATCTGCTTTTCTACTTTTGCAATAATCTTTTCATTGTTAGCTTCCTTCGCTAACTCCAAGAGCTCCTGCCAATCTTCAAGCTCGTCAAGTAACATTCCTTTATACTGTTCATTTGTCATTCCCATAAATCATCACCTCTTATTTTATCACGAGCCAAACTTTTGCTACGACTTTAGAATAACCCATATATTACCTACTGTCAATCGTTAATTTACCCTTGCTTTTTAGCGTTTTTTCCCTTATTATAGAGGTGATTTTTTACATATGTTTATGGAGGATTCACGATGAAAAAAATTTCTTTATCAGAGGAGCTTAAAGCCCTGTCATATCCCGGTCGAGGAATCGTGATAGGTAGATGCGAGGGCGGAAAGCACGCAGTTACTGCTTACTTCATTATGGGAAGAAGCGAGAACAGCAGAAACCGTGTATTTATCGAGGACGGCGAGGGTATCAGAACAGAAGCCTTCGATCCTTCCAAGATGACAGATCCGAGCCTTATCATCTACGCTCCTGTCAGAGTTCTTGGACATAATACTATAGTTACCAATGGCGATCAGACAGATACAATCTATGACGGAGTTAAGAGCGGTCTTACCTTTGAGCAGTCATTAAGGAGCAGAGAATTCGAGCCCGATGGTCCTAACTTCACTCCCAGGATCTCAGGTGTAATGACTGTTAAGGACGGCAAGTACAACTATCAGATGTCTATCCTTAAGTCTGACGAGGGAAGACCTGAAGCATGTAGCAGATATACATTTGCCTATGAAAATCCCTTCGCTGGAGAAGGACATTTTATCCACACCTACGCAAGAAATGAAGAGCCCCTTCCAAGCTTTGAGGGTGAGCCCAAGCTTGTTGACATCAAGGGCGACATCGATGAGTTTACCGACCTTGTTTGGAACAGCTTAAACGAGGACAACAAGGTATCACTCTTCGTCCGCTATATCGATATCGAGACAGGCGAATACGAAACAAGAATCATCAACAAGAATAAATAAGGAGATCAACATGAACGAGATAGAATTAAAATATGGTTGCAACCCCAATCAGAAGCCCTCTAGGATCTATATGGAGGACGGAAGTGAGCTTCCTGTTACCGTACTTTGCGGAAAGCCCGGTTACATCAACTTCCTTGACGCATTCAACGGCTGGCAGCTTGTTAAGGAGCTTAAGGAAGCTACAGGACTTCCTGCTGCTACATCATTTAAGCATGTATCACCTGCAGGTGCGGCAGTTGGACTTCCCCTTGATGATACATTGGCAAAGATCTACTGGGTAGACGATCTTGGCGAGCTTAGCCCCCTTGCATGTGCATACGCAAGAGCAAGAGGCGCTGACCGTATGTCATCCTTCGGTGATTTCATCGCACTCTCCGATACTTGCGATGCTGATACAGCAAGACTTATCAAGCGCGAGGTATCAGACGGTGTCATCGCTCCCGGATATACAGACGAGGCTCTTGAGCTTCTTAAGCAGAAAAAGAAGGGCAATTACAACATTATCCAGATAGATGAGTCATATGTTCCTGCCAAGCTTGAGAAGAAGCAGGTTTACGGTATCACCTTCGAGCAGGGAAGAAACGAGTTAAATATCGACGCTGATCTTCTTTCAAACATCGTGACCAAGAATAAAGATATCCCCGAAGAAGCAATCATCGATATCAAGATCGCACTTATCACTCTCAAGTATACACAGTCAAACTCAGTTTGCTATGTAAAGGGCGGTCAGGCTATCGGTATCGGCGCCGGTCAGCAGTCAAGGATTCACTGTACAAGACTCGCAGGTCAGAAGGCTGACAACTGGTATCTCCGCCAGTCACCTCAGGTTCTCGGTCTTCAGTTTGTAGACGGTCTTGGCCGTGCAGACAGAGACAATGCCATCGATGTTTATATCGGTGATGAATATGAGGATGTGCTCCGTGAGGGTGAATGGCAGAAGCGCTTCAAGGTAAAGCCCGAGGTATTTACCAGAGAAGCAAAGCGTGCATGGCTTGATGGTAACAAGGATGTGATCCTTGGCTCAGATGCATTCTTCCCCTTCTCAGACAATATCGAGCGTGCGAGAAAGAGTGGCGTAAAATATATCGCCGAACCCGGTGGTTCAGTAAGAGATGATCTTGTGATCGAGGCAGCCGACAACTACGGTATGGCTATGATCTTCACAGGTATCAGACTCTTCCATCACTAATTTAGTAACTTATACTCCTCAGAGCGAAGAATACTTCGTTTTGGGGAGTTTTTTCGCATTATCAGTAGATGTCAGATATGAATCGTATTCATTTAAAATTGACAGTGATCATATTGACACTTGAGCTTTGTCTACAGTCTGAGGGGCTGTCGCACTAAGTGATTAGTGCACAGCTCCTTTTTAATGCGCAAAACACAAAAGACCAGACTATGAATAGCCTGGCTTTTGCGGTAAAATATGTTTATGCGACTAAACAAACTCTTACAAGGAAATTATACGATTTCTTCCTTGAATTATCAAATTAAACTTCCGCTGAATATAGACAAATCTATAGGATTTGACATAAATAAGCTGCATCACAAGATCAAGTCGGGGAGAACCGGAACACATTTTTTTGAACTAAAGAAAACTGCATAGTTTTTATCAGTTCAAAATGAAATCATCTATGCAAACCGAGTAATAGTACCCGGTCTATTAAAGGACTCGCATTTTAGAGAACAACCAGTATTATCATATCAGACGGACGGAAATAGACACAAAACAAGGGACGTCGCCCAGATGGATTTACCATCTAGTGCGACAGCCCCTAATTTATATATTCAACAAAAAAGTTGGTGAAATTCGTTGGTTTTTTAGTTGGCGAAAAGCTAAAAAATTATATTCATTTTCGATTACAAAGTCATTGAAATTATATATATAACTATGTTATTGTATTATCCAAGATTTCATGAAATATAATCTATCAGCCGGGCTGTAACTCTATTTTAGGAGGACTATGCCTATGTCAATGAGGAAACCAATTGAAAACCGCGAACTTAAAAACACTGTCTTTGTTGATCTGTTTCAGATGTGTCCCGAGGCAAAAGAAAATGCGCTTAGCTTATACAACGCTTTAAACGGAACCAATCTTACCGATCCATCTGTCATCGAGCAGATCAGACTTGAAGACACCATTTACAAAGGGATAAGGAACGATGTTTCATTTGCCGTCGAGGACAAAATCATCGTGCTTATGGAACACCAAAGTACCGTTAATGAAAATATGCCCCTACGCTTCTTTATGTATCTTGCAAGGCTTTATGAGAAGATCATTTCTACAAGGTTGCGTTATAAGAAAAAGCTGGTGAAGATTCCTGTACCGGAGATGTTTGTATTCTACAACGGAACTGAACCGCTTCCACCTAGAACCACTCTCCGACTTTCTGATGCATTCATCAACAATCCCGAATTCAACGAGATTGAGCTCACAGTCACTGTGATCAATATCTCCGCTTCCGCTGAAAAAACTGATGACATTCTCGAGAAATGCGGTATAATAAAGGAATATAGCAAGTTTGTTGACATTGTTCGCGACTTCATTTCCAAGAAGACCGAACAGCCATACAAGGAAGCCATCCGCTACTGTATCAAGAACGGAATTTTGAAGGGATACTTAGAGCGGGAAGGTGTGGAGGTGGAAAATATGTTGATCGCTGAATATGATTATGATACCGATATAGCTGTGCAACGTGAGGAGAGTTTTGAAGAGGGCCATGCGGAAGGCAAAGCCGAAGGGATAGCTGAAGGACTTTCTATAGGTCTTGCTAAAGGCCATGCTGAAGGGCGGGCTGAAGGTCATTTTGAGGGACGCGCTGAAGGAATAGATGATCTTTTTATTGCAACAAAAGAGCTTAAATCCGGTAGTTCTAGCGATGAGATTATTAAAAAATATGGGACTGATATTGCAAATAAGGCAATACAATTAATTGAATGATCTATCAATTGATAAAGAATACTAAGAGCAGGAAGGCACGGAGGTGGAAAGTATGTTGATCGCTGAATATGATTATAATACTGACGTAGCTGTACAGCGCGATGTAGTTGCGGAACAATACGGTGCAGATATTACAGATAAAATACTGAAGTTACTCTAACAACTTATCAAAGAACCTCCTTCTCCGTTCAGCGAGAAGGAGTTTTTTTATTTAAAAAACCACAAATTCCCCATAGCCATAATCGGAAAAAAGGATTATAATGCTTTTTGGTTTTAATCACTATGAAGGAAGTGTTGAGACGATGATATCGGCAAATGAATATACCGAAAGACTTCTAAGTGAATATTCGAAGACCTTTGATATAACCAAGGACTATGAAATTGGCGGATTCAAAGCTTTAGCTTATGGATACTTTTCCACAACCAGCGAGAAGTATGTCTTAAATCCCAAGGTGAATCTGTGGAGCATCAATGGTTTTGAGCACATCCTCTTTTTTCAAAAGGATGAGGTTTCAACAGACGATATCGAAAGCTATAAAAGACTGATGATAGATCATATGGCTCCGGAGCTAGTTTGTATGAACAAAAGCTTTCCGGAAAAGGATCATATGTATTCATATGTTACAGTAGCCGTAATCTGCAATAACACTCCTGATCCCGAGGCTCTTAAAGCTATAAAGGCCTTCAAATATGAAAAAAACTATCTACTTACCATCAGAGGCCATGTTGAAGGCCACCTGATCCTTATGGATCTTTCTACAGGAAAAGCTCATACTTCAAAATCCTGCAGACATCTTTCCGAATTTTATGAAAGAATCATCGACGACCGCTCTACGATCGCATGATATATATTATGCATAGAAAGTGAGGAATTATCATGAATGCAGCATTGATACTTTTGATCAGTATCGCTATCCTTTTCTGCGGCTATGTTTTCTACGGAAAATGGCTTGCAGAACAATGGGGAGTAGATTCAAGCAAAACTACCCCCGCACATGAAATGGAGGACGGAATCGACTATGTTCCGGCAAAAACTCCGGTTCTCATGGGTCACCATTTTTCTTCAATCGCCGGCGCAGGCCCCATAAACGGTCCTATCCAGGCGGCGATCTTTGGATGGATCCCCGTATTGTTGTGGGTTCTCATCGGAGGCGTGTTCTTCGGTGGTGTCCATGATTACGGTGCTCTGTTTGCATCTATTCGTCATCAGGGCCAGTCAATCGGTGAAGTTATTGAAGACGCCATGGGCAATGTCGCCAAGAAGATCTTCATAATCTTCGCCTACCTTACACTGCTTTTAGTTGTCGCAGCTTTCAGTTCCATCGTGGCAAGTACATTTGGAAGCACCACTGCGGCAGGTGTGGCTCTTGAAGGCTCAGCACTTCTCGCTCACCAGCAGACAGCTATGATATCACTACTCTTCATAGTTCTCGCTATAGTATTTGGATTTTTGGTTTACAGAAAAAATATGCCTATAGGTCCGGCATCCGTGATCGGTGTTATCGGAATCGTCATCATCGTGGCTATAGGAATGAACTGGTGCCCTATCACCATTTCCTACAACGCTTGGATGTGGATACTTGCGGTTTATATCCTTATTGCATCGGTAACCCCTGTGTGGATTCTACTCCAACCCCGTGATTATCTAAGCTCTTTCCTTCTTTATTTCATGATCGGAGTAGCTGTGGTTGCCATAATCGGAGCAACTCTTACAGGAAATGGTCACCTTGATATCCCTGCTTTCACAAGCATGAAGATCACAGAGACCAATGGACTGTTTGCAACAGGAAGCCTGTTCCCCGCCTTGTTTGTTACTATCGCATGCGGCGCTATCTCAGGTTTCCATTCACTTGTTTCATCAGGTACCACATCAAAGCAGATTGACAACGAATCAAATGCACGTCCTGTCGCATACGGTTCAATGCTCATCGAGTGTGTGGTTGCTGTTATCTCCCTTTGTGCCGTAGGCTTTGTATGGCACTCAGTAAATGTTGACAAGGAAGCACTTGCAGAAACCGGTCTCACAAGTCCAACTGCCGTATTTGCAGGAGGCATATCGAAAATGATCGGAACCTTTGCCGGTGCAGAAAGCCCTATTATCGGTATTATCTACAGTATGTTTGTATTGGCAGTTTCAGTATTCTGCCTTACTTCCCTTGATACCGCTACAAGACTTGCCAGATATATGTTCCAGGAATTCTGGCTTGCACCCGAAGAAACAGTAAAGGATGTAAAGGGAGTTAAGAAGCTTCTCACAAATCCCTACTTTGCTACTATTATCACAGTAGTTCTCGGAGTAGGGCTTGGTATGACAGGCTACGCAAAGATTTGGCCTCTGTTTGGAGCTGCCAATCAGCTTCTTGCAGCTGTGGGACTCCTCGCTGTATGTACATGGCTTGGAAAGGTCGGAAGGAACAACAAGATGTTCTTTATTCCAATGATCTTCATGCTCATTGTAACCATCTGCTCTCTCATCCAGACCATTAGCGGAAAGATCAAGATGATAGGCTCAGGTGAAGGAGATGTGTGGGCATATATCCAGGCAATACTAGCAGTACTTTTGGTAGTTCTTGCATTGGTGCTCGCCATCTACTCATTTGTAAATCTTTCTAAACAAAAGAAAAAGAACTAAAAAAGCAAAAGCCTTCTCCCGTCACTTAGTTGGGAGAAGGCTTTTATTGTTTTTTCCAAGATTTTGCCGGGCATTTCCCATTTTTTTGTACTGCCCGAAGCTCAACATAGCAACCGCACAAAAGACATGTTCCCTCAACAAGCCTATCACAAGCTTTGCAGATTCCGATCCGCCTTTTGTATTCAATATCAGAAACCTTCAAAGACTCCGGAATCTCATCTAAAAGCTCCTTTATCTTCTCATATTCTTCCGATTCTTCCATTTCTGAAATGATACATTTTAAGCACGGCTTTTTTATCATGAAAGTATTACCTCGCATACAGAACATGGTGGAAGAACTATATTCAGCTGCTTATTATCTATTTCCACCTTGTGTTCCGTGATCACTACATTTTCCGGCGAATCAAATGTATTGTGTGCGTGGGCATCTCCCGATATTATTCTGGCCGATGCCTTACTTACCTCAAGTCCTACAACCGGTCCCGAAAGCTTTACCTCTTCTGTAAGAGAACAATTAGCTAGGGTTACGGTCATCTTTCCGTCTTTTATTGAAGCCGAAGATGAGATCATCGGAGTATTCTTATCCTCTACCATATTTTCTTTTTGAACATAGCAATATACCGCCTCGCCGTCCTGGTGCTCCTTAAAGAGATCAAATACATGATAAGTAGGCGTCTTGATCATCTTCTCACCTTCAGTTAATATGATAGCCTGAAGCACATTTACAGCCTGAGCTATATTGGCCATCTTTACACGCTTGGCATGTCTATTAAAGATGTTCAAAGAAATAGCCGCAACTATGGCGTCTCGCATAGTATTCTGTTGGAACAAAAATCCGGGATTGGTTCCCTTCTCCACCTCATACCAGGTTCCCCATTCATCTACCACAAGAGCAACTTCACACTCCGGATCATATCGATTCATGATCTCCTCGTGTCTTGTTATAAGAGGATCTATGAAGTTGGCGGTATTTAACAATTCATAATATGCCCCATCATCAAATTCTGTGGCATACCCCTTCTTCTCCCAATCATAGACAGAATAAAAATGAAGAGCAATACCGTCTGCCATCCATTTATCCCATCCCTTGAGTTTTTTCATTATCACCTCTGTCCAATTGTAATCCTCGCCACTTGGACCGCAGGCGATCTTAAACAGAGTGTTTCCTGAATGATTTTTACAAAAGGTTGAATATTGCTTATAGAGATCAGCATAGTATTCGGGAGTCATATTGCCTCCACAGCCCCAATTCTCATTTCCTACTGCAAAGTATTTTAACCTCCAGGGTTTCTCCCTGCCATTGGCTCTACGAAGCTCTGCCATAGGGGACACGCCGTCAAATGTCATGTATTCCACCCACTCGCTCATCTCGCGCACAGTACCGCTTCCCACATTGCCGGTAATATAAGGTTCACAGCCCACCAGCTCGCAAAGCTCCATAAACTCATGGGTTCCGAAGCTGTTATCCTCTACGACATTCCCCCAATTGCTGTTGATGATCCTTTTTCTATTCTTCTTGTCACCTATACCATCCTTCCAATGATATTCATCGGCAAAGCAGCCGCCGGGATAGCGAAGCACGGGAAGTTTGATATTCTTAAAGGCTTCTACTATGTCCTTTCTGATACCATGGATATTGGGAATATCAGAATCCTCTCCCACATAGATTCCATTGTAAATGCACCTTCCAAGATGCTCAGTAAAATTACCGTATATCTCGCGATTGATATGACCAAGTTTATCATCAGCGTTTATTAAAAGATTAAACTGTTTCATAATATGATTACTCCCTACAAAAAATTGCCTATCATCTTACACCGTTTCTATTGTTATCCGGCTACCATCCTTCGTCTTTTTTACACATATCTGCTGAGGGATGTTCTCCATCAATTCCTCTCTATGGCTTATTATGCCAACTAGTTTCTTGGTTCCTGACAGATTGATAAGAATATCCATCGCACCCTCTATAGATTTACGATCCAGTGTTCCAAAGCCTTCATCCACAAAGAGCGCATCCATTTGGATACCTCCTAGATTCGATGAAACCGTATCTGATAATCCCAAAGCCAGACTGAGGGATGCCTTGAAGCTCTCTCCGCCGGAAAGATTTCCTACCGGCCTCCTGTGACCGGTAAAGCTATCAAGCACTTCAAGATCAAGGAAGGTATTGGTCCTCTTTCCAAGTGAGTCCTCTTGTCTATACAATTTATACTGCCCGTCACTCATAGGCAAAAGTCGCCTGTTAGCTGCTGCGATTATCCCATCAAAACCTGCAGCCTGAATGTATTGCTCCAGAGTTATCTTTCCGTTTCCGGTAGTACCTTTAACAAGGTTATACAATCTTGTGCAGATGCCATTCTCTTTTCGCGCTTTCAAAAGCTCAGATTCCTGCAATGTGATTTTCTCAAGCCTATCTATATTTCCGCTTAATCTATTCTCAATGGTATTAGCAACTCTCCGCATACCTGATACATCATTCAGCCCTATTTCGCATTTTTCCTTAAGCGAATCAATATCAATGACTTTTCTACCTTTTGCATACTTCTCGGCGTCTTCTATCTGCTTTTTATTCGTTATAACCTCCTGCTTATAATTACCTATCTCCTCATCGACCTTGGAAATCTCATCTTCGGATAAAACGAACTTAAGCATTTCATCAATAGATTCAAATTTACTCTTGTCAAGCGTCTCATCCAGTTTCTTTTTTCTCATCATTTCTTCTTTTTCAGCCTTCTCAAGAGTTTCTTCCAATGTCTTTAAAGAAGCCTGTTCCGATGCGTAATTCTCATCCGCAGCTTTCTTGTCCTTATCAGTACACTCTATATACTCAGATATCTTAATTATCCTTTCCTCTGCCTTTTGAAGCTCTGCCCTTGCTAACTCCCAACTGTCAAAGCTTAGTTTTGTCAGAGTACCTAAAACAGCCTCCTTCTCTGCTTTATCCTTTTCAACGACTTGCTTCTTTGCTGTAAGATTGGCTTTATCCTTATTCAGATTCTCTGTTTCTTCTCCCTGCGCTCTTTCGAGGTCAGAATCAGCTTTGATAAGTTCTTTGCTATACCTTGACAAAGCATTCTGCTCCCTTGTGTTTTCTTTTATCTTATCTTCAACGATCTTCTTCGCCAAATTGACTCCCTTTATGAGTTCATCAAGTCCGCTATAATGATCACCTGTCTCAATAAGCTTATTTTCTAAACAATCCAGTATATCAACTTGGAGCTGTTCTTCAAAATTCTCAAGCACAGTTTTAGCCTTCTCTGCCTCTGTATTGGCATCGACTTTGTTTTTCTGAAGTATGGTCTCTTTATCCTTCAGACAATTAAACTCTTCCTCCGTAACAGCTTCACTCGGTATTCTGGCAAGCTCAGGATGATGAATAGAACCGCAGACCGGACATTTCTGTCCGTCCTCAAGTCCCTCAGCTAAAATACCGGCTCTGCAGTTTTCCAGTATCCTTTCCGCTATCTCACGTTCATTTTTAGCGTCTTCATACCTTTTACGTGCAATTTCGAATTCATCCTGCTTTATTTTAAGAGATCTCTTTTTCATCTCCCGGTCCGGAAGTTTTTTCTCAATTATCTCTTCAATATCATTAAACAAATCAGTCAGCTTTTCACCCTGTGTCTTTGCCTCAGCCAGCTTCTCAGGAGTACCCTTTAAGTTCTTTTGAGTCTCCTTAAGTAACTCAATCTTGGCCTTAAGTGCCTCTTCCCTTTCTTTTAGTTTCTCTTCCTCCTCAGCAAATCCATCAATAGCTTTCTTTAATTTATATAGCTCTTCAGACAGCTCATCTCTTTGCTGATACTTTTCTTCCTCTTCTGTGATCTTATCAACAAGTCTCTTAAGCTTCTCTGCTTCCGGCTTATCAAGCTTAGCCTTTTCTAAAGCTTTTAAAGCTTCTTCAGCCTTCCTTGTAGCTTCTTTTACGTCATCATTCTTAACAGATATCTGTTTCTGAAGCTCTTTGATAGAATCTGATTTCTCTTTCCATGATAAATAAATCGGATTCACTTCTCTGGTTGCCAGTTTTTGCTTGATCAGCAACGCTTCCTTTTCCTCTATCTTCTTTTGGTTATTATTCAGTTCTTCCTCTTTAACCTTTAAAGCTTCCAGCTTTTTGATGAAATCATTGTTGGTTTCAGCGGTTGCAAGTTCCTTCTTGCTCTCTTCAAGTGTTTTTTCAGCTTTCTCCAATAGAGCTTTTGAACTATTTAACCTACTCTTATCAGATTTGATAAGAGACTCCATGAGCTCTACGATCTCCTCAAGGTTCCACACACTCCCTGATGCTTTCGCTCTGTTTTTAAGGATCGAAAGCTGTTCAAAAAGCTCATCCTCTGTATCCACTTCTGCATCATTAAAGTATTGAACTATACTGTTCTCTATATTTGACTTAAGCTTATAGCTGGCATCCATACGATCCTTGAGTTTATATTCAATGCTGTTGTAGCCATTTGTCTGGAAAATCGTTCGCAGGATTTTGGTTCTCTCATCGGTTTTTGCATTGAGTAACGCCCAAAACTCTCCCTGCGCGATCATAGCAATCTGCTTAAATTGCTTTTCATCGATATGAATCAGTTCCTTTACTGCTTCATTTACCTGGTTTTTTCCCTCTATCGGTGTACTGTCTCCGGAATATAAAATAGCATTTTCTTTGATGGTAGTCATTCCGGTGCCACGCTGTTTCCTTCGCTCATACTCAGGTCTTCTCCACACATGGTAATCTCTGCCTTGATGAGTAAAGAAAAAATCAACATAAGTCTCCGTTGATTCCTTGGCATATTCACTTCTAAGATTCTTTGTATCTCTGAATTTCCCACTGGTTTCCCCATACAATGCAAAACATATAGCATCAAAGATAGTAGTCTTTCCTGCTCCTGTATCTCCTGATATCAGAAACAATCCCTTATCCTCAAAATTAGTAAAATCTATCGGAGGCATTTCGCCGGCGTAAGGGCCAAATGCACTCATTATCAGTTTAATCGGCTTCATAAAATACACCTGCCTCTCTCGCTACAGTTCTCATGATATCCATTTCTTCTTCACTGATCTCACAACTGTATATCTGTCTGTAGAAATCACTGATAAGATCCTCAAAAGACCTATTCTCTGCGATCTTAGATATATCCACCTGTTCTATTTCTCTGGTATGAGAATTGTCATAGTCAATCTTTACTGTATACGGGTATGTCTGTTGGAAAATTCCCATAGCATCATTTACAATCTCTTCATCCGTAAGAGTTACGTAAATGAAGTCCTCCGGCGCAGTCACATTCGGTTTTGCTAACAGATCCTTGAACCTTCCCTTTATGTGCCTTAGATTTCTCATCGGTTTAATAGGAACCAATTCAATATCCACATTCTTCTTTTCATCTATTGTGATCAGGGAAACTGATTTCTCATTATTCACTTCACTGAGAGAATACTTAAGTGGTGACCCGGAATACCTTACTTCCTTCCGTCCGACCTGCTGTGGTGAATGAATATGGCCTAATGCAACATAATCAAAAGCATCAAAGCAATCATATCCGATCTTTTCAACAAGACCAACACTCTGTGTTCCAAGGCTCTCAGACCCACCAAGCTTAGGATCCTCACTTTTTCCCATCACAAATTGATGAGCTACAAGTATATTGCACCTCGAATCATCTATTTTCTCATTGTCTATGATAGCTCTGACAGCATCATCATAGGACTCTATTTTTGCCTCCGGAAGATAATGTCTCACCTGAGATGCCTTAACAAAGGGTAAAAGATATATAACCGCTTCTTCCTTCCCTATCTTTAGATTTTGCTTATATAGGTTTCCATTATATTTAGTTGAAATAAAGATGTGATTAGTTTCGAAAAGATTACTACCATAGTTCAATCTTTCATCAGAATCATGATTACCACTTATCATGAATGTATAGACATTTCGTTTTGACAGACTGCTCAAGAAATAATCGAGCATTCTTGTCGCAGCTTCGCTGGGTACAGATTTATCATAAACATCTCCTGCAATTAAAACAGCATCAACAGACCTGCTATCTACTATCTCCAATAATTGGTTCAATAGATATTCCTGATCCTCCGTAAGATCAAAATCTCCAAGTGATTTTCCGAGATGCAAATCACCCACATGCATCAACTTCATACAGTGTATCCTCCCAAAGTGTCAAATTCCCCATTCTTTCATTATTTTCATCTTTATTCACGATTGTCCTTTTCAGATTCAAAAGCTGTCATAAGATTTTCCATATTCCTCTCACACACATAAAGTATAGCAAAAGCCACCCTCGAGCACACGCCCACTATATATTTACAATCCTCATCCACATTGTGATCATAGCGCTTTATATATGCATCATGCTCTCTTTTTATATAGGCTATAATATCCTCAGTATCATTAAATTCCTCCAGTTTTTCGAGCTTTATTCGGTTCTTCCAATTATTGATATCCTTTTCGTTTAACTGCCTTACATAAGCTCTGAGCTTGTGTTTTAGCTCTCCCTCATAAAAGCAATGTCCGGTAAAGCCTTCAGGATATTCCTTGTTGTGAGGATATGTAAAATAATCAGCCACATAATGAAGAACCTCCCCAAGCTTTCTAAAATATCTTGTCTTCATCCTGTCGGTGCTGTCATATTCCGTGGTCAGTCTTCTTATCCACTTCTCAACTATATTGATAGTTCCGTTTATCTCATGCTTGCGCGTCAAAAAAGTAGGCTTGCAGTCAGGAAGTATACTTCCCACATAAAAAGCCTTTTTATAGTGTATAAAGCTCTCATGCTCTGATACATTAAGTATATGTCTTGCCAGGGTGATATGGGATTTTTTTCTCATAATAGCCTCCGATCGGCTGTAAAACACAATTGTTACGATAATCCTCAAGCAAGTTTTATTAATCTAACCAACATTATCAGTATAAATCTTTCACCCTCCAAATACAAGTATTTTACACTCGCTTGCTCTTTTATTTTTCTCCTTGAATAAGCCAAAAAAAATTGTTAAAATGAACCTTGTTACGAACACATATAACACTGAGGTAAATGACATGGCAAATGATTTTAATACTATTGGTTTCATTGGACTTGGACTTATCGGCGGCGGTATCGCAAAAAGGATAAGAGCTGTTTATCCCGATACTACTATTATTGGATATGATGTAGACAAGGAGGCTCTAAAGCTTGCTACAGATGATAAAACATTGGATAAGATAGCAGATAATGTAGACAACTCCTTTTCCGATTGTGATCTCATCTTTTTATGCGCTCCCACAAGCTACAATATAGGCTACTTAAAGCCACTTAAGGACATCATAAAGAATGACTG
>JAFYAS010000009.1 GCA_017540605.1 Lachnospiraceae bacterium | reverse complement strand
TCCAAGAAAAATCGTTGAACAACTTAAGTGTTTGGATTATACTATGGTCAATAGGGAAAAGGGAGTTTATTATTTTGAACACTCTAAACTTATTGATGTCCAGATAGTTCTTCTCAATGAGATAGACTATGAAAAATATCCATGGATGAGTTTGGTTCAAAAGAAACTCTCTGAAGATAGGGTGGACGGCATTGCAGATTTGATAAGCAATATAGCAAATCCGGTTTATAGAGAAAAGGCGGCAGAGGTAACAGATCTTGTTATAGAAAGATTTAGAATTAATGATCAGGAAGAAGGTGCAAAGAAGATGGGAGCAACAAGAGATTTATTCAAAGCTGAATTTGAAGAGAGAGATAATAAAATTGCGGAGCTTGCAAAGGAGGTTGAGAGTAACAAGAAAGAACTTGAGAGTAACAAGAAAGAACTTGAGAATAACAAGAAAGAACTTGAAAGTAAGGATAAGCAGCTCAAATCAAAAGACTCTATTATAGAAAAGCTAAAGACAGAGCTTGCAAGACTTGGCGGTAATGTGGCTATGTTTTAACCTTGATATTGTTTTTGAATGAAAAAACCGTGTTCTGAAAAAATGTCATCAGAGCACGGTTTTCTTGAATTTTGGATTGTTACAGACTTTGGATTGTGATATAGTAAGAAAGACTCAAATATGTTTGCAAGGAGAATAAGATCGTGTCACTGATCTCGAATGCATTTGTTCTGTTTGTGTTGGCGGCGGTGCTTTGCTATTACATAGCACCTGCGAAGATCAAATGGATAGTTCTTTTGATATTTAGTTATATATATTATCTTGCAGGAGGGGTAAAATACCTCTTCTTTATT
Source organism: Lachnospiraceae bacterium (assembly GCA_017540605.1). Classification (GTDB taxonomy): domain Bacteria; phylum Bacillota; class Clostridia; order Lachnospirales; family Lachnospiraceae; genus RGIG6919. Next base: position 34,729 of record JAFYAS010000009.1, on the reverse strand, counting down.
CTGTATTCAACCATAGTAGTCTATCTGTTCGGACTTGCTATTGATCATCTGCAAAAAAAAGAAGCTCCTGAGAAAACAAAGAAACGAGTGATAACTATAGGCGTTATCCTTAGTTTTTTGTTGCTGTTTATCGTCAAATATACCGGTTTCTTCATCGATATACTGAATGTATCCCTTGGTCTTGATATTCCGGGTATAAAGATATTGTTTCCTCTTGGTATTTCATTTTATACCTTTCAGTCTGTGGGATATCTTTTGGACGTGTATTGGAAAAAGGCAGAGGCGGAAAAAAACATTTTCAAGTTCGCTCTCTTTATTTCCTTTTTCCCACAGCTTTTACAGGGTCCCATAGGAAACTACAACAAGCTGGCACCTCAGCTTATCACACCACATAGATTTTCGACAGAGAATATCCAAAAAGGTTTGTATCGGATACTTTGGGGATTTTTAAAGAAAATGATCATCGCAGATTGGGCAGGGATATTTGCCGATGCGATATGGGAGGATCCGGATAGCTTTAACGGTATAGTTTTCCTTGGATTGATACTTTACGGCATACAGCTTTACGGAGATTTTTCCGGCGGTATAGATGTGGTCATCGGTATCGGCAATCTTTTTGGCATAGAGATGGAGGAGAATTTCAATCAGCCTTATCTTGCAACCTCCATGGCAGACTTTTGGAAACGCTGGCACATCTCTCTTGGGGAGTGGATGATGAATTATGTTTTTTATCCTATCACCTTGTCGGGGTGGATGACAAAGTTTTCAAGCTGGTCAAGGAAGGCCTTTGGCAGAAAAAAAGGCCGTGTAGTTCCCATCGCTTTGGCAGATTTCATAGTGTTCTTCTTAGTCGGTATCTGGCATGGCGCCAGTATGAAATATGTTGTTTACGGCCTGATGAACGGCGGTATCATAGCATTTTCTGAGTTGATGGCAGATAATTACAGATCATGGAAAAAGAAGCTTCACATATCGGGCAAGGAGACCTGGTATCACATTTTCCAGATCGTAAGAACATATATCATAGTGAATTTAAGGTGGTTTTATGATCGTTCTGACACTTTGTCTCAAGGAAACTATCTTGTGAAACAGGCATTTACACACTTTGACTGGTCACAGATCATGAATATTGAAGCCGGAAGGGGTGGAACGGATTTTGTGCCCTGGGCACTTCTTATCATTGCCATTGGGGTTAGCGTTATGGTAACCGTTGGAGTGGTAAAAGAGAAAGGCGTTGATATTCAGGCAAAGGTTATAGCTCTCCCCATTCCCGTAAAGACTTTGCTCTTTATTGTAATGTTCATGCTTATTGGTTTCTTTGGATCTACATCTACTCCGAAAGGATTTATATATGCGCAATTTTAAGCTAATACTGTCTATGGCAGTGATCGTGACAATCTTTATATTGGTTCTTTTTGCGGCGGATCTGGTTCTTTATCCATGTACGTTTATGAGAAATGATATACATGCCATTTCTACGGAATCCTTTGATGATGTGTATGTGGGTACCTCACACGGCAAGATGAACATTGATCCCGAGACTATAGAAAAAGTGGCCAAAAGATCAGGTCACAATCTGTGTGTGGGCGGAGAATATCCTGAGGATGTTTTATATCTTTTGAAGCTTATGATAGAAAAGGGTCATGCTCCAAAGCGTGTGGTTTATGAGATATCTCCGGGTTATTTCGTGAGGGAAAAAGAGGTGGGAAACAATTACCTGCTCTTTTACCACGAATTTCCTATGTCAGTATCAAAGCTTGAATATTTCAAAAATACGGTTTTGAAATGTGACCTTCGAACCATGTTTTTTCCATGGTATGAATATGATCTTTCCTACGAACTGAGTCATGCGAAGGAGACGGTAGGAAAGAAGATAAATAGTGACTATAGTGCGGAAAGCTTTGCAACAGATAGTCAGAGATATCATGAGAATGGCTTTATAGAACAGCAGCCTGTTGATCCTTCCGAGTTCGAGGATGAATATGCTGACGAATGGTTCCCTGAGGATATCATTGAAAAGAATATGGATGATCTTAAAAGCATCATTGATCTGTGTAAGGAGAAGAATATCGAATTTGTAGCTGTGACAACACCTCTTTCTGATGATGCTCTTGATGGTTGTATGGATGGCTCAAAGGCTCTCAACGACTATTATTCAGAGTTTTTTTCGGGGGCAGGAGTTGACTATATCAATTTCAATTTTGGAGAGTATTACGATATGACAGATCATGATCTAAATGGATATACAGATTATGACGGGCATATGAATGGTGATGCGGCAAGGAGATTTTCGGAGGTTCTTGCCCATGTATTGGAGAAATAGATATGAACAATATACTTGAGTACTTAAAAAAGCAGGCTGAGAGAGTGCCTGAAAAAATCGCCTTTGCTGATGAACAGACTTCAATATCATTTAAGGAATTGTATGATAGGGGAAGGATCGTAGGTACAAGTCTTGCCGCTTATGATTGTGTCAGAAAACCTGTGCCACTTCTTATGGAGAAAAATGTTCTGACTGTGGAGCTGATGATGGGAGTTGTATTTGCAGGCGGTTTCTATGTGATACTTGATCCCGCGCAGCCTGAAAAAAGATTGAGTCAGATACTTAATACTTTAGAGGCGGATATACTTGTGACAACATCGGAGTATCAGGAATGTGCGAATAGTCTTGAGTTTTCAGGGAAGAAAATCGATGCCTCAGAGTTGATCAAGGGACAGGAAGATGAAGGTATTCTTAAAATCATTGAAAAGCAACATCTCGACACTGATCCTCTATATGTTCTTTTTACTTCAGGTTCAACCGGTATCCCCAAGGGTGTAGTAGTTGGTCACAGATCAGTGATAGATTTTATCGATGAGTTTACAAGGATTTTTGATATAACGGAAGCTGATGTTCTCGGCAATCAGGCTCCGCTTGATTTTGATGTGTCGGTGAAGGATCTGTACTCAGGCCTTGCTACAGGAGCGACGGTTGAGCTTATCCCGAAGGATTATTTTTCTGTGCCGGTGAAGCTTATGGATTTTCTTGAAGAAAAAGGTGTGACGAATCTTACCTGGGCAGTATCAGCTTTAAGTATCGTATCGATACTTGACGGACTTTCATATAAGACTCCAAAAGCTATAAAGCGTATCATGTTTTCCGGCGAAGCAATGCCTGTAAAGCATTATAATTATTGGAGATCCTACTACCCGGAGGTTCGATTTGTAAACCTTTACGGGCCCACAGAGATCACCTGCAACTGCACATATTATGAGGTAGATAGAGAATTCGAGGCCGGAGATAAGATACCTATCGGAAAATCATTTCCCAATGAAAAGGTATTTCTACTTGACGAAAATGATAGAGAAGTATTAGAATACGGCAAAGAGGGCGAGATATGTGTAGCCGGTTCCTGCCTTGCTCTTGGGTATTACAATGATCCTATCCAGACAGCAAAGGCCTTTGTTCCGAATCCATTAAATAAAAAATGGATGGAAACTATTTATCGAACCGGAGATATGGCATTTTATGATGAAGATGGCAACCTATGCTTCGCAAGTCGCAAGGATTTTCAGATAAAGCACATGGGTCACAGGATAGAGCTTGGCGAGATCGAGAATGCTTTGGAAAAGATCGATGAGATAAAGAGAAGCTGTGTAGTATTTGACGAAGCAAAGAATAAGATCGTATGCTTTTATCAGGGGGATATAGCAAAGAGGGAGATCGTAAAGGAAGCAAAAAAATACCTGCAGGACTTTATGATACCCAATGTTTTCAGACAGATGGAAGCCTTGCCTGTGACAGCCAACGGAAAGCTTGACAGGAAGGCGTTAAAAGAATCGCTTATGAAAAAAGGAGAATGATCATGGAAGAATTGATGGAGATTTTAGAGGATATTTGTCCCGATGTGGATTTTGAGAATGAGAAGGCATTGATGGATGACAAGCTTATTTCATCCTTTGCTGTTATATCTATAGTAAGTGAGATCAGCGATACCTATGGTATCAAGCTTACACCTGCTGATATCATTCCTGAGAATTTCAATTCAGCTGAGGCTATATGGGAGATGATAAACAGACTGAAAGGCGGTAAGGCATGAAAAGATCAAAAGGAATAATGCTTTCGACGCTTTTTGTTCTGACTGCTTCATTTGCATTTGTTTCCGGTTTTTGTGATGCTCATGCGTCGAATGATTCTGAAGTAAAATATACAGGTCTTGAAAAAAAGGAAAATCTTGATGGCTTTGAGCTTTACTATCTGAAGAATGGAAAAAAAATTAAGAATGCGTGGAAGACCGTAGAAGGAAAGAACGGCAAATTCAAATATTACTTTGGAAAGAATGGTAAGGCATATAAAGCATCAAGCTTTGCGGGAATGAGAACAACTAAGGTTGTGGTAAAGGCTATTAAGGGCAAGAAGTATGGTTTTGATGAGAACGGCCACAATGTGAAGGGGCTGTGGTCAACAGATACCAGGCTTGTATTCTTTAATAAAAAGAACGGCGTTTATGATGATGCCAAGTCGAAGGAATATCAGCAATGTGTTAAAGCCGGAAGACTTTCTGAGACTATGCCAGAAGAGATAGAGACTCTTTTTGGAAAGCCCTTAAAGGTAAGGTCAACTGCTTCCTGCAACCCCTTTGATCTTAAAGAGGATGAGGAGCTTTCTGAGGATATCGTAAAAAGATACAAGGGCTACAACTATTATTATGATAACTTCGTGATATCCCTTACTCATAACACTGAGTCAGGCATTTATCATATGGATGGTGCCATTCCTAATGATGTGAATATCAAGGGTACATCCGAGTGGGATCTTTTTGAGGCACAGGCAGTAAAGAAGCTTAAAAAGCTTGGTGCCTATCCCAAGGAGAATGCTACAGAAAAGAAAAAGCTTTCCTGCTTAAAGAAAGCATTTAAGTGGTCTGCCGGTCTTAAGTATGTCAATATTTCCAAGTCGATCAAAACAGACAAGGAAGCTCTTGAATACTATAGCTATTATGGATTTACAAAGGGCAAGGGAGATTGTAATTGTCAGGCAGCTACCTTTGCTATGATGGCTAAGGCTCTTGGCTATAAGGCTACTTTAGTAAGAGGATATGTGCCTCAGGCCTTAAAGGATGGAAAGCCTGCTGACTTTGGAGCTCATGCGTGGGTGACTATCAAGATGGGAAAGAAGACCTATGTGTTTGATCCGAACTTTGAAGGCACACATAAGGCGGGATGGAAGTTCTCATACGGAGCAAAGGGACATTACAGATATTTCTCAAAGAATAAGAAGGAGATATAGAGGCTATGAAAAAGAATAGAAGGATTCTGCTTGCTATAGCAGTACTGTCTATGGGTATAGGACTTGCTGCCTGTGGTAATGATTCAAAGGCAGATACCACTGATACACAGGCAACTACGGTAGCAGAAGAAAAGTCAGAGGATACGGCGGAAGAAAAAACAGGGGATATAGGTCCTGTATCTGATACTTCCGAGGAAGCAAGTGAAACAGCGGAGAACACAGAGGCAGAAGCTACTGAGGAAGTAAAAGAAACTGAAGAGGTAAGCTCTGAAGCCGAAAGTGAAGAGGATACTGCCGGAGCTACTACTGAAGAATCAAAGAAGGATTCTTCAAAGACTGAAAAAAAGTCTTCATCATCTGACAAGAAAGCCTCAGGTAGCAAGAAGGAAGATACCAAGAAAAAAGATAAAAAGTGTTTAAAAAACGGATTGCTCAATTAACGAGCAACCCGTTTTTACTTTTCCGTTATTAGTCTACTCTTTTTTTGTAGGTCCTGTGTCTTGCCCAATTTGGACGTCCGCTTTTTCCACTTAGGGATGCGGTTATCTTGAAGTACTTATCAACGCTCTTTGTAGCCCATGACCAGTTGGGATCATAGAAGTATCCGTCTATGGTGCACCAGCCGTGCCCCCCTGAGGATTCAGCATATACATTTTTTGAGCCTACAGCTGTAGCCATATATGCGAAGCTGCAACCGCCTGTGTAACAGTCACCATAGCCTTTGTAGATTCCGTAAGAGGCATAATAAAGATCCCAGTTGGCATTTCTGCTTTGAAAGCTGCCAATGTTTCGCCAATCAGTCTTATCTCTGACATACATGAAACAGGCTTTGTTCTTTTGATCCTGAGTCATATTGAAGTTTGTGAAGGAAAAGGCTATATCGTTGGCCTTGGCTAAAAGCTTAGCTTTTTCTATGTTGGTTACAGCGTAGCCTCTTTCGTCTATTTCGATGCCGTTGATGGTTTCGCTTTTAACCATATAGCCCTTCTTTCCGGGCTTGATATTGTAAAAGCTCACATGATCCTTGTATTGGATCCAGCCGACACGCTGATTTCCTTCTTTGTCAAAGCTATATTGCTTATCACCTATCATTCTTTTCTTTTTGTTTACCTTGTTGCCCTTTTTATCATAGTAGTAGACACGTCCGTTTTTTGCTGTGACCCATTCGGCTTTGTATTTCTTTTTGGCTTGAACCTGAGTGTTCATTTTAGGTACAAATACATTGATCATTAGGAAGCAAAGGATCAAAAGCTTTGTGAATCTGAGATTTGTTTTTTTTGTTTTCATTTCTTATCCTTTCAACTGCTAAAAAAGTAGATCAGTCAATTCGTTTCCTGTATAGTCTGTGCTTAGCCCAAGAAGGTCTTCCGCCCTTACCGCTTAATGATGCGGGAACCTCAAAGTAATCGTCTACATTTTTCTGTGCCCAAGACCAGTTGGGATCGTAGAACATCTCATCAATGGTGCACCAACCGTGACCTCCGGATGATTCTGCATATACATTTTTGTTGCCGATTGCTGCGGCCATATAGGCAAATGCGCAGCCGCCTGAATAGCAGTCACCGGTGTTTTTGAATAAAGCATACTCGGCATAGAATATATCCCAATCCTTGTTCTCTGTTCTAAAGCCCTTTAGATTTCTCCAGTTGGTCTTGTCCTTGATATAAAGGAAACATTCCATATTTTTTTCTCTTTGTGTCATGTTGAAATTGGTAAGTGAAAATGCGATCCTATTGGCCTCTGCCAATAGTCTGACCTTTTCAAGATTATCAACTGCATATCCGTTCTCATCAATCTTTATGCCGTTTACGGTTTTGTTCTTTACAAGGTATCCGCTCTTGCCACGTTGCAGGTTGTAGTAGCAGTAGTGATCCTTGATCTTTATCCAGCCGATATGTTGTCTTCCATTGGTATCGAAGTAGTAAAAATGACGTCCGATCAGTTTCTTTTTCGAGCGAGCCCTACGTCCTGCGCCGTCATAATAGAATATGCGACCTTTTGTATTTTGGACCCAACCGCGCTTCCTTTGAGCTTGTGCCTTTGGATTGGGCATCAGGAGTATGAAGCCTGCAATAAGTATGAACAGTGTGAATAGTTTTTTTGTTTTTGATGAAGTGATAAAGCCTAAATGATTCATGTGGTCTCCTTAATCGATTCTTTTTATATATACTCTGCAGCTAGCCCATGAGGGGCGTCCGTCTTTTCCACTCAGCTTCTTTGGCACATTGTAAAATTTATCTACATTGTTGTCATGCTGTGACCAGTTGGGGTCGTAGAAGGATCCGTTTATCTCAACCCAACCATGACCTCCGGAGGAAACTGCGTATACATTCTTTGCTCCTGCGGCAGTTGCCATATATGCAAAACCGCAACCATCGGTATGACAATCACCTTGACCTTTAAAGAGTGCGTAATTTGCATAGAATCTGTCCCAATCCTTCATGTCCTTTCTGAAATCGGATAGATCCAGCCACCTTATATTGTTCTTGATGTATACGAAACAGGCTCTGTTTTTTTGCGCCTGACTCATATTGAAGTTGGTGATGGAAGAAACGATTGTATTGGCTTTGGCGAGGAGGGCTGCTTTGTCAAGGTTGTCCACGGCCCAGCCGTTCTTGTTGATCTTTATGCCGTTTACAGTTTGATCTGTCACCATATAGCCCTTCTTTCCGGGCTTGATACGGTAGAAGCTATAATGATCCTTGAACTTTATCCAACCCACACGCTGCTTTCCTTCTTTATTGAAGCAGTAATACTTTCCCTTGATATTTGATCTTTTCTTGGTGGATTTGACACCGTTTTTATTGTAGTAATAAGTATTGCCGTCCTTGGTCGTGACCCATTCGGATTTTTTCTTCTTGGCGCTTGCCGAGGGCATCATTCCGATCGAGATCAAGTTGACGATCAAAAAACCAAAAACAAACAATCTGATATATGTAAAAAAAGTTTTGCTCCGATTAGTATTCATTGCTCTTTTCCTTTCTTCAAAAACTGATACGATTATAACATACATAAAGTGGCTTGTCATTTGGGGATTTTCACGATTTTTCTGATTGTGAGAGTATATGGTTTGTGGTATAGTGTTTACAAATGATGCTTTGGAATTTGCTCTTCTTTACCGGGTATATGAAGAAAGTGTCGGAAAGATTTGAAGGTGAAGATATCTATCTGACCATGAAGATACCCAATATGGAAGTAGCTTGTATATACGAGGATCATATCAGAACCTTGTTTGAAAAACAGGTGAAGGATACCGACAGAACAGCTCTGGTTAAGGCTGTTTTGGATGGAGACACCGATGCTATTGCTGACTATGTAAGCGGACTTCTTCAAAAGACCATAAGCACATTTGACAGTGAAGAATCCTTCTATCATGGCTTCTTCTTGTCTCTGCTATATGGCGTCCCCTACTATTCTCCGCAGTCAAATAGGGAAGAAGGTATCGGCCGACCTGACATTACACTTTACCCCGATCGCCCGAAGGATCCTGCCATTATCTTTGAGGTGAAGGTAAGAAAGAAGTTTAATGAGATGGAAGATGGACTCAAAGAAGCTTTTGATCAGATCAAGACTCGTAAATACGAGGAGGGAATCCTCGATGACGGATACTATGGCGTGAAGTCATATGGTATCTGTTTTTGCAAAAAAAGCTGTATTGTCGGGAAGATGGAAGGGTGATAATAATCAGCAAGTGTTCAGAGCTGTAGTGAACAGTTACATCAATCATCCTTAAGCATCTTAATATCGTATTTAAGACCGGGCTCTGTTGCACGTTGTATGCGGAGTCCGGTTTCTGATTGAGGAATGGGTATGCAGACAGTAGAGCTGTAATCCTCTTTTTTCTTGCAATTGTAGAGTCCCATATATTTTTCGCACATGAATTTTACATTTTCAAGACCGTAACCGTGATACAGATTGTTATGAACACTTCTGACATCTTCAGGTATAATGGGATTGTTGATCTTGATTACAAGAAAGTTTTCTTTGGTTGCGATGATTACCTTCATGTATTTATGAATTCCATCCGGTAGGGAATTGTTAGCATTTAGACAGTTGTCGAAAAGGTTTCCTATGATGATGCAGAGGTCGTAATCCGGTATGGGAACCCTATCGCAATCTACCGAAAGGTCGAATTGGAAATCTATATCGTACTTTTTGCATGTTGCCGCAAAATTGTTGACAAAGGTATCTATGACTAGATTTCCGGTGTTAGCGAAAATGTATTTATCTTCAATCTCTTTTATATTGGTTCGAAGGGTATCGGCCAGGTCGTCATATTCCTTCCTTTCAAGGCATCCTATAACGTAGTTGTTGTGCTGTTTAACATCATGGATGATTCTTCTTGTTTGTTTATATGCATCTGAAAGCTGATCATATTTTTCTTCCTGTTCTTTAAGTTGTCGTTCGATAGTCTTTATTCTGTTGTCCTTTTCGTGATTTTCCAGCACGCTATCCAGAAGGTAGTAATTGAGTATGTTCACAAATAAAAGTCCGATAAGACCGGGAAGTACCATGGAAGAGAAGGTGGCTATATCAAGGACATAAAGTGGCATGATAAACATTATCAAGAGTGTTGATATAGGAGTAATAAATACCAACAATGTGTACTTAATAGGCATAGCTTTGCTTTTCTTTTTTTTGTAGGTGATGATCATACAAACAAGAAGGAAGTTTATTATACTTGCCCCGAAGGTGATCTCAGTATCTATCATGAAGCTTGAGCTTTCTTTTAATTGACTGTTGATGGTAAAAAAAACAATGGCGAAAAATATCTCGCTGATGGCGCCGAGAGCATAGTATGATACAACGGCAAAAACTCTATGTCTTACAACGCTGCATTCATAACAAAAGCTGATCAACAACAGAAAGAGCAGATTAAAACAGACAAACAATATGTTTTTGCCGATAGAATTATTTCCGGCTGTGATAGCCGATAGGTATTCTCCTGACAGTATTTCGATTCCCAGTATAGTACACAATATAAGATTTATGAATTTGCTTGTTTTCTTTTTTAACATGGTATTAAAAAAGAGGATAGTTGAAAACATATCGAATATCAGAGTGATAATTCTTGCTATGTAAACCATTTTTCTGCTCTCCTTATAACTGTACGATCTCTTCTGTGAAGAAATCATAGATTTGCTCTTTATAATTTCTGCCAAGATTTATCGGAATTCCTGCCCGGAGCATAAGCTTATCCTGGCTGAAGCCTGTTACGTACTTCATATTTACAAGGGTGGATCGATTTGCCAGAAGAAAATGATGGGGCTTTAACAATTCCTCTAATTTGTTTATATGGTGGATCCCATCAACATCTTTGTCAATAAGATGAAAGATGACATGATTTCTTTCATCGGATGTTTCTATATACACTATGTCTTTTATATTAGTGACAATAGATGAATTTCTGCCCGTGTGAATAGACATGACAGAAGTGTTGTCCTGATATTCGTTCAAGATGTTCATTAACACTTCTGAGAGTTTGGGATAATCAATTGGTTTTTGAAGAAAATGAAATGCTTTGACATCATAGCCGTTGCTCATATATTTCGGGTAATTACTTGTATAGACGATATATACATCCTTATCAGGAATTTGTCGGATCTTTTTTGCCAGATCTATTCCGTTCATTCCCGGGAGTTCTATATCTAAAAACAGTATGTGATATTTTCCTTTTTGGTAGGAATTAAGCAGCTTTTCAGCTGTTTCAAATATCTCTTTGTTTATATCAATATTATTCTGAAATTGAAAATCAATTAAGTATTTGTTTAATTGATCAACTTCATTTTTTGAGTCTTCACATATTGCAATATTGATCATCATGATATATTCACTCCTTCAGGAAAATGGCTATGAATGTGGAAGCTTTTGAAAAAATATTATATCACGTTGACTTCGTCACCGTGTGGTTTTCGCAAAAGTGCATTTCATGCAAGCATAATACACCTTCGCTCATTATATCATATAGTTTCGGGTTATGCGCATTGAATGCTTGAATTGCAAGATAATATACATGAGTTGTTGTAGAGGGGTGTGATGTAATTTATTTTGCTTTTTAGGCGACGAGTGACACATGGACTAAAATTAGCAGTATCATTTCGTTATCAACATGTTGAAATAAAAAAGAAGGGAGACAGCGAAATGATATGGCGTAATAAGCTTGCATTCTTGTTGGCAGCTATCAGCTCTGTGGCTTTATGCACTTCAGCTATGGCTACGGAGATATGCAAATTCGGATGGTATCAGGAAAAAGAACCTGAAGGCTTAGCTGAGTTTGCAAAGAGGGTAAAGTAAAAAGTATTCAGGTGAAAGCCCTGAAAGTAGTATATAGTTTGATATTGATTATGTTTTGGATTGGAGGAAACATTATGTCTAGTTCATTTAAGAGATTGGCATTTAAATCGTGTTTGTCATTTGCATTTGCTTTTGCTATAATTGCAGTTGTTATGGGACTTGGAGCTTCTGCCAAGGTGAAGATCATATCCGGAGCATATCAAAGTCTGACTTTGGCAACATTTGGTACTGCCGGTGATTATGAATTACATGTTACCGGAAGGAACCTAAATACCAATCATTCAGCCACAATGACCACCAAGTTGAGAAGAGGCACATCATATGGTTCATCAACTGTTTTGAGAACCCATTCAAAAAGTTGCAGCTATGGGCAAACCTCTGACATTATAGAGGATACGGATGCATATCTTCACTATTGGGGAAGTAGCACCCAAATATATTCCGGATACAGCGAAACAAAATACGGATCACTTCCTAATCCATACTAAGTTTTTTTATAACATATTCCCTTGCCCTTTCGGCAAGGGAATACTTTGGATAAGTTGATCGTACTAGGATTATTTTATATACATGATCGTCTGAGGTTTTAATATGAAGTATGTATTTAGGGAAATACGGACTTTCTTTCGGGATAATACATTAATAGCAATCATTACTATTGTTCTAACATCAATATCTGTGTTCGTTATTCATTTTTCTTTTGCAATCATGGCTCAGTATGAAATGGCCAGACAGATACGTGAAGGTCATACTACTTTTGCTGATATTCAGGATTCACCCTATGAATTTTCATGTAAGTTTAAAAATAGTGAGGATGATTATGTGACAAAAGCTGATATGGATGAGTGTTTGGATAAAATCATAAAAAACATTGATACGCTTAAAGAATGTGGAAACACTATAGGCATTGTCACCATGGGAAGTGAGAAGGTTGATTGGCACTATGAGATCCCGATGGATTTTGAGTTTAAGATCGAACTTGACAAGGAAGGAATCAAAGCTCCGAAGGAGTTTTTTAGGAATCTGATAGAGGGAGGATTTTTTGGATCACATACTGATGGATGGACAGATGAACAAGAGGCAAAAGGATGGAATGCTGCATTGGTATGGGATCATAATAAGATGGATATCCCTCCTGGGTTTACTATGCCAACCTGGGATGCTTATCCCACCGGAGTTGTGATTGTAGGAAATAATTATTACCATATCGGAGGTTGGCAAACCTACTCAGTTAATCCTATAGTACCATACAGTTCTCTCGATGATGATTTTAAGATGGATTCCATTGTGATCACATTTAATGAATATATCAGTGAGGCGTCATTCGGACATCTGTATAACATTTTCACGGATAAATTCGGCGATAAGATTGTTCTTAGAAGCGATTCTGTGAAAAAAGCTAAAAGAACAATGTACTCAACGGTCTTTGCGGTTGCCATCGCTATAGTTTTGTTGAGTGTAGTGAATCTTGTCCTATTACTTTCATACTTTGTTGAAAAAAGGAAAAAGATAACAAGGTCATATATGCTCGCAGGTGTAAATAAAAGGAATATGTCAATGATCTATCTGTCAGGATATATCTTGATTACTTCTATTGTCTACTGTGTAAGCCTGATTATATTTGTTAAACTGGTGTTGCCGAAACTCGAAACTCTATTACCCTATTGCTCAACACTTTTTTCACCAGTAGTTTATATAACGATATTTTTATCTTTCACTCTACTTGTCATTGTTTTTGGATACATCTCAAATCTGAGAGAATTTAAGAAGGCGGGGTGGGGATGATGTTTAAGTATATCGGTTACCATTATGAGAAGAATTTCGCTATGAATATGATGGTTCTTTTACAGCTTGTATTGGCACAGCTCATTATTATCGCAACTGTATCCATGGGAACCTACTATATCCGTGACTATATCAGTTTTAGGGATTATCTGAATTCAGAAGGGTTGTATATGGAGGTGGATACTTTTTCTGAAAAACATGTTCCTTTTCAATATACAGAAGAAATTGAATCTAAGCTTACCAAATGTCATGTAATAGCTAACCATATGGCAACATTACATCTCTCAGATGGTTTTGCAACTTATGATCCATTTTTTCTAAGCTATGACAAAGAGGCTATCGATCATTACAAGCCGGAGCTTAAATCAGGAAAATGGCTCTCTGAGTATTCCTTTGATAAAAACAATCCGGTCTATCATGTGGTGGTATCCTCAAATGTGATGAGTCTTGCTCCGGGAACAATCCTGACAGCTTATTCCCTGACAGATGAAGAGTTCAAGCTTGAGATAGTAGGAACCTTAAAAAAAGATGCTACCATCTGGGGACATACCATGGGGGGAAGGTTTATCTATGATGATTACAGAAAAATGTTTCATGAGCTGGGAGTGTTGGATGAATATACATTTACAATCATCATGAATCAGGATGAAATAAAAGCAGGTAATGAGCTACTTCCGGAAGGAAAGGGAATACAAAGTATCATAGACGGAGATGTCCTTATAAGGTTTGACAATGATATAACAGATGATGAGGTGGATGCTAATAAAAAGATTCTAAGGGAATATGGCGAATATTCGGGGATGGAGGATATATCAAAGATAAGAGAAGAGACCAAAAAGGTTTTGCTCGACAAAGTTAAGCTGTATATCCCTCTTGTGATACTCCTTTTAACAATGACTTTTATCAGTACTATTTCAGGGAGTATTATCTTCTTGAAAAGAATGCTTTCACGATATGCCATATTTAGTATGTGCGGTATGTCTGTGAAAAAGATGATCCTGTTAAATGTGATGAACTCTTTTGTAGTAGCTGTATTTTCATCCTTAATAGCATTTATACTTGCATTGATCGAAGAGAAGAATAAGCTTGTCGGAACTGCGATGGAGGTGACCGGATATGAGGTAACGGCCGTTGTGATCATTGGTTTGTTTTATTGTCTGATCGCAGCCATAGTACCGATAATCATGCTAAATAGGGAGCCTCCGAGAGAATTGCTTCTACAGAATAAGGAATAAAGCTTATGAAGATTAAAAACATAACTATTATAGTCTTTCTTATGCTTACATTAATTGGATGTGAGAAAAGAGAAGAAGGTTCTGAGGATAAACGTATACCGATAACGATAGGAACATTTCTTGTTGAGAACAGGGAAGGCTTTGATGATGCGCGTAAAAGATTTGAAGAAGAAAATCCGGATTATAGGATTGAGATTCGTGAATACAATTCAGAAGATGAATACAAAAGGTTCCTTGTAGAGCTTTCTACGGGAAAGGCTCCTGATATCATAGATATGGGGAATCTTCCGGCAAGAGAATATATAAGCTTGGGGCTTTTTGAAGATCTTAAACCGTATTTCGACAAGGATCCCGATATATCGGAGAATGATCTGATCGATCCTGTGATCAATGCCATAAAAGCAGATGGTAGAATTTACTACACAGCTTCGAGCTTTGGTATAAACACGCTTGTGGCTTCAAAAAAGGATATAGGAGACAAAAAAGGATGGACCGTTTCAGAAATGTCCGCATATGTAGAATCAAAAGGTAATGATGTTCAAATAATACCCGGTAATTCCAAAACTAATATATTAGGGCTTTTCACTTATTCATCCATTGACGATTATATTGATTGGAAAAATGGAAGAGCATCATTTGACAATGATGAATTCAAAAAGATACTTGAGCTGTCAGATCGAGGACTTGATGATATGGGAGAAAAGAATCCCGGAGAGAGAAAGAGCGATCTGTTTTCTTCCGGACGGTTGTGCTTTGATAATCTGGTTTGTGCAGGAGCTCCGGATATAGCTGCTCTTCGGGGAAGGTTGAAGGTGGAGACTGTGCCCATAGGTTATCCCTGCAAGGATAGACAAGGATCGCAATTTATACTAAAAGAGCAATATGGAATGTCATCATCATCGACACACAAAGATGCAGCATGGAATTATCTTAAGATCATTATGTCAAAGGATCACCAATATAAAGTTATGTACCCTTTTTACACATTTGCTCCTACAAGGAAAGATTGTTTCGATATGTACATAGAAGCGATGAAGGCTCAAAAGACCTATATTGACAAAGAGGGAAATACAGTATCTCCGATTTCCGTTGAATATGCTGATGATGATTCGGATTTGGGATATGTTCAGGGACCGTTATCAGATGATGATATTGATGCCTTTATAGAAATATTAAACAATACACATAGGATATGTGAATGGGAACACAGCCTCTCGGATATCATTAATGAAGAGGCAAGAAAATATTTTCAAAAAGAGCGTACACTTGATGAAACAGTTACTATTATCAATGATCGGATTGAAAAGTATATTTCGGAAAGGAAGTAGCTTATGATAACCTTAAATGAAGTAACAAAGGTATATAATCAAAAGAAAGTCAATGAATTCACCGCATTAAAGAATGTAAGCCTAAAGATAGAGGATGGTGAGCTTGTGGCTATTACCGGAAAGTCCGGGGCAGGTAAGTCAACACTTCTTCATATCATAGCCATGATAGATACCTACGAGGATGGGGAATACAAGCTCGATGACATATCAGTAAAGAAGCTTTCTGAAGGGAAGATGGCAGCTCTTCGAAATGAGAAGGTGGGTATGGTGATGCAGGACTATGCATTGATAGAGGACTTTTCAGCCTTTGAGAATGTGATGCTTCCCCTTGACTTTGCTGTGGGTAAAAACAAGAAACCAAAGAAGGAAAGAAAGAGGATAGCTTTGGAAGCCCTTGAAGCTGTTGATATGACTGAGTTAAAAAAGAAAAAGGTATCAGAGCTTTCGGGCGGGCAAAAGCAGAGGGTAGCAATAGCAAGAGCCATAGTCAATGATCCGTCTGTGATACTTGCAGATGAACCCACCGGAGCATTGGATTCAGAGAATGCGAAAGAGGTGATGAAGCTCTTTAAGAAGCTAAATGAAATGGGTAGGACTGTC
Organism: Lachnospiraceae bacterium; assembly: GCA_017540605.1. Taxonomy (GTDB): domain Bacteria; phylum Bacillota; class Clostridia; order Lachnospirales; family Lachnospiraceae; genus RGIG6919. Next base: position 18,218 of record JAFYAS010000009.1, on the reverse strand, counting down.
GTTATCGTTACTCACGATAAGGATGTGGCAGAGTCTTGTGACAGGGTGATTGAACTTAAGGATGGGGAGGTTGTTGATTCATAATGATATCTAAATCTGCCAATAAATTTGCTATTATTATGTTTGATGTTGGAGCTATAAAACAGGAAGAAGTTGCTATCTACAACTACCTCTTTGAATATTTCCTTGAGAATGTGATCTATTTCTTGTTCTTTGTGGTATGCGGAGTGTTCTTTAAAGATGTGCTTTATGGTCTCATCCTTTATATGACCATGGCACCACTTCGCAGTTTTGGAGGAGGAGTTCATGCACCGACAAAAAGAATGTGTTACTGCATCTCCTATGGTATAGTAATGGTGATTACAGGAATTGTTCCCTTGATAGCCGGCAGGGTGTCAAGAATAATATGGTTAGTCTTGTTTGTGTTTTCGATAATCGTGATCGTATCTCTTGCTCCGGTGGATTGTCCGAATAAGAGACTGTCAGACAATCAGAAGAACAGTCTGAGAAAAAAGTGTTATATATCAATTGTAATGCTTATCATAAGCAACATTGTGTTGGCATATTTTGACCGGTATATATATTGCGCTATAATCACTACCGGCACATTTGTGGCAGCGGTTAGTGAGGTTCTTGGAGTGATTGTGTATCAAAATAGTAAATGTGATCCGGAATAATATAGTTATATTCACAAACATACAACAAGAGAAGGTATCATTGTTGATGCCTTCTCTTGTTATTTTTTATAAAAATTCCCGAAAAGGACTATTTTTTTCAACAAAATAGACAAAAACTATTTCCCTTTTCGGTTGAAAGATGTTATAATGGAGAAAATCGCGCAAAAAGGGGTGACTTTTATATGATTAAGAAGGAAATGATAGCCATGCTTCTTGCAGGTGGTCAGGGTAGCCGTTTAGGCGTTCTTACCTCCAGACTTGCAAAGCCGGCTGTAGCCTTCGGCGGAAAGTACAAGATCATTGATTTTCCGCTGAGTAACTGTATCAATTCCGGCGTGGATACGGTGGGCGTGCTGACACAGTACAGACCTCTTCGTCTGAATCAGCATATCGGTATCGGTATTCCCTGGGATCTTGATCGTAGTATTGGTGGTGTTACGGTTCTTCCTCCCTACGAGAAGAGCGATTCTAGCTCGTGGTACACAGGAACAGCCAATGCCATCTATCAGAATCTTGAGTACATTGATTATTACAATCCCGAGTATGTACTTATCCTCTCAGGTGACCACATCTATAAGATGGATTATGAGGTGATGCTTGATTTCCATAAGTCAAGCAAAGCAGATATCACACTTGCCACCTATCAGGTTCCTATCGAGGAAGCAAGCCGTTTCGGTGTTGTTATTACAGATGATGAGGGACGTATTTCCGAGTTTGAAGAAAAGCCTGAGCATCCAAGGAGCAACAAGGCTTCTATGGGTATCTATATCTTCAACTGGAAGCTTTTGAAGGAAGCTCTTACCGTGATGAAGGATGAGCCTTCATGCGATTTCGGTAAGCATATCATTCCTTACTGCCACAAAAAGGGTAGCAAGATCTGTGCTTATGATTACAAGGGCTATTGGAAGGATGTTGGAACACTTGGTTCATATTGGGAGGCCAATATGGAGCTGGTTGACATTATACCTGAGTTCAATCTCTACGAGGAATTCTGGAGGATCTATACAAAGAGCGATTCACTTCCGCCTCAGTATATTTCCGATGAAGCCAAGGTTTCAAAGAGTATCATAGGTGAGGGAACCGAAGTATTCGGTGATGTTGAGCATTCTGTTATCGGTTCTGCCGTTTCTATCGGCAAGGGAGCAGTTATCAAGGATTCTATCATTATGAATGGCACTGTTATAGGGGACGGAGCTGTCATCGAGAAGTCCATTATCGCTGAGAACTGCGTGATCGGAAAGAATGTGAAGCTTGGTGTTGGCGAGGAGGCTCCCAACGATATAGCACCTCACATTTATGCATTCGGACTTGCAACTATTGGTGAGAACTCTGTGATTCCTGATGATGTGGCAGTTGGCAAGAACACTGCTATATTCGGAGAGACTGCTCTGTCAGATTATCCGGACGGACTCTTAAAGAGTGGTTCTAGTTTGATAAAGGTAGGTGATCTGGCATGAGAGCGATAGGTATTATTTTAGCAGGTGGTAACAGCAATAGGATGGGCGAGCTTTCGGCTAAGCGTGCAGTGGCAGCTATGCCGGTGTGCGGAAGCTACAGGGCGATCGATTTCTCCCTCAGTAATATGACCAACTCTCACATCCAGAAGGTTGCCGTATTTACACAGTACAATTCCCGTTCACTGAATGAGCATTTGAACTCTTCAAAGTGGTGGGATTTTGGTAGAAAGCAAGGTGGTCTTTATGTGTTTACTCCGACTATCACAGCCACCAACAACTACTGGTACAAGGGTACAGCAGATGCTCTCTATCAGAATATCAATTTCTTAAAGAACAGCCACGAGCCTTATGTTGTGATAGCTTCAGGTGACGGTATCTACAAGCTCGATTACAACAAGGTTCTTGAAGAGCATATCAGAAATGGCGCTGACATCACTATCGTTTGCAAGGATATCAAGCCTGATGAAGACGATATCAGCCGTTTCGGTGTAGTTAAGGTTGATGAGAACATGCAGGTTCTTGATTTCGAAGAGAAGCCTCTTGTTGCAGAGACCAACACAGCCTCTATTGGTGTATATGTCATCAGAAGAAGACAGCTTATCGAACTTTTGGAGGCAGCTGCCAAGGAAGGCAGAAGCGATTTCGTTAAAGACATTCTTGTGCGCTACAAGAATGTTAAGAAGATATATGCCTATAAGATGGACTCTTATTGGAGGAATATAGGCACGATAGATTCATATTACAAGACCAATATGGATTTCCTGTCGAAGGATATCAGAGATTACTTCTTCAGGACTCATCCCGATGTTTATTCAAAGGTTGAGGATCTTCCTCCTGCGAAGTACAATGGGGATGCTATTGTGAACAACTCTCTTATCTCAAGTGGTTGTATCATCAATGGTACTGTTGAGAATTCTATATTGTTCAAGAAGGTTTATGTTGGCAACAATTGTGTTATCAAGAATTCGATCATTCTTAACGATGTTCATATCGGTGACAATTCTTACATCGAGAACTGCATCGTCGAAAGTCGTGATACATTAAGGGCTAACACAATTCATTCCGCAGAACCGGGACAGATAAAGGTAGTAGTTGAGAAGAATTTCCGCTATGCACTTTAAGTCCTTTTGGAGATGTTGGGTGATATCGTGATCCGAGTTAGTTTGTGGGATCACAGCTTATGGGGAACTGTTATTGTAAGGGGTTACGGTAACAGAATGGTGTTTGATCGGGCGAAAGCCCGGTCGGACTCCGTTAAATAATCTGCAAGCAGATGTTTGTGGAAGATGAGGAAAGGGGGTCAGTTTATGGAGATAACTGACGTACGCGTTCGTAAGGTCGCAAAAGAAGGCAAGATGAAAGCCGTTGTATCCATAACTATCGATGACGTGTTTGTAGTTCATGACATCAAGGTTATAGAGGGAGAGAAAGGATTATTCATCGCGATGCCAAGCAGAAAGGCTTCTGATGGCGAATACAAGGATATAGCGCATCCTATCAATTCGACAACGAGAGAGCATATTCAAAGGCTTATTCTTGATCGTTACGAACAGGCTTTGCTGGAGGCCGATGAAGAAGAGGTTTAACCGACAAGCAATGGTATCGGGGTGGGATACCGAATACGACTTGCAAAGGAAGGACATAGAAAAACGGGCTTTGAGCCCGTTTTTGCTTTATATGGAATTGGTAATAACTGCTCGCGCGAATTGTGAACCCTTACAGCCTTTTAACCAGTTCAGGTATGGTTGCCTCGAAATCAACACCATACCAGGGATTCTCAGGATTCTTAAGTGTTGCGTTGATGGTTTCTGCTGTATAGTCGGCAGCAAGAGCGAATGCATCCTTAAGAGACTTTCCTCTCATCAAAGCACCTACAGATACGCTGGCAAAAACATCACCGGTGCCGTGGAAGGTTGCATCAATCCTGTCATTCTGATAGATGAAGTGCTCTCCTGTTGTGGTATCAAGGCCATATACTCCGGTCTTTCCTTCTGAAAGCGATACTCCGGTAAGAACTACGATCTTTGATCCAAGCTTAGTGAGCTTGTCGAGAAGCTCTTTAATATAAGCTTCGTCATATTCTGTCTTATATTCTGTGTCGGTCATAAAGCACGCTTCGGTGATGTTGGGTACGATGATATCTGCGTGAGCACAAAGACCTGCGTTCAATTTTGCATAGTTTTCATCAAATGCAGGATAAAGCTTTCCGTTGTCTGCCATAACAGGATCGATAAAGATCAAGGTATCGTCCTTCTTGAAATCTGCAAATATCTTCTTTGCGATCTCTATCTCCTCTGGTGAGCCAAGATAACCGGTATAAATTGCATCGAATTCAATATTCTGCGATTTCCAATGCTCGGTAATAGGGATAAGCTGGTCAGTCAGATCCTTTACGGTAAAGTCCTGGAACATGGTATGTGTTGAAAGAACTGCGGTGGGCAGAATAACTGTCTCTACCCCCATAGCTGATATGATTGGAAGCGCAACGGTGATGGAGCACTTTCCGAAGCACGAGATGTCCTGAATAGTAAGTATTTTCTTCATTTTCTTTCCTCCTCTTAGGATAGTATTACAAAAAGATAATATACATCATATATGCTAATTATACAACCCTTAAAATTATAGGTAATATGGGGAAATTTAATTTAGTCTTATTTCTTTGCAAATACCAAGTGCCTATGTTATACTCGAAAGAAAAGCAATCATTAAAGGTTGCATATAGCTCAATGAGGAGGTTTTAGACATGAGTAAAGAAATTTGGAAGCCGGGAAATCTTTTATATCCCTTGCCTGCGGTGCTTGTCAGTGTGACTGATGGAGAGGGAAATGACAATGTGCTTACAGTTGCCTGGACCGGAACTATATGCTCGGATCCTGCTATGGTTTACATATCAGTAAGAAAAGAGAGACATTCCTATGAAATGATAAAGAAGACCGGAGAGTTTGTGATAAATCTTACAACAGAAAAGCTTTTGGAAGCTACCGATCATTGCGGTGTCAGGTCTGGAAAGGACGAGGACAAGTTTGAGGTCTGTGGTCTTCATAAAGAGACCGCTAAATATGTGAAGGCACCTTTGATCAAGGAAAGTCCCCTAAATCTTGAGTGCGAAGTAACTGAGATAAAGGAGCTTGGAAGCCATGATATGTTTATGGCAAATGTACTGGCTGTGGATGTAAGCCCAGAGCTTCTTGATGAGAAGGGAACCTTGAGACTGGATAAAGCGAATCTTATTGCTTATTCTCATGGCAGGTATTATTCCTTGGGTGAAGAGCTTGGAACCTTTGGATATTCAGTGAGGAAGAAGTAAAGCTTTGAAATATTTGGAGCTGAAAAAGCGGAAAGGACACAGTATGATAAAGAGATTTTTGAGTATAATACTATGTTTTTCCTTGATGGCGGGATCAATGTCTCGTGTTGCTTTTGCTGCTCCTGAAACCTACAATGATGACGATGCTTACCATATCGTTAGCGACTGCGATGTATCCGGGTATGGTATGGGAAGAAGTGGTGAAGCTCTTGATCTAGGTGATACTCCCATACTTATAAATGACGGAAGAAGACGGTCTTCATCATATCCGACAAGCTATGATCCAAGAGGTCAAAGCTTTGTTACATCGGTGAAGAATCAGGGAACTATTGGAAGTTGTTGGGCATTTGCAGGCCTTGCAGCTATGGAATCTTCATTGATAAAATCCGGGTTGGCTGATGAAACGCTCGATCTTTCCGAGCTTCATTTTCTATATTTTATGTTCAGTGAGAACAAGGGTGATAAGCGTATAGAGGAAGATAGAAACTATATTGCGGCTGATGATAATGGCACACCTACTACTGATTTTTCTTTGATGGCTGATTTTGGAGGGTTGGCTGCTGTTGCAGGTTGGCAGGCGGCTAACGGAGCTACTCCTATAGATTGTGCTGAAAGCTATGAAACCTATTTGGCAGCGGCAAAGAACAAGACCTATGCACTTGATGAGAATCTCTGCTTTGCTTCTGATTATAGTTTAAAGAGCTTTAGGGTGTGCGATGCTAAAGCCACGTATGATGATGAAAGCAATATTGAGCTTGTGAAAAAGCTTGTATATACCTATGGTGGAGTAGCTGCCGGATTATATTGCGATCAGACCAAGACAGATGGAAGCAGTAACTATTTTCAGATTGTTGATGGAACAAAGACATATTACAATCCAAATGGAGCCGATAAAGCTGCTACCCATGAGGTTGAGATCATTGGATGGGATGATGAATATCCAAAGGAAAACTTCAAGGTTCAACCGGAAAAGAATGGTGCATGGCTTGCGAAGAATTCATGGGGGACTGCTGATTCAGACGGCTTCGTGTGGATAAGCTATTATAATATGGCAAACAACACAGATGTTATTGCCTTTGAGTTCGAGGATAAAGCTGTAAACAGTGGTATATATCAATATGATGGAAGTGATTTTGGAAGAGCAGTATATAAACCTGATGATGATTATTATTATGTGCAGGTTTTTACTGCAGACAAAGATGAGACCATAGAATTTGTGGGCGTTGGGACTACGGCCAATGCCTCTTATGAAATATCTGTGATAAAGGATCCTGTATTATCAGCAAAAAAAACAGAGGATAACTATAGACTTAATAATGATAAGATGGAGGCTGTTACAAGCTGTACCACAGACTTTGCGGGTTTCTATAAACAAAAGCTTTCAAGTCCTGTTACGGTAGAGGAGGGTGAAAGGTTTGCTGTCTGCATAAAGACTGAAAAGGGAACCAATGTTTATTGTTCGACCTCTAAAGACGCTGAAAAAGGTGACTATGGAAGAATAGAGAGCTTTCCTGAGGAGGCCTGCGGTTTCCATGGTTATGAAAAGAATAGTTTATGGAGTGATAAAAAAGCTGCTCTTTCTATAAAGGCTTATTCCAATGAGATCGTATATGATGCCGTTCAGGGTGTTGAGGTTGACGAGGATTCTGTGACACTGAAGAAAGGTGAAACTAAAGCTATCACGGCAAAGGTTCTTCCGGCGGGGGCAAAGCAAAAGGTAAGCTTTGAAAATACTGATCCGGATGTGGCTACCGTCGCTTTGGATGAAACGGATTCAAGCGGTATGACCGCTGTGATCACTGCCAAAAAGGTTGGTGAATGCACCATAAAGGTCTGGAATCACAAAAAAGCAAAATATGCAACTGTCAATGTAAAGGTAGAAGATAAATCAAAGACTGTAGAAACGCAGGTATATCTTGATGATGAAAAATGGGTTGAGAACTCTCCGGTGATCACCTATAAAAATGTGAATGGAGAAGCATTTGCCAATGGTTCAAAGCTGGTATACGGAACATATTCGGTATACATTGATTCAAAGTACTATAAGGATATTACGGTGGATGATTCATATGCGGGGCTAAGGATAGATTATTATACGGTTAGATTCCTTGGCGGAGCTGATGGTGGAGTGTTAGGTGAGGATCATTATTTGGCCGGGGAGATACCGACACCTCCCGAAGCTTCCGATTATAGTGCCGGTGGCGTGAATTATAAATTTTCGAACTGGGATAAAGAGATAACTGCGGTAAATAAAAAAGTTGATTATTCGGCAGTTTATGTATCTGAGACTCCGACCTCTTCCAAAGAACAGGATACTACGGAGTCTGCTAAGACCGAGCCTTCGGGTGATGGAGGGATACCGACGGTTGACACTAAGGATGCTGCCGAGCTTCCTACAACAACTGAGGCTACTTCATCTGAGTCTTCTGACTCAACAGAAGCGTCTGTAGCTGAGCCTCCTGAAACTAAAGAAGATACGGTAAAAACAGAGACTGTGAAAACGCCTGTAAAAGCAGCCATCACATATTTAAAGAATCTCAAAACAAAGACGATCAAACTAAAGTGGAAACGCTTAAAGAACACCAAGGGCTATCAGGTGCAGATAGCATTAAACAGTAAATTTACAAAAAGCAAAAAGACAATAACCACCACAAAGCTCAATGTTAGCGTCGCAAAGCTGAAAAAGAACAAGACCTATTATGTGAGAGTAAGAGCATATAACAGCGGCAAGGATAAAAAGAAGGTCTATGGAAAATGGAGCTTGGTTAAGAAGGTTAAAGTGAAGAAGTAAAGTGTTTATTTGCGTTTGGATTGAATAGTAAGCAAATATAGCTATTGCATTATTCTTTGCGCTTTGTTAAGATGTAGATGGTTTGTAGCTGTTTTGAGCAGTAGAGAGTAGCTACGATGATTTTTACTATGAGCAGGTATCGTTATGGACGAATCAACAAGAACAAAAGATTTCAATATCATAGATGTTGAGTTTGAGGATATTCCTACGGAACATGCGAGCTATCTGGTGCATGATCTTAAGAATGAGATCAGACATGGTATGTGTGTCTCTCTTTTGGCGGGGAAGGTCGCCAGAGAGATGAAGTTTGATCACAATTTCTGTCATGATGTAGAGATAGCGGGGATGCTCCATGATATTGGGAAGCTTAAGATCAGCAATTACATTTACGGTAGAAATAAGGATGCTATGAATATCGAGGAAATGGGATATATCAGGCAGCATGCAAAGCTGGGTCATGATATCATTATAGAGCAGGGCTATCCGGAGCATATTGCTGAGATGGTTCTTTATCATCATGAGAACTATGATGGGTCGGGCTATCCCTTCAATCTTATGAAGGAAGATATTCCCATGGGCGCGAGGATACTTAGAGTTTGCGATGTGTTTGCAGCTCTTTCGTCAGACAGACCTTATAGAAAAGCATTTCCCTATGAAAAGGCGACTGAGATGATGATAGATGAGGTCAAGGAATTCGATATGAGGGTTTTTCTTGCTTTTCAGAATGTGATACATACTACGGATATCGTAGAGCAGATAAATAAAGTACAGGAGAGTAAATGATGGCTATGAAAAAGAAGCCGGTAAACGGCATGAAGGATATATTACCAAAGGAGATGGAGATCAGAGATTATTGTATAGGTCTTATCAAGGAGACCTACAAGAGCTTTGGTTTCACTTCTATTGAGACCCCTTGTGTTGAGAGTATCGAGAATCTCTCAAGCAAGCAGGGGGGAGAGAACGAGAAGCTTATATTTAAGATACTTAAAAGGGGAGATAAGCTAAAGCTTGATGAGGCTAAAACAGAGGCTGATGTAGTAGATGGCGGACTTCGCTATGATCTGACCCTTCCTTTGTCAAGATATTATTCCAACAACGGAAATGACCTTCCCTCGCCCTTCAAGGCGTTGCAGATGGGCAATGTGTGGAGGGCTGACAGACCCCAGAGAGGTCGTTATCGTCAGTTTATGCAGTGTGATATAGATATCCTTGGAGAAGCAGGTAATATCGCCGAGATCGAGTTGATACTTGCAACAACAACCCTTCTTGGAAGACTTGATTTTAAGAATTTCACCATTCGTATAAATGACAGAAGGATATTAAAGGCTATGGCTGCCTATGCGGGATTTGCCGAGGATCAGTATGATATCGTCTTTATCATCCTTGACAAGATGGATAAGATAGGTCTTGAGGGTGTTGAGGCCGAGCTTATAAAGGAGGGCTATTCTTCGGAGTCAGTTTCAAAATACCTTGATCTGTATAAGAATGTGACCTCGGATATCGCCGGTATTGATTATCTTGTGAAGACTCTTGGTGATCATCTTGATCCTGCGGTTGCCGAGGGACTTAAGACTATCATTGAAAGTGTGGATGGACTCAAGGCTGCTGATTTCAAGATGGCATTCGATCCCACTCTCGTGCGTGGTATGAGCTATTATACCGGTCCTATTTTTGAGGTGTCTATGGACGAGTTTGGCGGTTCTGTAGGAGGCGGCGGACGCTATGATGAGATGATCGGAAGATTTACAGGGCAGCCTACTCCGGCTTGCGGTTTTTCAATAGGCTTTGAAAGGATCGTTATGCTTCTTTTAGAGCAGGATTTCAAGGTTCCCGGAACAGCAGATAAGAAGGCTCTTTTGGTGGAAAAGAATATGCCTGCCGATAAGCTTTCCAAGGTGCTTTCAGAGGCCAAGGCACTTCGTGATGAAGGAAAGACTGTGAATGTGGTCATGATGAAAAAGAATAAAAAGTTCCAGAAGGAACAGCTTGAGGCAGAGGGCTACACTGAGATAGTGGAGTATTTTGCGGATAAAATGTAAATGAAAAATGCGAGACAGAGGATAAACCTCTGTCTCTAATTACATTAGAGAGGTATAGATATGTTTGAGAAAAAGCAGATCATTTTCAGCGAAACCATAGGAGTTTGCAGGGTGGACGATATCACCAGGATTGCCATGAGAACAAGTGAGAGCCCTGATTATTATGTGCTCAGGTCGGTTTTCAATAAAGATAAGGTGAGCTATATACCTGTGGAAAATCATCAGGTCCAGCTAAGAGAGCTTAGGACGAAAGAGGAGATCGAAAAGCTTATGGGAGAGACGCCCCTTGACAAGTGGAATGAGCTTTTAAAGGCAGAGGCGGAGTATATTCTTTCAAAGGATAAAAAATGATGTTTCCTGCGGTGCGCTTTTGTTGCGCTTTATATGATAGAATGCTGATTAGATAAAATGATCAACCATTCTGTAGGAGGAATAAGTAATGAAAGAAGTAGACAATATCAACGCAGTAGATGATGGATTGGAAAATGAGGTGGATCTTTCCTCTCAGTATAATAAGCTTAATGATGGTTCTTCGAAGCTTAAGTTTTTAGTGGATGTACAAAAGCGCTTCAATATGAAAAAAGAGGCAAAGCAGGCTGTAAGCGAAAAAGAGATAACTGAGTTCAATAATCTCAATGACGATTTTAAGCAGACCTATATAAGACCCGGTAACAAGGAAGTAATCAAGCCTATATTAGATACCCTTAATAGACTGAATGTCGAGAATGATCATGAGTGCTTTTTGGAGTTCAAAAAAGCTCTTAAAGAGCTTCCTAAGGGTACAAGGAAAGAGAATGAGGATATTACAGCCATGTTCCTGCTTTCAACAAGAGAGCCTGCCATGGGTCATATTGCCATCAAGGATATAACATGGGATATTTTGAATGTCATATCTCATACTCCCAAAACCAAAATTGAGACGATGGATTTGGTGAATTGGAGAAATGAGACCAGAAAAGCTTTCTTTGAGGAGAAGAAGTTAAAAAAGTCGGAAATAAATGCTGTTGAGAAATTATCGGAGTTTAATTTTTCTGATAAGAAACAGTTTAAATATGTCGGAAAGGTCTTCACCCCTCTTTATGAGCAGCTTACGGATATACCATCGAGACTTAAGTTTTTAGTGGATGCGAGAAAGACTATTACCGCCAGGAATATGACGGACGTAAATGTTCCCGATGCAGAGATTGACGAGCTTAGTGAGCTGATAGATTCATTCACGGATAAGTATATCACAAAGGGCTCTCCCGAGACCATAAAGCTTGTCATGGAAACAATGGGTGATATAGGTGCTGAGAATAACTACGATTGCTACAGAGAGAATGCTATGGAGATGAAGTATAGCTCTGTTGATGAGAAGGATCTTCCGAAAGATCCCAAACAGCGTGAAAAGGTAAGGAAGTGGTTGCTCGATCAGACCGGAGTAGGAATGGAGTCTTTCGCTATCAATGCGGTAAACAGCGCGATTCAGATGGCTTTAAACGGAGATGATCGCATTGAGAACAAGCTTTTCAAGGCGGCGAATATCACTAAAAAGACAACCATGAAGGAATATGCCCTTAAGTGTGGAGTCGACAAGTCGCGGGTTGAGGAATTTTTACAAAATAAAAAGACTTCAGCTAACGAGAAGGTGTATGATTACTTTAACAGAATAGATCCTAAAGCGGGAAAGCTTATTGATTCCAATATCAAGGGTGATCTTGTTAAGGAAAGCGGAAAGGCATGGATGAGAAGCGGTGCCGAAGCTTATTATAAAAAGAATGGTGTGGTTGGAGAAAAGAGAAAGGCTGTAGATGAAGTTGCAAAAAAGAACCATTCAGAATATTCGTTCCAAAGTCTTAAGGACTGGCCTGAAAAGGTAGGCGAGAAGTATGTAAAGAACAGAAGGAAGAGAGAGGCAGAGAATATCCTTAAAACTGTTGATGAGCGTTATAAGAAAGGGTTAAAGCGTCAGGATAAAAGTGATCTGCTGATCGATGAATTGAGAATGGGTTATATCAAAGCCGAGACCATGGAGGCGAAGTTTGATTTCATTGTTGAAGCATGTACCAAGGATGAAATGAGAGATAAGCTATATGGTAATCAGTCTGAAGCAACCAGCTTTATAGATAAGATCATAAAAGATTTTGCGAATACGTATATCACAAAAGCTGATATTGAGACACAGAAGAAGTTGTTTTCAATGCTTGGAAGAAAAACAGCTGAGAACCTTGTCGATCTGATGAAGGAAGATGCTACATACCGCACTGAATTTCAAGCTGAAGGAAAGCTCGGTGTAAAGAAGGCTGATGCTTTGGCTTGGAGAAGCGTTGTAGGTGCGAAGGCTCAGATGCTTACGAACATTTCAAAGCAACTGAACGGTTCATTAACAAGCTATGCCAATCCGCCTGCCGCAACCAAGGAGTTGTTTAAAAAATCAGGACTCACATTGGATTCCTCTATTGAAGAGTACCTTTCAAAGACGGGTAAGACAGAGGAGGAGATAGCCTATTATCTTCAGAAGAATAATATAGCACCGGGAACCAAGGTCATAGATTCCCTTGTGACCAAGAACAACAGAAATGATAAAGTGGCAGCTCTGGACGAGCTTGAATTGAATTATTATAATGCTTTCTACAACTCATGTGTAAGGGAAGGAAGCGAGCCGATCATCAATCAGTTTGGCGAACAAGAGAAGAATATGATGGTGGAGCTCAGGGAGAAGCTTGATACCGAGCTCAGCTTTTCAGGTGGTGCAGGTGAATGGCTTGATGGTGAAGGTAAGAAGAGATATAAAGATCAGCTTGAGGCAACTGCTTCACTGCATTTGAGTAAGGATATTCCGGTAGATAAGAAGGTCAAGAGCTTTGATAATTATATCAAGCTTCACACAGGATGGGATGTATATCATTCGGATATCAATCATCAGAAGGATTGCCTGATCAAGGCTGTTGCTGCCAACTCATTAAAGAATTGCGGCTACGAGTTCAAGGTTGATAGAATACATAAGCTTGCTGATATCATGAAGCAGAACAATGCGGAATTTGATAAGATCTTTGAGAATAAGGAGACTATCCGAAGGGCTTTATCAAGTCCTGAGAACCTTGCAAAGACTGCTGTTGAATTTTTCGGAGAGCCCTATAAGGTAAATTATTTCAACGTGGAAAAATATCTTGATGATATGAATAAGCTTTCAAAGAGTATGATGAGCTCTGAGGGCAGAAGTAAGGAATATCAGGCTTATGCAAATGCTGTAAAGCGTGTAGCTGACCTTAAGGCAAAATATGACCTTTCCCTTGATAGAGACAAGACAGCTTGTGCTGAAGAGCTTGTAGGTCTTAATATGGATCTGGTAACATCGGTTCAAAATTATATGGGCGATAAGATGAAGGTAAGATCTACAACCAATGGTAAGGCTAGATTTGACAATGCCCTTGATGCACTGGCTATCGTTTCACAAAATATGCCTAAGCTTCGGGGATTTGTAAGCAGGACTATAGATGATATCAACAAGGCAAGAGGAGCAAAGGCCGGCTCAGAGAAATTTGTGGGTATTGAAGCCTACGGCGCAGCGAGAGCTGTAGAGGCCAAGCAAAAGAGAGAGCCTAAGCCTCAGGCAAAGAAGGCTGAAGTCAAGGCGAATCAGCCCGGCTTGAATGCTAAATAAAACTATGAGAAAAAGAACAGTACCGCCCGATGATGAATATCGGAGGTACTGTTCTTTATTATTGTCTGAGTATTTGGCGGCTTTGCTTATCGTTGCCTTAAAGCTTGGCAAAGGACTGTTGCTATTCTTTTTCATTTTCCTTTGCTTTGGGTAACATCGAATAACCGTATTCAAGAAGTGATCGCCTTGTTATGATGCCGATAAAGTGCTTGGCGTCATCAATAACTGCCATAAAGTTCTGATCCATAGCTCTAAGGGTCAGATCCTCCATGCTTGATTTCACTGTAACGGGCTTTGCCTTGGTTCTTCTTGGAATATCCATGATAGACATAGAGCCTAAGGCTTCAACATCATAATTTTTGTTTTCCCTTAAAAACCACAAAAAGTCGCCCTCTGTGATGGTTCCTATATAGCCGCCTTCTGTTGAAAGAATGGGAATGGCGGTGTAGCCGGAATTCTTAAGTGTATCCAAAGCTGTATGGAGGTCGTCGTTTTCTGTTACATAGATTACCTCGTGCTTTGGCATCAGGAAAAATAATATATTCATTGGTGAAATCTCCTTGTGATCAGATACATTTATTATAAGGGGTATCGAGTAAAAAAACAATTAAATAAATCTGAAGAAAATGTTAAATCGCAACTTGCCTATTTTTTTACTGAGTGTTAGAATAAATCATTGAGTTAAAGAATATTAGGGGAGTTTTTTATGGACATCAAAAAAAGAAGAGAGCTTTTGATCCCGAAAAAGAAAAAGGAAGATAAGGATGATGACGGGCTTTTCGATGACCTGAAGGATAATATCAAGGATCAGACTGAAGAAGGTTCTGACGAGGATGAAGAAGAGGAAAAGAAGGTTCCTGAAAAGACCGGAAAGAAGACATTTTTAAAGGTTATTTTTGTTGTGCTTATCATTCTTATTCTTGTGGTGGGCGGACTTGGAATATATACCTCTATAAATACCGGATATTACAACGGCTATGAAGTGGTTGCATCCTACGAGCTTGATGATGCAATGAATGTAGAATATATGCCGTATTCGGATAATTGTATCAAGTATTCGAGGGATGGTGTCTCCTACATTAACAAGACGAATCAGACTGTTTGGATGGAAAGCTATGCGTTGAAGATGCCGAAGGCAACGGTAAAGGGTGATTACATTGTAGTAGCTGATTATAATGGCGATAGAGCATATCTTTTCGGAAAGGAAGGAAAGCTTAAGGATATTACCACACAGTACAATATCATAGATGCTGATGTGGCACTTCAGGGAGTGTTCGCTGTGGTTCTTGAGAGCGATGTCGGCAATCAGATCATCATTTACGATAAGAATGGAGAGAAGGTTGCTGAGATATCTACAACTGTTGAAAGCAGTGGTTTCCCGGTAGATATAGCGCTTTCCGATGATGGTAAGAAGCTTTTTGTAAGCTTTGCTTATTTTGACGGTATGACCTTAAAAAATCAGATTGGAACCTACAATTTTGGTGAAGTCGGACAGAATGAGAATGCCGACAGATTCATGGGAGGCTTTGAGCTTGACAATGATACCCTTGTATCCAAGGTTTCATTTATCGACAATGACAATGTATGTGCCTTCGGAGACAATAAGCTTATCTTTTATGAGATGAGGGAAAAGCCGGTGGAGACTGCAAGGGTTGAATATACCGAGGAGATAAACAGCATTTTCCACAATCAAAAATACGTTGGCTGCGTGTCGGCCAAGTCTCAATCAGATGCTATGCATGCTTATGAGATCAGAGCGTACAACAACAAAGGAAGGCTCACCTGTCAGATTGATCTGGATATAGCCTTCAATCATATAAGCTCTACAGAAAACTATATCATAGTTACCGGAGATTCGGAGTGCAGAATATATGATTACAGCGGAAGGACTGTCTTTGCCTATAGCTTTCCGAAGAGGCTTGTGAATCTCATACCTACTGCCAATCCCAAGGAGTATATTGCTCTTTATGAAGGTGGAAGTGAGTTTATCAAGCTTATTTACAACAAAGAAGAAACAACGGAGGTCAAATAAATGAATCTACTATTTTCACTGGTATGCCTGCTGTTTTTTATATGGGGTGCCATAGGCTATGCAAGGGGAGCTGTAAAGTCTGTGATCGCACTAGTTGTGCTTATCGTTGCGGTTGTACTTACTAATGTCGGTTATCCTGCCTTGAGCCGTGCGCTACAAAAGAATGAAAAGGTAAGAACCAAGGTAGAAAATGCTATAAGTGAAAAACTATCTATGGATGTCGATGGTCATTACAATTCCAAGGCTGAACAGGTAGCTGCCATAAATGAATTAAAGATTCCTGAGCTTTTTAAGAATTCTCTTCTTGAGAACAATTCAGGAGATGTAAAGAGTGTTGTGGGTGCAGATACATTTATCGACTATATAGTGAAGCTTTTGGCGAGACTTGTCATAAATGGAATCGCCTACGCTATTACATTTGCTGTGATATTGATAATCGCAGCGATAGCGGCACTCATGCTAAAGCTGTTCCACGAGCTAAAGGTATTCAATCTTGCGGATCGCTTGGGAGGCGCTGCCATAGGTCTTGTTAAGGCTTTAATAGTCGTATGGATATTCTTTATAATCGTAGATTGCGCTATGGCTACGGAATTCGGAACAAAGTATGCGGCAATGATACGTCAGAGTCAGTTCCTTACCACTCTATATGACAACAATATGCTTAAAAATGTGATCATGGATCTTACCAAGACTGTACTTTAAGAGTGAATACAGTTTACTGTAGCTATAAACATTTGCTGTTTATAGCGCGTTAAGATGTGACATGGGAAGAATTATTTTTTACTTGATTAGAATTTATAATAATGATATAGTAAAGCCGTATCGTGCTATTCGATACGGCTTTTATAATTTATCGTCGAGGGCGGAAGGAGAATGATAGTGAAGAATTATTTATTGAAGGCGGTATTGCTAGTGCTCACATTTGCTTTTGTATTTATGTCAGGTGTGGATTGCGATGCCAAGGGTGACACATTGAAGGAGATGTTGAGTGCGGAGGGTGAGAATGAAACGCAGAATCAGCTTCCTTGTTCGGGAGTTATAGCCAATCCTACCAACATCAAGCTTGTTGATTGTAATGCTGATTCAGCGACTGTTTCCTGGGATGCTGTTCCCGGTGCTACAGGCTATATCTTCTATTATGTATTCAATGGTAAAGCAGGTGCTATGCCTGTAGGTAACAAGACAAAGTACAAATTTGCTGTGGCAAATCTTCAAAATGGCGGTTATCTTAATGAGTGCTATATCATTGCATATGCCGAAGCTGTTGATCCTACAACAGGGCAAGTTGTTTACGACTACAGCTGTACCGGAGTTGGCACGGATCTCGGAGCTCATTTTACCGGAATCAGAAGACTTACAAAGAAGATCAAGACTATTCGTGTGCTCAATCCTATGCCATCATCAAAGCAATTCACCATTGGTGCAATTTATGATGGAGATGGCTTTGAGATCGAAGGCATGGGTATGGACGGCAAGAACAAGTTCAAGGGCAAGGGCAAGAATGCCCTCACAAAGCAGATCAAGGTAAAGAAGAAAAACACTGTATATAAGTTCAGAGTAAGACCCTATGTTAAGCTTGCAAAGAAGACAAAGAAGGGCAAGTGGAGTGCATGGCAGTACTTTATCTGTATTGAAAATGATGCAGTACAGGGTAATCTTGTAAACAGAACCAGCAACAAGAAATATAAGCTTTCATGGCCTAAGCTTAATGGAGTATCAAAAATCGTTCTTTCAAGATCGACCTCTACTACAGGTTCATTTACTAAGGTGGGAACTGCAAAAGGCAGCTCTACATCATTTGTTATCAACAAGACCTTCGAGCTTTATACAACATATTATGTAAAGCTTACCTTCTATTCTAAGGTAGGAAAGAAGGAAAAGAAAGTTGACGAGAAGATGGTAAGCATCAGGATCGTAAGACAGTAATATTAGTCAGATCGTATCAATTAGGTGAGAACAGATTCTTTGGAATATGTGATTATTACAAGGGAATCTGCCTGTATTTACGGGTAGATTCCCTTTGTGCATAAGTCGGGTAAAAGAAGTGGAAAAATAGTTGAAAAAAAGTGTTGACAAATGCACTTGCAAATGATATTATATCCAAGTCGCTGTGCTACGGACGGCGTCACGTACTTTGATAATCAAATACTAAGACAACCCCGAAGGTTCTATGAGATATAATTCTTTAAAGAATTTTCGAACGGTTTAAAACAAACCAACAACAGTAAATTACAGGTTTTAATCATTGGTTTAAATGCTAGTGTTTATGATC
>JAFYAS010000008.1 GCA_017540605.1 Lachnospiraceae bacterium | reverse complement strand
TTCTTAAATAACTGGACCGAATGCTTGCCTGCTAATCCCGATAGCACACACCTAAAAGCCTCAGCGTAGCCCGCTACGCCTACGTTTTTAGGTATGCACTCTCGGGCAAGCATTCTGCGCATTAGTCCAGTTATTTTGCGATCGATGCACTAGGTGTTTTAACTCGCAGTATCCTTTCTCGTACTGACATTTTTTGTTCCGCTTATCACGCCATAGATGTATTCACCGTCTATTCCCATCATTTTTACAAATGTTTCAAGTAGTGCGATGGCAACGATTCCTCCGATAGCGCAGAGAACGGTAAGCATGGCAGTTTTTGTTTCGCCGTTTATTTTATCTCTGATCTGCCATGCACTTATGAGAATATAAGGTATGCCGATAACCATCAGATAAAGTAGACTGTAGCGGATAAAATATTGCCAGGGCTTTGGTTCGTTTCCGTCTCTTCTTCTTACTAGTTTCATCTTGAATACCATTTTCCCAAGGGTTCGCCCCTTTGTGATGCTTGGGACGATGACGAAGTAAATAAGGATCAGAACGATCATTACTTCCAATCCGTAAAGTCCTGCTATGGTGGTGTTCTTTACAGGTCTTAAATAAACAAAGTCAACTAAAGCTGCAATCAATACTATTGCAAAAAGGTCTGTAAACCATGCGCATAGTCTTCTGAAGAATGTGATACGTACTGATTTTTTGCAGGCCAGCTTATTAAGTTCCTCTCTTGATGGAAGGAAAATGGAAACTATTGGTGAAAGTATGAGTCCCACTACACCTCCGAAGGTATTGAGGATCAGATCGTCCACGTCGCATACTCTGTAGGATCTTGGGTAAATACCGTAAAGGCCGGTTACCTGGGTGAATTCAAAAAAGCAGCTGGTGAAAAAACAAAGGAATACTACAATGATGGGATTGATCCTGAAATAATATCTCAAATATATACCAAGTGGGATCAACATCACTGCATTAAAAAAGGGAACATAGAAGCATTCCTGCTTTAAGGCCGGAATCCAGGTTGAATGCTTGTGAGGCCTGAATACTGTAGCAGCCTTAAATTCTTTTAAAAATCTCAAGGGTTCAAGCTGAAATTTCGGGGTCTTAAGCTTTGCTACTTCGCTTATGCTGGGAAGAGGAAGTATTACCAAAAAGAAAATGTTTATCAGATACAGGATGAACGAATAAATGATCAGGTTCTTTAAAAATACAGTAGATCCGTATTTGTAATTCTGATAAAACATATAAGGCATAGTAAAGAAAAATGCTATGATGGGAAATGTTAAAAATGCATATTCTATTGGAATGATATACTGTGTCATAATTCTTGTTCTCCTTAGGACAAAGATTATAACACTGAATGCGTTTTTTTTCTATGAAGTTTTTCTTACATCTTTCCTCTGCTTTTAGTATGTAGTTTCATTGTCGGGGGGGATTAATCTGTCTTGGTATATGGATAGATTATTAGATATGATGGTTTGTAGACAATAAAAAAAGCAGGATACGGGAGTCGAACCCGCCTTCTCAGCTTGGGAAGCTGATGTACTACCGATATACGAATCCTGCACGCAGAAACAATTATAACACTATGCAAAAGTAAGTGCAACGAAAAAATCTGTCAGACTCATTAAGCCGGATAAAAGCACTATATATTGTAAGAAGAAAGACTGAAGGCGGAATAACTTGTGGTTTGCTTGTGCGAGATAGATAAAATGTAATGAATTCCTGATGTATTTTTGTTGAAAATAACAGAAAATCATTGACATTGAGGGCAAAAAACTTTATATTAGTAAATAATTAGGGGTATTTTGCGATGAATTTTATGGTAACCGCCTACAGCGATGTAGGCATAGTAAAAGAAAACAATCAGGATTCCGTGCTGGTACAGGTAGCCAATTCAAGTGCCGGCAAGGTTTTTTTTGGCGTCGTATGTGACGGTATGGGTGGTCTTCAAAAGGGAGAGCTTGCATCGGCTACAGTGATCAGAGCCTTGGCCAACTGGTTCTCACATGATCTTGAGAAGCTTATAGAAGACGGTTTTTCTCAAGAGGCACTTGCAGATGAGTGGGAAAAGATAGTCCTCGAGTGTAACAACAAGATCGGCGTATACGGTTATGAGCACGGCATTCAGCTTGGTACGACTGTGGTGACATTGCTCATTTTCGGCGACAAGTATTATATTATGAATATAGGTGATTCAAGGGCTTATTGCCTAAGGAGTGAGACTATACAGCTTACCAAGGATCAGACCTATGTTCAGAGAGAGATGGATGCGGGTAGGATGACACCTGAGGAAGCGAGAGTCAATCCCAATAGGAATGTTCTCCTTCAATGTGTTGGAGCTTCAAGCTCTATTGTGCCTGCGTATTATACCGGAGATGTTCTTCCCGGAGATGTATTTATGCTCTGCTCGGATGGCTTCAGACATGTTATCACGCCTGAAGAGATCTATGAGAACTTAAGCGCAGAGGCTGTGATCACCGAGGATGACATGACGGAAAGGTGTAAATATTTGGTAGAACTCAACAAGTCAAGAAGAGAGCCGGACAATATTTCCGTGCTTCTTGCAAGAGTTTTGCCATAAGCATAAAAACTCTTTAGAGTTTGTTAGTTGGGGTAGAGGTATATGCTTGATATTGGTTCTTATGTAGACGGAAAATATAAGATACTGAACAAGATCGGTCGCGGCGGTATGAGCGTCGTTTATCTTGCGATGAACGAAAAAGCCAACAAGCAGTGGGCGATCAAGGAGGTCAGAAAAGACGGCAAGCAGGATTTTGAGATAGTTAAGCAGGGTCTTATCGTAGAGACGGATATGCTCAAAAAGCTCAATCATCCGAACCTGCCGAGTATCGTTGATGTCATTGACGATAAGGATACCTTCCTTATTGTTATGGACTATATCGAGGGCAATCCCTTGAGTAATTATCTCGAGGAGCACGGTGCCCAGTCTCAGTCTGACACGGTAAAGTGGGCTAAGCAGCTTTGCGATGTGTTGGATTATCTTCATCATCAAGATCCGCCAATCATATATCGTGATATGAAACCGGCTAACATCATGCTTAAACCAAATGGAGATGTTACGCTGATTGATTTTGGTATTGCCAGAGAGTATAAGGAGGGCAATATCGAGGATACTACCTGTCTCGGTACCCAGGGTTATGCTGCTCCCGAGCAGTTCGGAGGAAAGGGTCAGACCGACGGAAGGACCGATATCTACAACCTCGGTGCTACCATGTATCATCTTGTGACAGGTCACAATCCTGCAAAGCCTCCTTATGAGATGTATCCCATCACTCATTGGGATCCTACTCTTTCTACAGGTCTTGAGCAGATCATTTTAAAATGTACAAAGAAGAATCCTGAAGACAGATATCAGGATTGTAATGAGCTTATGTATGCCTTAGAGCATTACAACGAGCTCGATATAGAATACAAGAAAAAGCAGAAGAAAAAGTTTGTAACCTTTGCAGGAACCTTTGCTGCAAGTCTTGTTTTGTTTGGCGTTTCAGCATTTGGATTTGTCAATGAGAAATCATTGAGGCTCAATACATACGAGAATAATGTTGAAGCAGCAGGAAGAGCGACCAATGTGGATGAGGTTAAGTCACAGGTAGAGACAGCGGTAAGGCTTGATTCCTCAAGGGCTGATGCTTATATTGCTATGCTTGATTATTTTAGAAGTGACGGACTTTTTGACGCTGAGACAGAGGAGCCTTATATCAGAAGTCTATTGAATTCTACTACCTCAGGTGGAGTGACCAATGCGAAAAGCATGGAGGCAGACGCTGCGGGCTTTGCAGACTTTGCATATAAGCTTGGTGCTGCCTATTGGTATGATTACGGAACCATGGAGAATGGTGAACCTGTATTTAAGAGTCAGAAGCAGCAGGCTACCAATTGGTTTAAGGCCGTAAAAGAGGTGACTGCTCCCGATGGAAGCACGAATTACAGAGAGTTCAACAATGCCCAGACATATGCGAAGATAGGTGATTACTATGAGAAGCTTGAGCAGGTAG
Source organism: Lachnospiraceae bacterium (assembly GCA_017540605.1). GTDB lineage: Bacteria > Bacillota > Clostridia > Lachnospirales > Lachnospiraceae > RGIG6919. Next base: position 41,110 of record JAFYAS010000008.1, on the reverse strand, counting down.
ATAAGCTTGGAGATTCTGAGGTGACCTATTCGGATTTCTGGGTTGATCTAAAAAATTTATACAACAGTGATGTGGCGAATTCAAAAACAAAGCTATACATTTACAAGGATATAGTTACATCTGTTGCGAATTATGCACATCGTTTTGCGCAGGATGGTGTGACTAAGGATGAGATAGATGCTGTGATCAATGAGATATCAAAGACTATCTCTGAAACCAGCACAGATGTTAGCAATGATTCTCTGATAAAGAGCATCAGTGAAACCATCCCTACCGCACAGTCAGCTATGGAGGCAGCATATAGCAAGACATCCTCTGAGGGTGATGCCGGAGAGGGGGATGAGAAGTAATGGATTCGAATATTCAATTTTATCATAATCTGTTCCTTATCTGCGGTATATTGGGACTAATGTGTTTGGTTGCGGCAGTTGTGCTCTTCTTTGCATTTGATATCAGGAAGATCTTAGGTGATATGCTTGGTTTCAATAAAAAGAAAGAGATGCATCAGATGGATGTATCAAGAGCCAAGGTTGCCTCGGAGAGAGCCGCTATCAGACAGAAGTCGTATGAATCAAAGAAGAGATCCGCTGTTCCTGTTAAATCCACCGGCGTTCCGACAGCGGCTGACAGAAAGTTCGAGGAAAGAAAAGCCAGTGAGGATGATGTTTCAAGAAGCAGGAAGCTTTCAGAATCCGGAAGGATCGGCAAACAGGAGGAGTCCACATCTGCAAAGACAGAGGATACGGCTTTAGAGGACGAGGCATTTTTAGGTGATGATAATCCTACCGAGGTTTTGGCTGAGAACCAGGCAGGTTTCGGAGATTCCGACCTTGATATGGGGGCTTCGGATGAATTCTATGGTGATGATGCTCCCACAGATGTACTTTCTGTAAATAGTGAGGCATTTGCAGGTGATGACAATCCTACCGAGGTTTTGAATACCGATATGGAGGAGTTTGGCGATCTAGGAAGAGGGGATACCATGGTACTTAACGCATCGATGCTTGGTGAGCAGGATGTGGAGAAGATGGCAGATCGTTCCGATATAAGAACCGGATTTGTAGTTGAAAGACAGATCATTATGACACATACTGATGAATTGATACAGTAGCAGATACTTGACCGTTTATAGCTCAGTAAACAGTGTTTCGATAGTGAAAGGAGAGAGTCGGATATGAACAATAAGCGAAGGCGATGCTTTGCATACCTGCTTGTGGCGGTATTTACATTGCAGACCGTATTCAATAATGTTTCATTTTCCAGGGCAGAAGAGGATAAAAATGTGACTGTTGAAGAAACCACCGAGGCAGTGGTGACAACAGAAGAGGCTACGGAAGTGGCTACCGAAGCTTTAGTTGAAGCTGAGAATGAGGCAGTGACAGAGGAGGAACAGTCCACAGTTTCTGCCGATGTTTTTGAAATGCCTGAAGCAGAGCCCGCTACCTTTGAAGAGACTACTGAAGAAGTGGTTACTACAACCGAAGAAAAGCCATCAGAGGAAGAAAAGAAGCAGGTAGAACTGACAGATATAGAACTGTTTGGTGCTGATGAGATCTTCAAACAGGACGAAGCCAAGGAAGATAAGGAAGATAAGGCCAAGGAAATCATTGAGGAAAATGAAGAAGAGGCCGTTATCGACAAATATATGGATGGTGAAGGCAGTTCAATTGTTGTTCCTGCACAGATTTCAGCAATCAGCATTCTTGGATCAAAGCATGTAAACAATGTGCATTTCATAGCTGAAAGCGCTGAAGCTTTCTTTACCATTACAAAGGATACCATAGATACAGCTAAGCTTAGATTCATTATCTATGATGCAGCAGGCAATGTAGTAAAGGATATCCCGTATGCTGACAGCTATTATAAGGTTAAGGCCAATCCTCATCAGTTCTTGGTTCCATTTAAACTTGATGCGGAGGGCGAGTATACCTTCGCTGTTCAATATGAGGATACGGAAGCCGGTCAGACTATCGTGATGCAAAGCGAAAAGCTTATCCGCAATGATACACTTCCTGAGATCATTCTTGATACTGATGTGACAAACAACACATTGGTTAAAGAGAATATTACTATGAAGGTATGCATTCGCAGTAAGTATCCCGACTTTACAACAATCGAGTCTGAGTTAAAGGTTTCTAATAATCTAGGTGTCATAAAGGATGAAGAGCTTGTTACCTTGAAGGTTGGTGAAAAGGAAACTATCATCAGTTCTTCGGATGACCTTCTTGCAGCTTTAAAGGATGAGACAAACTGGGAAAAGGCTGAGGATGGTACATATTTTAATACTCTTGTATTTACTCATGGCGGAAAGAGCGAGTTTAATATCAAGGCTTCGGATCTTCAGGGAAATGAGATGCGTGAACGAAGCTATACAGCAAAGATAGATAAGGCTGCTCCTTCGTTTTCTGCATTTGATATTGATGCTACATTTAAAGCAAATAATTACAATTCATATAGGTATTTTTCAAAGGATAAGATAAGCTTTAGCTTTAAGCTTCGTGAGATGGAGAACAAGGTAGTTTCTGTTGAGTGTGTTGCATATGATGTTGTAACTATGCAATATAAAACCTTTAAGACTATAGAGCTTAAGCAGTCGAAGGCAGACTTCACCGGTACCTTAAGTCTTCCCAAGAATTTCAAGGGTAATGTTACCTTTGTTGCAACGGATAGTGCCGGCAATCAGGGAAAGAAATCGATAAATTCCGGTATGATCGTTGAAGGCTATAAAAAGCATCTCGGTAACTCGGAGGGTTCTATCTCATTTTCAGGTAAGAAGGGTGAGAATGGTTTCTTTACCGGTAATGTAAAGATGGATCTTGAGGCAGCTGATTATTATTCAGGAATCAAGAATATCGTTTATGAAGTAGCTGATGAGAAAAAGAGCGTTTCCTTAAAGCAATATGAAGAGGAATGGTCTCTTGATGATATAGACATTTCCGCAAAGGAGCACCCCGGTGATTCCTTCAAGGTTAAGATGACGGTGACTGATAATGCCGGAAATGAAAGGGTATTTTCGAAGAGCTTAAAGATAGATAATCAGGCTCCCGATATCAGCGTATCCTATGATCGTAATTCTCCTCAACATGAGAAGTATTACAATGCTACACGTACAGCCCGTATCTCCATAAAGGAATTTAACTTTGACAAGAAGAGTGTAGTGATAACTGCTATAAAGAATGGTTCGAAGATCGACATAAAGCCCAACTTCAGCTGGGATGGCAAGATTCAAAAGAAGGATGGTAAGGTCTGGAAGGAATATGTGATGAATGTTCCCTTTAAGGATGACGGAGATTACGACCTGAGCGTTGAGGCCACAGACCTTGCGGGAAATAAGGGTTCTTATTCAAAGAAGGATACCTTTACCATTGACCAGACTGCACCGAAGTTTGATATTTCGGTAAGCGGTGGCGGAGTATCAAACGGCAATTATTATGGTGAGGCTAGAACAGCAACCATCACAGTTAATGAACACAATTTCAGCGCAGCTGATATGGATGTTCAGATAAAGAGAAACGGTCAGGTGGTCTCTGTAGGTGGATTCTCAAGCTCCGGCGATACCCATAGGGCATCAGTATCTCTCAACCAGGAGGGAACCTATGAGATCGTGGTAAGCGGTAAGGATATGGCCGGCAATCAGGGCAATTCCATTACCGGAGAGAGATTCATTATCGATCTTGATCAGCCTGTGATAAATATTACCGGTATTGAAAATGAAAAGAGCTATAAGGATAAGGTGCTTCCTGTTGTCACAGTCACAGATACCAATTTCGACAGTGGCAGGGTAAGGATAGAGCTTTTAGGAAATAAGACCAAGGAGCAGAAGGTATCATTTACCACTACCTCGGTTGGTAATGGAAGAACCTATTCGGTAGCAGATATCGAGCATGATATAAAGAATGATGATGTGTATACTATGAAGGTTACCGCTACTGATATGGCAGGTCATGAGTCAACAGATACAAGAACCTTTAGAGTTAATCGTTTTGGATCAAACTTTGATATCGATACCGGTTCAAAAGATGTCCTTGATAAATATTATGTAAAGAGTGACGAATCCATAGTTATCAACGAATACAATGTAGATAAGCTCAAAGAAAGCAAGGTCTTCTACAGCTTGGATGGCGAGATCGTCAATCTCGAGAAGGACAAAGATTACAAGGTAGATCAAAAGCAGGATGACAATGGTTGGTATCATTATACCTATACCATTGACAGCTCGGCATTTACCAAGGAGGGTTCATATATCCTTTCTGTATCCTCTGAGGATGCTGCGGGAAATATTTCGGATAACAAGGTAAGTGATACACAGATCAAATTCGGTGTTGATAAGACTGCTCCTTCAGTGGTTGTAACCGGTGTAACAGACGGTCAGCAGTTTGAGGTGGATTCACCGAGAGCTGTTACCATTGATGCCTTTGACAATGTAGAGCTTTCAGAGCTTAAGGCAAGCGTCGACGGAGCTGAAGATTCATCGGTAGCAGTAGATAAGATGGTTGATGGTAAGGTAAATATCAACCTTCCCGACAAGGCAGGCAATCATACATTGAAGGTTAGTGCTAAGGATGTTGCGGGCAATGAGACCGAGATGGAATATAGTTTCCACAATGCAGGAAAGACTGCTGATATTATTCCATACGCCATAGGTGGTGGAGCATTCATAGCGCTTCTCGGAGTGATACTTGCGATCATTATGAAGCTTAAAAAGAAAGCATAAAGTAACGATTTAAGGGCTGCCGGCCGGCAGCCCTTTTACTACATATAGGGAGAATATGGAAAGACCTATCTTTGATACCTTAGTTGAATATTGTGATGAAGAAAAGTATCCCTGGCACATGCCGGGGCATAAAAGGCAGGCTATTGATGTTCTTGACAAGCCCTATCATTTTGATGTGACAGAGGTTCCGGGGCTTGATGAATATCACACGCCAACCGGGATCATAAAAAAGGCACAGAAAAAAGCGGCGAAGCTTTATGGAGTCTATGATAGCTTCTTTTTGGTAAATGGCTCGACATCAGGAATACTTGCGGCTGTAAAAGCATGTTGTGAGGCGGGAGAAAGGCTTCTTCTTACAAGGAACTGTCATATTTCAGTATATAATGCCATAGAGCTATTACGACTTAATGCAGGCTATGTGATGCCGGAAATCGACTCTAAACTAAATGTATATGGAGCGGTTACTCCTGAAGCTATAGAAGAAGGTCTAAATCGATGGAGAGATATATCTGCCGTAATAGTCACTTCTCCTACTTATGAGGGTGTAGTTTCAGATATAGAGGAGATAGCAAGGGTAGTACATAAATACGGAAAGCCTCTTATCGTAGATGAGGCGCATGGTGCTCACCTTAAATTTATGCCACACCATTTTCCCAAAAGTGCCATAGATATGGGAGCAGATATAGTTATCCAAAGTCTTCATAAGACCCTGCCTGCATTTACCCAGAGTGCTATTATTCACAGAGCAAGCGATATGATAAAGGCGGATGATCTTTTTCATGCAGTGTCTATGTTTCAGACCACATCGCCCTCCTATCTTTTGATGGCGGGAATGGATCATGCCATAGAGCTTGCTGTTACTGAAACTGAAAGGGTAAAGTCTTATATTGATGATCTTTTGTGGCTTCGGAGTAAGCTTAAAAATCTTAATAATATCAGCTTATTCGAGGGTGATAAGGATCAATATGATATTGGAAAGCTTGTCCTTTCCGCTAAAAGAGACGGTAGATGGCTTTATGATGAGCTTTCAAAAAGAGGACAGATACCGGAGATGTATGGCGGAGACCATGTTCTTCTGATGACGACATTTATGGACGAAAGATCCGCATTTGAAGGACTATTAAAGCATTTATCAGAGATCGATGGAGAGTGTTCACTAAAGAAAGAGGACGATAAAGACGATAAACTTATTAGAGGCTTTGTACCTATAAATGGCTTTTATCCTGACACTGCCTGCACCATTTATGAAGCGGTAAAAAGGCGTTCGGATAGCGTGTATGTGAAGCTTCAAAAGGCGGTCGGTCATATTGCGGCTGACTATGTTTATGCTTATCCTCCGGGGATACCGATACTTGCTCCGGGAGAGCTTATCACGGATGAGGCTTTAGGCATTATAATACAGAGTGTCGATAAAGAGCTGAATCTAAAGGGAATCAAGAATACTAATGGGGAATATATAATAGAGGTTTTGTAAATGAAGGGTATATTGATCACAATGGAGGGGCCTGATGGCTCCGGAAAATCAACACAGATAGAGCTTTTAAGAGAGGAATTTGAAAGACTTGATAAAGAGGTTTTGATAACCCGTGAACCGGGTGGCAATGCCATAAGTGAGGCTATAAGGGGGATCATACTAAATCGGGAATATGAAAATATGGCAAGTGAGACAGAGATGCTTCTTTATGCAGCTGCCAGAGCTCAGCTTGTATATGAGGTGATAAAGCCTGCTCTTTTAGAGGGCAAGGTTGTGATCTGTGACAGATTCGTAGATTCCTCTGCAGTATATCAGGGTATAGGAAGAGGACTTGGAGTGGATGCTGTCTATGAGGTGAATAAGCATGCTCTTTCAGGTATTACTCCCGATCTGACTATTCTTCTTGATCTTTCCGCAGAGGAGGGTATCAGAAGAAAGAAAAATCAGGCTGAGCTTGATCGTATGGAAGCTTTGGATATCTCATTTCACAGGATGGTATCTGAGGGCTACAGAGAGCTTGCAAAGAGTGATCCCCAAAGGATACTGTCGGTGGATGCAACACTTTCGGTAGAAGAGATACATAAAAAGGTGATGGAGAGAGTTACCGCTTTACTTAAGAGAGGATGATAGCTTATGGATATTCGTATAAATCAGACACAACAGATAGCGGAGGCGCAGAATACTCAGCCTGCCAACAAGCCTACTGACGGCTCCTTTAAGTTTACCCTAACCAGCAATATAGCAGAGGGAGAGCTAAAGGAAAAGCTTGAGTCTTTGATGAAATCCATAGATGAACAGGGGAAGAGAATATCTGAGCATATGGATATCCGCGATATGAAAAAGTATCGTTCTACCATCAAGGAATTCATGAATGAGGTAGTAAGCAGGTCTCATGAGTTTTCAAGAGAGAACTTTCTTGATAGGCGTGGACGCCATAGGGTTTATGGAATCATAAAACAGGTGGATGACAATTTGGACGAGCTTGCAAAGGAGCTTGTAAAGGAAGAAAAAGATAATCTTGCGATACTCGGAAAGATAGATGATATTAGAGGATTGTTGCTTGATATCACTACATAGATAAAAGGTAACTATTCACTACAGCTCTGAACACTTGCTGTTCAGAGCGTGTCAAAATATGGTGCAGGAAGGCATCTCGCTCCACTTTGCGAAGCAAGGTCTCTAAATGAGCGAGATGCTCGTAACTGGAAGCAGCGAAGCTGCTGAACAGTTACGATAAAGGGCAGAAGAGCTTAAAAAGCTTTTCTGCCCCTTTAATCATTTTACTATTTCTACATTAGTCACATACATAACCTCGCAGGAGCCGTCTCCTGTGTCTTCTCTGGTGGTGCTAGAGTTCCAGGTGAAGGTGGAGCCGTCTGCCTTCTTTCCTTCTATGGATACCAGATATCCCTTGAGCTTAACATGATCGCCGGTCTTTATTTTTTTTACTATCTTTTTGATGGTGTCATCCTTGGGTATAAGATGGGTATTTGCCGATTGGGTGATAACACCGTTTTCTCCACCAACCGGGGCAAGCTCATCAATGCTTTTACATGACCAGTGATACCATCTTCCGGACTGACTCCAGCTTATGTTTACATCTTTATTGTGTTCTGCCACCGTTCCCCAACCGAGAGCAAGATCCTTGGGTGAGAGCTTGTCACCTACGCTCGATCCGCTGTAGCTGTGAGCAGATAGAACCAAAGCGTCTATATCATAGGTGTAGTTAAAATTGATCACAGTATTGTAGCCGTCTATATCTCTTACCTCGCTACCGCTTGCCTTTTTCTGTATGGGAGCGGGGGTTCCACCGGGGATACTGCTTCTTTTACCCATACCGCCTGTCATGGAAATAAGACCATAGACTATGATCCCGAAACAGGTAAATAACAAAATATATGTTAAGAATTTGTTTGACATGGCATTCTCCTATTTGCTTTTTGTTTTGATTATAGTGCAAACAAAGTGGAAATACAAGATTTAGCTAAGACTTTGCTTATGTGCCGAAGTTGTGATAAAATGATAGCCACCATCTATTTAGGGTGGACGAATTTGAAAGGGGTTCATTATGTCAGATTATATGATCAGAGGAACGGCAGCAGGAGGAATGATCCGCTTCTTTGCCGCATATACAAAGGATATGGTTGAGACAGCCAGAGATATTCATCATACTACACCTGTGGCAACAGCAGCACTTGGAAGACTTCTTACAGGGGGTTCTATGATGGGAGCCATGCTTAAGAATGAGGATGATCTTTTAACACTTCAGATACAGTGTAACGGTCCCATCGGCGGACTTACCGTGACTGCAGATTCTCATGGGAGGACAAAGGGCTATGTGGTTAATCCCGAAGTGGAGCTTACGGTAAAGGATAAGGGAAAGCTTGATGTGGGAGCATCTATCGGTCTTGGTGTGCTAAGTGTTATCAAGGATATAGGGCTAAAGGATCCTTATATCGGACAGACTGAGCTTGTGACCGGAGAGATCGCTGAGGATCTTACCAACTACTTTGCTGTGAGTGAGCAGGTTCCGACAGCTGTGGCTCTTGGTGTTTTGGTTGATACGGATTGTTCAGTAAAGACTGCAGGTGGATTCATTATTCAGATGCTCCCGGATTCCGGCAAGGCTGATGAATATGAAAGGCTTGTGACTGTCTTAGAAGAAAGACTTAAAGGCTTCGAGGCCGTAACTACTCAGCTTGAAAAGGGAGTGACCATCGAGGAGATGATGGAAAAGCTCTTTGATGGATACGACGTAAGCATTCTTGATAAGAATGACATTTCCTACTTTTGTGGTTGCTCCAAGGAGAGAGTGACCAATGCAATAGCCGGGATCAGTAAGGCTGATCTTTTAGAGATGATCGAGGACGAAAAGCCTATCGAGGTTGATTGTCATTTCTGCGGGAAGCATTATGTGTTTACGACTGAGGAACTGAAAGTGTTAGTAAATGGATAAGTAGAAAACGCGCCCTTGAAATAATAGTCAAGGGCGCGTATTTTAGTTTTCATACATGAAACTCATTTCCTCGTAGAGCATCTTAAAATCCACAATGCATTGTCCATCCCATATAGCTACAGGAACCTTGTCCTCAAAGGTGTATATGGTGGGATCCGGGCTTTTTTCAAAGACATATACAAGTATCTTCTTCTCGTCGGGGAGTACTATCCAGTATTCCCTGACGCCTGCGTTTTTATATTTCTTAAGCTTTCTTACCGTGTCATGATACCAGTTGCTTGGAGAAAGAACCTCAACGACCATATCCGGCGCACCGTAAATCCTTGGCCTTGTTATCTTTTTGCGATCGCATACTATCATAACATCGGGCTGTACAATAGTCTTGTTGTCACAATCAAGCTGTACATCTGTAGGAGCGGAAAAAGGGATACAGAATCCTTTATTTGAGCGTACAAAAAGTTGGAACTCAGTATATATGAGGCCTCCTATCATCTGGTGAATAGTAGTGGGAGCTGCCATATCGTAAAAGACGCCGTCAATAAGCTCAACCCTTCTGTCATCCGGCAATGCCAGGTAATCATCAAGGGTCATCTCTCTTTCTTTCATGGCTGAGGTTCCTACTGTATATGGAGCTAAGGGTTCCTTGACAATAGTTATACTTTCATCGCCGTTATCGTAGGTATAGTCTACCTCTTCTCCTGCGAATATCCTGTTTAATGCCTGTAAGGTCTGATATCTTGGAGCCTTGGTTCTTCCGCTCATGATCTTTTCTACTGTGCCCAAGGGAATACCGGAAAGCTTTGCAATAAGAGAATTGGAATAGCCGTATTCCTTCTTTTTCTCCATAATCTCTTCTAATGTCATCCATAACACCTCCTTTTTGCGACGATATCTGATGATAATATATCATAAGTACATCCATAATACAACCATATTTCGTGAATTTGGGGTTTCGCAAGCAAGTTTTTTTCTGTTATTGTGATACTTAAATGTCTATGGTAGAATAGCATTAGTTTTTTGGAGGTTTGAAATGAATAAGATTCTAAAAGAGATCGGTGTATACATCCTGATATTTGCATTTTCTGTGGGACTTTTATTGTCCCTTCTTTTGTTGTCTGGGAAGATTTCAAGAAACAGTATCAGAAAAAATATGGAGTCCTCTGCAGAAAAGCTCTGTGAGAGGGAGGTATTCTTCCGCGCCATTAAGGGAGTCGAGGCAAGTATTGTAGATAGGTATGCCGATTCCATAATACTTAATATAGCCTGGTGTCTTGATGAGGAAAAACCTCTTGAATCAGTAATCTGGTCATCTTATTATTACACCTCCGAGGTCAATGAAAATGAGAATCTGAAGGAGGCAGTCTTTCATGATAAAGCTGCCAACAAGCAATACCTAAGATATTGGCATGGTTCTGTTGCATGTGTAAAGCTGTTTTTGCTTTTGACTGATATCAAGGGTATATATTTTATAAACGGAGTATTACTTGTAGTTCTTTTTATAGCCTTGATCACTATGCTTATAAAGCGAAAAGCTTATGACCTGGCTTTAGCATTTTTTATCGGGGCGGTTCTTGTGAATTCCTGGGTGGTGCCTTTATCTCTTGAGTACACATGGGTTTTCATCATCATGCTTTTTATGTCTATATTGATCTTAAAGACCTATGAAAAGGAAAATGAATTGTTGCTATGTGCACTCTTTTTGTTCACAGGTATCATCACCAATTATCTGGACTTTTTGACCTCTGAAACTTTGACACTCCTTGTTCCTTTGATCATCATCATGTATTTCAGATTAAAAAAGAATGGTGATCATTTGTTTAAGACAGAGCTATTATATGCTATTAAGAAGGCTGTTTTATGGGGTGTCGGCTATGCGGGTATGTGGATAAGCAAATGGGTGATAGCATCCCTGGTTATTGGTGAGAACAGCTTCAAATATGTAAGAGAGCACATCGATGAGCGTATAGGCGGAGATATCGGTGACAGAACATTGATCGGTTATATAGTTGGTGCCATTGGAAAAAATATATTTAAGCTTGTTCCCGCCTGCTTTGGTAATGTAGGAATGATCATTTTTGGAATAGTGATCTTTGCCTTGATATACATTTGCTATGTTTATAAAAAAAAGCAGGTAGCCTGGGGCAAGGTGGGGCTTTATCTTCTCATAGGTCTTATCCCTTATGTAAGATATGCAGTGCTTCATGAGCATGCCTATCTTCATAATTTTTTCACCTGCAGAGCGCAGCTTGCGACAGTGATCGCGGTCATTCTCTCGGTGAACGAGATAGTTGAATGGAGGTATCTGGAAAATGCAGTTAAAAGAAAAAAATAATAAACAGCTTTCAGTTATCATGCCTTGCTTAAACGAAGAAAATACCGTGGGAATATGCGTGGACGCGGCTTTTAGCTTTATCAGGAAGCAGCATATAGACGGTGAGGTGATAGTTGTTGACAACGGTTCAACTGATGCTTCGTCAAATATAGCCTTTGAGCACGGAGCTATGGTAGTGGATGAAGAGCGACCGGGCTATGGAAGAGCTATAAGGACAGGGATAGAGATGAGTCATGGGAGCATTATTGTGATCTGTGACTGTGATACCACCTATGATATGGATGATATAAAAAGACTTCTGATTCCTATGGAAAGCGGTATGTTTGATGTGATGATAGGGAATCGCTTTGCAGGGGCAATGGAAAAGGGTGCTATGCCATTTTCTCACAAGGTGGGAGTCCGAGCTTTGTCGGCATTTGGAAGGCATCGATACGGAACAGATGTAGTAGATTTTCATAGCGGTATCAGAGGGCTTACGAGAGAGGCGGTAAAAGGGCTAGAGTTTTCTACTGATGGCATGGAATTTGCGACAGAGTTTATCGCTGAGTCGGCAAAATGTAAGCTTCGTATAGGACAGACTGCCGTTTCGTTAAAAAAATGTAATTATGAAAGAAGCTCAAAGCTTAATGCGATAAGAGATGGTATGAGACACTTAAGGTATATTTCAAGGGGAAAATAAAGTTTTAGGATAAGGGTATGAGACTTGATAAGATGCTTTCGGAGTGTGGTATAGGAACTCGCTCTGAGATCAAAAAATATATAAAGGATGGTCTGGTGTGTGTGGATGGAAGTGTTGCAAAAAAGCCTGACATACATATTGATGAGGAAAAGGCGGTTGTGACATTTAAGGGGCAGCAGGTGAATTTTGTGAAATTTGAGTATTTTATGCTCAATAAGCCTCAGGGCTATGTCACTGCGGTGAAGGATAATGTCTACCCCACTGTGATGGAGCTTGTCACGGACAATATAAGGAACGATCTTTCTCCTGTGGGAAGACTTGATGTGGATACCGAGGGTCTTCTTTTGATCACCAATGACGGAGATCTTTCTCACAGGCTGCTTTCGCCAAAGCATCATGTGCCAAAGACCTATTATGCTGAGGTAAACGGCATAGTTGATGAAGCCACTGTGCAGGTCTTTGAAGCTGGACTCGATATAGGAGATGAAAAGCCGACACTTCCGGCTACCCTAAAAATACAGGACATAGATGAAGTATCGGCATTATCAAAGATATATCTTACCATATGTGAGGGAAGATTCCACCAGGTAAAGAGGATGTTTGAAGCTGTGGGAATGAAGGTGGTATTCCTTAAAAGAGTCAGCATGGGAAGCCTTACTCTCGATGAAGCGCTTGAGCTTGGTAAAGCGCGAAGGCTTAGTGATGAGGAGATCGAAGAGCTTAGAGGCGAATAGACTGATGAATGATAATTCAATTGATTATGGTCAAAATTAGGTGTAGAATGAGCAAAGGATTATAATTGTTTACGGCTTTTAAAAATGGAGGATCAAAATTATGAGCAGTAATGTGCAGACAAAAAGAAAGAAACGATTTTGGGCGTTGTTTTTGGCTGTCGTGATGATGGTGGGGATGATGGCGCCGGTTGAAGCAGCAGAATATGCAGTTTCGGACAAGCTAAAAGAAAACGAGACCACCAAATATGATTATTCATCAAGTGATATTTATGAGAAGAAACTATTATTGCCCGGAGATAAAATCAATTTTACTTATAGCGGGGATTATTCTAAGGCTGAAGATCCACAACCGTCACATACCTACAATATCAGGTATTTTGATTCTGATAAAACCACTTATAATGATGAAACCAAAATGAATGGGAAGGGCGGTACAATTAGCTCGCCTAGTTCTAGCTACACCTATACTATCGAATCTCTTCCAAGTGATACTAGCACTAGCACCTACTATGGATGGAAGGTTGTTTCTTTTACAGGAAGTGGAGAAAAGGAACAAGGATTTACATACAATATTGATCTTCGAGCTGTTTTAGAAGATGAGTGTACAATCACTTATAATATGGAAGAGGGAGATGTTAATCCGGAATCAAATAAGACAACCTATTCATTTGGTGGTGAAGGCTTTACATTATCAGATGCATCAAGGGTCGGCTACAGCTTTGAAGGGTGGTTTACTGATTGGTCTTATACTAATCCAATAACAGAGATAAATGATCAAGTAATAGTAAGCAATAGAGAATTAAATTGCTCTAATAACTATGAAATTGTAATATATCCTAATTTCACAGCCAAAAGTTATAAATTCCAGTTTGCGAATGGGCAAGATATAATAAATGCCAATCCTGCTACTACCTATACTTTCGGTGATACAGTTATTACTTTCCCTACGAATCCTACCAAACCGGGTTATACATTCAAGGGCTGGGCTTATAATCCGGACGATACGACTGCTGCTTATGACCCCGATGTTACCTCTAAGACAGTGGAAGAATTGGTTAAAGGAAAAGGAACTGACGATTCTGATACAGTGAGCCTATATGCGATATGGGAGCCATATACCTATAAGGTAAGGTTTAACGCGAATGAAGGATCAGGTTCGATGACTGATCAAGATTTCTCTTATGGCACCGCTCAAGCTCTTAAGAAGAACACATTTACAAGAACCGGTTATACATTCAATGGATGGAATACTGTTCAAACTCCTACTACTGTTCCCGGAACATCTTATGCAGACGAGCAAAGCGTAAGTAATCTTACAACTGTTAATAATGACACAGTAGATCTTTATGCACAGTGGACACCTAACGGAAACACAAAGTATGTGATAAAACACTGGCAGCAGAAGCTTACAGCAACATCTGACACAGAGAACGAAACTAACTATGAGGAGGTTACCGCTGACAAGGAAGAAAAGACAGGAACCACCGGAGCAACGATATCAACACAAGCAAATACCTACGAGGGCTTTACATCTCCGAGCGATCAAGATGTAAACATAGCAGCAGATGGTTCAGCTGTAGTAAATTATTATTACAAGAGAAATTCTTATACTGTAGCTGTAAATGCGGGAACCGGTATCGCAACGGTCTCTGGAGCCGGTACTTATAAGTACGGTGCAAATGTTGCATTATCATATACATTAACCGATGGATATAGTTTTAAAAATTGGACCGGAGATAAGACATCAGCTACATTTACTATGCCGGCTTCGGATGTTACTGTAACTGCAAATGGTGAACCGACAAGCTATAGTATTACTTATAATCTTGTCGGCGGTTCAGTTGATCAGGCAACTCCTAATCCTACCAGCTACACTATCGAAAGTGCAGCTATTACTTTGAACAATCCAACAAGAACAGGCTACACCTTCACCGGTTGGACAAGCACAAGCTTACCGGCTAAAACAACTAGTGTTACGATTCCTGCCAATTCTACAGGTGATAGGACATATACTGCAAATTGGTCTGCGGATGAATACACGATAACTCTTGATCCTAATGGTGGAGCTATAACGCCAGATATATTCGAAAAGGATAATGGTGCAGATACATATTCGAAGAAATACACTATTGAATCCTCGAAGATAGATCTTCCTGTTCCGGCAAAAACAGGATTTTCATTTGGAGGCTGGCAGGATACTTCAGTGACTACTGTGCAGATTGTAGAAAATGTTCCCAATGGCTCAACAGGGGATAAGAACTATAGAGCTGTTTGGACAGAAAAAAACGACACTGCATACAAGGTGAGACATTGGAAGCAGAAGCTTGGAAAGCCAGCAACTCCGGAAAATGAAACCAATTATGAAGAGGTTCTTTCGGATGTTCAAAACTTAACCGGAACCACAAATTCAAAGGTTACTCCGGTTGTAAAAACCTATGAGGGCTTTACTTCGCCTGTTGCTACAGAAATTACAATAGATGCAGATGGAAGCAGTGAACTTAACTATTATTATACAAGAAACAGTTATGTGCTATCAGTTGCACAAGGCAATGGTATAGAGTCGGTAACAGGAGCTAATACCTACGAGTACGGAGCTTCAGTTACAGTAGGATACACATTAAAGTCCGGGTATGAAAATGCAAGCTTAAGTGATGTTGCAGGTACAAGCTATTCAAATACATTCAATATGCCTGCTAAGGCTGTAAGCTTGACAGCGACAGCATCACCCATCAATTACACCATCACCCTAACCGGTATGACCGGAGCTGAAACAACACCGGCAAATCCTACAACCTACAATATTGAAACACCAACCTTCACTTTGACCAATCCTACGAAGGTCGGCTATACATTTGCAGGGTGGTCGCAGGGTGTGGCCGCAGGTCCATTAATGACTGTAACCATACCTAAGGGTAGTACAGGAAATCTTACCTATGAGGCAACCTGGACTCCCAATACCGATACTCCTTATATTGTAAGGCATTGGATCAAGAGAATTGGAAAGGATGCTGACAAGAAGGATCCCGACAACTATGAAGAGGTTGTTACTGACAGAGGCAATCTAAACGGAACAACAGCGACTAATGTAAGTCCCGATGTAAATACCTATGAGGGCTTTAAATCACCCGCGAAGATAACAAAAACTATAGCACCTGACGGTACTATGATCATTGATTATTACTATGCAAGAAATATTTACAAGGTAAGTGTAGAAAAAGGACTTGGTATTGCCTCAGTATCCGGAGATGGAGTTCGTGAATACGGTGAAACGGTAACTCTTACTTGTACCTACGAGCCGGGCTATGGGAATGCAGTGTGGTCAGGTGACAAGGATACCAATACCTTTACTATGGGTGAAGCTGATGTATCTATGGCAGTTAAGTCCTCTCTCCTTGATTACAAGATTACCTATGATCTGGCAGGGGGAGCCCTTAAGTCAGGTGTTACCAATCCTGAGAAATATACGATTGAAACAGCTGACATAGTACTTGCCAATCCTGAAAGGGAAGGCTATGAATTTGATGGTTGGACATCCGGGGCGACTACAGCGAAGACAGTGACCATTAAGAAGGGCTCTACCGGAGACAAGAAATTTACTGCAAAATGGAGCAAAAAGCCTGAGGAGAAGGTCGTTGATACACAAGCTTCAGATAAGGACAAGGAGCTTGACCAAACCGAGGATCAGGAAGTATCTGAGAAGAAGGAGGAGATCAAGGGTTCAGTATTCTATCTCTTGAAAGCTCAGTCCTATGGCTATACCAAGAATTCCATTTCCCTTAGCTGGTCAAAGATAAAAGGGGCTGATGGATATCTCATTTACGGCAGTATGTGTAACAGCAAGGGCGTGAAGCGTAAATATCAGCTCCTTGACAATATCAAGAATCCAAACAAATTAACATGGACCGCAAAGAACCTTAAGGAGAACACCTATTACAAGTACTATATCAAGGCCTATAAGAATGTAAATGGAAAGAAAAAGAAGCTCACGGTTTCAAAGACCATTCATGCTACAACCATAAGCAGTAAGTATGGAGTGGCTCAGTCTATCGCTTTGAATAAGACAAAAGTAAGTATAAAAAAGAATAAGACCTTCAAGATAATAGCTAAGGAGACCAACAAGGACAGAAGGATCGCTACTCACAGACCTATCTGCTATGAGTCGGAGAATACAAAGATAGCTACAGTTTCCGCAAAGGGAGTTGTGAAGGCAAAGAAAAAGGGTAAGGTAAAAATCTGGGTATTTGCTCAGAACGGAATCAGTAAGTCAATAACGATAAATGTAAAGTAAAAAAGAAGTCCGGAGTGGAAAATACTGCTCCGGACTTAACTTTTTGTTTTTGACCTATATACTCATATGTGATATACTATTTTATATGTGACAACAAGGAGGAACGAGCAATGGTCGGACAGATTCATTCCATACAGACCTTCGGAACTGTTGATGGTCCGGGAACAAGGTTTGTTGTATTCTTTAAGGGCTGTCCCATGAGGTGTGCCTATTGCCACAATCCCGATACCTGGGAGATGGCCGGTGGTGAGGAATGGACAGTAGAAGCTCTGATGAAATATTATGACGACAACAAGGAGTTCTATAAGAACGGAGGATTGACTGCTACGGGCGGAGAGCCATTGATGCAGATAGATTTTCTGACAGAGCTTTTTGAGGCGTGTAAGAAGGAAGGTGTTCATACCTGTCTTGATACTTCGGGTATATGCTTCAATCCCGATAGCCCTGAGATGCTGGCAAAGTATGACAGGCTTATAAAATCAACAGATCTTGTGATGCTTGATATAAAGCATATTGATCCGGAAAAGCATATCGAGCTGACATCACAAAAGAATGACAACATACTTGCATTTGCAAGATATCTGTCAGATCATGATATTATGATGTGGATCAGACATGTCATAGTACCGGGTATTACCTATGAACCGGAATATCTTGACAGACTTGGATACTTCCTTGGAGATCTAAAGACCGCCAAGGGACTTGAGGTATTGCCTTATCATACATTGGGCGTATCAAAGTACGAACAGCTTGGCATAGAATACAAGCTAAAGGACGTTAAGGCACTCAACAATGATGATGCGGTAAAGGCAAGACAGATCATCATTGAGGGCATGAAAAGGCGCAGAGCGGAGCTTTCTTAAAAAAGTAAAGTAGGGCGCTTATCGGGTTTTACAGCCCAAAATTGACAGCATTGTGGGAGGATTTATTATGAGTAAGGCTACAAGAACAGTGATGGACGTAGTATATTCAAGTGAGGGAAAGGAGATCAATATTGCTGATAAGCAGGTAGTATTCAGAAAAGAGCTTATCGACAAATTTGTAGAGTGCAGGAAAAAAAGAGGCTGGACACAGCAGGAGCTTTCCAAGCGCTCGGGGATAACCAGAAGTAATATCACAAGATTTGAGAGTGGAAGATACAATCCCACACTTGAGATGCTTGTGAGAGTTGCTACCGCACTTGAGGCGGAACTAGATTTTAATATTGAATTACAATAAAGGGGGTAATAACCATGCAGGATGAAATGGAAGCAAGAGCAAAAAAGATAGTGTCTACGGATAGCAGTAAGGTGGCTATGAAGATCATACCCGGACACTTTGCAACCAACCACTCACATATCAATTATTATATTGATATGACAACCATGAAGTCAAGACAGAGCTCGGCACATGAGGTTGCAAGAGCCATAGTTGGAAAGTATCAGACCACCAAGACAGTGGATACCATCGTATGTATGGATGATACAGAGACCATCGGAGCATACCTTGCAGATGAGCTTACTAGCGCAGGCTTTTTATCAATGAACGCACATAAGAGTATCTATGTGATCACACCGGAGTTCAATTCTGTGGGACAGCTCATATTCAGGGACAACCTTCAGCCAATGGTAAGGGATAAGCATATGCTGTTACTTTTGGCATCTGCTACCACAGGACGAACCATTGAGAGAGCCTTGGAGTGTATCGATTATTATGGAGGAATAGTTGAGGATATCATTGCTCTATTCTCCGCAACCGACAATGTATCAGGCTATGATATCAGAGCAGTATTTAAGGATGACGATATCCCCGGATATGCAACCTATCCACACAATGCCTGCCCTTATTGCAAGGATGGCGTAAAGATCGATGCCATAGTAAACAGCTTTGGATATTCAAAGCTATAATATTAAGTGAAATGAAAAAAGCAACCGTAAGGCTTGTACCTGTCGGTTGCTTTTTTAGTGACACTAAATATTCTCGATCTGCCAATCAATGGGATCAAGGCCATTCGATACAAGAAATTCATTGGCCTTGCTAAAATGCTTGCATCCAAAGAAGCCTCTGTAAGCGGATAAGGGGCTTGGATGGGGAGCCTTAAGAACAAGATGCTTGGGATTGTTAAGCATCGCCGCCTTTTTTCCTGCCGGAGATCCCCAGAGAAGATAAACGATAGGTCTATCCTCTCGATTCAAAATATCGATCACAGCATCTGTAAAGATCTGCCAGCCGATATCCTTGTGAGAAAAAGCCTGATGTGCTCTCACCGTAAGGATGGTATTGAGCATCAAAACACCCTGTTTTGCCCACTTCTCAAGATACCCATTGTTGGGAACAAAAAGCCCCAGATCATCATGAAGCTCCTTATAGATATTCACCAGAGAAGGGGGAATATCCGTACCCGGTTTTACCGAAAAACAAAGCCCATGGGCCTGTCCCGGCTCATGATAGGGATCCTGCCCAAGGATCACGCATTTAACCTTCTCCAAAGGAGTCAGATGAAAGGCATTGAAGATATCCTCCGCGGGGGGATAAATTGTTGCCTTCTGATACTCTGAATTAACTGTGGTATATAATTCTTTATAATATTCTTTTCTAAATTCTGGCGCTAATGCCGCTCTCCATTTTCCATCTATTTGTGACATACTTCCTCCTAAGCATAGGTGGAGGAAGTAGTATTAAGGATCGAGGACTATCATTTGGAGCAGAGAACTTAGCGAAAACGAGCCAAAGGCGATGTTTGAGCTTAGTCGTAGCCCGATCGGCGCCCTTAGCGAACGTAAGTGAGCTTAGTAGCCGACTAACGCCGACGTAGAGGCTAAGTGTGCGGGAGCGATGTCCGAGATACTAATGCTACTTTCTCCACCGTACGGTTTATAAAAAAGTATACCATAGAATATATCCAAATCAAAGTCACTATTGTGATTTTCCCCGATTTAGATTATACTATTAGGGATTGTTTTTATTTGAAACAAAAGACAGAAAAGAACAGGGGTGAACAAACAATGTCAGCAGATATCAAAGCAAAATTGGAAAACGCATACCAGAATGCCTCCATCATCGAGAGCTACAATCTGGTACCAAAGGGACAGATGGGACTTCGCGATATGGTGAAGTTCGATTTTTTGCAGTTTTTGGCATTCTTAAGTTTGTCAGATGGGGCAGATATGAAGGAGGAGATAGCCTTTATCAAAGATTATCTGGGCTATGACTTCGATGTAAGGAGACTCACCACATTTAAGTATGAGAGAACAGGTGGAAAAGACTTTATCAATACACCGCCGAGATCCCTTACATACTTTGTACAGGCGGATATCAGCTCAACACTTACACCTGAGCAAAAGGCAGTAAAAAGAGCGAAGCCCCTGGTGGATGCATATAAGCTTTTAGGACAG
The DNA here is from genome assembly GCA_017540605.1 of Lachnospiraceae bacterium. Lineage (GTDB taxonomy): Bacteria > Bacillota > Clostridia > Lachnospirales > Lachnospiraceae > RGIG6919. The sequence goes on along the minus strand of JAFYAS010000008.1, from coordinate 20,559 downwards.
GCATTTATCGCCTGCAATGATGAAGCGTCACAGATCGAGATAGCGAATCTTACGAATTATTCCATAATGCTTGATGGATATCTGAAGAAATTCGGACTTTATAAAAAGGACAAGAACGATCCCCTTAAAGACATAAAGGACAAGGCAAAGGCAGGAGAAAAGCCGGAGGAGCCGGAGAAGGATGTGGAGACACTTTTAGAAGAACTCAATTCCATGACCGGACTTTTCTCCGTAAAGCAGGACATCCTAAACCTTGTCAATCTCATAAAGGTAAGAAAGATGCGTGAGGAAAGAGGTATGAAGCAGCCTTCGATCACGCTGCACCTTGTATTCTCGGGAAATCCCGGAACAGGAAAGACTACGGTAGCAAGAATGCTTGCAGAAATATACCGTGGACTTGGAGTGCTGTCAAAGGGACATCTTGTTGAGGTGGACAGATCAGGCCTTGTAGTTGGTTATATAGGTCAGACCGCTGTAAAGGTATCAGAGGTAGTAGATGAAGCCCTGGGCGGCATACTCTTTATAGATGAGGCATATACATTGACATCTAAAAAGGGCGAGGGTGATTTTGGTCAGGAAGCAGTTGATACACTTCTAAAGGCTATGGAGGATCACAGGGATGATCTCATTGTGATCGTTGCGGGATATCCGGATCTTATGGAGGAGTTTTTAAATTCCAATCCGGGACTTCGCTCGCGTTTCAATAAGTATATATTCTTCGAGGATTATACAGGAGCGGAGCTTATGGACATCTTCAGGAGTATGTGCAAGAAGCAGGATTACAGATTGTCAGAGGAAGCGGAAGCCTTTGCGGCTGAATTTTTAGACAATCGTGCAAAGCAGCATCTTGAGAATTTTGCAAATGCGAGAGATGTGAGAAACTTCCTTGAAAAGGCAGTGTCAAATCAGGCAACCAGGATTGTAAGTCTTGCAGAGGTCACTGATGATCAGCTGATGACCATAGAAAAGGAAGATCTTGAGGCGGTGAGTCTGTAGGCTATGAAGTTTCGACCATGTATAGATATACACAATGGAAAGGTAAAGCAGATAGTCGGCGGAAGCCTTTTAGATGAAGGAAATCAGGCGAAGGAGAACTTCGTATCCGAACAGGATGCGGGCTTTTTTGCAAGGTTATATAAGGAGCAGGGGCTATACGGCGGACATGCCATTATTTTAAATAAGGCTGACAGTGAATATTACGAAGCAGATCTGGCTCAGGCAAAAAAAGCATTTGAAGCATTTCCCGAAGGGCTTATGATAGGCGGCGGAGTGAATGATTTGAATGCAAAGCATTTTATTGAGCTTGGAGCATCTCATATAATCGTTACATCCTATGTATTCGTGGATGGAAGGATACATTATGATCGTATTGATAAGCTTGTAAAAGCAGTTGGAAAGGAGAAGCTGGTGCTTGATCTAAGCTGCAGAAAGCGTGATGGAGAATATTTCGTGGTTACAGATCGTTGGCAAAAATTCACCGATGAGGTGGTGACGGTTGAGCTTTTAAAAAAGCTTTCCCATCAGTGCGATGAGTTTTTGATCCATGCAGTAGATGTGGAGGGCAAGGCGTCAGGGATCGAAAGAGAGCTGGTTAAAATACTTGGCGAGTTTACCGAAAGACCTGTAACATACGCAGGAGGTATCAGCTCTTATGAGGATATAGAGGATATAAGGCGTTTGGGAAATGATCATGTGGATATAACCATAGGAAGCGCGCTTGATATATTTGGTGGAGGACTTGAATTTAGTAAAGTCCTTCATCTATGTAAAAACGGAAAGGAATAAAAGATGAGAAAGAAGTTTTATGCACTTATACTTACCTCGGCACTTGCCATTTCCATGATGGCCTGTGGCGGTAACAGTGGAGCGGGAACAACAAGTGATGTTCCTTCGGAATCAGATTCCGAAGCACATTTGGTAGAGGAGCTTGCTACCATTTCCACCACCGAGGCATCTACCGAAGCCACCACCGAGGAATATGGAACCGGCAATATGATAAAGGGCGGAGATTTTTCCGACGGCCTGGGTGAATGGGTGAGCTATGTAAATGGCGGAGCCTGTGAGCTTTTGGTAAATGACCAGGGTGAGATGCAGGTAGATATTGAAAAGATCGGCTCTGTTGAGCATGGAGTGCAGATATATTATGACGGCTTCAGTCTCAGAAAGGGCGGAATTTACAACATTTCCTTCGATATACACAGTACACTTGAAAGACCCCTTGAGTGGAGATGTCAGCTAAACGGTGGAGATTATCACGCTTATGCAAAGGGCGTGATAAGCCCTAATTCCGAGGTGATGCACATTTCCCAGGAGTTCTCCATGGAGGAGGATACGGATCCCGCTCCCAGACTTTGCTTTAATATGGGACTTGTTGCGGATTTAAAAGATCAGGGAATCACAGAGCTTCCTCCCCACAGCATTATGATAGACAATGTGGAGCTGGTGGTTGTTGATGCCACCAATATGATCAAGGATCCCGAGCCTGTAAAGGCACCTCTTGTAAAGGTAAATCAGGTTGGCTATACTCCTGAGGCTACTAAGACAGCAATCTTTTCAAAGCTAGACGCTGCTGACAACAGATTTATGGTGAAGGATAAGGCGACAGGCGATACGGTATTTGTCGGAGATATCAAGGATGAGACCGTATGTAACGACTGTGTGGAGCATGTATTCTATGGTGATTTTACAGAGCTTAAAACTCCCGGAACCTATACTGTTATGACTATCGGCGGTGCTGAATCCTACGAGTTTACTATTGCTGAAGATGTATATGACGAGTCACTTAATGCCATCACAAAGATGCTTTATTATCAGAGATGTGGTATGGAGCTTACCTCTGAGTATGCAGGAGATTTTGCTCATCCTGCCTGCCACAAGGAAGAAGGAACGGTATTCGGAACCGACAAGAAGCTTGATGTATCTGGTGGCTGGCATGATGCCGGTGATTATGGTAAATATGTGGTTGCCGGAGCGAAGGCTGTAGCTGATATCATGCTTGCCTATGAGAAGCGCCCCGATGCATTTTCAGATGCATCAGGTATTCCCGAAAGCGGAAACGGAATGGCAGACATTCTTGATGAGGCAAAGTACGAGCTTGATTGGATGCTGAAGATGCAGGATAGCGAGACCGGTGGTGTATATCACAAGGTATCAGGAGAGCTTTTCCCTGAGACTGTGATGCCACAGGATGAAACGGCAGAGCTTATCATTTGCCCTATCTCAACTACTGCTACCGGTGATTTTGCAGCTGTTATGGCTATGGCAGCAAGAGTATTTAAGGATGTGGATGCTACCTATTCAGCAACCTGCTTAGATGCAGCCAAGAAGGCTTATGATTATTTAAAGAAAAATGGATATGATACTGCAGGCTTTTCAAATCCCGGCAATGTGGTGACCGGACAGTACGGAGATTCCACTGACAAGGATGAGAGATTCTTCGCTATGGCAGAGCTTTATAAGACAACAGGTGATACCTCTTATCAGGATGATATCAAGGCTCTTTATGATGACGGAAAGCCTCAGGTAAATGCTCTTGGTTGGGCAGGAGTGGGCGGTTATGCCGCTTACGAATATTTGACAACTGAGGGTGCTGACGAAGGCCTTAAGGGTCAGATCAAGGAAGAATATATGAAGGCCATTGATGAGAATATAGAGAGCTCAGGTAAGTCGGGCTATCTTTGTGCAGTGACAACAAAGTATCCTTGGGGAAGCAATATGACAGTTGCAAATGCGGGTATGATGTTCCTCTTTGCTGACGAGATCGAGGCTGACGAGAAATACGGAAAGCTTGCCCAGGCACAGCTTGATTATCTTTTGGGTGTCAACGGAACAGGCTATTGCTTTGTAACAGGTATGGGTACTCAATATCCTGAGAATCCTCATCACAGACCCTCTCAGGTACTTGGAAAGGCAGTACCCGGAATGCTTGTAGGTGGTCCCAACAGTGCTTTGGAGGATCCTTATGCAAAGGCTGTTTTGGCAAACAAGCCCTCGGCTCTTTGCTATGCCGATAACAATCAGTCTTATTCCTGCAATGAGATCACTATATATTGGAATTCGCCTCTCATTTATCTGATGGCGATGGAAAAATAATAATTGAGGTAATTACCTGCCATGAAAGACATGATAAAGAAGCTTTACGATAATTCTGCCGCTCGCTACATAGTAGTGGGCGGCTTGACCACTTTTGTAAATCTTGCTATATTTTCACTGCTTCACTATGTAGTGAAGCTTTCATTTACTCCAAGTAATTTTATCGCTATTCTTTCTGCGATAATCTTCGCATTTATCACCAATAAGATATTTGTGTTCAGAAGTGATGATTATTCCCTTGGCTGTTGGTTTCGCGAGGGAATCACATTTTTTGCGGGAAGACTTTTGACTATGATCTTTGAGATCATTGTTCCTGTGCTTATGATAGGCACCATGGGAATGAATGAAATGGTTGCAAAGGCCCTGGTTCAGTTTCTGATCGTTTTGTTAAATTATCTGATCAGTGTTCTTTTTGTATTTAAAAAGGACAAGGAAGAGCTTACCACAAAGGAATGGTACCTTAAAAACTATACATATATCTGGGTTGTGGGAATCTCGGTGATCGTATTTATCGCCGTTTGGATATTCAATAAGCTCGGTCCTTTCGGAAATCATTCTATGATGCTGGTGGATGGTATTCATCAGTTTACTCCCTTCTTTTCTGAGTATTATGAGAAGATGACACATGGAGGAAGTCTTGAGAGATCATGGGATATTGGACTTGGCATCAACTTTATGTCGCTTTTTGCCTACTATCTTTCAAGTCCCTTCAATCTTCTCCTGCTGCTTTTTGGAAAGAGTATGCTCACCACCATGATAAATCTTGGACTTACCATAAAGCTTATTCTCTCAGGTTTTACCATGGCATATTATCTTAAGAACAGAGAGGGAGAGAAGTCTTCAGATGCGGCAATCATCGCATTTGCTCTTGCTTACGAATTCAATAATTTTATGATAGGCTACAACTGGTGCACCATGTGGATGGATGTTATCATGATTTTCCCTATCATCATCTTAGGTTTTGAGAGACTCGTTGAGAAAAGGGATATGAGGCTTTATGTCATCGCTCTTTTCTATGCTCTTTTCTGTAATTATTACATTGGTTTTATGGTCTGCATGTTCATGGTAATCTGGTATTTTGTGTACGACTATAAAAGTATCAAGCAGATGGCGGCCGCGGGTGTTCGCTTTGCTATCGGATCCCTTATGGGAGGTGGCATGGCGGCTATCGTTTTGCTCCCTGCATATAAGGGAATCATACAGACTGCCTCAGGAGATTCCATGAGTGAGCTACCTGATTTTAGCTGGTATGGAAATATCACCGAGATATTAAAGCAGCTTTTGATCGGCATAAAGCCCTTAAAGAATCAGGTGTTTGACGGCGGTGCAAATCTTTACTGCGGAATTTTTGCGATACTCGGTGCATTTTTGTTCTTTTTGGCAAAGGGAATTCATTTGAAAAAGAAGCTCCTTTATCTTTTGGTGCTTATTTTCCTTGCTATCAGTATGAACAATGAACTTCTAAACTATATCTGGCATGATTTCCACAATCAGTATGGTATTCCCAATAGGTTTGCCTTCCTCTTTATCTTCATGCTGATCATCATGAGTGAGGAGGCATATGCACATCTTGAAAAAAGTGATAAAAGCGTCAATTCCATACTTATCGCTGCTGTTTTTTCTGTGGCGGGAGTTGTATGTCTTTATATGCTTCCCGATGAAAAGCTAAAGCTAGTAAGCTACATTCTTTCCATAGTGCTTATTGATGTTTATGGATTTATCATGTATCTATATACATCAGGTAAAATCAGGCGATTTGTTGCCATGTTTGTATTTGCCATCGTTGCCGGCTGTGAGATCATTGCGGGGGGTGTGGTGAATTTTGCAAGACTTGGTTCCGTGGACACTGACAATTATATTCAGGATACGGAAAATGTTGAAAAGCTCAAGGAAAAAATGGAGGCTGAATCACAGGGCGCATTTTATAGGGCAGATCTTTTAAAATCCCGTATGCTTGACGAGGCCACCTGGCACAATCTTCGAAGCGTTGGTATATTTGGTTCTACCGTGTCTGCAGACATTGTGGATACTATGGGAAATCTTGGCTTCTATACCGGTGCAAATGAGTTCCTTTATCACGGCTCCACACCATTTACCAATGCACTTTTAGCTATAAAATATAATCTGGTGCGTCCTGATGCCTGGAACGGTTCGAATTTTGATGAGATGGCCGATGAGGGCGGTGTGACGCTTTACAGGAATCCATATAGGCTTCCAATAGGCTTTTTGGTGGATCCTGAATATGAGACTGTGGAATTGAATGACAATCAGATGCGTGCTCAGAATCAGCTTGTGAAGCTTATTACCAAGGACGATTACAATATGTTCAACCTCTTCACCTTCGACTGTGATGTGACAGGTGACAGTACGGGAACCTTTGATCCTGATAGCGGAAGGTGTTCCTATGAAAGACCGGATACTGATGAAAATACAGTGACCTTGACATTTCAGGTGCCCTATGATATGGATCTTTATCTGAATTGTAAAGGCACCAATATCAAGGATATTACTTTCTGTAAGGAAGGGGAGCAGTTCGCATCGGATAGATATCAGCTTCAGATCTTCCATGTGGGAAATGTGAAGGCGGGAGATTTTATTTCCGCTACCTACAAGTTCAATGCAGGCGGCAATTCCACCGGCTCTGTTTATCTTTTTGCGGCAGCCTATGATGAGGATGTTTTCAAGGATTGCTATGATATTTTAAGCAAGCAGACTTTGGAAAATATCGAATTTACCGACACAAGAGTTTCAGGTACCATAAAGGCGGGAGCAGGGGATCTCTTGTTTACATCCATCCCTTATGATGATGGCTGGGATGTGTATGTGGACGGTGAGCTTGCTGATGTAACTGTTTGTCTGGACTCATTTTTGGCATACGAATTTGATGATGATGCCGAAAACAAAGAGCATAAAATTGAATTTAGATATACCACTTTGGGACTAAAGTATGGTATAATAATAACGATTATGTGCTGGCTGGCGTATATAGTCATTTATCGCCTGTTGGCAACACGCAGCAAGAGGGAGGTTTTGTATGAAAAAACCGATAAAGAAGGCGATCATTCCGGCAGCGGGGCTTGGAACGAGGTTTCTTCCGGCTACGAAGGCGATCCCGAAGGAGATGCTTCCGATAGTTGATATCCCTACGGTTCAATACATTATCAAGGAAGCCGTGGACAGTGGTATCGAGGAGATCCTTATCATAACCAATTCCAACAAGCACTGTATGGAGAATCATTTTGACAGATCATACGAGCTTGAGGAAAGACTAAAGGCCTCAGGAAAGACCGAGGAATACGAGAATATCTGTGACATAGCCAATATGGCGAATATATATTATGTGAGACAGAAGGAGCCAAAGGGGCTGGGACACGCGATACTTTGCGCCAAATCATTTGTGGGGGATCAGCCCTTTGCAGTGCTTTTGGGTGATGACATCGTAGTCAATGAAGACGGAGCTCCTGCACTTAAGCAGCTCATTGATGTATATAATACCTGTGGAGCTTCTGTTGTGGGAGTACAGACGGTTCCTCATGAGATGGTATGCAAATACGGCATCATCGATCCTCACAAGTCTTCAAAGAATACGGGAAGACGCGTAAAGGTTGAGGATATGGTTGAGAAGCCACCCATAGATGAAGCACCAAGTGATATGGCCATACTCGGAAGATATGTATTGACGCCCGAGATCTTCGAGATCCTTGAGAATCAGGAGCCCGGAAAAGGTGGAGAGATACAGCTTACGGATGCCATAAAAACTTTGCTCATCAGTCAGGCTGTTTACGCATACGATTTTGAAGGTATTCGTTATGATGTGGGTGACAAATTCGGATTTATTAAAGCAACTATAGATTTTGCGCTGAAGCGTGATGAGGTAAATGAACAGCTCAAGAATTATATTAAAGAGCTGGCAGAGAAGATATAACAGCAAGGGGGTTATATTCCAATGAAAAATCAAAATATATTCGGAGACTGGAAAAAGACCATGATAGTTGTTGTGGCAGCTCAGGTTGTGATAGCGGCTGTCTCAGGTGCTATGAAGGGCAATCTGGTTCCGGGAATCATTTGTGGCATACTTGTTGCGGCATGTACGGTTTTCGCTATCATGCAGGTGAAAAAGGATGAGGAAGCAAGTAATGATAAGAGTGATAAGTATAGAACTCTATTCCTCAATCTTCCTATAGGCTTTGCCCAGGCCGAGATACTTACTGATTCGGTGAGTATGAGAAGTGCCGGCTACAAGATCGCTGACGCCAACGAGAGATTCTGTTCTTATTTTGGTATTGACCCTTCTGATTATGAGGGCAAGATCCTTGGTGAGAGCAAGATGGATGTTCTTCAGGACATCAACGCATGGTTCAACGCATATTCCAATTCCGGCACCAAGGAAGGCGAGCTGATGGCTGTTGAGATCACTATGGAGAATCTCAACAAGGTCTTCAACACAGTTATGTATAAGACCGAGGCCAACTTTATCAATATGGTGGTCATCGATATCACAGATCAGAAGGAGACAGAGGAGAAGCTTTCAAAGGCTGTAAAGGATGCCAATGTTGCATACAAGAGTCAGTCAGAATTCCTTGCCAATATGTCTCATGAGATCAGAACACCTATAAACGGTATCCTCGGTATGATCCAGCTTACTCTTATGGCTGAAGATCTTCAGGCTGATTATAGAGATAACCTTATCACAGCCAAGAAATGTGCAGATACCCTGCTTCGTTTGATAAATGATATCCTTGATATCAGTAAGCTTGAAGCAGGTAAGTATAACTTAAAGGACGAGATATTCGATCTTAGAAGTACCATCGAAGAGACTGTTGCTGCTCAGGTTCCCATTGCAGAGAAGAAGAAACTTACACTTGATTGTAGCTTTGCTGACAATCTTCCTCAGACAGTCAAGGGAGATCCTCAGAGGATCCAGCAGGTGCTTAATTGCCTTCTTTCAAACGGTATCAAATTCACCGAGGAAGGAAATGTGCGTGTCAAGGTTCAGAGCATCGACGATTCATCAGAGAAGTTCAGGCTCCGTATTGCGGTTACGGATTCCGGAATCGGTATATCTGAGAAGGATATGAACAAGCTCTTTATCCGTTTCTCTCAGGTAGATGCATCAGATACAAGAAAGTACGGTGGTTCAGGTCTTGGACTTGTTATCACAAAACAGATCGTAGAGCTTATGGGTGGTGAGATCAGTGTTACCTCCAAGGAAGGCATCGGATCTACATTTATCGTTGAGATTCCTCTAAAGGTGATCAGCGCTGCTTCCCAGAAGAAGAAGACGGAAGATGCTCCCGAAGAGGATGCAGCTGTATTCTCAGTCAATGTGACTGCAAAGCGTGCGCGTATCCTTGTTGCAGAGGACGAGCCTGTAAATCAGCAGGTTATCGGAAAGCTTCTCGGCATGGCCGGATACTCATACGATATTGCGGAGAATGGCGAGAAGGCTGTGGAGCTCTTTAAGCAGAAGACCTACGATGCAGCTCTTTTCGATATACAGATGCCTGTTATGGATGGTCTTGCGGCAACTCAGGAGATCAGAAAGCTTGAGTTCAAGGATGGAAGGAAACGCCTTCCTATCATAGCTGTTACTGCCCGCGCCATGTTCGGTGACAAGGAGAGGATACTTGAGGCAAAGATGGATGATTATATCGCAAAGCCCTACAACCTCTCAGATGTAGTTGAAAAGCTTAACAGATATGTGTCAGAGTCCGAATCAGCTCAGCCACAGAGACCGGCACAGCCTCCTATGTATGATGATCTTGATATCGGCGAGACTATGCCCCTTGATCCTTCTATGCTGAAGGAATAGGATTATATAATGTTTATACTGAACCCCGAAAGCATTCTTTAGTGTTTTCGGGGTTTTTGCTTTGAGTGGATGCGTTAGATGTAGGAGCGTTGAAGGTGATTTATGAGTGGGAGGTTATATTTTCAACAATAGAATTGGTTGAAAAAAATGGAGTTTGACCAAAAAAGTTGTTGAAAAAGTTGGTGAAATGGGGTTGTATATCCAACAAAAAGTTGGTTGTAGAAATGTATAAAATGGTATTGACAAAGAGATATGTGGGTGGTAGAATCAGAGGCACATCGAAATTAAAGGGGTGATGCTTACTGATCTATATAATCATACCTGTGACAATTATGGCTGTCTTTTTTGACTTTGCCACGGGAAAGATACCGAACAGGCTTATAGCCGGTGGTGTGGCTGCATCTGTTGCTTATACTCTTTTTGCAATGGGACCACCGGGGATGATCAAGCTCCTTTTGGGGATGATCATTCCTCTGTTGACTCTTGGGCTATTATTCAAGCTTCACGCTATGGGCGGAGGAGATATAAAGCTCTTTATGTTTCTTGGCAGTGCCTTCGGTACTGATATTCTAAAGGTTATATTCTGTTCATTTATTTTTGGAGCGGGACAGGCTTTGATACGTCTCATCCTAAACAATCAGTTTTTTATTGACAAGAAAATCGTGAAGGAAAAAAGTAACAAGATACATTTTGCTCTTGCTATCTTTTTTAGTACCCTCTTTTTGTCGCTGTCGGGGATATTGGGAGTATGAAGAAGCAACGTATTGGGATAATTGACTACAACGAGATATTTGCAAAAAGGCTTGCCGGTTATATGAACAAGGATCAAAACCTTCCCTTTGAGGTGATCGTGTTTACCAGGGCAGATGCACTTAATAAGTATAAGGATTCACTTGTTTTTTTATTGAGTGGCATAGATGAAGCTGTCAGCTCCTTTCAGGGTACCTTGATAAAGCTTGTCGATACGAAGACCACTGACTACGATAAGCTTTACAGGTACCAAAAAGCATCCCTTCTTAAGGCGGATATACTTGAAAGATTTGAATACAGAATGCCCAAAAAGGCAACAGAACAGTCTGTGATCTATGGAGTATATTCGCCCATTGGAAGGTGTGGAAAGACCACACTTGCCTTGGAGCTTTTAAGACAGCTTTCCGGAAGCTTTTATATAGGCATGGAGACCTTCAATTCACTTTTGATCGAGTGTCAGAGCATTGAGCCTCTTCTTTATGGGATCATGCAAAAGGATGAGAATGTATTTTCTGAGATACTGGATATTTCGGGAAGTATGAATGGTCAGAGGGTGCTTAGATCACCGGACTGTTTTATAGACTTTAAGGCTGTTGATCTTGAGCATCTATCATGGTTTTTGGCAGGACTTTGTGAAAGGCTTATGCTTAGTGCCGTGATCCTTGATATCGGAGCGGGAGTATTTGAAAGTCCCGAGATGCTAAAGGTATGCGACAGACTTATAGTTCCTGTTGATATCTATGATGATCCTCGTATCAGAAGTATGGAGAGTGGTTTTAAAAGGGCAGGCTTTTCGGATATTATTGAAAATATGGAATATGTGAGACTGCCAATCGGGGCAGAAGAGTTAAAGACGGTTGTAAAGAAATTAGTAGAGCAGTAATTGTTTGCGAAGGCTCTTAATGCATGTATATATAGGCGTATTAAGTTTTTGATAAATTGGAATTATAGCGGATGGGATTGATATGGACGATCGGATGAGCATAAGAAGGAGACTCTCTAAACGGATCGAGGATAGAATGGATTATCTTAGCGAGCCGGAGGATGAGGTGATCCTAAAGGAGATAGATGAGGGAATAAAGGAGGAACTAAGTGAGGGCTATATTCCTCTAAAGGAAAGGCTTGCCCTTCGTAATGAACTCTTTCACACCTTCAGAAAGCTCGATCTGCTGTCTGAGCTTATTGAGGACAGTGAGGTTACGGAGATCATGATCAATGGATATGACCGTATCTTTATAGAAAAGCAGGGAAGGCTTTTGGAGCTTGATAAGCATTTTTTCAATGAAGAGAAGCTCTATGATGTGATACAGCAGATAGTGAGTTTTTGCAACCGTATGGTTAATGAAACCCATCCGATAGTGGATGCCAGACTTATGGATGGATCAAGGGTGAATGTTGTACTTCCTCCGGTTGCTTTAGATGGCCCTGTGATGACTATCAGGCGGTTTTCCAAGGATCCCATAACCATGAAAAAGCTTTTGGAATTCGGTTCAATAAGTGAGGAGGCAGCAGGACTATTAAAGCTTTTAGTGAGAGCCGGATACAATATTTTCATTTCAGGTGGTACGGGCTCAGGTAAGACAACCTTTCTAAATGCTTTATCCGCATTCATTCCGCCGGATGAAAGAGTCATAACCATTGAGGATTCTGCGGAGCTTTCCATACAGGGTATAAGAAATCTTGTCCGAATGGAGACCAGAGAACCCAATGTGGAGGGAGAGAATGGTATTTTTATGAGTGACCTGATAAAGTCAAGTCTCAGAATGCGTCCGAATCGTATTGTGGTTGGGGAGGTCAGGGATGGAGCCGCACTTGATATGCTTCAGGCGATGAATACCGGTCATGACGGATCCATAAGTACGGGGCATGCCAATTCGGCAAGAGATATGTTAAGGCGTCTTGAGACTATGGTGCTTATGGCTGCGGACCTTCCTATGGGATCAATTCAAGGTCAGTTGGTTTCTGCTATTGATATCATCGTTCATCTCGGAAGACTGAGGGATAAGAGGCGCTCTGTTCTTGAAATATCAGAGGTTCTTGATATAAAAAACGGAGAATATATTATGAATCCGATCTATTCGTTTGTTGAAGACAAGGAAAAAAGCTCCATCAGAAGGGTATGCGGAAGTCTTTTAAGGGTCGGAGAATTGACTCAGACTGAGAAGCTTAAAAGAGAGGGAGTCTATGAGGAGTACGAAAAGCTCATCAAAAAAGAATGAGAACATCTATCGTGTTGGTATAATGCTAAAGCTTTTTATTGGCATTTTTGTCCTTTTGATCCTTTTGGTGGTTTCACTTCTCTTTTACGATTCCTTTTGGGGGATGGTGCCACTTCTTCCGGTGGGTCTTTATATTGAGAAGATCGCAACAAGGATCATCGAGGATAAGAGAAGGGAAAAGCTGAGCCTTGAGTTTCGGGAGTTTTTAGAGAATATTTCCGGAAGTCTTTATGCCGGAGTGTCTCTTGAGAATAGCTTTATAAGGGGCTATGAGGCTTTGCTTACCCTTTTTGGAGAAAAGAGCATATTGGTTTCGGAGCTATCAAAGGGAGTGAAAAAGCTTAAGATGAATATGCCAATAGAAAGAGTTCTTTATGGTCTAGCAGAAGCCACAGATAATGAGGAAGTAAAAAGCTTTGCTTTGCTTGTGGGTCTTGCTAAAAGAAGCGGAGGTAATCTGATCCATATTATCAGACAGGCTGTCGGTCATATAAGTGATGGAATCAAGGTCAGGGAGGAAATAGGAGTTATGATCGCTTCAAAAAAGCTTGAACAGAGGATCATGTGTTTGATGCCCTTTGCCATACTTATCTACATGAAACTTACAAGTCCAGGTTTTTTCGATGTGCTTTATCACAATACCTTTGGGATAGTTTTTATGAGTGTCTGCCTTTTGATCATATTGGCTGCCTATGCTTTGGGAGATAGGATCATGGATATCAAAATATAAGTTTTATATGTTTAGCTTTTTGGGAGGTAATATATGCTTTCTTGTGCAGTATTGATAGGATTTATTATTCTTTCGGATATAGTGCTTTTATTTCTTAGAAAGCTTGAATCAAAGGAATTTCTTCTTTTGCTTTGCTTGTCAGTACTTGGCTTTTTCAGCCTTTTTGTCATTGCCCCTGAAGGCGTTGTTATAAAAAGACAGGGCTATGGTGGTGATGAATATGAGAAGGAGATATATCTTGAAGACGGCGAATATCTTGATAAGGGAAGTGTAAGGGTAGATCCTCTGACCTATACGGAGGAGGAGCTAAAGACTATGTCAGAGGAAGCATTCGAAGGATTGTCTGAGGTGTTTTTGGGTAACAATGAGGATGAAACCCATATCAGGGAAGATCTGAATCTGGTAAGTTCTATAGATGGCTATCCATTTGAGGTATATTGGAGCAGCAGTGATTCAGAGATCATTTCTTCGGCCGGAGTGGTATCTAATGATGAGCTTAAGGGCTTTATAAATTGTGTAGTGACTGCATCATTGGATTTTGGAGACTTTTCTTTTTCGAGAAGATACCCTCTGACTGTTCTTCCAAAGACCTATAGCGAGATGGATGAAAAAAAGAGACAGGCTCTTATGGAGATAGAAAAGGATCTCAAAAAGGCCCCCAGGGAGGAGACTATAGCTTTGCCGAAAATGGTAGGAGAGTTTAAGGTTTACGAGGAGCCGGCATCCTATCAGAGAGCGCTTATTCTTCCGGGGATCGCTATACTGTTTCTTTTATATAAAAGATTTCATGAGAAGGAGGAGATGATAAAAAAAGAGAAAATGAGGCGAAGTCTTTTAGAAGAGGCTTATCCGGATTTTGTCAGTCAGTTGCTTTTATATATGTCATCAGGTGTGACGGTGAGGATGGCTTTTGATGCATTAAAGGGATACTACCAGAGTCGTGAAAATGAAAGCTCTGCTCTTCTTGGTATGGAGCTCTCCCTGACTGTCAATGAGATGAAAGGTGGTATTTCTGAGCAACAGGCATACAACAATTTCGGAAAAAGATGTGGAGGGAACAGGTATAGAAAGCTTATGGCTTTGCTTAACCAAAGTATCACTGTGGGATCTAAGGGGATACTCTTAAGACTTGATGAGCTTCTTTCTGAGGCCTTTGAAAGCAGGAAGGAATATGCAAAAAAACGAGGAGAAGAGGCATCCACGAAGCTTTTGATCCCCATGATATTGATGCTTGCCACAGTGATGGCGCTTTTGATGGTTCCCGGTTTTATGGGAATGGGTATTTAAATATTTGTAAAAGATTGAAGGAGGATAAAAAGGTGTTGGAAGGATTTAGAAAGATGTTTTGTGGTTTTACAGATGAATGTGACAGATTTATAGCTGACGAGGAAGGTATGGGTGTAGTTGAGGTCATACTTATCATCGTTGTGCTTGTAGGCATTGTCATTGTATTTAAAAAGCAGATAGGTGATCTGGTTGATAATATTTGGAATTCCATTAACAAGAATGCACAAACGGTATATAAGTAAAGCGCATATGATCGGAGGGTGCGAAGCACGTGACCAGGTACTTTTTCATAACGAAGGCTATGTTACGGTATTTGTCTCTTTGCTGCTTGGAGCAATGATGATCTTCTTTGTCTTTGGACTGGAGCTTGCCCATCTTTATGCCGGCAGAGCAAGAGCAGCAAAGGCGGTAACAGATGTGACCAGAGGTTTTTTCGGGGATTTTGATCCGGATATATTTGAAAGATATCATCTTTTAATGATAGATGAAACCTATGGTACAGGAGGCGATGCCTATCTGGAGGAAAGGCTTTTCGAGAGACTTGATGGGAATTTGAATGGTACAGGAGCAACTCCCTTTTCCTATGAGGTGTCTGAGGTTATGCTTTCAGAAAAGACATATCTGATTTCTGACGAGTGTAAGCCATTGAAAAAGCAGATACACGATTATTGCGCATATTCTCTTCTTGATAATGTGGTATCGGAGTTAAAGAAGGTTAATGAAGAGGGAGAGAAGGAGGAGACTTTTGATCCTTCTACTGAAGAAGCTTCCTCCGAGGAGCAGGTATATGAGGATCCCACTCCTGTTGCCAATGGACTAAAGGGGAGTGCTTTGCTTCGTTTTGTGTGTCCAATTGGCAGCCTCCCTTCGGAAACTGAGGTAGAGCTTTCGGGTGTGGCCTCCCGTAAAAATGCTATTTCTCCCGAAAGCTCTCCCATATCCTTTGACTTTTCAAGCGAGGCGGGAGTTTCCGGACTACTTTCTTCGGTTAAGCTTTCACTAAGCGGACTTACGCCTCCGAAGGAAAGCCTTGAGCTTGCCTCTTATGTAAGAACATGTCTTTCGGATCAGGTGAATGAGAGGGACGATACTGTTTTTAAGGCGGAGCTTGAATATCTCCTTTTTGGGAGAGATACAGATTCGGAGAATGTTTTAAATGCGGTGAATGATATCATACTTATCCGCTTTCCCTTTAACTATCAGGCTCTTAAGAAAAGTCCGGGAAAACAGGCTATGATAACTGCGGCTGCTACCGCACTTACGATCGCTACCGGTATACCTATAAAGGTATATAAGGTTATTTTCAATGCAGCCGGAGCCTATATGGAAAGTGTGCTGGATGTAAGAGCTTTGTTAGCGGGAGAGAGGGTTTCGTTAAAAAAGTCAAGTGCTGAGTGGCGACTTGATCTCACAGCTTTTTTTAAGAAGGAGTGCAAGGAGAAGAATAAGAGCTCTTCAGGAAAGGGGTTGGCATATAGAGATTATCTTACTTTATTGTTGCTTATAAGACCAAATAAGAAGGCTTTTTATTATCGACTCATGGATCTTGTAGCTCTAAATACAAAAGGCGAGGGAGAGCTTATGGATATAGATCATATGATCACAAATGCGACATTTTCCTATAGGATAGAGCTTTTTCCGAGGTTTTCTACGACCTTATATGATTCGGATCCGGAGGCATATACCTTTGTTTTTGAGAGAGAAACGGGATACTGATATTTTCAGGGTGACTATTCACTACAGCTCTAAACACTTACTTTTCAGGAAGGAATGGTTTGGTGACTTTTTGTTTCAAAAAATGCCCTCTCCAGGCACAAAGAGGTTTTATAAATACATATCGTTTTCCCTTAATGCTTTTGCCATTTAGCATACTGTTTCCAAATAAAATAAGACCGGGTTTTGGCAAAGAGTCATCAAACGATTCCTTCATAGATCAGGGAATGGCCACAGTGGAGGCATCTATTGCTATTCCTCTATTTCTAATATTTTGTGTTTTTATGATACAGCTTGTCATGGCGTTGACCGTAGAGGAGAGGATTTATAACTCTTTTTCCGAAGCGGTCAGCACCTCCTCTATAGAGGCTTATATGGCAGGCTCCCTTGGTGAGACCGGTGAATCCTTGGGAATATTTGGAATAGTTTCAATGCGGCTTCAAAAGGAGCTTTCTAAGATTGGCGGGTTGAATACTTTTGTCCCCGGCGGAAGTTTGGGGGTAGTATTAAGCAAGGCAAAGCTCAATGAAAATGGAGAAATAGAAGCTGAGATATTTTACAGAATAAGACCAACCATGGCGTTTTTTAGGCTACCTGCAAAAAGGATTACTGAAAGGCTTGTTCAAAAGGCATATACCGGTTATGTGAGAACCGGTGAGGAAGCCGATGATGAATATGTTTATATTACGGATACAGGCAGTGTATATCATAAGAGCAGATCCTGTTATCATTTGAACCTCAAGGTACATAAGGTGAGTTCAACAGGGCTTCCGGCTTGTAATGTGTGTAAAAGGGCAGGAGGAGACAGTAAGTATGTGGGTGAATCAGGGGAATGTTATCATAAAAGTCCTTCCTGTCCTTCCATAAAGAGAACGATCATGAGGGTCAAAAAAAGTGAGGCTAAGGGATATGGCCCGTGCTCAAATTGTGGCGGATAGTGTTTAGAAGGGGCTTTAGAACAGTGTTTTGTTTAGAGGAAATGGTGGTATTTATGGCACTGATGGTGGATTTTTTTAAAGATGAAAAAGGATATGGAACTGTAGAGATTTCAATCATCCTTTGCTCTTTGTTTCTTCTTGTAGTGATGGTGTTTAAGGCATCCTTTCTTTCTATGAAGCTTGAGATAGGAAAAAGTGATGCGGTCATTGAAGAAAGCGAGGATCAGTGTGATATCGAGGATGAGATAAAGAAACTTAGGAGGTGGCAGTTCGTTGAGCAATCATTATGAGAGAGAGGGGATGAAGAATTATCTTGTATATGATGTAGGAGACGAAGAGTCGGCTATGGAGATAAATATGCTATTGCACTGTAGACCGGATTGGCTTCCGGTTCCGGAGTTAAGGGTATTAGATGGTGAATATAAGCTATATTATCTGGTGTCAGGGATGAAGCCCTTTTCTATTCAATGCACAGAAAAGAAGTTTAATGAATCAGAGCTTAAGCTCTTATTAAAGGGAGCATGTGAGGTCATACAAGATGCTGAGGAATATCTTTTGAATCCGGATGATATCGTGATCAATCCAAACTATATGTTCGTAGCTCCTACTATATCAAGACTTAAATTTTTGTATTTTCCGGGTTATGGAGTGGCTTTGAGTGAGCAGGTCTTTGTTTATGTGGAAAAGCTGATGAGCTATGCTGATACAGTAGATAACGAGACGGCTTCCCTTATCTATAATCTTCACAATGATATATGTTCAGAGGGTCCGGGGCTTGAGCTCCTGCTTCGATATGCCAATGGGGAGTACGAGGATCGATTGGGTATAGGTAATGCCGGAATCTACAGTCTTCCAAAAAGTGAACCTTTATTGGTTGCAGAGCCTGATATCGGATCTCTTTATGTCAGCGAGAGTCGCATAACCTCTGTTATAAAAGGTGCAAAGAGTATACTAAAACCAAAGAAGGTTAAAAGACTATCAGCAGTTGAAGGTATTAAGCTTATTAGTCTTGATGGCGCTTATCCTGATATTTATCCGGGAAAAAGCTGTATCATAGGGAGATACCCGGAGACCAGTGATTATGCTATTGACAGACCTGAGATAAGTAGGCTTCATGCCAGGCTTTTTGTAAAGGGCGAAGAGTTGTTTATAGAGGATCTTGGTTCCAAAAATGGGGTATATATAAATGATAAAAGACTACAAAAGAATAAGGTTATAAGGCTTTCGGAGGATGATGATGTATGCATCGGAGGTGCCTGGTTCAGAGTGCAGAAGGGATGATCCTAATTGGTGGTGGTGAGATCAGTTAAGTAGAATCATAGTAATTATTCACTACAGCTCTGAACGCTTACGAATCATAGCTGAACAAATTTTTTTCAAAAAAACCTATTGACAAGGTGGGTATATATGTGTATAATACCCACAATACCGATAGGTAAATAGAGAATAAAGGAGATTAAAGCTATGAGTGATTTGAAATTTGAAACATTACAGTTACATGTTGGACAGGAGGAGCCGGATCCTGCTACTGATGCCCGTGCGGTTCCCATTTATCAGACAACCTCTTATGTATTTAGAAACAGTCAGCATGCTGCAGACCGTTTTGGTCTGGCTGATGCCGGCAACATCTATGGAAGACTTACCAATTCAACACAGGATGTTTTGGAGAAGAGAATAGCTGCTCTCGAAGGCGGTAGCGCAGCTTTGGCAGTTGCATCAGGTGCAGCAGCCATCACCTATACTATAGAGGCTCTCGCAGCTGACGGTGGACATATAGTTGCTCAGAAGACGATATATGGCGGTAGCTACAATCTTCTTGCACATACACTTCCCCAATATGGTATTGAGACTACATTCGTTGATGCGCACAATCTTTCAGAGGTAGAGGGTGCTATCAAGGACAATACTCGTGCCATCTATCTGGAGACACTTGGAAATCCCAACAGTGATATTCCCGATATAGATGCTATTGCAGAGATAGCACATAAGCATGGACTTCCTCTGGTGATCGACAATACCTTTGGTACACCTTATCTTATCAGACCTATAGAGCATGGTGCTGATATCGTTGTTCATTCTGCTACCAAGTTTTTAGGTGGCCACGGAACCACCCTAGGTGGTATCATCGTAGAATCTGGAAAATTTGATTGGAAGGCAAGTGGAAAGTATGGCAATATTGCTGCTCCCAATCCCAGCTATCATGGTGTATCCTTCTATGATGCCGTAGGACCTGCAGCTTTTGTAACCTATATCCGCGCTATTTTACTCCGTGATACAGGAGCAACAATCTCACCCTTCAACGCATTCCTTCTTTTACAGGGTGTTGAAACACTTTCATTGAGACTTGAAAGACATGCTGAGAATACAAAGAAGGTGGTTGAATTCTTAAAGGACAACCCTAAGGTTTCAAAGGTTAATCATCCTTCGCTTGCTGATCATCCCGATCATGCCCTCTATGAGAAGTATTTCCCCAACGGTGGCGGATCTATATTCACCTTTGATATCAAGGGCGGTAAGGAAGAAGCTTGGAAGTTTATTGACAATCTGAAGATATTCTCTCTTCTTGCGAATGTTGCGGATGTGAAGAGTCTTGTGATCCATCCGGCCTCTACTACGCATTCGCAGCTTTCCGAGGAAGAGCTAGCCGATCAGGGTATTGCTCAGAGCACCATCCGTCTTTCTATCGGAACCGAACATATCGATGATATCATAGCTGATCTTCAGAGAGGCTTTGATGCGATATAGGATCTAAGATTTAAGATTACAGGATATTACCAATATATTATTAAAAACAAAGTGCCGTGGAATCGTGTAATATTACACGGTTTCACGGCATGTATTATTTATATTCATTATATGATGTTGGGGTCAAAAGGTATTTTGCCCCCAACTGATACCACGGATTGCTTCGCTGCTTTGCAGCTCCCGCAATCCTGCAAACATTCGCAATCCGCTAATTTCCTGCGTTTGCAGGAAATTGCTACTTGCTCATGTTTGGGCGGGTCAGTAAGTCAAAAT
>JAFYAS010000007.1 GCA_017540605.1 Lachnospiraceae bacterium | reverse complement strand
TTCACTACAGCTCTGAACACTTGCTGTTCAGAGCGTGTTAAGATGTGGCGCAGGAAGGCATCTCGCTCCACTTTGCGAAGCAAAGTCTCTAAATGAGCGAGATGCTCGTAACTGGCAGCAGCGAAGCTGCTGAACAGTTACGAATGTAATAACAGGCTGTGTATCGCTATGATACACAGCCTGTTTCTTTATTGATTTATTGAATTGTTATCATCCAAAACATATTCTTAAGGAAAGATACGAAGGGTGATTCCTCTGAGGGAGTCTCCGGCTGAGGCTGGGGCTCAGGTTCAGGCTGCGGTTCCGGAGCCGGGGCTTCGGTTGGAGCTTCTGTCTGAGGCTCAGGTGTGGGTTCGATGGGATCGTCGTCATCGTCATCATTATCCTGGGTGGCCTTCTTGGTTTCCTTGAAGGTTACAGATACGGAGTGGTCGCTGCTAACATCCTTGAAGGTAACCTTTTTCTTTGCCTTGACCTCTTGTCCGTCTACTGTGAGCACTGCTATCTTGTAGCCCGGATCAGGCTCTATCACTATGGTCACAGATTGTCCGAGGGCAACTGTCTGGCTGTTGCTTATGGTTCCACCGGCACCTGCATAGGTAGTGATCACATATTCAGAGTTTTCTGTATGCATGGTACATTTCTGGTTTAACCAACCGATGGATACCGTTTCCTGCATTCCCTCAATATCCTTCACTCCTTCAAGTCTTACAGTCTTTTCCTCTTCATTTATAGAGTAGCTGATTGACTTGGTATGAGGACAGAACTTGTTTGCAGGAAGCTTGGAATCAAGACAAATATTTACCTTCTTGTGAACATCACAGGTCTTTTCCGGAATATTGTCCTTGTCTGCGTAATCAGTAGCGGTAGGGCATACACCTGCAATAGGCTTTAGGCCTGAATCGGCGCATACTGTAACCTGAACGATGCCTTCAGGCTTCCTGAAATCAACATCTGTTGATTGTTCTTTAAGCTCTATGATGGCATCCATGATCTTTGCCCATATCTTTTTATGATATGAGGGCTTGTTAGAAAAGTCTGTATTGGAATCATAACCCATCCATACCGAACATGTCAGATAAGGGCTGTATCCGCAGAACCAATAATCATAGTTGCTTGATGTAGTACCTGTTTTTCCTGCTACGGGCATTTTGCTCTTTAGCTGAGCAGGCTTACCGGTACCGCTTTTAATAACATCCTCCATGGCATGTGTTGCAAGCCATGCTGTGGTCTCCTTGATGGCTCTGTGGGTTTCGGGTGTATTGTCGATAAGCATATTACCATCATGATCTAAAACCTTGGTATAAAGGATAGGCTCAACATAGTTTCCTTCATTTGCTATGGAAGCATAGGCTCCTGTGATCTCGATATTGGTAACACCCTTGGTAAGACCACCGAGAGCAAGAGACTGGTTGACATCCGATACGAAGTCACCATTGGCATTGGTAAAACCGTCAACCAAGGTGGTAAAGCCCATCTTCTTTAGGTATTCTATGGAAACTGCAGGATCTACATCTGTGATGGTCTTTACAGCAATGATGTTCATGGAATTCTCGATGGCTTCATGGATTGAAGCCCAGCCTCTGTAGCCGCCGTACCAGTTACGAACCTCTATGCCATTCTTAAACTTGTAGGGTTCATCCTTATAAGATGTGGCAAGTGACATACCTGCCGAATCCATACCGGGAACAAATGCTGCCAATACCTTGAAGGTAGAACCGGGCTGTCTTGTTGACATTGTAGCTCTGTTAAGTGCAAGGTCGCCTTCCTTTTTACCACGACCTCCGACTAAAGCAAGCACCTGACCTGTATGCTGATCCATTACAGTAACTGATATCTGAGGCTGCATAGTTGTTCTAAGCTTTTCAGCAAGCACCTTACTTCCCGGATATTCGCCAAGAAGGTATTTCTTGTATTCCTCTGCAGCAGCCTTTGCTGTTTCCTCGCTGGAGTATATGTTGTTATATTTTGAGTTCTCTGTCTTCTTTCTGAAGTAGCGGAGAAGATTGTAGGTATCAACATTGATATCCTTTGTTCCAGTTTCGCTTTCCTTGTCGGGAACCTCGATACTTAAAACATATTCAAGTCCTACGCTTGCTGTCTGAGGGTAGTTGGAATCGTCATTGGCTATTTCATCGCAGATTTTTTGAACATCATCATCCTGGCACATATATATGCTTAAGCCTCCGGAGTAGAGGGTGTTGGAGGCTTGCGCGTCTGTCATACCCTTCTCTTCAACGAGCTTTTTCTTTACATCTCTGATGACTGCATCTATGTAGTAGGAGTTGACACTCTTGTTTGCCATGGTGAGCTCATGAACACTCTTGATACGAGAATAAACATCATCGCTAAGTGCATTGTTGTATTCGTCCTCACTGATAAAACCAAGCTCAAGCTCTTTTGCAAGTACATCCTTTCTTCTTGTGGAATTGAACTCTGGGTTCTCAACAGGATCGTACTTTGTGGGAGCCTGTGGAATTGCAGCAAGTACAGCACATTCGGAAATAGTAAGCTTCGATACGTCCTTATTGAAATATCTGTTGGCAGCTGCCTGCACTCCGTATGCTCCCTGGCCGAGATAGATGGTATTCAGGTAATACTCAAGGATCTGTTCCTTGGTCATGGTCTTTTCAAGCTCGACAGCCAGATATTGCTCCTGAATCTTTCTTTCCACTGTCTCCATACGGTTCTTCTCATTCATACCTACATTGAAGACCTGATTTTTTATGAGCTGCTGTGTAAGGGTAGATGCACCTCTTGCCTTACCGCCGGACAGTACATTGACGGCAACACCTCCGATACCGCGGATGTCAATACCGTTGTGCTGATAGAAACGCTCATCCTCTATGGCGATGATGGCATTCTTCATATTGTCGGAAATGTCATCTATGGTTGCGTAGATACGATATGAATCATAAGAATTCAGTGTATCTACCTTTTTGCCGTTCTGATTGTAGATGGTGGTCTGATAGCCTTGGGGAACCAGATTCTCTGCAGAAACCTCAGGAACATCATCAAGTATTCCCTTCATGGCTCCAAAGCCTATGCCCATGCCTACTACTATGCAAAACAGCGCACCGGCCAAAAAAAGCTTAAAAAGAGATACTGTAAGCTTTCTCTTGTTCTTGCTGGCATGAGAGACCAGGCGTTTCTTTTTCTTTTTTGTATTCGCCTCATTGTAGTTCATTTCTATGCCTCCGTTGTTTAAATAAAGCATAACTATATTGTATGGCTTGCATACAGAGTCTATTATATCAAAAAAACACTCTAAAATAAAGTAGAAATATAACCGCGCATTTGGTATAATGAACTATGTGTGCAAAGGAGAACATAATGGTCAGTGAATACACTACTATAAAGGATGATAAAAGTAATGAGCTTGTTGAGAAAAAATCAAGGTTCATAGCATATATCAGAGCGGTTTACTCGGAGGAGGAGGCTCTTGACTTTATTGAGAAGATAAAAAAGAAGCATTATGATGCGAGGCATAACTGTCACGGTTATGTGGTTGTGGCAGAGCCGGAGCTTAGGCGGTTTTCAGATGACGGAGAGCCTTCAGGTACGGCGGGAAAGTCCATACTCGAGGCCTTAGACGGAGCAGGCCTTTCCAATGTCTGTATCGTTGTGACCAGATATTTTGGAGGAACCCTTCTTGGAACCGGTGGTCTAACCAGAGCATATAGGGATGCAGCAAAGCTTGCTATCGAGGAATGTGAATATCTGAAAAAGCAGCTTGTGCGTCGGATAGACATAACCGCCTCCTACAATGATTATGGGAAGATAAAGTATTTCTTTGAGGACAAGGGGATTAAGACAGCGAATGAAGAATACTCTGACAATGTAAGCTTTTCTGTCAATGCTCCTGTATCTGATGCAGAGATGTATGCTAAAAAGCTTGTTGATCTGACAGCAGCAAAGGCTTTGATAAAGGTGGAGGATGATAGCTTTTGGGAAGAAAAATATTAAGCCTTATTATGGGGATTGTTTTCGCCCTTTCATTTTCCTCATGCAATTATTATGAGATAGATAACAGGATACAAAAGCAGGAATATGTTATCGAGATGAAGGCCGAAAGGAATACCGAGGAGGATTCTTATGAGGTTGAGCTTATCGATCTTAATGAGAAGGATCTTCTAAGCATTTTCAAGGATAAGAATGACGACAATGTCATCAATCGTTATTATGGTGACTTTGACCATGATTCCAAGAGAGAGATGTTTGTGACTACCGGTGAGGTTCTTGAGGCTTCAGTCGGTGTTGAGCCTACTGTATATGGAAAGCTTTGGCTGGTCAATTCCTCCGGAGTTTGTCTTGTGGCGGAGGATTTTACAGGTATGAGTGAGCTTATTGATATCTGGCGCTTTGATGACAGGGATTATCTTGTGGCGAAGAAGAACTACGTCACCGGCAATCGTACTTATCTATGGTCAGTTTCAAATGGTACACCTATTAAAAGCTCGGTGTCAGGTATTGGTGATATCAGATATGATGAAGAAGGCTTAAAGGTCTATGATTCATTTATCGGAGCCTATGAGGAGGACGGAGAGAACAAGGGGCTTGTGACAAAAAGCTATGATATGGGATATTCCGGAGGCTCATTCTTTGAATTCGGCGGAATAAGTATGCCCCAGTCGGAATTTTTAAAATATGACGGGGCGGATGAGATACTATCCATGCTTTCCATAGACTATCCGGATGCTTATTTCTCCATACTTTATCACTCCAACGATGTCATATATATTAATATCACCAACAAGGTGGAGAATAAAACAATGAACAATGCTGCCATAGTAAGTATAGAGGGCGATTCGGTATCTCTTGATACTGTTAATGAAGGTCACTATGACAGCGCACTTTTGAAGGAGATAGCGATCTATCCAAGTCGATTTGATGTGAAATAATTTTTAGGAGGTATCATAAAATGATAGACAGACTGATAGAAGGTATAAAAAAGAAGAAGGCTCCGATAGTTGTGGGACTTGATCCTATGCTGAATTATATACCGGAGCATATAAAGAAGGCTGCTTTCGAAGAATATGACGAGACTCTAGAGGGTGCGGCAGAGGCAGTATTTGCCTACAACAAGGCTATAGTGGATGCAACCTATGATCTGATCCCTGCTGTAAAGCCACAGATCGCGATGTATGAGCAATTTGGCATTCCAGGACTTGCAGCATATAAAAGGACAGTAGATTATTGTCACAATAAAGGACTTGTTGTGATCGGAGATATCAAAAGAGGAGATATAGGCTCCACATCTGCTGCTTATGCGGTAGGACATCTTGGCAAGGTTATGGTTGGCACAACTATCCATACCCCCTTCGATGAGGATTTCGCAACCGTGAATCCGTATCTTGGAAGTGATGGCGTAAATCCATTTGTGGATGTGTGCAGAGAGAATGACAGAGGTATATTTGTCCTTGTAAAGACCTCCAATCCTTCATCAGGGGAATTCCAGGATCAAAAAATAGACGGAAGACCACTTTACGAGTTGGTGGCTGAGAAGGTAAATGAATGGGGTAGCGAGATTGTAGGAAACTATGGCTATTCGGATGTAGGCTGTGTTATCGGAGCAACCTATCCTGAGATGGGGAAGACCTTAAGAAAGCTTATGCCAAAGACCTATATCCTGGTACCCGGCTACGGCGCTCAGGGCGGCAAGGGTGCAGACCTTATCCACTATTTCAATGAGGACGGGCTTGGTGCTATCGTCAATTCTTCAAGAGGAATCATAGCTGCTTACAAGCAGGAGAAGTATGCATCCTTCGGTGATGAGGGCTTTGCTGATGCCTCAAGGAAGGCAGTAGAGGACATGCTTCTTGATATAAATGGAGCTCTTGGAGCCTAGCGGAGGATAAATATGTCAGAGAAAAAAAGAGTAGGTGTTCTGTTTCAGGAAGAGATAGGCACTGATATTTACAGGCTTGTGCTCGATGCAAAGAGCATAGCGAAAGAGGCTTTGGCCGGTCAGTTTGTTATGGTATATCCCGATGGTGAGAGTACACTTCTCCCAAGACCCATAAGTATTTGTGAGGCTGATCCCGAAACGGGAAGATTGACCCTTGTATATCGTGTGGTTGGTAAGGGAACGACAGAGTTTTCGGGACTCAAAGCCGGTATGGAGATAGATATAGCGGGACCTCTGGGTAACGGATTCCCCCTGCTTTCTAAAAAGGCAATACTTATAGGTGGTGGTATCGGAATACCGCCTATGTTAGAGCTTTCAAAAAGGCTTGATTGCGACAAAACGGTAGTTTTGGGCTACAGAGATGAGATTTTCTTAAATGAGGAATTCAAGCCTTATGCTGATGTGGTGATCGCCTCAGAGGACGGTAAGACAGGAACCAAGGGAACTGTTATAGATGCCATAAAGGCTCAGGGTGTAACCGGTGATGTGATCTACGCCTGCGGTCCCATGCCTATGCTTAGAGCTATAAAGGCCTATGCCGATGAGCATGGTATTGAGGCATATATTTCCCTTGAGGAGAGGATGGCCTGCGGTATCGGAGCCTGCCTTGGTTGTGTGGTAAAGACCAAAGAGAAAGACCATCATTCTCACGTTGATAATGCCCGTATCTGCAAGGAAGGTCCTGTATTTGATGCGAAGGAGGTGCTTATCTGATGAATATGAAGGTGAATTTGTGCGGTGTCGAATTCAAGAATCCCGTGACAGTTGCCTCAGGCACCTTTGGTTCGGGAAGTGAGTTCTCGGAATATACCGATCTCAACAAGCTTGGAGCTGTGACCACAAAGGGAGTAGCCAATGTACCCTGGGCAGGTAATCCTACTCCGAGAGTATGTGAGACCTATGGCGGTATGCTCAATGCAGTGGGTCTTCAAAATCCGGGTATAGATGTTTTTATTGAGAGAGATATTCCATTTCTTAAGCAGTTCGATACAAGGATCATAGTGAATGTATGCGGAAGAAGCATAGATGATTATGTTGATGTGGTCAGCCGATTGTCTGATTCGGATGTGGATATGCTTGAGATCAATGTGTCGTGCCCCAATGTAAAGGAGGGCGGCATAGCCTTTGGACAGAATCCCGATGCCCTTTTAGAGATCACAAAGGCGGTAAAGAAAGCGGCCAACAAGCCTATCATCATGAAGCTTTCCCCAAATGTGACGGATATCACTGAAATGGCGAAGGCAGCAGAGGCAGGTGGTGCTGATTGTCTTTCACTTATCAATACCCTGACGGGTATGAAGATAGATATTAACAGGCGTACATTTGCCCTGGCCAACAAGACAGGCGGTCTTTCCGGTCCTGCCATAAAGCCTGTGGCAGTCCGCATGGTTTATCAGGTGAAAAATGCGGTAAATATTCCCATCATCGGTATGGGAGGTATATTGACTGCAGAGGACGCTATCGAATTCATGATGGCAGGCGCAACCATGGTATCTGTCGGAACCGCCAATTTCCACGATCCCGGTGTTACGGAAAAGATCGTTGATGGTATGGAAGTATTTTGCAAAACTCATGGCATTAATGATATTAATGATATCATTGGCTGTGTAAAATAAATTTAGGAGGATCTATAGATGGAATCTTATAAGTCAGAGTTTATCGAGTTTATGATAGACTGTAATGTATTGAAATTCGGTGATTTTGTCACCAAGAGCGGAAGAAATACGCCATTTTTTGTGAATACGGGCTTTTACAGAAGTGGAGCTCAGCTAAAGAGACTTGGAGAGTTTTATGCAGAGGCTATAAACAGCAAGTTTGGTCTTGACTTTGATGTACTCTTTGGTCCCGCATATAAGGGCATCCCTCTTTCTGTTGCCACCACTATGGCTATTGCGGAGATGTACGACGAGGATATCGCCTACTGCTCAAACCGTAAGGAAATAAAGGATCACGGCGACAAGGGAATTCTTCTCGGAAGTCCCATAAAGGATGGGGACAGAGTTATCATTATCGAGGATGTGACCACTGCAGGAACCTCTATTCAGGAGACTCTTCCCATCATCAAAGCTCAGGGAGATGTTGAGGTTGCGGGGCTTGTAGTATCTGTTGACCGAATGGAAAGAGGTCAGGGAAAGAAGAGCGCTCTTTCAGAGATTAAAGATAACTACGGCATTGAGACCACTGCCATTGTTACTATGGAAGAGGTAGTTGAGCATCTTTATAACAAGCCCTACAAGGGAAAGGTTGTCATAGATGACGGTTTGAAGAAAAAGATAGATGATTATTATGAGATCTATGGAGTAAAGTAAGGGAGGACATATCATGGGAGAAAAGGCATATAAGACAATGAGCGTTTCAGGAGCCTTCAACATAGCACTGGGTATCAGCGCAATAGTAGTTGGTATAAGCGTTGGCGTGATTTCCATAGTTTTTGGAAGCAAGCTTTTGGCAAACAAGAAGGATATCACATTCTAACATTATCTAAAGAAAAATATAAAAACCTCCGACATAATAAGTATAGAAAAGTGCTTATCTGTCAGGAGGTTTTTTATGTCTTTAAATATCAATTCAAATACCCCCAATCAATCATTATATTTAGGTGCAAATGACGAGATAAAGAATCGTCAGAATATAGAGGAAGAAGGCGTGATCGCGGTAGGCGGCGGAAAAAGAGACGAATCAAAGCTTGCCGATATCATTGAGGGTGATCGCGATCCTATGAATTCAACCGGTGCCAAGGTCATAAGAGATACTGATACCGCTCTTTCCATGATGGGAAAGAAGGAAGAGGATGGGGAATCAAGCGAGACAATCAAGGAGCATATGAAGGAGGTTTATAAAAACCTGGATTCCAAGGATCTTGCAAAGCTTCGTGCCATGCATATCGATGTGACATCAGCTGATCTGAATCAGATCATGGGTGTCCTAAATAGCATAGAGGGTGTTGCAGAGATGAACGAAACCAAAGCGCTGATGGCTGATGTCTGCGATGGCTTTAAGGATAGTGATATCTCGGAGCTTTCTAAGCGCGTTAAGAGTACTGTGGCTGATCATATTCCTGATGCCAATTTGGGAGTGGAATTTGATAAGATCTTATCAGAGGATTTCAAGATAAGCGAGGCCCAGGCAGACTATTTACTTAAGAATGAACTTGACCTGACAGTTGACAACCTTTACAGATCTGAATACTCCATAGCACCCGGAAGGGTCGGCGAGCCCCTTTCGGATGAGGCAAAGGATATGCTTGTTCCTGAGCTTAAAAAGACCTTTGAGGAAGCACAGGTTGAAGCCACGGATGCACATATAGACAGGGCTCTTTCCATGGTTGAGAAGGATATCCCGGTGACCGCCGACAATCTAAGAAATCTTTCGGCGATAGAAGACATCAATAAAAACGGTATAAATGGGGAAGCTTTAGTAGGCAATGTAGCCTGGCTTTCCGTTATGAAGATGGATGTAAATGAAGCTAATGTATATTTTAGCTATTCTGAAAAGGTTAGATCTCTTAATGGCAGAATAGAAGCCTATAGAGAAATGAATTTCTCTATGGAGGCTAAAACTGAATCAGATATTTCAAAAAAGAGAAAGCTTTTAGAGGTTCAGCTTTCTATGACAGAGTCTGTTAGTTATCGCATGGTGAAGAATGACATTCATATAGATACCAAGGGGCTTTCCGAGATAGTAGATGCCATGAGACAGGCTGAAAAGGATTTGGCTACTGAGGCTATGGGTGCCTTTAGGGTGCCTGCATCAAAAGAGAATGTAAGTCTCTTTGCAGAAACTATGGAAAAGACTGAGGCACTTAAGAATATGCCGGCTGCATCCCTAGTTCTTTCTCTAAGAAGCGAGACTATGACCATCAATTCCCTGTATAGTGAAGGGATGACTGCTTTAGCAAAGGGCGAGATAAGCGCATTTGCCAAAGAAGCTTTGAAGGGCTATGAGCCACTTATGACGGGTGTCAGGACAGATATGGGAGATTCCATAAGAACGGCATTTTCTAGGGCAGACAGTCTGGTAAGAGAGCTTGGTATGGAGCCTACAGATGCTAATATGAGAGCTGTAAGGATACTTGGCTACAATCAGATGGAGATATCCGAGGAAAGCATCGCAAGGATAAAGCAGGCTGATCTTACAGTAAATGAGATGCTTACCGAGATGACACCAAAGGCGGTTCTTGACCTTATTAGAAATGGTGAGAATCCATTAGAGATCAATATTACTGAGCTTTTAAAGACCCTTAGGAAGAATAGGGGTGATGACGAGATAGCGGATGACGAGCGTTTTTCAAGTTTCCTTCAAAGGCTTGATAAAAAGGGTGACATAACCGACGAAGAAAGAACAAGCTTTATAGGTATATTCAGGCTCTTAAACAAAGTACAGAAAAACAGTGGAAGAGATATAGGAACTGTAGTTAGAAACGGTCAGGAGTTAAGCCTTAAAAATCTTTTATCTGCACACAGGAGTAATCAGGCTAAGGGTATGGATTTTTCGGCATCCGATGAGATTGGTATGATATCAGATTTGTCTTTGAAGGGTACATCTATATCAGACCAGATAAATGCAGCCTACAATTCATCACTTCTTGATAATATAGTGGACAATCTTACTCCGGAGGGCTTGGTCGCAGCATTTAAAGAAGACGCTATTTCCGAGAGCGATATGACTCTTGAGTATTTCAATGAGATCATGGAAAGAGAGGTTACTGACGAGCTTGATGAGGCGTTTACGGATGATATTTATTCTGAGCTTGAGCTCCCTGAAAACCTTGATGAATGTCAGACCTTTCTTGATGAGAACAATATCAGCATGACCTATATAAACTTAAAGGCGGCTGAGGGCATCATATCGGCAAATGGTGGTTTTTTTGCCGATATGGTTAAGACTATAAAAAAGACAGATGCAAAAGAGGATGAAGAAAGACTGATCTTTGACACCATAAGGGAAAGCTTTGATGAGCCTGAAAAGCTTGAAGAAAGCTTTGGTATAGTTTCTGAGCGAATGACCGAGCTTTACGAGGACAGTCTTGAAAATGGTGAAGGAAATATAGGCTTTGCAGACCTTATTGGATTAAAGACAATACATGCAGGTATGAGGATATTCGGAAACCTCGCAAGAGATGAAAAATATCAGGTTCCCATCTATAGTGACGGAGCGGTAAGTGTGATGAATGTCACATTTACAAAGGGAGAGTCCGAGGGGATCAGCTTTACATTTTTCAAGGAAAGCTATGGTAATATAAGGGCAGAGCTTTTAACCGGAGAAAAAGCTTCCGGGAATATTGAGACTGAATTGATGGGAAGAATAGAGATATCAGATGCTTTGATGGAGCGTGCAAGAAGGGCAGATACCAAGGCTGATCGATATAGACTTGCCAAGGATATGATAGAAGAGCTTGTTGCTATGTAAGGATTTTTGGCAAAATGCCGATAAATATAACATAGGGTATGAAGATCACAAGGAGGAATTCTTATGAGAATAAATCACAATTCTATGGCTTATACAGCCAACAACAATCTCACTACTTCAAGTGAAAAGCTGGCAAAGGCGGTCGAGAGACTTTCATCGGGCTACAAGGTGAACAGCTCGAAGGATGACGCTGCGGGAATGGCAATTTCCCAGCGTATGCAGGCTCAGATCAGAGGACTTGACAGAGCTACACAGAATGCCAATGACGGTATAGGACTTATACAGACTGCTGAGGGAACACTTGGCGAGATACAGGCAATGATGAGCCGTATGGAAGAGCTTGCCACACAGGCGGCCAATGATTCAATGGATTTTAATGACAGACAGGCTTGTCAGGATGAGATAAACAAGCTTATTGAGGAACTTAACAGAATAACCGACGATATGGATTTCAACGGAAGAAAGCTTTTAAATGGAGATGTATGCAGAAGAAATTATTCGAGTGATCCTTCGGTTGTTCTATATGATCTTTCAAGCGCGGTTGAAGAGGATGATTATGGATTGAAGATCACCGAAGCCGCTACCAAGGCAACTGCTTCAACCACCGTAGTTCTCGGTGAGAACTATAAGTTTAGCGAAGAGGAAGCAGGTATTATCACAGTCAATGGTTATGAGGTTCCCGTAACCGCAGGCATGACAATGAGAGATCTTTTTGGAAATCTTGTAGAGGCTTGTGATCATGCTTGTGTTGATTATTTTGCCTACGGTGCTGAGGGTCCCGAGGGAGAATCCGTTCCCTTTGAGGAAGCCAACGGACTTGCATTCAGATCACAAAACTATGGTTCAGAGGGATCTATTGAGGTAAACTGTGACAATAAGAAGCTTGCACAGACTCTCGGTCTAAATAATATGACCAAGGTAGACGGCAAGGATTGTGTTGCTGAATTTACAAAGGATGCAGATGGCAGCAGAGTGGGCTTCTCCAATACAGCAGCTATGAGATTTGTGGGCGAGAAGGTTATAGTGACAGACCGAAACGGCTTCGAGATGCAATTTAAGTCAGATCCAGACGAAGTAAAGAAGGGTCCTGTGGAAGCCACGGTTAGAGTTCTTGAGGCTGGTCCTATCAATCTTCAGATAGGAGCATTTGAGGGTGAGAATATCAAGATCAATATTCCGAAGATTGATTCTGAAACTTTGAGACTTGATAAGATAAGTGTATTTACCCACGATCTTGCTGCAACTGCTTTGGATAGGATCCAGGAGGCATCGAAAAAGATATCGAGAACACGTTCATATCTTGGTGCCCAGCAGAACAGACTCCAGTATTCAACAAGTAACCTTGAGGCAACCTCAGAGAATATGACGGGAGCTCTTTCGGGTATCATGGATACAGATATGGCTGCTATGATGACTGAATATACAGCAAAGGATGTACTTTCACAATCGGCTACAGCTATGCTTTCCAAGGCAAATGCATTGCCTGAAAACCTATTACAGTTGATCCAGGGATAATGGGGGAATGAGATATGACAAAGGAAATGGCAGACAGCTATAAGCTAAGAATAACCCAGAGCAATGCATCATCTCTTTTATGTGTGGCTTATGATATGTGGCTTTGCTTTATGGATGAGGCTTTAGAAGCCTTCAAGGCTCAGAGTAAGGATGACTTTGTACTGGGACTTAAGAAGGTTCAAAGAGTGAATCAGGAGATCATCAACATGTTAAATCCTTCGAATGAGGATTCCTTCAAGATGATGCAGATACACTTTTATGCCAATACCATCATAGTGAAGAGCATATTAAAGGGTGAGCCACATGATCTTGACAGGATGAAGGAGATGGTAAAAAAACTATCCGACGCATTCGCTGAGATAGCAAAGGCCGACACCGATGGACCTATCATGCAGCACACCCAGACAGTATATGCGGGCCTTACCTATGGCAGAGGAACGCTAAATGAAGCCATGGATCCCATGGGAAGCGGCTCAAGAGGCTTTACGGTATAAAAAATATATGGAATGGTTAGCCGTATATTAATATAGACAAAAAAGAGCTGTACACCGATCAAAAGTGTACAGCTTCTTTTTGTATTCTTTATTCATTACCGTCCCAGCAATAGGTACAGCACTTTTCAGCGGGAATACCAACTGCTTCCAGCATATCATCGAGACGATTGAAACGGAGAGAGGTGAAGTTAAGCTCTTTCCTGATCTTCTCAAGCATAGTCTCATATTCCTTGGAATCGGGATCTGTATATTTCTTTAATACCTCATCTGAAGGAGTTTCGGTTCCCTCAAGTCTTGCGATAACTCTTCTTGTGATAAGATCCATCTCAGACTGCGAACGGGAGAAGTTTAAGTACTTACAGCCATAAACCAGTGGAGGACAGGCAGGTCTTATATGAACCTCCTTTGCACCGCTTTCATATAAGAATTCGGTGGTCTCTCTAAGCTGAGTTCCGCGAACGATGGAATCGTCTATAAGAAGCAGGCTCTTATCCTTTATCAGATCATGAACCGGAAGCATCTTCATCTTGGCGATCAGGTTACGCTTGCTTTGAATAGTAGGCATAAAAGATCTGGGCCAGGTAGGAGTATATTTGATAAACGGTCTTGAGAATGGTATGCCTGATTCGTTGGAATAGCCTACAGCGTGGGCTGTACCTGAATCGGGAACACCTGCAACTATGTCGGGCTTCACATTGTCGCGCTTAGCTAAAGCCTTACCGCAGTTATAGCGCATCTCCTCGACACTTATACCCTCGTAAGAGCTTGATGGATAGCCGTAGTAAACCCAAAGGAAGGTACAGATCTTCATCTTGTCTCCGGGTGGTACCAGGATCTTGATGCCTTCGGGAGTGATGATATCTATCTCTCCCGGACCAAGTTCCTTAAAATCCGAATAGCCGAGATTTCTGTATGAGAAGTCCTCGAAGGCCATACAGAAGGCGTCATCCTTCTTGCCGATGACAAGAGGTGTTCTGCCGTATTTATCTCTGGCGGCATATATACCCTTCTCTGTAAGGATCATCATAGTCAGAGAACCGTCTATGCTTTCTAATGCATAGTGGATACCTTCGATAATATTCTCTTTTTGATTGATCAAAGCCGCTACAAGCTCTGTGGGATTGATGTCACCTCCACTCATTTCCAAAAAGTGAGATGTGCCTCCCTTAAATATAGTATCTACCAGCTCATCCGTATTGTTGATCTTGCTGACTGTGGTGATGGCATAGGTGCCGTGATGAGAGCGTACTATAAGAGGCTGGGGCTCGTAGTCTGAGATACAGCCGATACCCATATAGCCGTGCATGCTCTGCACATCCTTGTCAAATTTAGTTCTGAAAGGAGAATTCTCGATATTGTGAATAGACCTGTCAAATCCCTTGTCCCCATATACTGCGATACCGCCACGCCTTGTTCCAAGGTGTGAATGATAGTCGGTACCAAAGAAAACATCAAATAAGCAATCCTCTTTTTTAGTGGAAACCACTCCGAAAAATCCGCCCATTAAATTAGACCTCTTTTCTAAAAATTTACAGTGCTATTTTAACAAGGTGAAGTATCAATAGCAAGGTTTTTTTAATTATTGTTTTTTGAATTTTTCTTAACCTTCCTGTAGCAGACGATGGCAGTGATGACATCAAGCACGAAGAAAAATGAAAAAATCGAATAAAGCGTTGACTGGAGTCTGTTGATCAAGCCGTTCTTTCTGAGAGTCAGATACACAGGAGCAGCTATCATACCGGTGATACATATGCTTATCACATCAAGAATGATAAGGATGATGGAAAAACCGATGGTAAAGATAGTCAATAAAAATAGTGCCGCCAAAAAGAAGAGTATGATATAGCCGGGAATCTGAATCAGTCTCATTATGAGCATGGTCTTCATTAGTGAGACAGCATCTGAAGTAGCCATAGTGTTGCTGCCTTTTATGCCCTTTACCACATAAAAGATAGCGGTGATAAAAAGCAGAACTATGGGTGCTATCAAGAGGGTTCCAAGGATCTCCAGTGAGTGATCGTTCATAAAATCATCAACGGCTTGCGGTAATAATCTGAGAAGCTTTGAAAGCCATACCGTAGATGTCACGATCAAAAGCTCCAGGTAGATATACAGTCCGGAAACGATTATAGGCCATTTTTTCATTTGTTTATACCTCGTTTAATAATTGTAACTGGAAGCAGCGAAGCTGTTTTACAGTTACATGGATTATAACAATCAGATAATCCTTTATCAACTGTGGATTTATTCTTGCGATATTTGAATAAGAATGATAAAATTAACTATCTTTGACTGTAACTGTTCAGAGCTGTAGTGAGTAGTTACCTTTGACTTACTATTAATTGGACAGAAATGAGGAGATAGGTCAATTAAATATCAAGACCTACAGAGATGCTCTTGAAGTGGTGTTCAGGCGTGCAGACAAGGCGATGTATGTTGATAAAGAAGAGTTTAAAAAGAAGTATGGCGGGTATAGATAAATATATCCGATATTGCAAGGAATATAGAACATGAGTATCAGAGAATATAGAATGGATCAGACGAAGGCGCCTATTTATGAGGCCCTTCAAATGCTTAAGAAAATGAGAGTTGTGCCCTTTGATGTGCCTGGGCACAAGCGTGGCAGAGGCAATCCCGAGCTTGTTGATTTCTTGGGAGAAAAGTGTGTCGGGGTTGACGTGAACAGTATGAAGCCGTTAGACAATCTCTGCCATCCTATATCGGTCATTCACGAGGCGGAGCAGCTTGCTGCTGATGCCTTTGGGGCAAAGCATGCATTTTTGATGGTAGGCGGTACGACAAGCTCGGTTCAGAGTATGGTCCTCACCGTATGTAAGCGCGGAGATGAGATCATCCTTCCGAGAAATGTCCACAGAAGTGTGCTTAATGCCCTTGTTTTATGCGGAGCAAAGCCTGTATATGTGGATCCCGATGTGAATGAGAGATTGGGCATATCCTTGGGTATGAAGATATCTGCAGTAAAAAAGGCTATAGAAAAGCATCCAAATGCTGTGGCAATATTGGTGAACAATCCCACCTATTACGGAATATGTTCAGATATACGTTCTATAGTAAAGCTTGCCCATGAGGCGGGTATGCTCTGTATAGCTGATGAAGCCCATGGAACACATTTTTATTTTGGAAAGGACCTTCCTGTATCCGCTATGGAGGCGGGAGCTGATATGGCTGCTGTATCTATGCATAAAAGCGGAGGAAGTCTGACTCAATCAAGCTTTCTTTTAGCCGGTGAGGGAGTGAATGAGGGCTATGTAAGACAGATCATCAACCTCACACAGACCACATCAGGAAGCTATCTCTTGATGTCCAGCCTTGATATTTCCAGAAGGAATATGGCCCTTCGTGGCGAAGAGGTATTTAAGCAGGTCTTCAATATGGCGGAATATGCCAGAGACGAGATCAACGCCATCGGAGGATATTATGCGTACGGAAGAGAGCTGATAAACGGGGATTCGGTATTCGACTTTGACCCCATCAAGCTTTCGGTACATACACTTGATATCGGACTTGCTGGCATAGAGGTATATGACGCACTTAGAGATGAATATGATATACAGATAGAATTCGGAGATCTGGGTAATATTTTGGCATATTTATCCGTAGGTGACAGGATACAGGAGCTTGAAAGACTTGTATCGGCTTTGGCGGAGATAAAGAGAAGATTCTCAAAGGATCCCACAGGTATGCTAAAGCATGAATATATCGACCCCGAGGTGATCATGAGCCCCCAGGAGGCATTCTATGCCAATAAGATGAGTCTTCCCATAGAGGAATCGGAGGGCAAGGTGTGCTCGGAATTCGTAATGTGCTATCCTCCCGGAATCCCCATTCTTGCTCCGGGTGAGATGATCACAAGGTCTATCATCGACTACATCATTTACGCCAAGGAGATAGGATGTAATGTGACCGGACCTGAGGATGCGGAGATCAATAATATTAATGTAATGTGTTGATAAGGAGTTTTAATATGGATCTATGGTTTAGCGAGAATCACACACCGGACGTAAAGCTGTCACTTCGTGTAAACAGACAGCTCTACGCAAAGACAAGTGATTATCAGAGAATAGAAGTGCTTGACACCCCGGAGTTTGGGCGTGTCTTAACCCTCGATGGCAATATCATGCTTACCGAGCGTGACGAGTTCATTTACGATGAGATGATAACCCACGTTCCCATGGCCGTCCATCCCAATATCAGGCGTGTGCTTGTGATCGGTGTCGGTGACGGCGGTGTCATCAAGGAGTTGATGCGCTATGAGCAGATAAAGAGAGTTGATCTTGTGGAAATGGACGAGATGGTAGCAGAGGCCTGTCGTCAGTATCTTCCCGAGAATGCATCAAGGCTCGATGACGAGAGAGTAAGGATATACTACGAGAATGCATTAAAGTTCATCAGAAAATGTGAGGATAAATACGATCTGATCATCGTGGATTCACCGGATCCCTTCGGCCCTTCCGAGGGACTGTTTACCAGAGAGTTCTATGGCAACTGCTACAAGGCTCTTAAAGAGGACGGCATCATGGTGAATCAGCAGGGAAGTCCCTTCTATGCCGAGGATGCTCAGGCTATGGCAAGAAGCCATAAGCGTATAGTAAATACATTCCCCATAAGTCGTGTATATCAGGCACATATACCCACCTATGCGGCGGGATATTGGCTATTTGGCTTTGCCAGCAAGAAGTATCATCCCATAGATGATCTTGACGCTGAACGCTGGAACAGCTACCACTTAAAGACCAGATATTATACCATCAGATTACACAAGGGAGCATTTTATCTTCCTGCATTTTTGGAGGATATGCTGCTCGAGGTAGAGAGCGAAGGATAAAAATATGCTTGAGAGAAATATAGAGAATTTTATAGGCTGTGATGCCGGTTATGATGAGGCGGATATCGTGCTTTTCGGAGCACCCTTTGATTCCACCACAAGCTATAGACCGGGGGCGAGATTTGGTTCCTCGGCTATCAGACATGAAAGCTTTGGCCTTGAGACCTACAGTCCTTATCAGGATATGGATCTTACAGATCATAAGGTATTTGACAGCGGAGATATAGAGCTGTCCTTTGGAAGTGCAGAGGCGGCTCTTTCTGATATAGAGGACAGGGCTACAACTATTTTGGATGATGGAAAGCTACCTCTTTTACTTGGAGGTGAGCATCTTGTAACCTTGGGTGCTGTGAGAGCTGCAGTAAAGAAGTATCCGGATCTACACATCATACATTTTGACGCCCATGCAGACCTAAGGGATGAATACCTCGATGTAAAACTATCTCACGCCTGTGTCTTAAGACGTTGTCACGAGCTGGTAGGTGACGGACATATCCACCAGTTCTGCATCAGAAGCGGTGAGAGAAGCGAGTTTGAATTCGCAAGTAAACACACGGATATGCATAAGTTTAGCTTTGAGGGCTTATCGGAGACTGTTGAGAAGCTAAGCTCAGATGATGTTCCCGTTTATTTTACCATAGACCTTGATTGTCTTGACCCTTCGGTATTTCCCGGAACCGGAACCCCTGAGGCCGGTGGAGTAAGCTTTATGGAGCTTTTGTCTGCCATATTGAAGGTTTCTAAAGCGAGGGTGATCGGATGTGATGTGAATGAGCTTGCGCCGACACTTGATACATCGGGAGCCTCTACGACTGTGGCCTGCAAGGTAGTGAGAGAATTGATGCTTGCGTTGATGTAGAGGCGGATTTGTATTTTTACACCAATGGCTATCCCTTTCTGGTAAGCAGTCTGTGTAAGTGGATAGATGAATGCTGTAACCGGAAGCAGCAAAGCTGCTGAACAGTTACGATTTTTAGGCTTATAAGGAGGTGTTCGGCGTGAAGAAAATCGGAATAGGATATGAGAATTATAAGGAATTTATAGATTATGATATGTACTATATTGATAAGACAATGCTCATTAAGGATATTGTCGAAAAAGGCGGTAAAGTAACACTTTTTACCCGTCCCAGACGATTCGGGAAGACTCTTGCCCTTTCCATGCTGCGCACCTTTTTTGAGCTTGAATATGACAGGAATGGGAATGTCATAGATAAGAAAAGGTACTTTGAGGGCAAGAAGATTATGGATGCTGATGATAGTATTTTGTCAATGATGGGCAAATATCCTGTTATCAAGCTGTCCCTTAAGTCTGCAAAGCAGCCTAACTTTTATAATGCGTTCATGAAGCTTAGGGAGGAGATAATATCTGAATTTGAAAGACATTCATATCTTGAAAAATCAGATATACTGAGTGAGGAGAAGAAGGAAGCATTTAAGAAATTATACAGGCATACTTCTGACTTCCTTGATAGAAGTTATGGTAGTAAGGAAGAAGAAAAAGAAGCATTTTTGAAGGAAGTGGGGCGTTATTCCACGGCACTTAAGACACTTTCAGAGTGTCTTAAGCTTCATCACAACGAGAATGTAATTATTCTTCTTGATGAGTATGATGTACCCCTTGAAAATGCCTATTTTAGCGGGTTTTATGATGAAATGGTGGGCTTTATACGCTCTCTGTTTGAGTCGTCGCTTAAGACCAATGATTCGTTGCAGTTTGCTGTGGTTACGGGCTGCTTAAGGATAAGCAAGGAGAGCATATTTACAGGGCTTAATCATTTGACAATCAATTCTGTATTGGATGATACCTTTGCGGAAGGCTTTGGCTTTACGGAAGAAGAAACAGAAACGATGCTTATTGATTATGGCTTAGAGAATAAGATACCTGAAGCTAAAGAGTGGTATGACGGATATCTGTTTGGCGATACAGAGATATATAATCCTTGGAGCGTAATAAGCTACATTTATTCAATAGTTAATGATAAGAGGAAATTCCCCAGA
>JAFYAS010000064.1 GCA_017540605.1 Lachnospiraceae bacterium | reverse complement strand
TTCTTAAATAACTGGACCGAATGCTTGCCTGCTAATCCCGATAGCACACACCTAAAAGCCTCAGCGTAGCCCGCTACGCCTACGTTTTTAGGTATGCACTCTCGGGCAAGCATTCTGCGCATTAGTCCAGTTATTTTGCGACCGATGCACTAGTTTCAATACAAAGGAGCAAAAAAATAGAAACACTATGTAAGGTATCAATAATCATAGATGTGTTTGTGTTTATAGCAACTACACAGGCTATTGCAGGTGTGTTTTACGAAGGAATGACTCTAAACTGGTATGGCATTATGGCAAGGTTTATACCGAAACCGGGAAAAAGGTTGCGGAGCTGATCGAGCCTGCGGACGAAGTCTTGTATTGCGTCTTCGGAACCGGAGAAATATGCGGAATATGTTAGGAGTATTAGGGATGAGATGTAGCAATCAAAAGCTTAAATTACTGTATCTGCAGAAAATATTGCGTGAGCAGACAGATGATACTCACGCACTTACTATGGCGGAGCTTATTGACGAACTTGGTAAGTATGGGATAGAGGCTGCAAGAAAGAGTATTTATGACGATATAGCGGCTTTAAATGATTATGGTATTGAGGTGTTGAAATACCAGAAGGGACTCAACACCTATTATCATTGCGGTTCCAGGGATTTCGAGGTGGCTGAGCTTCACATTATCATAGACGCGATAGCTTCTTCGAAATTCATAACAGTGAATAAAGCCAAAGATCTGATAAAGAAGCTCGAGAATATGGTCAGCATTTATGACAAGAAGCTCCTTGAAAGAAATGTGGTGGTTTCCGGCCGTATCACCAATATGAACGGGAGCACCATTTATGCCGTTGATGAGATCCAGAATGCCATTGCCAACAATCATCGAGTGAAGTTTCAGTATTTTAGCTGGAATGTGGATGGAGAGAGAGAACTTCGTCATGATGGTAAAATCTACGAAATAAGCCCTTGGACTCTTGTCTGGGATAATGAGAATTATTATATGGTGGGCTATGACAGCGAAGTCGATGATTTCAGGACATTTAGAGTTGATAAAATGATCGATGCCAAGGAAGTAAAGACAAAGCGAGCCGGAGCCACCCAATACAGACAGAAGGACAAGAATAAATACAGCCGCATGCGCTTTAGAATGTATGACGGAGAAGAGCAGAAGATCACCCTTCGTTGTGATAATGATATGGCAAATGTGATCTATGACCAGTTTGGGCACGGCATAAATGTAGTAAAGACCAACAACGGATATTTCAAAGCAAATGTTAATGTGGCTGTTAGCGATATGTTCCTCGGATGGATCCTGGCACTTGGAGGAAAGGTAGTGATCGAGAGTCCGAAGAGCGTGCGGGAGAGATTCGTGGAGCTGATGAAGATGAATATGGATAGTATGGAGGATTAATTATGGCAGATAATGTTAATTTTAGTGATGTTCATGTAGAGGATTCTGTAAAGATATCCAATAATGAAGCCGGTTTTGTTTCTTTACTATGTGCAGTGGGCCTTTTATTCCTTACGGGGCTCGAGATAGTGCCGATAATTATTACCGGTCGTGTCAACATCATCGCCACATTTTTTGCAGTTATTGGATGTATATATTGTATTCGCACGCTCATACACTATTTTCCGGAGATAAATGCGGAATATAATTACACATATCACAACGGACTTTTAGAGATTTTTAAGGTCAAAAGAAACGGCGACAGAAAGTCTATGTTTTCGGCTGATTGTGAGACGATGGAGGCTATGGGCTTATACAACAACAGAGATCTAAAAATAATAGATGTTGATACATCCGAAGGATTTTTTGGACAACAGTCAGGTAGAAAGGACTGGGCAGCAATATTTATTGTTGATAATAAACGAAAACTGATTTATTTCAATCCTTCGGAAGAGTTGGTCAACGCCATAAAAAGTCAATATTCATCTAAGGTAAAAAATTAACGATGATCAAGGTAGAGAAATACGTTTATGAGAGATCTATTAAAAAAAATCGGCTTGGCTATAGCCGGACTTCTGCAAGGGACCTTGGGTAGCTATTTTGCACTTATTGGCATTGCATTTGCATTTCCGGAAACAGAGCCGAGTATGAAAGATTATGAAGAAGACATGTTCTTTGTCCCTTTTGGGTATTTTATGATGCTTGTCTGGGTGGCGGTAATGATTTCTGCTATTATCCTACTTAGAAAGAATAAATTGAATACAGCATTATTT
Source organism: Lachnospiraceae bacterium (assembly GCA_017540605.1). Taxonomy (GTDB): domain Bacteria; phylum Bacillota; class Clostridia; order Lachnospirales; family Lachnospiraceae; genus RGIG6919. The sequence continues at coordinate 90,220 of JAFYAS010000064.1, read as the reverse complement.
TTCATATCTTGGCTCGTGGGGCTCCTAGGCTGCCTTATATTTGTGCTTGTTATTCATTAATTTAAAAATCTCAAAGAAGCAAACTATATAGAAACTGAAAAATGTGGTTTCATGTGTTCTCGCTGATCATTATTATGGTAGCGATCGCTATTAAGATAGCTGGAGTAGATAAAGATATGTTAGATTACAGACTTATGACAATTGATGATTATGAAGCTGCATATGATCTTTGGATCAGATGCGGAAACGGGTTGAATGATAAGGATGATTCACGCGAAGGAATTGAGAAATATCTCAAGCGCAATCCCAACACTTCTTATGTTGCTGTGCTTGACGAAAAGGTAGTGGGTGTCATCCTTTGCGGACATGATGGAAGAAGAGGGATCATTCAACATGCCTGTGTATCCCCGGATTGTAGGAGAATGGGGATAGGGCAGAAACTTGTGGGTCTTGCTCTTGATGCACTAAAAAAAGAAGGGATCAACAAGGTTCTTCTTGTCGCGTTTAAGAAGAATGAAGGCGGAAATGCATTTTGGGAGTCACAGGGATTTACGCTTCGTGAGGATCTGAATTACAGAAACAGGGCACTTGTGGAAATGGTTCGGATCGACCCGGAGTGGAAGTAGCAAAGCTGATGAACAGTTAAGTGAAAGAAAAATGATCATAAAAGGGGTGTTATAGCATGAAAACAGTATTAATAACAGGCGCAACTTCGGGAATCGGAAAAGAGTTTGCCGGAGTATATGCAAAGAGAGGATACAGATTATTATTAACAGGAAGACGCATAGACCGTCTTAACAAAATGAAGGCGAAGATCGGAGATAACTGCCGTGTGATCGAAGCAGACTTATCTGATGAGGATCAGTGCCTAAGATTATTGCAGGATATAAATGATGAGAAGATAGATATCTTCATCAATAATGCAGGCTTTGGAACTGCCGGCAATTTTTTGGAGACTGACTTATCAAAAGAGATCAACATGATAAAGGTCAATGACATCGCCATGCATATACTGTTCAAAGGAATATTGCAGAAGATGGAGAGAGAGAATGGCGGTACTATTTTGAATGTTGCCTCTTCTGCGGGACTTCTTCCTGCAGGTCCCTTTATGGCAACCTATTATGCTACAAAGTCTTATGTTGTATCTCTTACAAAAGCGGTGGCATGCGAACTTAACGAGAAAGGCGGAAAGACTTATGTGTGTTGCCTTTGCCCGGGACCTGTAGATACTGAGTTTAATGAAAATGCAGATGTAGTGTTTGCGCTCAAAGGGATATCAGCAAAGAAATGTGTGGCACTGTGTCTTGCGGGAATGAAGAAGCAAAAGACGGTGATCATCCCTACTCTTAGAATGAAGCTTGCGCTTGGATTTCAGCATTTCATCCCCGAAAAGCTGTTGATAAAAATGGTTTCGGGTCAACAGAAGAAAAAAGTAGATGAAGGATAAAGCACTTATAAAAATATGAGAGACTAAATAAGCTCTTGGAAAAGCTGAATCAGGAAGGTGGAAATTGAGTTGGGTGATATTATGGAATGGATTCTTGTTGTTATTATAGGTTTTATTATTCCGGGATCTTTAACCGTCTGGAACATTTATAATTGCATAGCAGAGAATCCGAAGATGGAGAGGGGCATATCGACTCTTACGGTCTTTATTGGTGGATTCTTCTATATGGCATTATTCTTCATTAGTTTTGAAGAGGCCGGTGAATGGTATGTGCAGATCAATAGTATGCAGTATCATAACAGCATTTCTTCGGAGTATTGGCTTATCTACCTGATCGCATTGTTAGGTTTTATTGGATATTTTGTTTTGCTCTATATAAGTGCAGACAAATTGCCACCGTTGATATCAGCATTTTCTATCAGTTTTATAATACTTCTTAATGTTATTCAGATCGTATATGCTGTTCAGCTCAGCAAGAATGTTGATGGTTTTGAGTCCCTTTTGTATCTATATCACGCAAATATTTTGCTCTTGTCAGCAAGAGTGATCCACAGACATATGAAGGAAGAGGTGGAGATATTTAAGGGTAGAATATCGGCGGATGTAGAGCATAAAAGCTTCAGTCGTATCTACAATGTAGTAAATAACCTGGTGAAGTATTCAATCTTTATCTTTGTCGTCCTCTTCTTCGTGATCGCAGTGATCGAGATAGTCTTTGTGCTTATGGGACAAGGCCTGGATGCGCCCATCAAGGCATTTACAAATACTGCGGATTGGACATTTTCCAAGCAGATTCCTCCACCCCCACTGGATTATGACGGACATTATCTTTGCACTGTGGCTGCCGGTGGTCATAAAAAAGTGGTGAAGCCCTTAAGACTTGGTACAAGAAGAAATGAGACAATAGTTGTCAATCGGCAGCTTTGTATCGCAAATGCATTTGAAGAGCTTATTGCGGAGAGGATGCCTGGATTTCACAGATGGATCAGAAATCTATATGATACCTATGGATATCCTTTATCGCGAAAGATCACAACGCCGACAAGAGCGGACATTATTTATATTGTGATGAAGCCTTTGGAATGGATATTCCTGTTGGTGCTCTATACGTTTGATTTACGACCGGAGCTAAGGATCGCGAGACAATATACTTATGTCGAACCCCGGTAGTGTGCAGGCTAGATTTTTTAGTTGATGAATGAAGAGTGATTTCAAGCCGGCATGGGTAGAAACAGAGGCGAAAAGGATTGATGAGCAGTAGTAATTATAGCCAAAATTGATGAAGTGTGTTATTATCAAAAGGAATTAGCAAGTAGTTTTATACATATATTTACGGACGAGGAGGAATAGTGAATGAAAAAAAGAGAATTCTCAAAATTAACCAAAAGCGCAATGTCTTTTGTGCTGGCAATGGCATTGGTTTTAGGAGGCATGCCGACATCTTATGTGAATGCTCAGAAAGAATCATTTTCATGGCTGGCTGAAAATGGGAAATCACAGGTTGAGACAGGCTTTGGTAACGAAACCGGGAGCCATGGCCGTTGGTATGTCATCACCGATGAAGGAGATCAAGGAGAATCAAGTGTGGTCTGGGATAAGGTCAATCCTGAAGACAACGGTACTACCATCAGTGATGATCATGTAAAGAAATATGGTGGTATCAGTGGCACTGCCATATTGAAAGCGGGTAACTTAACATATGATCCCTGTGTATGGATATGTTGCGATATTGTGGGACAAAAAAGTGAGACGGATACTACGCTGGGAGCTGCCGATGTCACAGAATGGGGAGGCCTTACTATTTCCTATGAGTGCGACACTGCTCCCGCTCTTTTGCTTGGTCTTGGTGATGAAGATGTGACAATTGGCTATGCCAATCCGGAGGCTTCTTTAGATAAAGCAGTTGCCGGAGAAGGTAAGGTAAAATTTATCTCTTGGAGTGAATTTAAACAACCGGCCTGGTACAATGGGGATACAAAAGTATCGGGAACTGATGCCGCTGCTAAGCTGGTGACCATTAAGTTTAGGATACAGGGCAAGAGTGGAAACTATCATTTCAGAATTTCCGGCATCGGCTCTGAAGGCGTGGACTTACCAAAGCCCGGTACGAGTCAGACAAAATACACTGTGAACTTTGCGACCAATGGCGGTAGTGGAGTGGCAGCTCAGACAATTCTGAGTGGTGATAAAGCAACAAAACCAGCTGATCCCACAAAGAGTGGATATACCTTTGGCGGATGGTTTAAGGATAGTGCATTTACTACGCCCTTTGATTTTGAAGCCGGAATAACAGATGACATGACGGTATACGCAAAGTGGAACGAGGTGATCCTTGATCACAAGGTGACATTTAATACCAACGGCGGTAGCACTGTAGCAGAGCAGAGTGTTCAACCCGGCAAGAAAGCAAGTTATCCAGTAGATCCCACTAAAGAGGGATATATATTTGATGGATGGTTCGCCGACAGTGCGCTTACAACTCCCTTCGAATTTAATAATCCTATCACTAAAGATGTGATCATCTACGCAAAATGGAAAAAGAAAAATGAAGAGGTCACACCTACGACAGATAAGGATAAGGATGATACACAGGAAACTCCGGTAAGCGTTGGACAGGAAGTCACAGATGCAACGACAGGAGCGGTTTATACGGCAGTTGCCCATAAGGGCGATGAGCCTTGTGTAGCATTTAAGGCAGCTAAAACAAAGAAATCTTCCGTTACAATACCTGCCACTGTTAAAGCGGAAAATGGCGTTGAGTACAAGGTTGTTTCCGTATCTAAGAATGCATTTAAGAACAATAAGACCATAACATCAGTTACTATCGGCAAGAATATTGAAACTATCGAAAAGAGCGCATTTGACGGATGCACTAAGCTTAAGAGTGTAGTGATCAAGGAAGGCGTCAAGGAGATAGGTAACAGTGCATTTGCAAATTGTAAGTCCCTTACGACGATAGTGATTCCGAAGTCAGTTAAGAAGATAGGTAATTATGCGTTTAAGGGAAATACTAAATTAAAGACCATTACAGTTAAGACTACTAAGTTGACGACCAAGACGGTTGCAAAATATGCCTTTAGTGGTGTTGGTAACAAGGTTACAGTCAAGGTACCCAAGTCCAAGAAGAAAGCTTATACGACTCTTTTTAGGAAAAAAGGACTTAGCAGGAAAGTTACCATAAAGTAAATTATATAGTGACAGATGCGCTAGCACATGATCAATCCGGCCTGAAAGTAGATTCAGGCCGGATTTTTTTGTTTACAATGACTTTATGCTACCATACCTAAGATAATAAGGAAAATGACATTTGTCATATGAGGTTGTGATTCAAGGCACTACAATTCTTTTTTTGGTGCGCTATAATGTGATTATACTGAAACACAAAATCTTTTGAAAGAAAGGAAGATTAGCTATGGCAAATACAGTAGTGGAGATCAATAACCTGGTGAAGAGGTACAAGGAACTGGTAGCACTTGATAACTTCAGTCTAAAGATAAATGAAGGAGAGATATTCGGTCTATTGGGACCCAATGGCTCCGGAAAGACAACAACCATCAATTGCCTCTTGTCCTTGTTGTCTTATGATAAAGGCGAGATCAAGCTGTTTGACGAAAAGATGTCACCGTCTAGGAGAGATTTGAAAAGCAGGATAGGTGTGGTTCCACAGAATGTTGCTGTATTTGATGAACTTACGGTTTATGAGAATGTGGAATACTTCTGCGGCTTGTATATAAAGGATAGGCAGTTGAAAAAGAAATACGTTGAGGAAGCAATAGAGTTTGTAGATATCGCGGATTTTAAGAAGTTCTATCCGAAGAAGCTTTCAGGAGGTTTATTAAGAAGACTTAACATTGCTTGTGGTATAGCGCACAAGCCGGAGCTTATCATATTTGACGAGCCCACTGTTGCAGTCGATCCCCAGTCAAGAAACAGGATCTTAGAGGGAATAGCAGAGCTTAACAGTAACGGGGCGACCATCATTTACACATCACATTACATGGAAGAGGTGGAGCAGCTTTGTAACAGGGTCCTGATCATGGACAAGGGCAAGAAGGTTGCCGAAGGAACCAAGGACGAATTAAAGGGAATGATCAAGAATACAGAGAGTATCGTGGTCAATGTAAGACGCTTAAGTGATGAGGCGCTAAATGATATTAAGGGGCTTCATCATGTGTATGATGTGAAGTATATGAACGGCACCTTAACTGTTAAGTGTAGCGGTGGTAAGCACAATATTACGCATGTTTCGGAATATTTTGAGAAGAATGGAATCGACTATGACAGGATATATTCCGAGCTTCCCACACTTAATGATGTATTCCTTGAGATTACAGGCAAGGAACTTAGAGATAAGGAGTGATAGCATGTTTTTAAATGTGTTTATTAACAGATTAAAGATCGTACTTAGAAGCGTGGATGAGATCCTCTGGTCTTTGGCCTTTGCGCTGGCACTTGGAACACTGTTTTATTTCGCTTTTAAGTCAATATATAAAGAGGCTATGAATACTACGGTTTCTGTTGCAGTTGTAGAGGGAGAGGAAGAGTACGGTTCCGGTGATATCAGCGATATGCTCAAAGAGCTTGCCTACGAAGACGGAACAAAGATGTTAAATATCAAGAAGGTCGATATCAAAGAGGCCAAAGAGCTTCTTGAAGCGAAGGAGCCAAAGGTTTCCGGGATCATTGATTTAAGAGAAATGTCGGATATCAAGCTTATAGTAAATGAAAACGGGATCGAAGCGAGTATGCTTGGCGGAATAGTAAGCATATTAAGGCAGTATTCTTCAATAATCATTGAAACGATAAAAACAAATCCTGCCAATATCAATTCAGTGGTTGAGTCATTTGACAATGATGTAAAGGGCCTTGTTAAATCCGAACCCATCACGGGTGAGAACAAGGATCCCTATGTGACTTACTTTTACAATCTGATTGCCATGATGGCTGTCATGGCATCAATGGCCGGAGTGTCAATTCCTGAGAGCTGTCAGGCCAATCAGTCAGAGGTGGGTAAGAGAGTTGACTGCTCGCCGGTAAACAGGGTTTTGTACGAGATTTCAGGCCTGTTGGCTGCGGCGATCATCAAGGTTGGTATAACCATCATAGGACTTTGTTACTTCATTTTCGTATTGAAGATCAATTTTGGCGGAGATCTGTCCTACATATTCATTACCGCCATTCTTGCAACTCTATTAGGTCTTTCTCTTGGGTTTTTCATAGGCCACATAGGAAGTCTTTCGCAGAAAACCAGAGAGAGTATATTGACTGCAATTGTTGTTGCCGGTGGTTTCCTGTCAGGACTTATGGTTAGCAATATGAAGTCATTGGTTGAGGTTAAATGCCCCATCATCAACAGGATCAATCCATCCGCAGTCATTTCCGATGCATTCTACACACTCAATATGTATGGTGTTTCTGACAGGTTCTATCGTTCGATAATATATATTGTGGGTCTTACTGTAGTGTTCGTAGTAGCCGGTCTTATCATGTCAAGGAGGAAGAGTTATGCAAGTCTTTAAAGCATTTTTTAAACTGGTTTGGAAATACAAGATTGGTATGTTTCTCTATTTCGGATTATGTGCGATGATGACTGTGCTTGTTGCTTCTCAGTACGATTCCGATGATAAAAATAGCTCATATTCAAATAACAGCTACACCCTCATTGTAAAGGATAATGATAATACCAAGCTTTCCAATGCAATCGTCGATTATTTAAAGACACAGCATGATGTGGAATATCACGATTATACAGAGGATGAACTTAAGGACCTTATATACAGTGAGTTTTATACTGCTTATGTAGAGATACCCCAAGGATTTATGGATAAGCATTTAGATGAAGATGCTCTGCAGATCAAGACTCTATATGATACGGGAAAAGCGTCAGGAAGCTTCGTTATCTTACAGCTTGATTCATTTACTCAGGGTATACTAAGATATGAAAATGCGGGCTTTGACCTTGATTCTGCCATCAAGAATACGAAGAAAGCAGTGGAAACAGAGAATTTTGTAATCCTCAACGAGAAAAGCGATGATTCTGATTCAAATAGCAAGTTATATAGTTTATTATTGTTCCTGCCTTATGGTATAATGAGTATAGTTTTGTGGTCATTGCTTCCCGTAGTGCTCAAATTCAGTAGTAAGGATATCAAATCGAGAACAGCGATCTCGTCGATATCATCACACGAAAGAGCACTTGCACTGTTTGCGGGCTCAATGATAGTATGTGCTTGTGTATATATAGCAATGCTTATTTTATCAGGATGCTTTTTGAAGGAGTATCTTTTTACCGAGAAATGGTATTTAGCAGCTTTCAACCTTTTGGTCTTTACATTGGTAAACGGAGCATTCCTTATGTTTTTTGCATCATTTCCCTCAAACAGTATGCTTAAGGCAAAGGATGTCTTGATTAATATCATTTCCATCGCATTCTCATTTTTAGGCGGAATCTTTGTACCCCTTGAGCTTTTAGGAAATGATGTCAGAAATGTCGGCAAATTTCTTCCTACTTACTGGTATGCGGTGGGGCTTAGAAAGATTGAAGCCGGAAGTTCATTTGCTGATGTAGCCTCTTGCTTTGGAATGCAGGCGATATTCGGAGTGCTTTGTCTGGCAGCAGGACTTGCGATATCAAGAGTCTATATGTATGCTAAGGAGAGTTGATCTCATGGAAAATGGGAGAACCTTATGGAACGGTTTATTGACAGAATCATAATATTTTTATTGACGGTATTTGTCGGTCGTATGATCATGGCCGACAGATACCTCATTGTCGTTTTATATTCAGTTTTATCTGTGGCTTTTTTTGATTTCTTTTTGTTGTCCAAGACAATACAGAAGGATAGTTTTAAGCTTGAGCGAGCAGGTGAAAAGGCTGCTTTTATATTGCAGATATTGGCTGTTTGTGTGGCTTTTATTGATAACGATTTAATTATCATGGTTCCCATCGCATTGTACGGTGCTGTGATCATCAGAAATTATGTGGCAGGGATCATGGCGCTTAGTGCAGCTTTAGTTTATCTAAGCAGTGATAAACCTTTGTCGGTGATTCTTTATGTAGAGCTGTTGCTTGTGATCGCTGTTTATTTAAGTGTAAAATGCGGCAGAAGCGAGAAACTTAAGAAAACGGTTATAGGTTTTCGCGACGAGTCCGTCATCAAGGCTGATGAACTCAAGAAAAAGAATGCAGAGCTGATTCAGGCCAAGGACGATGAAGTGTATTTTGGAAGACTTAAGGAACGCAATCGAATAGCCAGAGAGATACATGACAATGTAGGTCATATGCTTACAAGAGCTATCCTGCAGCTGGGGGCGCTCATTGCCATCTGCAAGGATGAAACATTAAAGAATGGATTGAATGATCTAAAGGCAACTCTTGATACTGCGATGAACAACATCAGAAACAGCGTGCATGACCTACGAGATGAGGCGATAGATATTCCTTCGGCCATCGAGGAAATCGCGGCACCTCTTAAGAAGGACAGAAATCTAAAGCTTGAGATCGATATTTCTTCTGATGTTAACAAAGAAGTCAAATATGCCATCATAGGAGTTGTCAAGGAAGCGGTTTCCAACATAATCAAACATAGCGACAATAAAAATGTTGATATTACTTTGATCGAACATCCTGCTATGTATCAGTTGGTGGTTCACGATTATGGGGAAAAGAGCGTACAGAGCAAGCCTTTGGATGATGTTGACATTACCGGTATGGGACTTGATAATATAAAAGCGCGAGTTAATGGTGTCGGTGGTAATGTGCTTATCACCGCTGATGATGGTTTTAGGATTTTTGTGACTATAGGAAAGTGAGAGACTTGATATGAAGATTGTGATAGTGGACGATGACAAATTGGTTGCAATGTCACTTAAAATGATAATAGAGGCCAGTAATGAAGCCGAGGTGTTGGCTTGTGGCCACTCAGGCAAGGAAGCGATAGAGCTCTATGACGAGTACAAGCCGGATATCTTGCTGATGGATATACGTATGGAGGAAATGTCGGGACTTGAGGCGGGAGAAGTGATAATCAGTAAACATGAGGATGCAAAGCTTCTGTTTCTTACCACATTTAACGATGATGAATACATCGTTAAGGCTCTCTCTATCGGTGCAAAGGGCTATATCATTAAGCAGGAGTATGAAAGTATAGTGCCGGCATTAAAGGCGGTGTATGAAGGCCAGACGGTCTTTGGAAGTGATGTGATGGGTAAGATCCCCGGTATGCTAAAGAAAAATCGCGAAAAAGGCTTCGATTACGAGAAGTTTGGATTGAGCCCACAGGAGTATGAGATAGTCGAGCTTGTCGCTCAGGGACTGTCCAACAAGGAAATAGCAGATGAACTGTGTTTATCGGAGGGAACCGTAAGGAATTACATCAGTACGATACTCAGTAAGTTAGAGCTTAGGGATAGAACGAATCTTGCTATTTTCTATTATAAGGAATGAGCGAAAACAAGCTCTTGCGGGTCCCTCTTGATGTATCTTACTCACTTAATCCGAAGTAATCCTCTACAGCGGTAAACCACACAGCCTGATATTCGTCCTTGAACATATCTGATACATACTCAGTCTTTCCGTCATCGTGGTATCAGTTGGGGGCAAAATACCTTTTGACCACAACATCATAATATGGATTAAAGTCGCCGATGGCTAAAGGATTAGGTAAGGATAATCAGAAAGGACTTGGAATGATATGATGAAACTTAGGTTTATATTTAAAGAATTGATTGTAACGATATTTGCAGCTGTACTTCTTGTTTTTGTAGTTCCGCTTGAAGTAAATGCAAAAGATTCATCGGCTGTATACACTGATGAAGTGGGAAAGACTGTGGATATAGCATTTAAGCACACTGATTATAAAACTGGGATGATTGTTTGTGATGATGTTATTTTCACCAATTTTAATTCTCATTTCGATTATGAACTGTCCTTGATAATTACAAATAATACAGAAAGGGATTTTTTATTCGATATTAGTTCACTTGATACCTCATGTGGAACTATTAGCGAGGTTTCATATCTTAAGAAAGTATATTCAAAAAAGTATTATTGGAGTGATTATGCTTACGAACGATGTTATGACAAGATCGTACCTGCAGGCGAATCAATTAATTTTGATGTTAAGGTAAAAATGTTAAAAGTATCGATTTTTGATATTGCTATCACAAGTGGTGATTTTAAATATCAGTTGTCTTTTGTATTGTATCCCTATTTAGAAAAGTCTTATTATCCGGTTGATTTAAAACAGATTGATGTTAAAACAATAAGCGCGAAAGTAGAGAATCAGGATGCTTATTTTGATGGATACTATGTCTATGCAAAGAAAAGTGGTTCTGACCAATGTGAGAAGATTGCGGATGTTCCTAATTCCAATATACTTAAGTTTGATGCGCTAAAGTGGAATGATTATTATCAATACGGGTTGATCGGTTATAAGACATATAAGGAAGTTAAATATACAATTAATTCTGAAAATGAAATATTCTGGGGTGAAAGGTTTAGGTGCACAGACCCCGGTACAAATGTAAAAGTTAAACAAAATAGTGAGGCTAGCTTTTTGATTACGTGGGAAAAGGCTACAAACGCAGAATTATATGAACTTTATGTAGCTGAAGAAAATGAGTTTTCAAGTTATAAAAAGATCTATCAGGAAACATCTCTTGATGAACTGCAATACATTCATAATGTTAAACAGGGTATTACATATTATTATTTCGTAAAGATTACATTTTCCGATGGGCAGGTTTCTGAAAGATGTTGCAAAAATTCCGGTTATATTCCCAAAAAGAATATTAAAGCCAAGAGTAAAACCGTAAAAAATGTAAATTATGATAAAGGAAAGGCTTTTTTACTTGGTGATAAGTTCAATTATTCATATAATGGGGTGGATTATATAGCTGTCATATACAATAGAAATGTAACTATATATAAAAGAACAGCATCAGAGCAATTGAAAAAATATAAAACAGTTAAACTCCCGAAATATAAATATATATGTGGTTTTTATTCAGCACATGATGGAAAATGTTATGTGGCTATAGGGTATGATAACGATAAAGAAAATGACAAAAAAACTGTTATGAAAGTAATTCAGTATGATGAGAAATGGAAAAAACTTAAAACTGCTATTATTAGCGGTAAATCAAGTAATACATTAAAAGGAATTGCAAGACCGGGACTTTTTGAGATGACTATGAATGAAGATACATTGTATATGTTGGGTTCCAGACTTATGTATGAAATAGATGGAGTCAGACATCAGTCAAATATAGCATTTCAAATCAATACCAAGACAATGAAGGTTAAAAATGAAAATGATATATATGTTAGCCATACCTTGGGGAGGATAGTTAAATATAAAGATAATGACCTATACCTGCTTGACCATGGAGATGCATTTCCGTCAGGTTTCGTGCTAGGAAGAGTGACTGATTACAGAAAAGATTATGAGCTTAATGAGAGTAATGTAATATACAATCTTGAAGATGGTTCCGGAGCTCACTTTTATGGTATGGAAGTCGGAACGAAAAATGTACTTGTTTGTGCTACTTCTATTCCGGTTAATTATGCCTTGAAATCAGTAAAAAGAAGAAATTTTAAGGACGCCCAAAATCTTTGCCTTCTTACTGTAGATAGAAAAACCGGTAATCATAAATTTAAATGGCTTACAGAGTTTCATCCTAAAAAATCTAAAACTGCTGTTTATAGAGCAGCAATGGTGAAAATATGTGATGACAGATATGGAATAATCTATTCTATATGTAATAAAGATTTTGCTTCGATAACATCATCAACCTTTAAAACCTATTTTATGGTTATTGATGAAGAAGGTAACATTATCAAGAGAACGAAATTAAAGGGAATAAAATACTCAGGAGAGAATTATCCAATCATATCTAATGGATATATATCGTGGATAGAGAGATATCCTGATGGTTTCGACAACACGTTTAAAATTCATAAAGTACCGGTAGAGTATTGATTATAATTGGAGAAATTTAGTTTTAGTGGGGTCTGATATATGAGATCATATTTGGTAAATGCAATTATTGTGTTGATAGCAATATTCCTGACCGGTTGCGAATATTCGGATCTGTTTTCTACAGGCTATGAAGAGAATACGGAATATATCACATCTACTGAAAATGAGATTAGTTCTGAGAATTCAAGCATCACGACTGAAAGCGTTGTTATCGATCAAACCACCACAGAGATGCAGGTCATAGAAGAAGCTATTCCGGAATATGATTATGAGCCATATGTCACAGTCAATGGAAACATCCCGTATTTTACTGATGAAGAAAAATCTGTTGATCCCTTTGAGACCTATAGTGACTTGGATTCTTTAGGAAGATGTGGAGTAGCTTTTGCAAATATATGTCCTGAGTTAATGCCGACTGAAGAACGTGGAGAGATTGGAAATATCAGGCCATCAGGCTGGCATACGGTTAAGTATATTGAAGAAATCGATGGTGAGCCCCTTATAGACGGCAATTATCTCTATAACCGGTGTCATCTTATAGCTTACAACCTTGCCGGGGAAAATGACAACGAGAAGAATCTGATCACCGGCACCAGATTTCTGAATGTAATAGGAATGCTACCTTTTGAACAGAAGGTTGCGGAATATGTGAAGGCTACGGAAAATCATGTGCTTTATAGGGTGACTCCCGTATTTGAGGGAGATGATATGCTGGCTTCAGGAGTCAGGATGGAAGCATGGTCCGTGGAGGATAACGGCGAGGGAATCTGCTTTAATGTTTATTGCTTTAATGTGCAACCGTATGTAAATATTGATTATGCTACAGGTGACAGCAGGCTTAGTGAAGAATTTGAAAAGCTTAAAGCCGATGATTCCACGGATATAGATTATGTGCTGAATACCAATACTATGCGGATTCATTTGCCGGATTGTAAGAGTGTGGCAGATATAGCTGAACATAATAAGGTCGAGTATCATGGTGACATGGAGTATCTTAAAAAAATGGGATATAAGCCATGTGGAAGGTGTTTAGCGGAGTATAGATAGTTAGTAACTATTCACTACAGCTCTGAACACTTGCTGTTCAGAGCGTGTCAAGATATAACGCAGGAAGGCATCGCGCTCCACTTTGCGAAGCAAAGTCTCTAAATGAGCGAGATGCTCGTAACTGGAAGTAGCGAAGCTGCGGAACAGTTACGATAGTTTCATGTTGCGGTTTTGTTGCACATATAGGTGTATGATGGTAAAGTAGTAAAAATGAACGCATAGACTATTTGATCAGGGAGATAAGATATTATGTATGGTTCAATGCTTGGAGATATTATAGGATCACCTTATGAATTTGATTATGGTGGAAGAAAAAAGGATTTTTTCCTTTTTGACCCTAAGTGTAAATTTACTGATGATTCTCTGCTTACGGTAGCTGTAGGCGATGCTATGATGCAGGTAAAGAAAACGGGAACTAAGGATAGAGTTGCCATCTTAGACACTGTTACCAAAACTATAAGAAAATGGTGTAATAATGAAAAGTACAGCCGTATACACGATGAATACGGAATCCAGTTTGGTAAGTGGTTAAGGGGAAAAGATGATCCCAACTATAAAAGTATGGGCAACGGATCTGCTATGAGAGTGGGCTCTGTGGGCTGGCTCTTTGACGATCTGGAGGAGACTATAAGATTTGCCGGATATACCTCCGAAACTACCCACAGGCATCCCGAGGGTATCAAGGGTGCTCAGGCTGTGGCAGCAGTTATATATATGGCAAGACATGGAAACAGTAAGGATGAGATCAAGCAGTTCATTACACAGAGGTTTGGATATAATCTCAATAACACTGTAGCCAATCTCCAGCAGACATATTGTCCTTCCGGTCATCAGTCTGAGATTTGTCCCACATGTATCCCTGAGGCGATTGTTTGCTTTTTGGAGGCTGATAGCTACGAGGATGCGGTAAGAAATGCTGTATCAATAGGCGGTGATACAGATACTATTGCCTGCATTACAGGAAGTATGGCTGAGGCACTTTATGGTGTTCCTTCACATTTGATCAGAAAGTGTGAGGAATATATTGATAAGGATATGCTTGCTGTGGCTAGGAATTTTTCAAAGATCCGTGCAGGCTACAAGGAATTCAGCATGGATGAATTCAACAAGGATTTATTCCTAGGTGATGGGGACCCTTTAAAAAGCTTGGAGCTCTATAAAAAAACAGGTGAAATTGATTATTCATATTTTACCAGTAGAATGGATGAGCAGGCAACTTTTGCAAATACAGCCAGAGCCAAGGAATATGCAGCCATGGCTTCTAAGGCAGTAAAACTTGGCTATCCTCTTGATGATATCAACGCGATGTTTGAGATAAGAACTGCACTAAATATGGCTCCCGGTAAGGATACTCCAGAGGTGATAAGTGCAAAGGAAAAATGTGAGAGAGTATGGAATGATATGCTTTCAAATGAAAAAGATGGAAAGACTGTGACTATATCAAGAGCCGAGCGTGTAAAAAAGCTTAAGGATATGCAGACTGCCTTGTTGGAGTACAAGAATTCCATTGGATATATGAATCAGACAGCCACCTATATCAATGATTTTGCACTTTATGAGCTCGATAAAAGACTTGAGGCCGGACTTGCTCCTGCTGAGAAGGCAAGAATGAGTGAATCCATCAGAGATGCATATGCGACTCTTTGCAGCGTGGATCCTTCGGGAATGATATCATCCAGCGAATTTAGGGAAATGAAGTCCTCTTTCAAAAACTTTGTAGAGCTTTCTGAGGATCCGGGTACTTCTCCTGAGCGATATAATGATGCAAAAAAGGAGCTTGCTGATCTTCAAGAGAAGTATTTGAAATATAAGCAAAAGCAGAACAAGGGTAAGAAGCGTTCCGGAATAGAATATGAGCGTGTAACGGTAGTAGAGGCTATACTTGATCGTTTGAGGAAGGACGACTTCAGTGTGAAGGAAGCTCCCGAGGATATAAAGGCGAAGGGTCTTGTAAGTACAGCCGAAAAGAAGCTTTTTGAGGGTAAGGATGTAGAGAAGGCAGCGGCCATCACCATGGCGGCAAAGAAGCTAAAGGAAGCAGGCACTGCCCTTACCTATGATAATTTAAAAACTAAATCAAGGGAACTCATGAATGATCAAACTTTCAAGGATACCGTCGCAGCGTATGACAGCAAGGAAATTGAAGACGCCATCTGGAGAGGTTCTTTTGAGAAAAAGACCGTGGAGGTTGTTGCCAAGAACGATTATATGAATAGAAGGAGTGGCATATTCTCTGCATGGAAACGTGCTCACGACCAAAAGAGTGTGGCATATAAAAAAGCCTATGGTGACTACAAGAAGGTATCAGCTGAGCCTAAAAAGGCTCTCGGTGTTCCTAAGGCTAAGGAGCCTCAAAATATACCGGTGATCCAAATAAAGGATGATGGTAAGATTAATGTATTAAAAAACGGTAATGCGAAAAAAGCTACTAAGACAACCAAGAATACCGGCAAAAATGCTATTACAAATAAGAATACAAAAAATATAAAGAAAACCGGAATGGGCGGGAAAGGCAAATGATAACCGCATTATAAGGAGCTTTTCTATATGAATAAATTTATGAAAATAGCTATTGAAGAGGCGAGAACCGGCATAAGAGAAGGGCATGGCGGTCCCTTTGGGTGTGTGATCGTAAAAGAAGGTAAGGTTGTCGGACGAGGACATAATGAGGTTCTTAAGGAAAAGGATCCTACCTGTCATGGTGAGGTGATGGCGATACGTAATGCCTGTAAAGAGCTTGAAACTCATGATCTTGTTGACTGTGAGCTTTATACTACGGCGGAGCCTTGCCCTATGTGCCGTGGAGCGATAATGTGGGCGAATATCACCAAAGTATATTATGGGTGCAATATTTCTGATACGGATAAAATAGGCTTTAGAGATCAGGAATTTTACAATGCTCCACAGGATATTTCCGAGGAACTTGATCGTAAGGAATGTTTGGAGTTGTTTAAAGAATATTCGAGTGATCCCGATAAGCAGCTATACTAAATGAAGAAAAGGGGATATTTTTATAGAAGAACTATGGAGGTAGTCTAATGGAGAAATTCTTATCATAGGCGTAGTTATTTTTTTGATCAATAATTGGAGATATAGCAAATGAGTAATAATTCAAGACTTGAATCGATAGACACGCTACGAGGCTTTACTATGATCGGTATGATACTGTATCATTTTTGCTGGGATCTTAAATTCATAAACAGATTTGATATGCCTTGGTATGGAACAAAATGGACATACATCTGGCAGCAGAGTATTTGCTGGAGCTTTATATTGATCTCGGGATTTTGTCTCCATTTTGCAAAGAAACCAATAAAGAACGGAATGATCGTATTTGCATGCGGATTGATAGTTACTGCCGTAACTTTAGTTGCTCTTCCTAAGTCGCCTGTTATCTTTGGGGTACTGACCTTACACGGCTCTGCTATGATACTTGTGGCGTTTGGAGATAAGCTTATAAAGAAAAGACCAAAGCCGGCTATCATTTTATGGGCACTATTATTTGCTATCACAAAAACGATAAATAAGGGATATCTATGTTTTGGATTCTCAAAATTGTATCTTCCGGAAGCCTTATACGGAAAGGAACTTCATCAGGGAATGAAAAATCTACATCTTACCTACTTAGGATTTAAGCAGGAGGGATTTGTTTCATCAGATTATTTTTCAATTTTACCATGGATATTTTTGTTCCTTACAGGATTCTTTCTTTATGATCTTCTGGAGCATGATTTTAATAATAAAGCATTTCATATAGATATCAAGCCGTTTTCATGGCTTGGTAAACATTCGCTTTTGATATATATGCTGCATCAGCCTGTGTTGTATGGAATTTCAATGCTTTTGGGTTGAGGTTTGGTAGCAACTGATTTCAGTAGCTGTACTCGGAGAGGGAGTTTCGCAAGGGAAACTCCTTTTTTTGTATAATGGTAACTATTTACTACAGCTCTGAACACTTGCTGTTCAGAGCGTGTTAAGATGTGGCGCAGGAAGGCATCTCGCTCAACTTTGCGAAGCAAAGTCTCTAAATGAGCGAGATGCTCGTAACTGGCAGCAGTGAAACTGCTGAACAGCTACGTATAATGTTTTACAGTTCGCAACTTTTTTTCCGTGATAAATTCTTTTTGTTTATGTATGATGTACTCATGAACGAAACAGAGAGAAGGTAATGAAAATGTTAGAGATCAAAGGAAAAGTAAACACAGCTATATGCTACGCAAATATTATAGAGGAAGGTGCTATAGAGCAGATCAAGAGAATGTGTGATTATGCTCTCACCGAAGGAAGCAAGATTAGGATCATGCCTGATGTTCACGCGGGAAAGGGATGTACCATCGGTACTACCATGACCATAGTTGACAAGGCTTGTCCCAATATCGTAGGAGTGGATATCGGATGCGGAATGTATACCGTAAAGCTACTTGATAAAGAATTGGATTTTGAAAGCATAGATGAGGCTTGCCATTTTATTCCCTCCGGGATGAATGTCTGGGATGGAAGAAGGGAGCGCTTTGACCTGACCGGACTTAGATGCTTTAGATCCCTTAGGGATTCAAAGAGACTAGAGAGATCCCTTGGAACCTTGGGCGGAGGTAATCATTTTATCGAGATAGATCAGGCGTCGGATGGTGCTTACTATCTTGTGATTCATTCAGGCTCACGTAACCTTGGAAAGCAGGTTGCTGAGATATATCAGCAGCTTGCCATTGATCTTCACATGGGAAAAGAAGAGTATTTTAAGAAGCGTGATGAGATCATCCACACATACAAGGAGCAGGGAAGAAGAGGCGAGATACATGATGCCCTTCAGGAATTAAAGAATAGCTTTGAGACACAGGCTCTCTTGGTTCCCGAGGATATCTGCTGGCTTTCCGGTACATTTTTGGAGGACTATCTTCACGATGTGGAGATCTGCCAGAGATTTGCAAGAAAAAGCAGAGAGATCATGGCAGAGACTATCCTTGAAAGATGCGGTATTACTGCCGGCGAGAGCTTCCATACCATCCACAATTATATTGATACGGATGAGATGATCCTTAGAAAGGGCTCAATTGCTGCCCACAAGGGCGAGAAGGTATTGATCCCCATCAATATGCGAGATGGATCCGTCATAGCTGTGGGCAAGGGAAATCCCGAGTGGAATTATTCCGCACCCCACGGAGCAGGCCGACTGATGTCGCGCTCAAAGGCAAAGGAAATGATCGATATGGAGGAGTACAGACGCTCAATGGAGGGAATCTATACGACTTCGGTCAATGAGAATACCTTGGATGAGTCGCCTATGGCATACAAATCCTTGGAGGATATCATTGATGTGATAAAGGATTCGGTGGATATAATCGATATAATGAAGCCTGTATTTAACTTCAAGGCCTCGGATGAGGAAGTGCCTTGGAAGAAGAAAAAAGAGGCATAATAATTATTGACAGCTAATCAGATTTACTTCTATTCCAGGACGAATGTCGCGGGTTCGACTCCCGCCGGTCGCATGCGACCGTAGCTCAGGTGGTAGAGCGTCGTAGATAATCTGGTGATATCGTCAATAGTTAATACATTATTACAGCTAATGTCGCTTACTTCTTTTTATGGTTTAGGTAGGTTCGAATCCTGCAAACAGTGACATGATAATCGTGATAATACGGAGGTTTTTTGAAATGAAGAACATATATAGAAACTATTTGTTTGATAAGCATTTGTTTGTATCTGAGGGAGATCAGAAGGAGAATGAGAATGCTTTTGAGGTTGCTTTTGCTCTGGCAAATCTTTTTAATATAAAGATCGTAAAGGGCGAAAAGCTTTTAAAGAACTATATGATAAAGCTCGCTTCAAAGTGTCTTGGGGAGGATGTTCCTGATCCTTTTTACAAGGGCTTTCCTGATAGTGTCAGAGAGCTTTCTGCTGATCAGCTTTTGTTTGATCAGTTGGTTCATTATACCGTGACCTATGGTTTTGGCAATTTTTCTGAGGCCGGTCATTCCCTTTTTGAGGAGAAGTTTGAGAGAGCTGCATTTAAGGAGAATGCGGATATCAAGACCTTCTCGGTGATCACCGAGGAGGAAGCTGTTTTAGTGCTTTCTGATGTGGTAAATGATCTTCTTGCCGGTACCAGACCTTTAAGTGATACTCAGTATGAATTGGTGAAGAGCTATATCATGGATTACAATTTTGTGATCGAAGATGTGGCATCAAAGAATACCTGTATCAGGCTATTTTTGGATACCAGAAATATGATATTTACTGACTTCATGTCTTTGTCGGATGTGATCCGTCTTGTTGATGAACTTAATTATCAGGCATATGAGAACAAGGATATCAAGAAGCTTAATTTAAAGAATCAGGACAGAAAGTTTATCACTTTGGTGATCGACAATCTCATTGCTTCCGGAAGATGCGATATCAGAAACTGTTACGAGAAGAAGAAGTATTGGAACGGTCTGCTTCATCACATTCACTACAAGGCGAAGAGCATTGAGGCAGAGAAGTTTCTTTCTGCCATGAGAGGTGAAGAGAACCTTTCTGTGTATTCTGAGTTCGAGAAGGCTATGGCGGCGAAGAATATAAAGGCAGCAGTGGATGCATTAAAGTCAGGCAAGGGCTCGGCGGCAGTGCTTAGAAACATGAACTATATCATCAGCAGATGCGAGTCTATTTCAGATATGGAGTATATCTTAAGTTCTATGGATACCAAGAATGTGATCGTGCTGATCCAGCTCTTGATCCAGTATTCACAGTATAAGAATAGCGCTGCCGCGAGAAACTTCAAGTTTACAAAGTACAACATGATGAAGGTTCATACCGAGACAGAGGAGGAGATGAGAAAGAGAAAGTCTATCATATCTGAAGGACAGGCCAAGATGCTTGCATCAAAGATCGGGGAGAATCTCAAGACGGTGCTTAAGGGGAGACTTGGCAAGGTTTATATCGATCCCGATATGAGAAACTATGCACTTCCCATTCAGGAGAATACAGCCCAAAGTGGATATGGAGTATTAACCAAGGGTTCAAGACTCCATATTCCCGAGGCAAAGAAGCTTCGCGGCTTCACCTACTGGGAGAAGGTAAATGATATCGACCTCTCTGTATTCGGTATCGATGAAAACGGTAACCGAAAGGAATTTTCATGGAGAACCATGGTAAAGAATCAGTCGGCTGCCATTACCTATTCAGGCGATGAGACAAGTGGCTTTAACGGCGGTTCGGAGTACTTTGATATTGACCTTAATGCATTTAGAAAGATGTATCCCGATATGAGATATCTGATCTTTTGTGATAATGTATATTCAGGACTTCCTTTTGATAAGTGTTTTTGCAAGGCCGGTTACATGATCAGAGATGTCGAGGATTCCGGTGAGATTTACGAGCCAAAGACTGTGAAGTCTTCCTTTGTGGTTGACTGTAACAGTACTTTTGCTTACCTCTTCGGCGTTGATCTGGTATCCAATGATTTTATCTGGCTGAACATCGCACGGGACGGTTCCACACAAGTTGCCGGTACCACCGGTATGGATTTTCTGACGGATTATTTCCATGTGACTGATATCATCAATGTGCATTCATTCTTTGAGATGATGGCAACAGAGATAGTTGACGATCCTTCGAAGGCTGAAATTGTCGTGACCGACAAGAATATTGAATGTGCTGAAGGAGTTGAGGTCATAAGAGAGTATGATACCGAGAGGATGATAGCGTTGATGAATTGATAGGAGAAGTCTTAAGGTGCCTATGCGAGAGTGTAGGCGCCTTTTTGAATTGCAATATCTGTTGTGGTAGCATATTCAGTGTGATAAAATGATAGAAAAAAATAAAGGCTTTTGCGAACATTTATGAAAACTGTAGTAAATATGATACCGGAGGAATCTAGAATATATGAATGACAACAATATAGAAAAAGAGATAGTTGATGGCGCGAAGGAATTATTGAATCTTATAGATAAGTCGCCAACAGCATTTCATGTTATTGAAAATGCAAAAGGGATTCTTGATGCGGCAGGATTTAAGGGGCTTAAGGAAACGGAAGTTTGGAATCTGCAAGAGGGTGAGAATTATTATGTTTCGAGAAATGATTCTTCTCTTATAGCATTTTCTATTCCTAAGTCTGATTATAAAGGGTTTAGAATAATTGCAAGCCACAGTGATTCTCCGTGTCCAAAGCTAAAGGAAGATTTTGAATACGATAAAGAAGGCTATATACGTCTTGATGTCGAGAAGTATGGTGGGATGCTTTTAGCTCCCTGGTTTGATCGCCCGCTTTCTGTTGCAGGAAGAATCCTTGTAAGAGATGATAATGGAATAAGGCCGGTTCTTGTTAACCTGGAAAGGGACGTTGCGGTTATTCCGTCACTGGCAATACATATGAATAGAGAAGCCAATAATGGATATTCCTACAGCTTTCAGAAAGATATGCTGCCAATAGTCAGTACATCAGAAGGAAAGAAGGGGATAATGTCACTTGTTGCAGAAGCAGCGGGAGTGGAGAAAGACAGTATACTTGGAAAAGATTTATTTATGTACATCCGTGAAAAAGGTGTGATCTGGGGATGTGATGATGAATTTATAGGTTCTTCCAGATTGGACGATCAAGAATGTGTGTGGTGTTCACTTAAAGGTTTTGTTGAAGCTGAGAATAGTGAATATGTAAAAATGCTCTGTATATTTGATAATGAAGAAGTGGGTTCGAGAACTAAACAGGGCGCAGATTCTGACTTTCTTCACAGCCTTATTGACAGAATTAATCACAATCTGAAAAGAAGTCTCGAAGACTATTATACCGCATATGCAAACAGCTTCATGGTTTCAGCGGACAATGCTCATGCACTTCATCCGGCGCATTCGAATAAATATGATCCGATACAGAGTCCAAAGATGAATGCCGGAATAGTGATAAAGTTCAGTGCGAGACAGAGTTATACAACCGATGGAATATCGTCGGCATATATAAGACGGATCTGTGAGGATAGTAGTATCCCTTATCAGGTTTTTGCCAATCATTCGGATGAACCGGGAGGAAGCACACTTGGTAATATTTCCAATTCTCACGTATCAATTAATACTGCAGATATTGGACTTGCACAGCTTGCAATGCACTCATCATTCGAGATTGCGGGAATAAAGGATATAGAGTATATGAGAGAGTTTTCAAAAGTGTTTTTTGAGGATACTAGTGCCTCGATCCTTAAATAACTGGACCGAATGCTTGCCCGATAGAACATACCTGAAAGCCTCAGCGTAGCCCGCTACGCCTACGTTTTCAGGTATGCACTCTCGGGCAAGCATTCTGCGCATTAGTCCAGTTATTTTGCGGCCGATGCACTAGTGTGAAATCATAAGCTCCGTGAAGTCACATATCATAACTAATAATACCACTGTTTTGCAGGGTGTTAATGTTGTTGCAAATCACATTAAATGATGATATAATTTAAAAAATATCCGCAAAACTTTAAAAAATGCGGATTAGTTTCAAAATATGGGAGTGATTATTATGTTGTCACGGGCAGAATGTCTTAAAGAATATGGTTCAGATTATTTGATTAGTAAAAAAATTGAAAAGGGTGAATTATTCAAGATCGCTAAGGGGATTTATTCTGAAAAAAAGCATATACCTGACTTGGCTATATATTCATATAAATATCCCTATACCGTAATTACTATGAAAAGTGCATTCTATTTCTATAATCTTTCAGACGTGATACCAGATGTATGTGATCTTGCTACATCACGTGATGCAGCTAAGATTCGTGATAAAAAAGTAAAACAATACTTTGTATCCGATAACATATTTAAGGTGGGAATAGAGACTGTTGATTATAAGGGTTTTGATATTCATATATACAGTAAAGAACGAATGTTGATTGAGCTTATTAGATATAAGAGTAAGCTTTCCTTTGATTATTACAAAGAGATATTATTAAACTATCGAAAGATACTTCCTCAGTTAAATATACAAGAGATTCAAGATATAGCTCTTTTGGCGCCTAAAAGTAATAAGATAATGGAAACACTACAATTGGAGGTGTTTTGATGGCAGACATTGAAAAAATGACAGAGTATTATAGACAAATGGGTTATTCTGACAGAAATGCAGATGCAAGGGTTTGCCAAGATCTTGTTCTTAAAGCTATTTCGAAGAGTAATTTTGGTAAGAATATAACAGTCAAGGGTGGAGTGGTTATGCGTAGTATTACGAGAGATGTAAGACGAGCCACAGAAGATATTGATTTGGACTTTATACGTTACTCTCTTGAAGATAATTCTATAAGACGATTTGTAACAAGACTAAATTGCTTAGAGAGTATTTCTATAGAAATAGAGAACGATAAAATTGAAGGCTTATCGCAACAGGAGTATAGTGGAAAGAGAGTATATATAATTATTTCTGATGATACCGGTCACATACTAAAAAGCAAGATTGACCTAGGGGTTCATGCAAATATGAGGATTGAACAGGATACATATTGCTTTGATGTTTGTATGGATGATGAAGGGGCAAGTTTATTAATTAATTCATGCGAGCAGATATTTGCTGAAAAGTTGAGATCATTGTTGAGATTTGGCCCTTTCTCAACCAGATACAAAGATATCTTTGATTTTTATTATTTAAAGGATCATGTAGAAAAAAAGCGATTAGTGGAGTGCATTCAAGTTTATATATTTGATGAATCAACTATGAAAGAAAAGAATATGGACGATATACGCAGAAGGATATCTGCCACATTTAATAATCGACAGTTTAGAACAAATCTAGAACGTTCCGGAGACAGAAACTGGTTACAAATGGATATAGAGGAAGCATTTGAAGCTATTGTAGATTTTTTAGATTCAATAGAGTAGAATAGAGGCGCTAAGAATCATTCATGGAGAAATGAATGTACTATTTACCATTACTGACGAGGGTAATGTAGATATAAAAATGTTATCAACGTTAGTGAGTGAAAATGATAAAGAATGAATTACGGTGGTTGAACTATGATTATTATCATTATGGGTGCATCCCATACTGGCAAGACGGTTCTTGCTCAGAGGATGCTTGAAAAATGTAAATATCCATATATATCTATCGATCATCTGAAGATGGGATTGATCAGAAGCGGTAATACCATTCTTACGCCTGAGGATGATGACGAACTTATCGAATATCTATGGCCTATTGTTTGTGAGATGATTAAAACTGCCATAGAGAATCAACAGAATCTTATTGTAGAGGGTTGCTATATTCCTTATGATTGGCGAAAATATTTTGACAATGATTATTTGTCAGAGATCAGGTTTATCTGCCTTGCTATGACGGATGCGTATATCGATGCACATTTTGATGATATATGTGATCATGGGTCTGATATTGAGAAGCGACTGGATGATTCTGATTGCACTGCTGATCGGTTAAAAGAAGAAAATAAGAAGGTCATAGAGGAATTCAGTCTGACAGGTGAGCAAATAGAACTAATTGACACGGATTACGAATCCGCCATATCAAGGTTGGTTGAGTCATTTAATTGAAATTCAGCAAAAGAGAAAAGTGCCGAAAATGAATTAAATCTTCACATAATGGCACTATTATTTGTTATATTCTTCTATGCCAAATGAAAATGTGGTATATTGTAAATATGTGAAATAACAGACGAGGTATTCATTTTAAATGAGCAATCATATCGAAAAAATAAGCTCCGGCTTAACGACAGCGTTTATAGATGCTACAAACAAATCCAGCGTGGCATACAAACCGGAGTTTATATCAAATGATCATACAAATGGAGTAAAGGTGCTTACGTCTATAGAAGATGAGCTTCGTAGATGTGACTCCTTTACTTTTAGTGTTGCCTTCATTACTCTTGGCGGTATCACACCAATGCTTCAAACTCTTCAGGAGTTAGAGAAAAAAGGAATACCGGGACAGATTCTGACAACGGATTACAATAACTTTACGGATCCCAAGGCCCTTGATAAATTGGCGAAGTTTAAAAATATCGAATTGCGTATATATCAGGTTCAAGCTGTAGAGAATATCGGATTTCATACCAAGGGTTACATTTTCAAAAAGGATGAAACCTATACATTTATAATCGGCAGTGCCAATATGACAGACAGAGCCCTTTCGGTAAACAAGGAATGGAATACGAAGCTTGTTTCTACCGCAGAAGGTGAGATGTACAAGAATATCACTTCAGAGTTTGACAGGCTTTGGAGCGATGTGGAGCATACCATGTCTTACGATGAATTAATAGATGAATATCGTACAAGATATGAAACAATCAAGAAGCAGAAGAAGATAGCTCTCGAATATGCAAAAAATATAGCGGATAATGATTCACAGATCGTATCACTTGAGCAATACAAACTTTCGCCAAATAGGATGCAGGTGGATTTTATCAACAACCTAAAGACACTTGTAGATCAAGGTGAAAACAAAGCTCTCTTGATCAGTGCTACGGGCACAGGTAAGACATACGCATCAGCCTTTGGTGTCCGTGACGCCATGGCAGGTAACAAGCGTGTACTATTCTTGGTTCACCGTGAACAGATTGCCAAGCAGGCTATGAAGTCATACAAAAATGTATTTGGAAAGACAAGAAGATTTGGTCTTCTTTCGGGAAATAGCAAGGACATGGATTCTGATTTCCTGTTTGCTACTATGCAAATGATGTCCAAAGAAGAAGTGATGACTAAGTTCCCAAAAGACAGCTTTCAGACCATCATAGTTGATGAAGCCCATAGAACAGGAGCTACAAGTTATCAGAAGATCATGGATTATTTTGAACCGGAATTCTGGCTTGGAATGACGGCTTCTCCTGAGAGAACAGATGACTTTGATGTGTTCAAAACATTTAACCATAACATAGCTTTGGAAATAAGACTTGAACAGGCTATGGAGGAAAATCTTCTCTGTCCCTTTCACTATTTTGGAATAACTGATCTGGAAGTGGATGGGGAGCTGATAGATGAAAAGACAGGCATAGAGAATTTCAGATTTCTTGTTTCTGAGAAGCGAGTTGACTATATCATCAAACAGATGAATTTCTATGGCTATTCCGGTGATAGGGTTAAAGGGCTTGTGTTCTGCAGTTCCAGAAAAGAGGCAGAAGAGCTTAGTAAGCTTTTTAATGTCAGAGGCTATAAGACAAGGGCACTTACAGGAACTGACAGTCAGCAAGAAAGAGAAGCGGCTATAGAACTTCTTACAAAAGATATTCAGGTTGATATTGACGGTACTAAACACGGCGAGTATCTTGATTACATTTTTACCGTGGATATCTTCAATGAAGGTGTTGATATTCCTGAGGTGAATCAGGTAGTGATGCTTCGTCCGACGGAGTCTCCCATCGTATTTGTTCAGCAGTTGGGGCGTGGCCTTAGAAAGGCCGACGACAAGGACTTTGTTATTATCCTGGATTTTATCGCAAATTACAAGAACAACTTCATGATCCCCATAGCGCTTTCGGGCGATAGGACCTACAACAAGGATAATATCCGTCGCTATGTTACGGAAGGTGAGAAGATCATTCCCGGAATCTCTACGATACATTTTGATGAGATAGCAAAGAAGAAAATATATGCTGCGATCGATACGGCGAATTTCAGCGACATCAAGCTGATCAGAGAGAATTACAAGAATCTGAAATACAAGCTTGGCAGGATTCCGGGCCTTATGGATTTTGACAGATACGGTGAGATGGATGTGCTCCGGATCTTTGATAATAATTCTCTCGGATCATATTATAAATTTCTGGTTAAATACGAGAAGGATTACAAAGTAAGGTTAGCTCCCAATGAAGAGAAGATAGTTGAATTCATTTCCAAAAAGTTGGCAAGCGGAAAACGTATTCATGAGCTTGAAATGTTATCACGTATGCTGATCTATCATGACGCATTGATTCAGGGAATGAAGAAATCTCTGAAGCAGAATTACAATAAGGACTGTCCGGACAAAGTTGTAAATAGCGTAGTAAATGTCCTGACAAATGAGTTTCCTTCCGGTTCCGGAAAGAAGACTTATGAGGATTGTGTCTTCATAGAGAAAGCTTCGGGGGATGATTACGAGATCAGTAAGACGTACAATAAAATGATACACAACAAAGAGTTCTATGATATCATAAAAGAACTTCTTGAATTTGGTAAGTACAGATACTGGCGAGATTATTCGAAGACATATCAGGATACTGAGTTTGTGCTTTACAAGAAGTACACCTATGAAGATGTATGTAGGTTGCTCAACTGGGAACACAATGAAGTGCCACTTAATATCGGTGGGTACAAGTATGATAAGACTACAAATACATTTCCTGTATTTATCAACTATGACAAGAGTGAAGATATACAGGATACCATCAAGTATGAAGATCATTTTACATCAAGAAATACGTTGATCGCTATATCAAAGCAGAGCAGATCTCTGGGTTCTGAAGATGTTCAGAATTTCCTGCATGCGAAGGAGCGAGATATCGATGTTGAGCTTTTTGTAAGGAAGAATAAAGATGATAAGATATCTAAAGAGTTCTATTACCTTGGAAGGATGACCGCCACCGGAAACACAAATGAATTCATTATGGCTAATACAGACAAGACCGCCGTGGAGATAGAGTGGAAGCTTGATACTCCGGTCAGGGAAGATATTTATCAATATATTGTTAATGGATAATAGGGAGATAAAAATGAATCTAAAAAAGATCACAGATATAACAGAAGCAGACTATGGTTGTGAGGAACATACTGACGGACCTCATGCTGTTCTCGTGTTTGAGGATGGTGAAAGATTGGAGGTATCGGAGAGATGGATTGCCGACCAAGGTATAAAAGAGGGCAAATACATTTGGATCCGGGATGATGGAAGCTTCTTAAAGGCAGTTCGCGTAGTGGGAGCCATTATCATGGTAGAAATGAATGGAGAGAAGGATAATGAGCGAAGGAGGATGATCTTTGCAACCCAGCGAGGCTACGGAGAAATGAAGGATGGATGGGAGTTCCCGGGTGGCAAGATTGAAGCGGGAGAGACTCCGGAAGAAGCTATAGTAAGGGAGATAAAGGAAGAGCTTGATACGGTGATCAAAGTCGAGAAGTATGTTGATACCATCGAATATGATTATCCGGAATTCCATTTATCCATGGATTGTTTCCTTTGCAGTATTCTTGAAGGTGACTTGGTTCTTAAAGAACATGAGGCTGCTAAGTGGCTTACCAAGGAAAATCTTGATACAGTCGACTGGTTACCTGCGGATGTGACGATACTTGATGAAGTTCGTCAGCTGTTTTAAATGTAGAGTACGAGTGATTGCCCTTAGATTAAAGGCGTGTTATAATTTCCAAAAAGCTATATAAGATATTAAAAAAAATAAACGAGAGGTAACATATGATTTCAACAACAACACCCTCTATTGAGGGAAAAACGATTACAGAGTATAAGGGTATTGTATTTGGAGAGGTTGTCGCAGGTGTCAATGTGATCAAGGATTTTGTGGCCGGAATCTCCAACTTTATCGGTGGACGGTCAAATACCTACGAGAGTGAGTTAATCAATGCCAGACAGCAGGCTGTAAGAGAGATGGAAGAGAGAGCGATGGCATTGGGTGCTGATGCTGTAGTTGGTGTGGATATAGATTATGAAGTGCTCGGAGCCGATAATGGAATGCTTATGGTTACGGCATCCGGTACAGCTGTGATGCTTCATTAGTTATTTGAAGAAAAAACATGGCATACAGTGAAGTAATAAAGAATTTCAATCGAATACGAGACTATATGCGGGACTTTTATGTGTATGGCTTTAAGAGCCGTGATGAATACACAAGGAAGAGCAGCCGTTCTTATGATGATGAGCGAAGAAGACTTGAGAGTCTTCTTGGAGAGCATATGCAGTTTAGGCAGACGCCGGAAGGTAAGAATGTCTTTATTTCCATCGATAGTCGTCTGTCGCATCACAATCCCCTATATAAAGCTTGGAAAGCGAAAAGCTTTACTGACGGAGATATCACTCTGCATTTTATCCTGATGGATATTTTTGCTGACAATGATGAGCCGCTTTCTCTCAATGAGATCGCGGATGAGATCGATATCTATCTTTCCGGTTTTTCTGAACCCAAGACCTTTGATCCTTCAACCATTCGAAAGAAACTCAAGGAATACGCCTTAGAGGGGATCATCGAAACAGAGAAGGTGGGCAAAGAACTAAGGTACAAGAGGGCCGAGAGCCTTCCCTTCTATGACGAGGATGTTCTCGATGTCTTTTCTGAGGTGGCGCCTTGTGGGGTGATCGGATCTTTCTTGTTGGACAAAAAGAAAAGCCCAAATGAACTCTTTGCTTTTAAGCATCACTATATTACCTCTGCACTAGACAGTGATATATTATGTTCGCTTTTTATGGCTATGCATGATAAATGCAGTGTTACTTTGGAGACGAAAAATCGTCTAGAGGATACTCTGATGGAGGACCATGTGATCCCTTTGCAGATCATGATCAGCGTCCAGAGTGGACGTGAGCATCTCATGGCCTATATTCCTAAAAGAAACAGGATCAAACCCATTAGGATAGACAGTATCGACAAGGTGAAGATTGAAGAGGTATATCCCGAATATGATGATAAGCGGGAAGTGCTAAAAAAGATGATTCCAAACATCTGGGGCGTCAGCACACAGGGTAGGTCCGGAGATCGGATGGAGCATGTGGAATTCACTGTTCATTATGAGGATAATGAGAAGCATATCCTAAGAAGACTTGAACGGGAAAAAAGATGCGGGACGGTTGAAGAAATCGATAAGAATACCTGTCGGTTTAGCGCCGATGTGTTTGATTCCACTGAGCTGGTTCCCTGGATCAGGACATTTATATGCAGGATCACGGATATTCATTTTTCCGATAGAAGAATAGAGGAAACTTTCAAGAAGGATATCGAAGCTATGTATCGCCTTTACGATATGGAAGGTGGTGAGGGTTCATGATATTCAGTGAGCTTTACAGCGCATACTACAATACGGTTGCGGCTGTCATCAGATTGGCCATTGATCACCCCATTAAGAAGGATGAGCTTAGATCTATCATAGATCGATATGCATTTGGAGAGAGCGTTCTAAATATCGAGCCGGCCATAGACGAAGAGCGGTGGCAGCTGTTTCGCCCTGATGGTTCTACCATCATCAAGCATTTGCCCGAGATGCCCCTTACGGATATGGAGAAAATGTGGCTCAATGCTATATCCAAAGATCCAAGGATACAGTTGTTTACGGACGAGATCATAGAGTATCCGGAGGTGCCACCTCTGTTTACAGCAGATGATTATATCCTGTATGACAAGTATTCGGACGGAGATGACTACGAAGATGAGGGCTACAGGGAACGCTTCCGATTGATCCTTGATGCCATAAAGAATTCCTATCCTATAAAGATCAAAATGAAGAACAGGCAGGGAAGGCTTTATAAAAAGGTCTTTGTTCCCCGTTGTATTGAGTATTCCGAAAAGGATGACAAGTTCAGGGTTCTTGCGGATAACCATTCATTTGGCGGGACTTATAATCTTGGAAGGATCACAAGCTGTGAACGCTTCATTGGACTTTATGATGAAGAGGAGCCTTATCATACTCTGGCTAAGAGAACAGTGGTGTTTGAAGTTTACGATCATCGAAGAGCTCTGGAGAGAGTTCTATTGCATTTTGCTCATTTTGAAAAGGAAGCGGAAAAGCTTGATGAGACCACCTATCGGGTAACGCTTCATTATAGCGCCGAAGATGAAACCGAGATGGTGATCCGCATTTTATCCTATGGGCCCATGATCAAGGTATTGGAACCCGATGGCTTTGTGGCATTAATTAAAGAGCGTTTGGAAAAACAGAAAAGTTGCAGACTTTGATGATTGATCATATGTTGTTATGAATGAGGCGCAATGATCAAGCTAACCGAAAGGAGTTATATGGCATGAATAAATATATGGAAATGGCTGTTAAAGAAGCCGTAATCGGTATAAGATCAGGCCATGGAGGCCCCTTCGGGTGTGTGATCGTAAAAGCCGGTAAGGTTGTTGGACAGGGGCATAATGAAGTTATAATAAAAAAGGATCCTACCTGCCACGGTGAGATTATGGCGATACGTGATGCCTGTAAGAATCTTGAAACTCACGATCTTAAGGGCTGTGAGCTATATACCACGGCTGAACCATGCCCTATGTGTCAGGGAGCGATAATGTGGGCAAATATTGACAAGGTATATTATGGTTGTAATATTTCAGATACTGATAGGATCGGTTTTAGGGATCAGGAGTTTTATGAGGATCCAAAGGAAATATCAGAAGAGCTTGATCGAAAAGAGTGCATTAAGTTGTTCGAGGAATATGTGAGCACTCCGAATAAGCAACTATACTAGTGCCTCGATTCTTAAATAACTGGATCGAATGCTTGCCTGATAATCCCGATAGCACACACCTAAAAGCCTCAGCGTAGCCCGCTACGCCTACGTTTTTAGGTATGCACTCTCGGGCAAGCATTCTGCGCATTAGTCCAGTTATTTTGCGACCGATGCACTAAATCGTTTGACGGATGATAAGGATATGCCCGGAATATATGAGCAGCTAAAAGAAAAATTCATAATGGAAAATGCATGGGATGATTGGAGAGATTATCGAAAAAAACTTACTGATCTGGTGAATTCTTATGCAGGAGACAGTCTCCTTGTTGTGGGAGCCGGGAGCTTAAACGACATCGATATTGAGTCACTTATTTTTCAAAAAATAACACTGCTGGATGTAAATGGCGAGGCGATGAGAGCAGGTATAGAAAGACTACCTGAGCATGTGATCAGACATATTCAGACAAGAGAAGTATCTATTACCGGTATAATGGAATCTGATATATCTCGTTTTTGCGAAGATGTGTTAGCATATGTGCAAATGAAAGGGGCAAGTCTTTCGGCAGAAGCCTTTAATGAGTGTTTAAATGACGGTTTGGATAAGCTTGAGCAGATATGTCTTGGATCAGAGAATATACTTGAAAGTTTATTTCCTGATAGTATGTACGATGTGATCCTGTGCAACGGAGTATGCAGTCAGCTTTTTTCATTGATCTCATTTTTTATACGCTCTATCACACATAGTGTTGCCGATGCTCTGTTTCCGGAGGCTATTGTGATCGGTGAGCGGGCGGAGCAAAGGCTAAAAAGGATGAACGATCATGTGATACCGATCATCGATCAGGCAATAGTCCGTGGGGCGCGAAAATCAGCAATCTTCGGAAATGAATATCCTGAGGAAGGTTATGTAGAAGGTGCATACCAGAGCATTGGATTTATCAGGGAGAATTATAAGCCCATAGAAAAAAATATATTATGGAACTTCAATCCATATATGAATATACAGTACAATATGTTGATACAGATCATAAAAAGGTAAATATATATCGCTTATTGCACATTAATTTTTTTCAAGGAGAGAGAAATGTATTACAAAAATATTTTAGACTTAATAGGAAATACCCCACTTATGAGCTTAGAGCAGACTACCGGGTTAAAGCTTTATGCAAAGGCAGAATTTTTGAATCCCGGAGGTAGCATAAAGGACAGGATCGCGCTCAATATGATCGAAGAGGCAGAGAAGGATGGACGATTAAAGCCCGGAATGACGATCATCGAGCCTACTTCAGGAAATACAGGCATAGGTCTTGCTTTATGCGGTGTCAGGAAGGGTTATCGTGTGATCATCGTCATGCCTGAAAATATGAGCGAGGAGAGAAAGAAGATAATCAAGGCTCTCGGAGCAGAGCTTGTATTAACTGATCCGAAGCTTAGTATTGGTGGTTCTGTGGATAAAGCGATGGAGATAGCTTCTTCATCAGATGAATATTTTGTTCCTCAACAGTTTCAAAATCCCGCCAATCCCGAGATGCACTACAAGACCACAGCGGTTGAACTTACCGAGCAGTTGGGGAAAAAGATAGATATTTATGTATCCGGAATCGGTAGCGGAGGAACCCTTCAGGGTGTGGCAAAGTATCTTCTTGAAAAGAATCCTGAGTGCAAGATCGTTGCGGTAGAACCAAAGAATGTATCGGCCCTTCTTGGAGATGAACCGGGACTTCATCAGATACAGGGAATCGGAGACGGGTTCATCCCTGACATACTTGATACTTCCATCATCACAGACATAGTTGAGGTAACTGATGATGACGCGATCAATACTGCCAGAGAACTTGCCCGTGTTCAGGGACTTTTGGTTGGTACCTCTTCAGGAGCAAATGTATGGGCGGCTAAAAAGATGGCAGAAAAGTACGGAAAAGATAAGGTGATCGCCACAGTATTGGCGGATCGAGCGGAAAGATATTTTAGCACTGCATTGATCTAAGTATCTGAATTATTACAATATCAGTGAGCAATACATAAGAGAGGTTATGGAACGCATTGAGAAGCGCTTTACACCTGAGGAGATAAAGACCTTGGAAAAGATACTTACAATCATGGATGAAGAGCTTATGCCAGAGGTATGAAAAGGGAAGCGAGTATTTTAGGTGATTTATGGGAACGATAAGAAAAAAATGTTTCATCTAAGCTATTCTGTAAATGGATCTGTCAATATCATGAGTACAAAAACCAAGAAGAATATTCTTGGAATGGACAAGGAGAAAAATCAATTCAAGAAGATAAAAGACAGGAAGGAAGTAGTCATCAACACGGGAAACCAGGCTTTTGTTGCGAGACTCGTAATATAATATGAGCATAAAACTGTCTTGTTAATTGTATTGTGATTAAGGAGCAATCGTTATGAAAGAAGTAGATGAATTAGTAAATGCAGACGAGCCTATAAATATGTCAATGGATGTCCTTGATAAAGCTGCTGATGTATATAGGAATATTGGAGATGAAGAGCCGTATAAGAAGGAGAATGCGGCTTTCTTTGAGAGCCTGATCCACAAATTCGAGAATTCATCCGGTCCAGAGAGATATGATCTGTATTTTGACCTTCAGCATTTGTCCTATGCAAGACCTGATCTGGGACAAAAGCTTTCTCAAGACGAAAAGGATTATCTTACTGAAATAGATCAATGGTTTGAAGGAGTGGTTGGAAAGATCAATAAACCGGCATCAGATCTGATGTTTGATTGCATTTCTAAAGAAATGGTGGAAACTGCTCTGGCCTATGAAAAAGAAAAGAAATGGATCAACACTTTGATAGATGCCAAAGATCCTCATCATAATGAAAAAGTGAGATATCTTATGTCTTCGACTGCTTCGAATTTTAGGTTTGACGCGTGTTTAGAGGCCAAGGGAAACTTTTCCGATTGGTTTAATTCTTTTGCTGCTACAAGAAATATTACAGAGGCAAAGGGTATTACTCTTGAAAACTCTATGGATGATTTCGCTAAAGCCTGTGGCTTCAAGAAAGAGGAGATTCCAGGGTATTTAGCAAATATGAAGGCTCAAAAGGATGAAACGATAGCTTCTTTTTTCACGAGAAGAATAAAAATATCCAAAATGCGAGATAAGCTGGAGGAGGATAATAAAAATAAGATCATTAGTGATGAAGAATACAATAAGGCTGTAGAGAATCCGGAAAAATATGATAAGAAGGCCTTTGATGCTATTACTGTTGATATGGAGAACCTAAAAGGTGTATGTTTTTTTGAGTTTACAAGACAATATTCGAGCAATACTATAAATGATGCTATAAAAAAGCATGCCAAGGAGAATAAAAGTACATCCGAAAAATACTATGAGATTCAGGATTCAAAGGTTTCAGAGGTAAAAACCAAAAAAATTTCGGAATGGGTAAAGATCGGTAGCGAAGGACGAAATATGCTTGATGTCTTGTCCATAGCCAGATCCCGCGGAATGATATGTGACCTGAAGAAAAAGCATGAGCCCTCTAAAGAGGTTTCATACGATCAGTATATTCTTCGTCATTCAGGATATAATGAAACCCACAAGGATATAAAAATGGCTCCTGATGTGCTTGCAAAAGCAATCTCGGCAAGTATCCTAAAGAAGTCCGGCAAGTCCTTTGATCTTAAATCTATCAGAAGCTTTGCTAAAGAAGTAAAAAAGATGTCAGAATTTAAAGAGATAATAAAGGATCCTTTAAGTATGGTTTCGTGTCTTGCAGATCCTGCCGCTGTCGAGCTTACCACAAAGCGAATGATCGAGAGAACCTATGGGGTAGAGCCGTATAATATTGAAACCTATATCAATAAGATGAGCAAGCTTTATGCAAATATCAAGCCCACAGGCAGTAGGAGTGCTGAATATAACAATTTTAGATTGGCGGTAGCCAATATTGCAGGATTGAAGGACAAATATGATCTAAATAGTCCTGATGGAATGAAAAAAGCCAGTGAAGAACTTATAAGGCAAAATGCCAATTTGCTTGCTAACTGTGAAAAATACATGGAGGGTAAGGAAAAGGTCAGAAGTAGCGAAGAAGGACGTATGAGATTCAATAACAGTCTTGATGCACTTAGCATTTTGTCTCAATATTCTCCCAGGACAAAGGAGCAAGTCATGCTTTCTGTTGATAGAATCAATAAAAAGCGTGGAGTGAAGGAAAATGATCCTAAATATGTCAGAATAAATGATTACGGAGAAAGGAGAGCTGAAAGGGCTATCCTTGAAAAGAAAAATGCTGAAATGAGTAAAGGGAAAAAACAAGCTGATCCCGTTGCAAAAATGTGAGAATAAGGCGCTTATGAGAGATCATAGGCGCCTGTTTCCGGATGTTGAGGAATATGATATGGATAAAATACAAAGAAATACTAAGATAAAGCTATGTGGGATGATGAATCCCCCCGATGTTATTACTGCTATGGAGCTTAAAGTTGATTATGTGGGGTTTATCCTGTCGGAAGGTTTCAGGCGGACTATACCTCATGAAACCTTCTGCGAATTGCACAGTTATCTTCAGGGGAGTGATATAAAAAAGGTTGGCGTATTTGTCAATGAGCCAATAGAGAGCATTTTAGAGTACTATGAGGAGATGCTTGATGCCATTCAGCTTCACGGAAATGAGGATGACCAATACATCAAGGAACTTAGAAATCATACAGACAAGCCTATCATAAAAGCAATTAAGATAGAATCTGAAGAAGATGTACAAAGAGCAAAAGAGAGCATCGCAGATTGCATTTTGCTTGATTCCGGAACAGGTACAGGTAAAACCTTTGACCATTCACTGATAAAAGGAATCCACCGCCCCTACTTTTTGGCAGGGGGCCTGACAGCAGAGAATGTGGCAGATGCCATAGAAAATCTTCACCCCTACGCTGTTGATGCCAGCTCATGCTTAGAGACTAACGGAAAAAAAGATCCTCAAAAAATGAATGAGTTTGTTAGCGCGGTAGGGTAGATAATCTTGACAAAAAGCTAAAAAGGAAATATAAAAGAGTTATAAAAGAGAATTGAAAGTTATAAAACAGTTATAAAAGAGTTGCATAAAGAAACAAATATATAGCAGAAGCGCGTATAAAGGGAGGCACCAAATGAAAGATAGTATCAAACAAAAATGTGATCTGTTGATATTCAACAAGGATAAGCTTGAGAAGGAGTTTAAGTGGGGCTCTTCTATCATGAATATAGCGGCTGCTTTTGTTTTCTCCGGAGCTCAAAGAATGGTGGATATAGAGAAACTGAAGAGCGCTCGCGAGGTTCTAAAGAAGAATACTGGCGCTTTTTCAAGCTTTCGTGGACATGGCGAGGCCGTGATTGCAAGCAAGATGGCACTTAAGGATG
Source organism: Lachnospiraceae bacterium (assembly GCA_017540605.1). GTDB lineage: Bacteria > Bacillota > Clostridia > Lachnospirales > Lachnospiraceae > RGIG6919. Next base: position 53,067 of record JAFYAS010000064.1, on the reverse strand, counting down.
ATCCTGAGCAGTATATAAATGATATAAAGGCAGTATATGAAAAGTTGCATAAAGGTTCTATATTTGATAATGAATATCTTGTTCAGGGCGCTATATGTATATGTGATGCCGGAAGAATGTCTGATGCAGATAGCATTGTAGAAAAATACAAGGATCTTTACAAGAGAATGGGTAAGGAGCATCCCTTTCTTACATCTTCGGAGGATATAGTTTTTGCTGTTCTCCTTTCATTGACGGATAAATCTGTAGATCAGATAATAAACGAGATGGAAGAGTGCTACACATATCTGAAAAAGGAGTTAAAGCTTAAGGTGGGTTCTAATGAGATTCAGGGACTTGGTGAGATTCTTGCTCTTACGGATCGGGATATGAAGGCAAAATGCGATAAGGTGGTAAAGCTTTACAACACATTTAAGGAGCAAGGACTTAAGGTGGGCACTGATTACAATGAGTTTGCATCTCTCGGAACGCTTGTTGATATTGATGTAGACTATAACACTCTTGTGAGCGAGATAGCAGAGGTAGCAGAATATCTTAAAGCCACAAAGGGCTTTGGAAGCTGGTCACTGGACAATAAGAAAAGACTTATGTTTGCGTCTATGCTTGTGGGAGATTCTTACGGTAGTGATTCCGGACTTTCAAACAGTGCAGCTATAAGCAGTTCGGTAGCTATGGTCATAGCTGAGGAGATTGCTTTGATGATGTGCATGATGATCTGTGTATCGTCAACTACAACAAACAGTTAAATAAAAAAGAGAGCATGTTATGAAGAAGGAAGAAAAACAAATGTAATGCGGGTTCTTGACGGAAAGAAGATCAGCTATGAAAGCCATTCATATACACCTGATGCGACTATGAGTGGTGAAGAGATAGCAGGTATTCTTGGCGAGGATCCCGAGAAGGTTTTTAAGACCCTGGTCACACAGGGAAAATCCGGAACCTACTATGTATTCGTGGTTCCTGTAAAGGAAGAACTTGACTTGAAGAAAGCGGCAAAAGCCTCCGGTGAAAAATCAGTCAATATGATAAAACAAAAGGAGCTATTGCCCCTCACGGGTTATGTTCATGGTGGATGTTCACCTATTGGTATGAAAAAACAATTTAAAACATTTATTCATGAGACGGCGTCGGGCTTTGACAAAGTATTTGTCAGCGCCGGCAAGGTGGGCTTTCAGATAGAGCTTGCGCCGGATGATCTGATCCGTGTGGCGGGATGTAATGTTTCAGATATAGTATGATACTAGGGTCAAAAGTCAAAAATGCGAATCGTGCTTGCACGAATGAGCATTTTGACTTACTGACCCGCACAAACATGAGCAAGTAGCAATTTCCTGCAAACGCAGGAAATTAGCGGATTGCGAATGTTTGCAGGATTGCGGGAGCTGCAAAGCAGCGGAGCAATCCGTGGTATCAGTTGGGGGCAAAATACCTTTTGCCCCCAACATCATAGTATAAAAGAGGTTGGTATATGAACCACAAGGAAAGAATGTTAGCGGGTTTGCCTTATAAGGCCTGGCTTGATGGATTAGCTGAGGAAAGGCTTGAGAATAAAAAGAAGATTTTTAGATACAACAACCTTGAGCCCGGCAACGACAAGGAAAAGGACAGGCTAATAAAAGAGATACTGGGAAAAACGGGAGACTATATAAACATAGAGACTCCGTTTCATTGTGATTACGGCTATAATATTGAGATCGGTGAGAACTTTTTTGCCAATTACAATTTTACAGTTCTTGATGTCGGAAAGGTAAAGATCGGGGCAAATGTTCAGATTGCTCCAAATGTTTCATTATATACTGCCGGTCATCCAATTCATCCGGATTCACGTAATTCAGGTTATGAATATGGAATAGGAATAACCATAGGAGATAATGTTTGGATCGGTGGCAGTGTATGTATCATGCCCGGTGTGACCATTGGCAATAATGCCGTGATCGGTGCGGGTAGTGTTGTGACAAAGAATATACCCGACAATGCTCTGGCGGTAGGAAATCCATGCAGAGTGATAAGAATGATCACAGAAGAGGATCGTGATTATTATTATCGTGATAAAAAGTTTGATGTAGATGATTACAAAAACTAAAAAAGGTTTAATCGGATTGAATTTAGGTTATAATATAGCGGAAAATAATTGTATTGAAAGGATGTAACTATTCGCTATTGCTCTGAACTCTTGATGTTCAACGAATAAATAGTTACAAGAGGCTGCTGATATGTCAGATAGATTTGCAAGAACTAAGCTCCTTTTGGGTCAGGAAAAGGTGGAAATCTTAAAGAATAAAAAGGTTGCCATATTTGGTATAGGGGGAGTGGGAGGCTATGTATGTGAGGCTCTCGTTCGAAGCGGTATAGGTTCATTTGTCCTTGTTGATAATGATACGGTGGCTCTGACCAACTTAAATCGCCAGATCATAGCCACAGAGGATACTATCGGCAAGAATAAGGTGGATGTGATGAAGGAGAGAATGTTAAGCATCAATCCCGATGTTAATGTGGAGGCTTTAACCTGTTTTTTTCTTCCGGAAAATGCTGATGATTTCCATTTTGATGAATATGATTATGTGGTTGATGCGGTTGATACTGTTACCGCAAAGCTTGAGATCATAATGAGATCAAAAAAAGAAGGTGTCCCCGTGATAAGCGCCATGGGTGCGGGAAATAAGCTTGATCCCGGAAGAATGAAGGTGGCGGATATCTATGAGACCAGCGTGTGTCCTCTTGCCAAGGTTATGCGTAGGGAGCTAAAAAAAAGAGAGGTTAAAGCGTTGAAGGTTGTATATTCGGATGAACCGCCTGTAAAGCCTTTAGAGGAATCAAAAGAAGAAACAGGAAGAAGGAGCCTTCCGGGAAGTACAGCCTTTGTTCCGGCTGTATGCGGTCTTATGATGGCGGGTGAGATAATAAAGGATTTAACGTAGATTTTTTGCGTATTTTGTTCGCGTTTTTTGTTGTGTAAAAGTTGCTTAAGTGATAAAATAAGTCTATGTGGAATGTTGGATTTCAGGTAACGGGATTGGTGATGATAGCAGTCATACTTATCCTATTTACCATAAAAACAAAGATTATTTCTAATGCCAACAGCGCCTTTTTAAGATTTCTTATTGGGGCGCTTATTTGCGTTTCTTTGGATCTATTGGTATTTGCACTCAATTCATTATCTAAAAAGGGTTCTGTGGACTTTAACTTCGTAATCATGACAGCGAGGATGTATGTTATCTCTTTAGCTGTAGTCATGTATCTGATACTCAGATATTCAAGAAGTACAATTTTTGCGAGAGTTAGAGAATTCACCATATCCGAAAAGTTTCAATTGGCACCTCTTATTCTTCTTTTAATTTTTTCACCTTTTTTAGAGATTGTTGTCATAGAGGAAAATGGTGGTATAAAGCTTCTTGGTATATTGCCTCATATTTCGGTTGCAGTTTTATTCTTGTATGCCTTTATAGCTGTCTTCAATCTTGTTAAGCATTATAAAGAGATAGATAAAGCTGCCGCTGCAACCGATTGCGTACTTCTTGCTATAGCTATAGTGTCTCTTGTATTACAGCATTTTTTAAGGCTGGGATTCTTCCTTTCCTTTGCTACTGGACTGGTAGCCTTTATCATTTATGTCAGACTTGAGAATCCCGATGATTATGTTGATGTTCCGTCGGGAGCTTTGAATGAATATGCCTTTGCTGATTGGGCTGATAGATTTTTTAAGCGAGATACAGATCAAAAGATGCTTGTATTATCACTTCCCGGGGAGGAGTATTTTAGAAACAGATATACTCTTGAGGAATATGAAAATATGCTCAACTCTGTTAGAGAAGGCTTTTTGACAATAAAGAATTCCTATCTGTTTAGGCTTGAGACAGGAGAGTTCTTATGTGCCACAAGAATGTCAGGCGATAATGATCAATTGCTTGAAAAGCTTTCATTGGTTACCGAAAAGCTTTATGACAGATATACTGTCCTTTTACCTGAGCAGATTAGATATGGTCTTATATCGGATTTTGACAAATACCAATGCTTTGATGATTTCAGGGGAGATTTGGCATTCTTTGTAGAATCCATAGGAAGAAAAGAACCTTTTGTCCTTCATGTGATGAATGAAGAATTTGCTGCTGAGCAGGAGGCTGAAAAAGTTCTTTTGGAGGATATAAAGAGGGCGATTGATGAAGATAAGGTTGAGGTTTACTTCCAGCCAATATATTCTGTGAAGAGAGAGAGATTTACCACTGCAGAAGCTCTGATAAGGATCAGGGATGCTGCGGGCAGTTTTATCAATCCGGAGCTTTTGATACCTGTTTCGGAAAGACACGGCTTAATACTTGAACTTGGTAGAATAGTATTTACCAAAACCTGTGAGTTTGTAAAAAAATATGATCTACCCGGAATGGGATTTGAATATATAGAGGTAAATCTGTCTACGGTTCAGTGTATGTATGCTAATCTCACAAACCAGATTGTCAGCATTATGAAGGAATATGATGTATCACCGACATTTATCAATTTTGAGATTACGGAGACGGCCGCCATTAAATCTGAGAGGATATTTAAAAAGAATATGAGGAACCTGATAAAGATCGGTTGTACCTTCTCACTTGATGATTTTGGGTCGGGTTATGCCAATCTTGATTATGTTATCAATATGCCTTTCTCCATCGTGAAAATTGATAAGTTGCTTATCTGGGACAGCTTTAAGAAAGAGAAAAGCCGTATTTTGCTTGAGAATTCTGCAAGAATGTTCAAGAATATGAAACTTAAGCTGGTTGCAGAGGGTGTTGAGACAAAGGAGGAATTGGATAAACTTGTAACCATGGGTTTTGAATATATGCAGGGCTTTTATTTCTCTAAGCCTGTTGCACCGGAAGAGTTTATTGAAGTTGTCTCTAAGGAGTATCTATTGTAATTGTTTGAAAAGAGGATGATATCATGACATATCATATTCAATTTCAAATAGCGACACTTGTAGTGTTGTTCATATTGGTGGGTATTACTAAGGTCAGACAGATGTCGACCTCTTTTTCCGGTAAGCTTTACAGAAATGTTCTCTATATTTCCATAGCTGCTACTATACTTGAGCTTTTGGCTAAATCTATGGCATCTGCAGGCAACAATATGGATAGTGAAGTGACGATCGTTTTCATTCGATTGTTTTTGGTATTCTCAGTTATGACCTATGCGGTTACATTGATGTTTGTTGTACAGGATACACTTCACAACAAGAAGAAGTTCAACAGAGGCTTTCATATCATAGGAACACCACTCCTTTACGGATCGGCGTTGATCCTTATATTGCCTATCGAATTCAGGGTTGAAGAAGGTGAGCTTTATACCACGGGACCGGCTTTTGTGGTATGCATATCCGTAAGCTTTTACTATATTTTGGCTCAGCTTTTCTGGATCATATATAAGTGGAAGAATATGAGGAGTCAGACAAGATTTACTGTATGTTCTGTTTTGGGTGTTTATCTGTTCGCAACAGCACTCAACCAGATGTTTGCTCCCGTAAGGTTTATAAGTGTAGCCTATGTGGTGATAAATATCGTGCTCATCCTTAATCTTTCTCGTTCGGAAAATCAAAAGGATAAGACCTTGGACATATTTACAAGAAAAGCTTTTGAATACTATGTGACTGATCTATTGGATGGTGGAAAACCGTCATATATTGTATATGTTAATATTGATGAACTGAGAGTGCTTAACAGTTCCATTGGACATAATGCGACAAAGGAGCTTTTCAAGGAGCTTTGCAGAAGACTCAATCAGATACAGGGCGGAAGAGTATTTAGAATAGATACTTATGAGCTTGCTTGTGTGTATTCTGATAAGGACCGCAATTATCGTATGTATTACAACAGCCTTAAGCATTACCTCAGTGAGGATTATAATGTGATGGGCGTAGATATGAAGCTCAATTACAACATGGTGGAGATTCCTGTAAATGATATGCGTATGGGCTTTAGAAATATTTATGATATTATGCGAAAGACCATGGCTAACAGTATAAAGTACAATATCCCTTATACTTTGTTGGGCGCCGAGCAGATAAGACATAAGCTAAATCGTGACAGGATCAGAGAAGCCATAGTCAATGCTTTGAAAAATGACAGGATTGAGATATGGTATCAGCCTGTTATGGATGTAAGAAGAAGCTTATATACATCAGCGGAGGCGCTGATAAGAATCAGGGATGAGGATAAGAATTTCATCTCGGCAAGTGATGTCATTCAGGTTGGAGAGGAGTTTGATCTGATAGATGATCTTGGAGCTGTGACCTTTAAAAGAGTCTTGTCCTTTATGAATCAAAGTCAGGTATGCGGTAGAGAGTTTAAAAAGATACATGTGAATCTCACTATGAGCCAAAGCGGTAATGTTGAACTCTATCCGATGCTGTCTACCATGCTTTCTGAATATCATATTCCCGGAAAATGCTTAGATCTTGAACTGGTTGAGACTGAAGGTTATTTTGAGAATCAGTTTGTCAGGGAGAATATCGAGAATATTGCAGAGAGCGGAGTGACATTTTCTCTTGATGATTATGGCAAGGGCTATGCGAATCTTGAGGCGATCATGAAGCTTCCATTTAAAGCAGTTAAGCTTGATCGTACTTTAGTTCATTCTGATACCAACAATGAAAAGGCGAATATCGCCCTGACCTTTGTGTTTGATATGGCGAGGCAGCTTGGCATGCAGGTGGTTGCCAAAGGTGTTGAGAGTAGGGATGACTATGAACGTATGAAAGAACTGGGCATAAGATATATGCAGGGAAATTATATTTCACCGCCCTTGTCTGAAAAAGACTTTTTGAAAATTGTTCAAAAACCATTGCAAACAAGATAAAAGTAGGGTAAAATATCAATGTGCCGACATTCTTCAGAGTATCTTGTTATCGGTTTCTATTTATGGGTAGTTCTGTTGGCATAGACTAGTTACGATTGGAGTTTAATATGAGAAAAGGTATTGATGTTAAGCATATCAATCCTTTCCTTCAGGCGAGTATCAGCGTCGTGGAAAGTGCGGCTCAGATGAAGCTTGCGGTTGGAAAGCCTATGATACATAATTTCGAATTTAAAGAGATGACCTATACCATTCAGGTTGGTGTAACCGGTGCTATGAGAGGGCAGGTGGTTTTAGCTATGCCGATGGAGCAGGCGAAGGAGATAGCCAGCAAGATGATGTATGGTATGCCGGTGAATGAACTTGATGAGATGGCATGCTCGGCTCTTTCGGAGTTGTCCAATATGATCATGGGCAATACCGCTACGGTTTTCTCTACACAGGGTATTTTGATTGATATCACGCCTCCTATGGCAGTTCTTGGAAGCAATATCAAGATAAAGAGCGATATTGAGGGACTCAAGGTTCCACTGCTTTATGAAGGTAAGGAATATATAGGTCTTCACATTTGTGTGTTTGAAGATGATCAATAGAGAGGTTTAAGATTATGGCAACGACCAATGAATGTCCGAATTGTGGAGGACACTATGACAGCACAGATATGGAGTGTCCCTATTGCGGTACTCCCATAGAGAGACAGGTGCATCCTGAATTCACGCCGAATTTCTCGCGGCCTGTTCAGAATTATCAGCCGACAGCTCCTTATGCGCCGGTAGGATCAAAGAACAGAATTGTTGCAGGTATACTTGGCATTATACTTGGAGCTTTGGGCATACAGTGGTTTTATCTCGGTAAGACCGGACTTGGAATATTATGCATATTCTTTTGTTGGACATATATCCCTGGACTTGTAGGACTTGTTTTAGGGATCATGTGGCTTACACAGGATGATGCGACATTTGCCGCAAAGTACGGCTGACATTGAAATATTGTATGATTTATCAGGGTCTGTCTTAGGGCAGACCTTATCTATGTTTAAGATAAAATGAGCAAAGCGAGGAAGTTTAAGATATGAAGTTTGACGGTGCGAAGATAGGAAGAAATGATCCATGTTGGTGTGGTAGTGGAAAAAAATACAAGCAATGCCACCAGACCTTTGACGATAAGCTAAGAGGTTATGCTGCAAAAGGAGCAAAGATTCCTGAACATAAGATGATCAAGACGAAGGCTCAGATTGATGGGATCAGAGAAGCCGGCAAGGTAAACACCGATATACTTGATTATATTTCGGAATTTGTTGTAGAAGGTATTTCTACAGGAGAGATAGATGACAGGCTGGCAGAATATACAGCAAAGCTTGGAGGAATACCTGCTCCGCTTAATTATGAAGGATATCCAAAGAGCGTTTGTACATCCATTGATGAGGTGGTTTGTCATGGTATTCCCGATCATGATCGTATCCTTAAAAGTGGTGAGATAGTAAATATTGATGCCACAACCATTTATAACGGATATTATGGAGATGCATCAAGGATGTTTATGATAGGAGATGTTTCTCCTGAGAAGAAAAAGCTTGTTGAAGTGACCAAGGAGTGTCTTGATCTTGGAGTAAAGGAGGTTGTTCCTTACGGTTTTTTGGGCGATGTCGGTTATGTGATAAATCATCATGCTCAGGAGAATGGTTTTTCTGTAGTGAGAGAGATCGGAGGACACGGAGTTGGTCTTGAATTCCACGAGGATCCGTGGGTAAGCCATATTGGTGTTAGGGGAACTGATTATCTGCTTGTTCCCGGGATGGTATTTACCATTGAGCCTATGATCAATTTGGGAAGAGCTGATGTTGAGACTGATGAGATAGATGGATGGACTGTCAGAACTCGTGACAGAAAGCCTTCTGCACAGTGGGAATATACTTTGGCTCTTACGGAAAGCGGAGTCGAGATATTATCTTATTAGCTTATGGAACAGAAAAGTAAAAAGGGCGGCTTTGTGATGCAGGCAGCCATCCTTGCTGCTGCAGGACTTATTACCAGAGTTATTGGACTCCTTTATGGTGTGCCCCTTACAAGGATCATAGGTGATCTTGGAAATGGCTATTATTCCACAGCCTACAACCTCTATGTGATCATTTTGATGGTTGCATCATATGGTATACCAACGGCTGTATCAAAGATCATCTCCGCAAAGCTCGTTCTTAAAGAATATAAAAATGCATATCGCATATTAAAATGTTCGCTCTTCTATGTGATTCTTATGGGTGGTATAGCTGCTCTTATTACATTTAAGTTTGCGCCCTATCTTGTAGAAGCGAGGGAGGTTGTTCCCGCGTTAAAGGTTCTTGCTCCGACTATTTTCTTTTCGGGGCTTCTTAGTGTTTTTAGAGGCTATATGCAGGCTCATGGTACCATGATTCCTACCTCTGTATCGCAGATCTGCGAACAGATAGTAAATGCCTGTGTCAGCGTAGGCGCTGCATATTTTCTTTCAACATCTGTTGTGGCTCTTACTTCAGCTGAGGCTAATGCTCCTCAGATGTACGGTGCTGCCGGTGCAGCTATGGGTACGGGTGCCGGGGTTGTGACGGCTCTTTTAGTGGTCTTTATCTTTTTCTCAAAAAACTTCAAAAATGAAAGAAAGCTTGTCGCAGCTGATACAAAGAAGGAGGACAGCTATGGCACTATCATGAAAATGCTTATTCTTATGGTGACTCCTGTTATCCTAAGTACACTTCTTTACAATATCAGTACAGTTCTCGATATGAAATTCTTCTACATGGTGATGGATATGAAGAATGTTCCCGATGTTGAATACATTACCTTATATGGTATTTTTGCAAGGAAATATACTGTTCTTGTAAATGTTCCGATAGCTCTTGCTACGGCTATGTCTTCAGCTATGATCCCCGGTATTTCAGGAAGCTTTGAGCTTGGCGATAAAAAGGGTGCCTGCGAAAAGCTTGCCAGAGCTCTTCGTTTTACCATGACTATATCGATACCGGCAGCCGTGGGTATGGCTGTTCTTTCAAAGCCTATCATGGATCTCCTTTTTCCGGGTTCACGTCCTGTTGCCTACAGACTTCTTACCCTGGGTGCGATCACTGTTTTGTTTTATGGAGTTTCCACAGTTACCAATGGTGCTTTACAGGGTATAGGTAAGGTTAATATACCTATGATCAATTCTGCAATTTCCTTGGTTGTTCATCTGATCTTTATGATCGTTATTCTTTATATTACAGATCTTCAGCTATACGGAATACTCCTTGCCACCATCCTTTATTCAGGTATGATGTGCGTGCTCAATCAGAGGGCTATAAGGAAATACCTAGGATATAAACAGGAATTTAAACAAACGTTTTTTGAACCCATATTGGCATCCGTGGTAATGGGTGCCGTGACCTTCTTTTCTTACAGACTTGTGTATATGATCTGCCCTTCAAATGCTCTTTCTATGATGGTTTCAGTCATCTTTTCGGTGGTCATCTATTTTATAATGCTATTAAAGGTTGGAAGCTTTACGGAAGATGAACTTAAGGCCTTTCCAAAGGGTGGACTGATAGTAAGGATAGCTAAGAAGCTTAAGCTTATATAGTTTTTAAAGGAGTTTTTATGAAATACGAAAAGATCACGATAGATACAACTGTTGAAGCTATTGACATGGTCAGCTATACTCTTTCTGAGCTAGGAGTCTGCGGTATAGAGCTTGATGACAAGATCCCTCTTACCGAAGAGGAGAAACAGGCTATGTATATCGATATTTTACCTGAACAGGAAAAAGAGTACGATGGCTTGGCTACCGTCACCTGTTATATTCCTGTAAATGAAGATGGAAGCTTAAGTCTTGATATACCTGAGGCTGAAAAAAAGAATCTTCCTGAGCTTGTTGAAGAAATCAGAGTAAAGATTTTAGAGTTTTCTGATTTTTTGGATGTGGGAGAGTGTAAGATCACGGTGGAAGGTACTGATGACAGTAACTGGCTTTATAATTGGAAGAAGTTTTTTAAGCCCTTTAAGCTTGAGGATAATATCGTGATCAAGCCCTCGTGGGAAGAGCTTTCTGATGTGAAGGATGATGATATCGTTCTCGATATTGATCCGGGCATAGCCTTTGGTACAGGTTCCCATGAGACTACAAAGCTATGTATCAAGGCACTAAAGGAATACTTAAAGCCCGGTGCGGCTATACTTGATCTGGGATGCGGAAGCGGCATCCTTGCCATGCTTTCAATAAAGCTTGGAGCCGGACATGCTCTGGGTATTGATATTGACGAGCTTGCGGTAAGAGTAAGTAAGGAAAATGCTGCTCTAAATGATATGACCTCCGACATCATTTCATTTAGAGAGGGAGATGTGCTTTCTGATCAGGGATTTGTGGAAAGTATTACAGAGAAGTATGATATTGTTCTTGCCAATATATTGGCAGATGTGATCATTCCCTTATCGGCTGTGGCGGGACAGTTCCTAAAGCCTGATGGTGTCTTTATTACTTCGGGTATCATCAACACAAAAGAGGATGAGGTAAGAGAAACTCTTTTGGAAAAGGGGTTTGAGATCATTGAGACCAATTATATGGCAGATTGGGTGAGCTTTGTGGCAAGAATCGCGTAGTTGCTTGAAATACATGATTGTGATATAATGAGCGAAGGTGCGTTATGCTTGCATGAAACGCACTTTTGCGAAAACCACACGGAGCCGATAGGCGACGTGATATAATATTTATTGGTATTTTGTGCATTTTTATCATAGCAAAGGGGTGTTGCTTATGAAATTAACATTTATCGGTGCAGACCACGAGGTTACAGGCTCGTGCCACTGCATACAGGCTGCAGGTCACAATATGCTTGTGGATTGTGGTATGGAGCAAGGACTTGATATGTACGAGAATCAGGAAATCCCATTTTCTCCTTCGGACATTGATTATATTTTCCTAACCCATGCCCATATTGATCATTCGGGACTTATTCCTCTTATGTATGCAAGGGGCTTTAGGGGCAAGGTTTTGACCACTACTGCCACAGTTGATCTTTGTAATATTATGCTTCGTGACAGTGCGCATATTCAGGAGTTTGAGGCGGAATGGAGAAATCGTAAGGGCCGCCGTTCCGGTGATGATGTTTATGTTCCTATCTATACTATGGATGATGCTATCGGAGCCTTGGAGCATTTTGTTCCCTGCGAGTACGATAGGATCATTGATGTGGATACAGGTGTTAAGGTCAGATTTCAGGATGTTGGACATTTGCTTGGTTCGGCTTCTGTAGAGCTTTGGCTTTCTGAGGATGGAATTGACAAGAAGGTTGTATTTTCCGGAGATATAGGTAATCTCAATCAGCCGCTTATCAAGGATCCTCAGTATCTTAAAGAGGCGGATATCGTTGTTATGGAGTCTACCTATGGTGATAGGAGTCATGGCGGCCGTGTGGATTATGTAACTGAACTGACCAGGATTATCAAGACCACCTTTGACAAGGGCGGCAATGTTGTCATTCCTTCATTTGCCGTTGGAAGAACTCAAGAGCTTTTATATTTTATCAGAGCTATAAAGCATGACAATCTAATTCCTGAATATCCTGATTTTGAGGTGTATATTGATAGTCCGCTGGCTATTGAGGCTACTAATATATTCAATGAGCACATAGAAAGTTGCTTTGATGATGAGGCTATGGAGCTTGTAAGACAGGGTATCAATCCTATCTCATTTGCAGGACTTAAAACTGCTGTTACAAGTGATGAATCAAGGGAGATCAATTTCAATCAGACTCCGAAGGTTATCATTTCCGCATCAGGTATGTGCGAGGCAGGTCGTATCAGACACCATTTAAAGCACAACCTATGGAGACCTGAGTGTACCATATTGTTTGTTGGTTATCAGGCTGTAGGTACATTAGGAAGGAATCTCTTAGAGGGTGCTTCTGAGGTAAAGCTTTTTGGTGAGAGCATCGAGGTTAGAGCTCATATTGAAAAGCTTGACGGTATAAGCGGTCATGCAGACAAGGAGGGCTTGCTTGCCTGGCTTCATTCATTTGATCCAAAGCCCAAGGTATTTGTCGTTCATGGTGAGGATAGTGTATGCGAAAGTTTTGTATCACATATCCGTGGTGAAGGCTATGAAGCGGTTGCTCCTTATTCCGGAGGCGTTTATGATGTGGTTACGGGAGCATGGCTTGTTCAGGGCATCACAGAGAAGAAACACAGTTTGTCAGCAAAAGCGAAGAGGGCAAGCACTATCTTCGAGAAGCTTGTTGAGGCAGGTAAGAGACTTATGCTTGTCATTACACACAACGAGGGTGGCAGCAACAAGGATCTTGTGAAGTTTACCAATCAGATCAACTCACTGTGTGATAAATGGGATAGATAGAGGTGATATGAATGAGCAGACATGAACCGTTAGCAGGAGAGTTTTATAAGCATTTTAAGGGGAAGCTTTATCAGATAGTGACTATTGCTCATGATGCTTCCAATCTAGACAAGGTTGTTGTGTATCAGGCTTTGTATGCACCCTTTAGAACCTATGTCAGAGCTTTAAATGATTTTATGAGTCTCGTGGACAGAGAGAAGTACCCTGAATCAGAGCAGGATTTTAGGTTTGAACAGGTATATATGACTTCTTCGGAGGGTGATCACCCCATAGTTCCGTTAAAAACTTCAATCACTCCTTTAGAGGATGATCCTGCTGATATTGATTATGAAAAATACGGTGAGATCGAGAATCAGAGGAAAGAGATCGATGGTGAGAGAAGAGTGATCATTGAGGATCAGGTAAAGGGTGCTTTAGAGGATCACATAGGGGATCCTAATCCCAATTCTGTCCAGTATGTTGACAGTCTTGGACAGACCTTTCATGGAAGACCTATGACGAAGGAAGAGACAAACGAGGGGGTTGATCCCAGACTTTTAGCCTTCTTCGATGCAAGATCATTTACCGAAAAGCTTGCTATCTATGATCATATGAGGGATGGTATTACCGAAAAGATACTTGATGACATTGCCTGTGTGTTGGATATCGCTCCGGCGAAGGGAAGTCTTGATGAGCGCTATGATCATATCAGAGAGGATCTAGTTACATTTGCCAGTTTTGAAAGAAAGCGATAGGTGGTATATGCTTAAGAGACAGACAAAGAAGCATTTAGAAGAATTGTTCACAGAGCTTAAGATGAATCTGGAGAACAACTATAAGGATCTGGCAAGAAATGCATTAAAAAAACTCAACGAAGAGGTTGAGACTATGAAGGAGAGTGGTGAATTAAAGGGGAAGGATTATGAAAAGATAAGAATGAGGGTTGATGAATATGCCAAGAGTATGGTTGGCTATCATCACTAAAAATTGCGAAAGGGAATTTTATAATGGAGTTGTTTAAAAAGACCAGGATAGGTTATGTGTGTTTAAAAGACACCGCCACTGCACAGGCTTATTTAGACAAGCTCAAGGCTCTAAGCAGACAAGCTGAAGGCAAGGTCAAGGATCAGATAGACAAACAGATAAAGATGGTGTCTTATGGTATTGACGGCGAGAATGAAGTTGCTTATAGGCTTCGAACCTCAGGTATAGATATGTATGTTCTTCATGATATTTATTTTGAGATTGACGGATTGTCTGCTCAGATTGATTGTATAGTAATTACTCGTAAGAATCTATATGTTTTGGAATGTAAGAATTGGACTGGGAATGTTGAGATAACCGAACGGGGAGATTTCATCAGGAATTATTTAAGAGATGGGAGGCAAAAGCGCGAATGTGTTGAATCGCCTATTGCACAGAACAGGATTCATATGGTTGTGCTGCAAAGACTTTTGGAGCAGATAGGAAATCGACATTTGTCCAAGGAAAAGTTTTTTGACAGCCATGCAGTATCGTTGGTGGTATTATCCAATTCTAAGTCTATTATCGAGGATAGCAAGGCTGAGGTTTCACTACGGGAGAAGGTAGTAAGGGCTGATACTCTGGTTGAGAGGATGACACAGATAGACAACAGCCAGGGACAGAAGATAAGCGCCGATGAAATGAAAGCCATCGCAGATTTTCTTCTGATACAGAACAAGAACAGCAAGCTTAACTATGTCAAGGAATATGAAAGATTAGAGCAGAGCCTTAAGAAAAAGAAGGAGACTAATGTACAGTCTCAAAAGGCGGTAAAGAAGCAGCAAAAGCCTGCTTCAAAGAAGGAGAAGAATGCTGAAAAAAAGACTCCGGAGGAGATAAAGAAGCTTCTTAAAAAGTACCGGAGAGAGCAGAGCAAGGAACAGCACTTAAGTCCTCTTGCGGTTTTTGATGATAAGCAGATGGATGCACTTATTGAGAAGAGACCTAAGAGCAAAGCGGAGTTAAAGGCTATATCGGGTTTTGGGGATGGAAGAGTTAAAAAATACGGAACTGATATCATAAAAATAGTCAGTGACTGACCCGAAGGAGAGAAATGATGAAAAGAACAGTCAAAGGATCAATTTTAATGATGCTTGCTATCATTATGGTATGTCAGGTGTTCATAGTAAATGCATTTGCTGAGAATACCAAGACAACCTATTCTGTCAATGTGGTTTATGGACAGAAGGAAGCAAGAAATGTGCTCACTTATATCAATGCTAAAAGAACAGGATTGAATGAGATGATATATGACTATGAGCTTGAAAAGGTTGCTATGCAAAGAGCTGTTGAGGCTGCAATAAAGTTTTCAAGAATGCGACCTGATGGCACGCCTTACACTTCGCTTTATACCGGTTCGTATGCCACAAAGGCTGGATTCGAGACTATTGTTGCAGGTGCCACTATGGCTGAGAAGGTAGTTGAGGCTGCTATGTCCAATGATACCGAAAAGGGTTATCTTCTTGATCCTGCCAACCAAAGAGTTGCTGTGGGACATGTTATCATCGAGGGGTGGGATTATTGGGCTATTGAGTATTCTCAGTACCTTGGATCAAGCAAGCTCACAGATCCGGTGAATACAGCACGTATGGTAAAGGTTGATGTGCTTGATAAATATCTAAAGGCAAGGACAGTGGTTCCTCAGAACACAGTCTATACATTGAATCCCAAGGAATCACTTAAGCTGGCTGATGAGGTTACTTCATTTATTCAGGTTGATGAGGCGTCTGAGACAGAAAAAAGACCTAAAACCTGTCCTGTAGTTGCCGGCTACAAATGTCGGATAAGTGATCAGACAGTGGTAGATTATACGGATGGTATGCTGGTAGCAAAGAAATCAGGTACAGCTACAGTGACTGTAACCGATACCTACGGAAGTACATGCTCATTTACTATTAAGGTAAAATATAACTCAGATGTCTGTCCTCATACCGATACAACGGTTGTAAAAAAGGGAAAGCTTGCAACCTTTACATCAGATGGCAAGACTCCTACATTGAAATGCAATGACTGTGGCAAAACTATTGAGGGTGGTAAAAAAATATACAGGATATCAGAGGTAAGACTCGATACATATTCCTGCACTTATACCGGAAAGCCTATTATACCAAAGCTCAAGCTTTATGACAGTAAGGGTAATATTGTTTCCGATGATCACTATACAGTTACCTACCCTGTAGGCTGTAAGAATGTTGGTATTTATGGTATCACCATTGATCTTGTAGGCAATTATTATAAGGGCACTCAGGATATGAATTTTACCATATATCCCAAGCCTGTTGCCATCAAAAAGCTTGTCGGTGGAAAGAATCGACTTACAGTTAAGTGGAAGAAGATAAAGAATCAGGCCGATGGTTATGATATCCAATATTCTTTAAAGAAGAATTTTAGTGATGCCAAGCTTCAGACTGTGAAGGGCGTGGGAACTCTTACCAAGACCTACAAGAAATTAAAGTCAAAGAAGACTTACTATGTAAGACTTCGAACCTACAAGACTGTCAAGATAGATGGTGCGGATCGAAAGCTGGTTTCAGCTTGGTCTGCTGTGAAGACGGTTAAAACAAAGTAAATTAGTAGCCTCCGAAGGTTCGCATAGTGCTTTCGGAGGTGTTTTGCTCGATTGGAGGATTAAGATGAAATTTTTAGGCTTAAAAAAGCTTCATCAGGGGAAATTTATTACAAGATATGACTTAAGCTATGAAACTGTAGATGGAATAAAGAAGGACTACGAGATCATAAGCAGAGATCCTGATATGAAGGGCTTTTTTGATGTATCTGAACATAAGGTAGATGCTGTGGTGATCATCATGCACAGCGAGGATGGTGAAAAAGTCCTTTTGAATCGCGAATACCGGATGGCTGTAGGGGGATTTGTTTACAACTTCCCTGCCGGACTTATCGATCCCGGAGAGGATGCACTTATCGCAGCAAAAAGAGAGCTTAAGGAAGAAACAGGACTTGATATATTGAAGGTAGAGGATGTGATCTACGAGAGCTACAGTGCTGTGGGCTTTTCTAATGAAAAGAATATGTGCGTGGTAGGTGTAGCCGGAGGTACATTTTCACCAAGTACTTCCACCTTGGAAGAGATTGAGGCAGGCTGGTTTACAAAGGCTGAGATAAGAAAATTGCTCAAGGATCAGCATTTTGCTGCCAGATCACAGGCATATTGTTATCTTTGGAGCAAAAAAAACAGTGATAATTGAATGATATTTTTTATATGTTCAGAATTGACTGTATAATATGTACAATATATGATAAATATAGAAAATATTTAATATATTTATTTAAAATTTATAGAAAAAAGACTTGCAATTATAATCATTGTGTGGTAATATCTATACATAGCAAAGGAGTTCACATGAAGTTCGTTATACAGCGCGTAGCACACGCATCGGTTACGGTGGATGGAGAGTGTGTCGGCAAGATAGGTAAAGGTTTTTTAGTTCTGGTTGGTGTTTGCGAATCCGATACGATTATGATCGCGGACAAGCTCATAGGGAAGCTAGTCAATTTACGGATATTTCCGGATGCTGATGGGAAGACGAATCTTTCACTGAAGGATGTCGATGGAGAGCTCTTGATAGTGTCGCAGTTCACGTTGTACGCCGATTGTAAGAAGGGCAACAGGCCTTCTTTCGTGAAGGCGGGAGATGCCGAACTTGCAAACAGGCTTTATGAATATGTGATTGCTGAGTGCGAGAAACATATTGAGAAGGTTGAGCATGGGAGCTTCGGAGCACATATGGATGTGGAACTGATGAACGATGGTCCTTTTACCATCATACTTGACAGTCGGGAGATATGTTGAGTGCATAGTTGCTTGGGATCGGGATGATGATTCTTGGCGGACGGAAGGGAGACGATATAATTGTATTACAATTTAATAGAGAGCGAACCTTCTGGTTATGAGATAATCGTATCTGCTTGAGTTTTAACGACCATATCTTTGGAGATGAATATGATTCCTTTAGAGGTCGAAGCGAAGCCAAGACGATGTGGAGAGCGATGAGGATGGATTTGATGGTGCCGGTTATTTCTTAGGCAGGTATAGACACCATAACATAGAAAGAGTTCATAGGCCGGTTTAGCGCAGTGCTTAAGAGAGGCTGATTACCTTTCGTCGGTGGGGGCGGACGAAGGCATAGTGGCAGGATCGGTGTTATGTAACCCATTGACTATAAGTATTTATATAGTTTAAAGTAATGATGAGAGTTTAGTTCTCGGATTGTATGTTCGGGCTGAGGGAAAGCCCTTATAATAGATATATAGTTGCTTATAGTATTTGCCTAATTGAATATTGAGAGTATTATTGAAGATACTATATATAAGGGCTGACTTGGTGGTCAGCCCTTTCTTAGTTTCATAGGTATTTCGTTTTCTATTGTGAAATAGAATACAAATGATAATGAATTTGTAAGATATTTGTTTCATTCTGATATTGACTTTGCTTTGTTCGTTGATATAATGTGGAGTTGAACGAAAAAAATAGGATAATATGGAAGGGTATGGACATGAGATTAGGAAAAAAGAATTTATTATTGACATTGGCTTTAGTTGGTTCATTTACATTAGCAGGATCGGATGTTAAAGCAGCAGCCTCAAAGAATCAGAATATAGATACAGTTGTTATTTCGGCTGCAAAGAAGACTACTAAAAAGACGACAAAGAAAAGAACAAAAAAGAATACCAAAAAGAATAGTGACACCTCAGTATCAAAGGATATCGTTCAGCTTACAATTGGTGGAAAGACTGAAAATTTGGTTTCTTTAGATGGTGGTTTCAGTATAGAGAGAGGTATTCTTTATTTTGAGACTAAGGATAAGGCGAAGGTTAAGAACACATTTTTTAATTACAAAGGAAATATCTATTATGCTGATTCCACAGGTAAGCTTTCAAAAGGCTGGCAGGAGATAAAGGGCAAGTATTTTTTCTTTGATCGAAACAATGGAAAGCTGTCCAGATGTACATTTGTCAACAGTGTATATGTGGATAAGAATGGAGTAGCAAGCAGTTCTACGGAAAGCGTTGAAAGGATCAAGGCATTTATTAAGGCTAGAAAGCTTATGGAGAATATTACATCTCCATCAGACAGCAAGGCTGATAAGACAAAGAAATGCTTTAATTGGGTTATCAAGTGCCGCTATAAGATATACAGGAACTTTATGGATACCTATAAGAGCAACAACAATTGGGATGTGCTTTTTGCCTGTGATGAGTTTGATAAGGGTCAGGGCGATTGTGTTTCAGATGCAGCTGCTTTCGCATATCTTGCTGTTGAGTGTGGATGGAGTAATGTAAGTATTTGCTGTGATTCAAAGCATTCGTGGTGTGATATTGGTGGAAGACTTTATGATCCACTGTTCGCCGAGTGCAAGAGCTTTGAGAAGAATTACAATGCAAAGTATTATGATTACAGATCACACGCAAGCTACAAAAAGACATTATAATGGCATAAGTATGTCATTATCTGTAGCTTAGAGCAACTGTTGTTCATGATATATAAAGATAAAAAAATATTCATCAGAGGTAGAGATGAAAAGGACAATTAAGATTATTGTAGTATTGGTGATATTTAGTTTGATCTTTGTAGCAAAGGGATCGGATGCATTTGCTAAGGGTAAGAACAAGCTTAGAGTTTATGAAGCATATAAAACCATGACACTTAAAGAAATCGATGGTAGCTTCATGAACAGGCATGGATATAAGTATTTCAAGACTCCTAAAAAAACTACTGTAAAATACAGATTCTTTGCATATAAGGGAAAGATTTATCATGCAGGAATTGATGGGAAGATTGACAAGGGCTTTAAAAAGATAAAGGGTAATTATTATTTCTTTGATCGTGACAGTGGGGCGCTTGCGAGAGATACCGTTGTTAATGATGTTCAGATCAATCAATTTGGTGTTTGCAAGCAGGATGATTTAAGTGTTACCAGAATGAAGACATTTATGAAGGCTAGAAAGATCATGGAGCAGGTTTCCGAGCCCGGTGATACTCAGGCTGATAGACGACTTAAGTGCTTTAAGTGGGTTATTTCCTGCAGATATAAAATCTATAGAAAGTTTAAGCCCACATATAAGAGTAATCCTGATGATTGGGATGTGCTTTTTGCAAATGATGAGTTTGACAAGCAGCAAGGTGATTGCTTGTCTGACGCCTGCGCATTTGCTTTTCTGGCTGTAGAATGCGGTCTTCCCAATGTATCTATTTGTTGCGATTCAGGTCACGCCTGGTGTGATGTGGATGGCAGACTCTACGATCCTCTGTTTGCAGAGGCTAATGTATTCGAAGAGAATTATAATGCCAAATATACGGATTACAGAAAGAGGGCAGCATATAAAAAGACTTTGTGATCGCCTGACACTTTATTTTCAAAGCATTGAAAAAAATCGCACGCTGTGATAGAATCATTACGGTGTTGTGATTTTTTTATTTTAGGATGCCGCTGACCGAATGGGGCGGTTCATAAGAATTCTGGAGGTATGAAATGATAAAGAAACTTGGTTTGAGAATGTTATCCGGTCTGATGTTTTTGGTATTGGGATGTATGATCTTTGCTTCAAATGATGTAAAAGCGGATACCCTTCCCATAGGACAGGGAGATCCGGTCGTATTTGGGCAGGAAGTAACCATGCCTGAGGCTTACAAGGATTATTATTACACTCTTACAGCTCCTTCATCAGGTGATCTGAAATTTACAAACACAGGTGAGTTTAATATATGGGAGCTTGAGATCAACGATGCCAATAATAAAAGAGTCGCCGGGGGTAACTATCTTGACGCAGGGCGGAGCTATTCATTTTATCTAAGACAGGGTCAGTATTCTGTAAGAGTGAAGACCATGAATCATAACGGAAGTAAATTCACTTTCTATTTTACTTCAGTGAATGAGTCGTTCGCAGAGAATGAATCAGTTAATAATGATTCTGATGCTTCTCCGGCTTCCATCGAGACATTGAATGATGCTACATTAACCGGACTTTTTAGTGCTAATGATACTAAAGATTGGTATTCTTTCAAGCTCGACAAGAAGAGTATAGTTGATTTTTGTCTGACCGAAAAATCTTCATCAATAAATGAACATCTCAACTATAAGCTTGTTGATGAAAATGGTGATACGATATCTGAAATAACCTATAAAAACGAAAATGAGGTAAGACTTTCGTTAGCTTTGAATCCCGGAACATACAAACTTTGCATTCTCACCAATCGTGATGACTGCGTCGGAATCTATAATTTCAGACTCAAGGAAACAGTATTTGATATTGCTGCAAAGGCTGTTGTTGGCAAGGCTCCCACTGTAAAAGTGAAGAAGGGCGGCAAGCTTGCCGTAGCATGGAAGAAGTTTGCCAAGGCCGACGGATATCAGATACAGATTGCGGTCAAGAAGAACTTCAAGGGTGCAACCGCAACTGCTACAAAAAAAGATACTGTCAAGAAGACTGTTACAGTTAAGAAGGCTCTTAGGGGAAAGACGGCATATGTCAGAGTAAGAACCTACAAGCTTTCGCCAACAGGTGAGAAGATCTGGTCTTCATGGAGCAAGGTAAAAGCTGTTAAGACCAAAAAATAATGAGGCGGTTTTCCCAAAAATCAGTTGCCTTGATTTTTTGATTATGATAAAATGATAAAGGTGTTGGTCAGGTTGAACACTGACCGACACCTTTTAATCATTTATAGGGAGGTATGTTTTTATGAAGTATGAAATCGTAGGCGGCAATTTTCCTGCTGCCATCGTAGAGCTTGAGCAGGGTCAAGATGTATTCTGTGAGTCAGGCGCTATGGCTTGGATGACTGAAGGTATCAAGATGAAGACCGAGGCCGGTGGTATCGGCAAGCTTATAGGCAGAGCATTTACCGGTGAGAAGCTTTTCAGGAATCATTATATAGCAGAGAGCGCCGGTAAGATCGCATTTGCTACCAATGTTCCCGGTGAGATCAAAGCTGTAGAATTGAATGGGGGTTCTATTATCGGTCAGAAGGGTTCATTCCTTGCATCAGATCCCGGAGTTGAGATGTCAGTTGCATTCCAGAAGAAGGTTTCAGGAGCTTTGTTCGGTGGTGAGGGAATCATCCTTCAGAAGTTTAGCGGTACAGGAACAGTTCTTGTTGAGATTGACGGATCTGCTATCGAGTATGAGCTTGCTGCAGGTGAGAAGCTGGTAATCGACACCGGATATATGGTTCTTATGGATGAGACCTGTACATTTGATGTTCAGATGGTGAAGGGACTTAAGAATATGGCATTCGGCGGTGAGGGACTCTTCAATACAGTTGTTACCGGTCCCGGTAAGGTTGTAGTTCAGACTCAGCCTTTCTCGCAGACTGCTGCGACTATTGCTTCTATGATCCCTACTTCATCATAGGATAGATACAGCTAAAGAATATATAAGACGCTTTGGTTTCTCAAGGCGTCTTTTTTCTTGATTTTTTGGAGCCTTTCCCTTATAATACAAAATGTTGTGATGGTAATGTCGGTCACCACAACATAAAGAGTTTAGGATGGAGATTATTGTTAGGAGGAGAAGTTTTTATGGCTTCATATACCGCTAAGGACATAGAAACATTAGAGGGACTTGATCCGGTCAGAAAGCGTCCGGGAATGTATATCGGGTCAACTTCGGTGAAGGGTCTCAATCATTTGGTTTATGAGATCTTAGACAATTCCGTGGACGAGCATCTTGCGGGTTTTTGTGACAAGATCTGGGTTACCATCAACAAGGATGGTACAGCAACTATCGAGGATAACGGACGTGGTATTCCGGTCGATATGCATCAAAAGGGACTTCCAGCTGTGAGGGTGATACTTACGACTCTTCATGCCGGAGGTAAGTTTGACAGCGGTGCATATAAGGTTTCCGGAGGTCTGCATGGTGTTGGTTCATCTGCTGTCAATGCTTTATCTGAGTACCTCGAGGTAGAGGTTTTTCGTGATGGCAAGATCCACTATGACAGATATGAACAGGGTATTCCTGTTGAACCTTTGGTAGATGGACTGCTGCCTGTGAAGGGAAATACCAGAAAGAAGGGGACAAGGATCACCTTCAAGCCGGATCCCACTATTTTTGATACTGTAAGATTCAAGACTTCAAGTATAAGACAAAGACTACATGAGACAGCATATCTGAATCCCAATCTTACCATTTATTTCAAAAATGACCGTGATGGCAAGGAGGAGATAGTTTATCATGAGCCTGAAGGACTTTCAGGTTTTGTGAAGGATCTTATAAAGGAATATGAGCCGTTGACAGATGTTGTCTATATCAAGGATACCAGAGATGGCATGGAGCTTGAGGCGGCCTTTGCATATACAAATGAGCCCGGAGACAATGTTCTCGGATTTTGTAACAATATCCACACAGCAGAAGGCGGTACCCATATTCAGGGATTCAAGACAGGCTATACCAAGGTTATAAATCAATATGCCAGAGAGCTTGGAACCTTGAAGGACAAGGATCCCAATTATACGGGAAATGATACAAGAAACGGTATGACCTGTGTGGTTGCGGTAAAGCATCCTGAGCCCAGATTCGAGGGCCAGACCAAGACTAAGCTCGATAATCAGGATGCCCTTAAGGCTTCCGAGGCTATGGTGGTTGAGAAGGCACAGCTTTATTTTGACAGAAATCTTGAACAGCTTAAGACTGTTATTGACTGTGCTCAAAAAGCTGCCAATAGAAGAAAGAGCGAAGAAAAGGCAAAGATCAATCTGAATGATAAGAAATTCGCCTTTGAAGGAAATGGTAAGCTAGCAAGACAGGAATCAAACGATCCGAAGGAATGTGAGATATTTATCGTGGAGGGTGATTCCGCAGGCGGTTCTGCTAAGATGGCACGCGACAGAAGAACGCAGGCTATCATGCCTATTCGAGGAAAGATTCTTAATGTTGAGAAACAGTCAATAAATAAGGTGCTTGAGAATGCTGAGATACAGTCTATGATCATCGCCTTTGGCTGTGGTATTCATGATGATTTTGATATCAACAAACTAAAATATGACAAGATAGTCATTATGACTGATGCCGATGTGGATGGAGCCCATATAGCAACGCTGCTCCTTACATTTTTTTACCGATTCATGCCGGAGCTTATTTATCAGGGACATGTTTATATTGCCATGCCCCCTCTTTACAGAGCGGAGATAAAGGGTGAATACACCTACCTCTACAATGACAGAGAGCTTGAAAAGTTCAAGAAGAAGCACAAGGGCAATATTGGTATACAGCGCTACAAGGGACTTGGTGAGATGGATGCAGAACAGCTTTGGGAGACAACCCTTGATCCAAAGGCGAGGAAGATGAAGAGAGTAGAGATAGAGGACAATATTTCTGCCAATCAGATCACTGCTATGCTTATGGGTTCTGAGGTTCCGCCACGCCGCGCCTTTATCGAGGAAAATGCGGTTTATGCGACTGTGGATGCGTAAAGGAGGGTCAGTATGGATGATATAATTCAGGTTACATATTCGGACGAGATGCAACAATCCTACCTTGATTATTCCGTAAGCGTACTGACTGACAGAGCGCTTCCTGATATCAGGGACGGATTAAAACCCGTCCAGAGAAAGATAATATATGATATGAGTAAGCTTGGTATTACAAGTGATAAGCCATATCGTAAGTCTGCACGTATAGTCGGTGATACCATGGGTCGTTTTCATCCTCATGGTGATTCATCTATATACGAGGCTATGGTACATTTGGAGAGAGAGTGGCTGTATGCCTATCCCTTGATTGATGGTCATGGTAACTTCGGTTCCATCGAGGGTGATGGTCCTGCTGCCATGCGTTATACCGAGGCAAGGCTGGCAAAGATCGTGTCAGATCTTTATATCAAGGATCTTGATAAGGGAACGGTTCCCTTTAAGGACAATTACGAGAATACAGAAAAGGAGCCGGAGACTCTTCCAGTTGCGGTTCCGGGACTTTTGCTCACAGGTAGTGAGGGTATAGCTGTAGGTATGGCCTGCAAGATACCTACCCACAACATGGGTGAGGTGATAGACGGTCTTATGGCGTATATGGATAAACCTGATATTACTACGGCTGAGTTGATGCAGTATATAAAAGGCCCGGATTTTGCTACGGGTGGAGAAATCGCCAATATGGATGAGCTCGTAGCTGCCTATGAGGAAGGTAAGGGTCGTATTCGTGTAAGAGGAACCATGCATGAAGAGGATGGTGGCTATGGAAAGACCAATCTTGTAGTCACAGAGATTCCTCCTACTATGGTGGGATCTATCGACAAGTTTATGGGCAAGATCGCTGATATGGTGAGAGATAAGACTGCTCAGGATATTACCGATATAAAGAATCTTTCCGGTAAAGACGGAATTAGGATCGTTATAGAGCTCAAGAAGGGCGCCAATATCGAGCGTATCAAGAGTCTTATCTTTAAGCAGGCAAAGCTTGAGGATACCTATGGCCTTAATATGGTTGCCATTGTAAATGGTGCACCCAGACAATGTCCTCTTCTTCTGGTCATTTCCGAATTTTCCAAGTATCAGATGGAGCTCTATACAAATAAATATAATCATTTGCTTGAAAAGGAGAGAGAGAAGGAAGAAATACAATCCGGCCTCATTGAGGCTGTTGATGTGATCGACCTGATCATCGAGATACTGAGAGGTTCCAAGAAGCGTTCCGATGCCAAGGAATGTTTGATGTATGGAAAGACCGATAATATCAAGTTCAAGTTCAAGGGCTCCGAGATGGATGCAAAGGAGCTTCATTTTACCGAGAAGCAGACAGATGCCATCCTAGATATGAGACTTTCAAGACTTATTGGTCTTGAGCTTGATGCTCTTAAGAAAGAGCTTGATACTTCAAGAAAGAATATAGAAAAGTATACAGGTCTTTTGGGTGATGAGAAGAAGATGAAATCTCAGATCAAGAAGGATCTTGTTGCTATCAAGGAAGAGTATTCATCGCCGAGAATGACAAGGCTTGCCAATCTCGAAGAGGTGGTTGTTGCCAAGGAGGAAGTGAAGGAGCAGCTTTATTATGCACTTATCGATCGCTTCCACTACATTAAACTTATTGATGAGGCTACGTACCAGAGAAATATGGCAAGTATCTTCAATGATTTCAGGGCTTGTATCCCTATCATGAATACCGATAAGCTCTATGTATTTACAAGTTCAGGAAAACGTGGACTTGTGAGAGCTGACAAGCTTCCTGCAACCAAGTATAAGGAGAAGGGAGTTCCTCTTGATACTGTATGCGGTATCGATAACAATGATGAGCTGCTTTATGTAGTTCCTGAGCTCAATATTGCATCAAAGACTCTGTTCTTTGCTTCAGACAATGCTATGGTAAAGAGGGTTGAAGGAACGGAATTCATTTCACCTAAGAGGATCATTGATGCCTATAAAAAGGATGGAGTTTTGGTAGGTGTCGCTGATGCGGATAAATCTGATGTTATCCTTGAATCTGAGAATGGTCTGGTACTTCGATTCTCCATTGATGAAGTTCCTATTCAGAAGAAGACGGCAGCAGGTGTAAGGGGAATGAAGTTACCTGAGGGCGATAAGCTCCGCCATGCTTATGTGGTCAACCCTGATGAGGAGTTTACCATGATGGATAAGCAAGTGACCGCGGAGAGATTCAAGCTTTCAAAGAGAGACAACAAGCCTGTAAAAGTAAGGCTGTAATAACCATATTATATCGGCAGGGTGTTTTTGATCCTGCCAATTTTTTTGTTTAAAAATGGTTAGAATTATGATATAATGCCATTGTGTTTTTTACAAAACATTTTTTGGGGTTATTGGGGGAGATTGTTAGTTCGATGGGTATTTGTTATGGGCATAAGAATAAACTATTCTGTTTTATTTTCCGTACTTGCATTAGTGCTTCTTTTTTGTATGTTCAAAGCTCTAAAATCGCAAAAGCCCATCGGCAAAGCGGTGGCTTTTTTGGATGTTTCTTTTCTTCCTGCTTTGATCGGTAATATTATCATAGTATGTTCTGATTCAAAGCTTCCTGCTGTTTTTGGCTATTACTTGTATTTTCTTGGAATGAATACCATAATGCTTGCTATGGTCAATTTCACCAATGAATACTGCCAGGGTATAGGTGGTGGAAATGGTGAGCAAAAGCCCACTGTTATTTATATTGGCTTGTGGTTTGATATGGCACAGATGCTTTTTAATCCTTTCTTTGGACATGCATTTGATGTAGAAAAAATAGAGGTTGAGGGAGCAGGATACTATCAGCTTGTTCCCTATTGGGGTCAGACTGTTCACAGAGTCATAGTTTATTTGGCTTTTGGTTGTGTGATGCTTATCTTTACCCTGGGAGTGCTAAAGACCACAAAGATCTACAGGGAGAAGTTCAGCGTTATATTGGTCGCTATGATCTGTACCGTATTGTGGCAGACCTTCTATATATTCTCGCGTACGCCTATAGATCGTTCTATGATAGGCTTTGGATTATGTGGTATATTGATCTTTTATCTGGCACTGTATTACAGGCCATTAAGACTTCTTGACAGACTCCTTTCTGACATTGTATCACAGCTTCCGGAGGCTTTATATGTATTTGATCCCGAGGATAAATGTATTTGGATCAATGATCCCGGAAAGAAACTTATTGACGTTGATGAGAAGTCTTATGATATCGTACCTCGAAGATTTGGTGAGGTGTTCGGAGACAGAGATCATACTCCTGAGCATTGGACAGATACTCAAGTGGTAGGGATTGGTGA
Organism: Lachnospiraceae bacterium; assembly: GCA_017540605.1. Lineage (GTDB taxonomy): Bacteria > Bacillota > Clostridia > Lachnospirales > Lachnospiraceae > RGIG6919. Next base: position 25,178 of record JAFYAS010000064.1, on the reverse strand, counting down.
CGAAGCCAGGTATTACTATATCCAAAAACATAATATTTATGATGATAAGGGACGGATGGCAGGCTCGGTTCTTGCTATTCAGGATACTACTGAAGAGAAGAGAAAGGTGAAACAAGAGCTTTATGAATCTCATCACGATAGTATGACAGGTTTATATACCAAGCAGTATCTGTTTGAGAATATCAGAAGGATCATAGACCAGAATAAAGATACGGCTTTTGTTGTTATCTTTGTTGATGTAAAGAATTTTAAGATCGTAAATGATATTTTTGGTTCGGATTTTGGAGATAAAGCTCTCATTCAGGTGGCTGAGTGGATCACGAAGAATATGACAGATAAGTGCCTCTATGGAAGACTTGCCGGTGACACCTTTGGTGTGTTTATGCCAAAAAATATATTTGTTCCCGAAAAAGCAGAGAGAGATCTTGAGAATTTTGTTGTAAAGGATGGAGCCAAGGAACATCAGCTTCTTATTCACCTGGGTGTATATGAGGTTGTCGAGAGAGATATTGATGTTTCTGTAATGTTCGACAGAGCTCATCTTTCGATATCAAGACTTAAGGATGATTACAAGAATCACGTCGTGATCTATGACAACAATATCAGAGAAAAGGTCATGATGTCTCAAAAAATCAGTTCAGGTCTTAGAGAGGCTATTGACACCATGCAGCTTCGTCCATATCTACAGCCTATCACAGACATGGACGGTAAGGTAGTTGGAGCTGAGGCTCTTGCAAGATGGATACATCCCGTTCACGGATTTATGTCCCCTGCGGAATTCATACCTGTTTTTGAGAAGAATGGTATGATAGTGGATGTGGACAGGCATATGTGGAGAACTGCCTGCAAGATATTGGCTTCTTGGAAGGGGAAGCATGATGATGTATTTATTTCGGTGAATATTTCACCCAAAGATTTCTATTTCATTGATGTTGTTGAGGAGATTATGGGGCTTGTGAAGGAATATGATATAAAGCCTGTAAATCTTCGTTTGGAGATCACTGAATCCGTGATGATGAATGTGTCGGAAGACAGGATGAAGATACTTGAGGAGTTTAGAAGGTTAGGCTTCATTGTTGAGATGGATGATTTTGGCAGTGGATATTCTTCTCTCAATCTATTAAAAGAGATGCCTGTTGATGTGCTTAAGATCGATATGAGATTCTTATCGGGTGATGACGGAAATGGAAGATCAAGTGTTATACTAAGGAATGTTATAAGGCTGGCTGACGAGCTTGATATTGATACTCTTACTGAAGGCGTTGAGACCGGAGACCAGCATAACGAGCTTTCCCATATGGGATGTAAACTCTTCCAGGGATATTATTTTGCAAAACCTATGCCTGTTGATGATTTTGAGAAGTTTGCTTTTTCTTCCTAAATATCTTGACAGAATGATGATTTTTCTATATAGTTTACAGGTAAGCACAAAGGAGTGGTTATGATGACCACTCCTTTTGTATGTAAAAAATTGCGTTATTTACGCAGATTACCAGAAAGGGGAATTATATGTTTTACTACTTACTACCACTTGCTGAGGCAGCAGCTGATGAAGGCTTTTTAGATCATGTTGCCAAGGTAAATGATGTGATCAATTCTGCTGTGTGGGGTTGGCCTGCTCTTATCCTCCTTGGATTTGTAGGAGTTTTAATGACCATCCTTACTAAATTTTTCCAGGTGACGCATTTCGGTTACTGGATGAAGCATACTATTGGCGCTATCTTTGGTGACAAGCATGTAACAGCACATACTGAGGATAAGACTATATCCCAGTTTCAGTCTCTTTGTACTGCGCTTGCAGCAACTGTTGGAACCGGTAATATCGTAGGTGTTGCCGGAGCTATAGCAGCCGGTGGTCCCGGTGCTGTGTTCTGGATGTGGGTAATTGCGTTTTTTGGAATGATGACCAATTATTCTGAAAATGTACTTGGTATTCTTTACAGAAGAAGAAATACAGAAGGAGAGTGGTGCGGTGGTGCCATGTATTACCTTCGCGACGGCCTTGGCGCAAAGAAAAACTGCAAGACTCTCGGCGCTGTTTTAGCTATTCTTTTTTCTTGCTTCTGCCTTCTTGCTTCTTTTGGTATAGGTAACATGAGTCAGGTTAATTCCATGGTTGAAAATGTTAACCGTGCATTCAATATACCTAAGATCGGAATTGGCATATTCCTCTTCTTTGCTGTAGGCCTCGTGACCATCGGTGGTATCAAGAGGATCGCGGCTATGACAGAGAAGCTTGTTCCTTTTATGGTTATTTTATATTTTCTTGGTACCATTGTGATCATCTGCACGCATATAGGACATGTTCCTGCAGTATTTATAGCTATTTTTGAAGGCGCTTTCCATCTTAAGAGTGCTGCTGGTGGTGCGGTAGGATACGGCATCATGATGGCGATGAAGATGGGTTTTAAGAGAGGTGTCTTCTCCAATGAGGCCGGTCTTGGTTCTTCGGTTATGGTTCATTCAAGCTCCAATGTCAAGGAGCCTGTAAGACAGGGTATGTGGGGTATCTTCGAAGTATTTGCCGATACCATTATAGTATGTACTCTTACAGCATTTACTATCCTTTCAAGTGGTGCGGTTGATCTTTCAACAGGAATGCTGACTGCAGAGGCTGAAGAGATTGGTTCAAGCTCGCTTATGAGCTATGCATTCGAGATGCAGTTTGGAAAAGCAGGTGGTATGTTCATAGCACTTGCGATCCTTCTTTTTGCTTATTCTACAGTTCTTGGATGGAGCCATTACGGAACAAAAGCTTTTGAGTATCTCTTTGGAACAAAGGCTATCATTGTTTATAGAATCATCTTTGTTTGTATCGTTCTTGCAGGTTCTGTTTTGAAGGCTCAGCTTGCCTGGGATCTTTCAGATACTTTCAATGGACTTATGATGCTTCCAAACCTTATCGGTGTGCTTGTTCTTGCTCCTCAGGTTATGGAATGTACGAAGAATTATGTTGATCGTAAATTAAAGGGTAAGACAGATGTAGTGCCCATGCTTTCACTTTTTGAGGATATCGAAGCAGAACAGCTTAAGAGACCTGATGAGGATTAATTTTAATACATGATATTGAAAGCCACAGGTGTGAAATAATTTTCATATCTGTGGCTTTTTTTCTTTATTCCATTTAGTGGATGTGATAAAATGGGCATAGTAGCGATTGCGCTTTTTGCAAGTCGATATTTTTCGTGTGATAGCTTTTTAAAGGAGGTATAACATGGACAAGAGAATGAGCGAACAGGAATTGATAGACGCCTTTGATAAGGCACTTGAAAATAATGATATTCATCCGGTTTATCAGCCGCAGATCAATCATTCTACAGGAAGGATGGTAGGAGCGGAGGCTCTTATGCGTTGGAAGGATTACAACAACGGTATGCAGTATCCCTCTGATTTTATTCCGGTGCTTGAGAATAATGATCTTATATATAGGGCTGATCTTCATTTATTTGAAGAAGTGTGTAAGCTTCAAAGGGAATGTATTGATGATCAGATCCCTGTTGTTCCTGTCTCTGTTAATATGTCAAGACACGACATTTATCAGAAGGATTACGTTGATGCTATAGAAGGTATCAGGAAGAAATATGATGTTCCTGTTAAGTATTTAAGGGTGGAGATCACAGAATCATCGGCTATCGGTGGTATGGAGCTTATTTCCGGCGTTCTTGACAAGCTTCATGAATATGGATATACAGTGGAGATGGATGATTTTGGAAGTGGATATTCTTCTCTTAACGTGCTCAAGGATCTGAATGTTGATATCATAAAGCTTGATATGCGCTTTCTCTCAGGAAACATTGGTGGTAGGGGAGGTACCATTCTCGGCTCTATCGTTCAGATGACCAAGTGGCTTGAGACTCCGGTGATAGCAGAGGGCGTTGAGACTATGGCACAGGCTGATTATATGAAGAGCCTTGGCTGCAACTATATTCAGGGATATCTATATTTCAAGCCAATCACGAAAGATCAGTTTATTGAAAAGCTTAAGCAGCTTGAACATGAGCCGATGACACCGCCACTTAGTCTTATCAGCACAATGAATGCGGATAAGTTTTGGGATCCTTCATCCCTTGAGACTCTTATTTTCTCTAACTTTGTAGGTGGTGCTGCAATCTTCTCGTATCAGATGGGAAAGATGGATATTATGAGGGTCAATCCCAAGTACGTGAAGGAGCTTGGAATGAACAGTACTGAGAAGGACATACTAAAGACGGATCCTTTGACGGTATTTGACGAACATAATAAAAAGATATACCTAGATACAATTAAAAAAGCTATTGTTTCCTATGATGAGGAGACCTGCGAAACATGGCGAACTTTTTATTCCGATTGTTGTGGTGAGGATAAGGTTTGTATCAGGACACATATGCGAGTGATAGGGAATGCAGGAAATCAATATCTTTTCTATGCTATGATCAACAACATAACTAAGGAGAAGAGGCAATTTGCTGATCTGGCGGAGAGTGAGAAGATATTTAGAACCGCAAGTGAACATGCGAATATCTATGCCTGGGAGTATATCATAGCAACTAAGGAGATGAGACCTTGCTTTAGATGTATGAGAGATCTGTCACTTCCTCCTGTCGTAAAGAATTATCCTGAGCCTGTTATAGAAAATGGCCTCTTTCCTCCAGATTATGCCGATATGTACAGGGGCTGGATGAAACAGCTTGAAGAAGGTGTGCCTTATCTCGAGGCTGTTATTCCTTTGACAGTGGGAAGAGTTCCGTTTCGTGTAAGATATACATTGGAATATGATGAGAACGGGAAGCCGTTAAAGGCCTATGGTTCGGCAACGCTTGTGGTACAAGAAGACGAGTAACTGTTTATTACAACTCTGAACAGTTACGAAGATGAGGGGAAGAAATAATATTGATTAAGTTAAAGGGCTATCTCTTATGTAAGAGATGGTCCTTTTTGCTACAGAAAACTGTTTAGTATTGTCCATGAGAGGATTTTTTGATGTGAATAATAAGAAATAAAAAAGAAAATGAAAATCATTTTCAAATTTATGCTTGACATTTGAGAATGATTATCATATAATCAGAAAACAAATTGAGAACAGTTTTCATTTTCGGGAGGCATATCCATGTATAAGACAAAACAAAGAGGCGAATTGATCGAGTTCCTTGAGACTAATTCAGGTAAGCATATCACTGTTAGTGATGTATGTGAACATTTTAAGGCAGGCGGAAAGAATATAGGGACTGCCACGGTTTATCGTCAGCTTGAAAAGATGGTTGATGATGGATTGGTCAACAAGTATATCGTAGATATCAATTCACCGGCGTGCTTCGAATATATTGCAAATGATAAGGGGCACAGGAAAGAACAATGTTATCATTGTAAGTGTGAGAAGTGTGGTAAGCTTATCCATCTGCATTGCGATGATATGGTGGGGCTTCAGAAGCATTTGCTTGACGAGCATGACTTTGTATTGAATCCTGCACGAACCGTTTTTTACGGATTGTGTAGTGAATGTGCGGATAATTAAGTGTTTTTCACGGAGGATATAGTGATGAAGAAATTATTAGCTTTTGTACTGATATTAACCATGAGTGCTTTTTGCCTTGTGGGTTGCGGTGGAGCAGGTAAAGGCTCTGAGGCCGGAAGCGAGACGGATACTTCGAAAAATGGTGACGGCTCTTTAAAGATAGTTACCACCATTTTCCCCAGTTATGATTGGATAAAGAATATTCTTGGGGATAAGGCTGAGACTGCCGATGTCACTATGCTTCTTGATAACGGAGTTGACCTTCACAGCTACCAGCCTACGGCTGATGATATAATGAAGATATCTACCTGTGACATGTTTGTATATGTGGGTGGTGAGTCTGATAAATGGGTGGATGACGCTCTTAAAGAAGCGGTCAATAAGGATATGGTCGTTATCAATCTTCTTGAGACCCTCGGCGATTCTGTAAAGGAAGAGGAGATCGTTGAAGGTATGGAGGCAGAAGAAGAGGAAGATGGCGAAGAAGGCGAAGAGGGAGAAGAAGTTGAGTATGATGAGCATGTTTGGCTTTCGCTTAAAAATGCCCAGATCCTTGTGGATGCAATTACTGAAGGGCTTTCAAAGATAGATGCAGCCGGTGCCGATTCCTACAAGGCAAATGCTGAAAGCTATAAGACTGAACTCAAGTCTTTGGATGATGAATATAGGACTGTATTCGATGCAGCTGAAAAAAAGACATTGCTTTTTGGGGATCGTTTTCCTTTTAGGTATCTGGTAGATGATTACGGACTTGATTACTACGCAGCATTTGTGGGCTGTTCTGCCGAGACTGAGGCCAGCTTTGAAACGGTTATCTTTTTAGCGAAAAAGATAGACGAACTTTCACTTAATTTCATCATGACTATAGATAAGAGTGACAAAAAGATTGCAGAGACAATCAAAGAAAATACGACATCGAAGGATCAGGAGATACTTACACTCGATTCTATGCAAGGTACTACTTCTGAGGATATTAAAAATGGTGTAAGCTATCTATCTGTAATGAGAGAGAATCTTGAGGTTTTGAAGGAAGCATTGAAGTAAATAAACCTTCTGATATACCTATGAACAATTGCTGTTCAGAACAAATTATGATGTGATACACAAAATAGGTTTGGTATGATTATAGTAAAAAACAGCTTTTCGGGATGATATTCGGAATAGCTGTTTTTTGCTTTTTAGGTTGACATTGCAAAGCATAGTTGCTAAAATGTGCTTTAGTGATTTTTTTGAAAGAGAGGCGTATGTTTTTATATGAAGAGACGCGTATTTTCGTTGTTGGTTGAAAACAGAGCCGGAGTTTTGGGAAGAGTATCAGGTATGTTCTCAAGACGTGGCTACAATATCGACAGCCTGACTGTTGGTGTGACTGAGAATCCTGAGTTTTCAAGGATGACAGTTGTTGCATACGGTGACGAGCTGACACTTGATCAGATCGAGAAACAGCTTTTAAAGCTTGAGGATGTCATTACTGTAGATATTCTTAGAAGCGGTTCATCTGTTTGCAGAGAGCTGATACTTATCAAGGTTAAGGCCAATCGTGAGGAGAAGCAGCAGATCATTTCCCTTGTTGATGTATTCAGAGCGAATATCGTTGATGTTGCTCCGGATTCATTGATGATCGAGATCACAGGTAATGCAGGCAAGATCGAGTCATTCATCAAGCTTATGGATGGTTTCGAGATCGAGTCACTTGTTAGAACCGGTATCACCGGACTTCCCAGAGGAAAGTTTGAGGAAGAGTAAAGCAGATTGTAAAAAGAAGTAATTGCTTCTTTTTAACTATAAGGAGGATATTTTAAAATGGCAAAGATTTATTATGAGAATGATTGTAACCTTTCACTGTTAGAGGGCAAGACAATTGCTATCATCGGTTACGGAAGTCAGGGACATGCTCATGCTCTGAACCTTAAGGATTCAGGATGCAATGTTATCGTAGGTCTCTATGAGGGCTCAAAGTCAAAGTCAAAGGCTGAGGCTCAGGGTCTTACTGTTTACACCGTTGCTGAGGCAGTTAAGAAGGCTGATATCATCATGATCCTTACACCTGATGAGAAGCAGGCAGATATGTACAAGAAGGATGTTGAGCCCAACCTTGAGGCCGGTAATATGCTTATGTTCGCTCATGGTTTCAACATTCACTTCGGTTGTATCGTACCTCCCGCAGATGTAGATGTTACTATGATCGCACCCAAGGCTCCCGGACACACAGTTCGTTCTGAGTATCAGGCCGGCAAGGGTACACCTTGTCTTGTAGCTGTTCAGCAGGATGCTACAGGTAAGGCACTTGATCTTGCACTTGCTTATGGTGCAGGTATCGGTGGAGCAAGAGCCGGTCTTCTTGAGACTACATACAGAACAGAGACCGAGACTGACCTCTTTGGTGAGCAGGCAGTTCTTTGTGGTGGTGTTTGCGCTCTTATGCAGTGTGGTTTCGAGGTTCTTACCGAGGCTGGTTACGATCCCAGAAATGCATACTTCGAGTGTATCCATGAGATGAAGCTTATCGTAGATCTTATCTATCAGTCAGGCTTCGAGGGTATGAGATATTCTATTTCAAATACAGCTGAGTACGGTGATTACATCACCGGACCCAAGATCATCACCGAGGATACCAAGAACGCTATGCGCAAGGTTCTTAAGGATATCCAGGATGGTTCATTTGCTAAGGAGTTCCTTCTTGATATGTCACCTGCAGGTCGTCAGGTACACTTCAAGGCTATGCGTAAGCTTCACGCTGAGCATCCTTCTGAGCAGGTTGGTAAGGAGATCAGAAAGCTTTACAGCTGGAACAACGAGGATGACAAGCTCATCAACAACTAATGATATAGATCTATCAAAGATAAAGAGGCCTTGTGCCTCTTTATTTTTTTGCGTCTTTGTGCTATAATCCCTTTATCTTTTTCGAAAAACAGGAAAAAATATGGCTCCCGACAACAGAAGAAAAACTAAAAAACGTAAAAAAAGACTGACTCCACTTGCGGTATTTTTACTATGGCTGTTTATTTTTGCTATGATCGCTGCAGGTGTGTTTTTCTTTGTTACCCGAAATAAAAAGGTTGTCTTTAATATTGGTAGCGAGAAGGTTTACGGAGACGAGTTGGCCTTTTATGCTATCCAGCTTGCAAGGGATTATCATTTATCCAATCCCGATACGCTGTATGAAATTTATGAGGGCGATGTAACCTTTGAAAAGCATTACATAGAGCTTTTAAGAGAGAGGATTGTCAATACAAAGATAGAATATATATGTGCAAAGCATCAGGGTTTTAAGCTTTCGAATGAAGAAGAAAAGGTGCTTGATAAGGAAGTATCTGATTTTTTAAGTGATTATTCTGATATGCTTTCAGAGTTTGATGTATCTGAAAAGGTTGTAAGGAATGCACTTAATGAACAGGTTCTTGCAAAAAAACTTATAGATTCTACTTTTACGGGCGATGAGTCCGGCGAGACATATTTTCATATTTACAACCTGCTTTTTTCTACCGTAAAGCTTAATGCTGACAATACATTAAAGAGTAATTCCGATGGTACCTTAGAGCAGGTCAGTGCTTCGGATAAATCTAAGCAGTATGAGCTTGCTATGAAGGCTGTTGAGCTTTCCAAGGAAGGAAAGGCTATAGAAGATATCGCCTCAGAGCTTGGTGTAATATCTACAGCCACTGATATCTATGGCAGTAACACAGGCTATGATTCCAAGGCGTATCTTAATGAGATGAAAAAAATGAAGGATGGAGATGTGAGCGGTATTGTTGAGACGATTTACGGTTACAATGTTTTTAAGCTTATATCTTCGGATGACAGAGAATACAAGGAAAAAATGAAGGAAAAGAATGAAAGCGATACCGTAAGTGAAGAGCTTGATGATAAGCTCGAGCTTTGGTCAAAGGAAGCGGGAGTCAATGAAAAGAAACTCTACGGTCCCCTTTGGGAAAGCTTTGATCTTAAGACCTATATCCACAGATAGATATATCCTTGATTTATAACTGTTTTAATGATAAAATGAAGTGTTGATTTTAACGATTTTTAGGAGATAGAAAAATGGGAGTATTTGAAAAAATATTCGGTACGCATTCAGATAAGGAGTTAAAGCGTATCGCACCTATAGTTGCAAAGATAGAGGCTCTTGATGAGTCTTATCAAAAGCTCTCGGACGAAGAGCTTAAGGCCAAGACACCTGAATTCAAGGAGAGACTGGCAAACGGAGAAACATTGGATGACATATTACCCGAGGCTTTTGCGACAGTTAGAGAGGCTGCAAGCAGAGTCCTCGGTATGAAGCATTTTAAGGTACAGCTTATCGGTGGTATCATCCTTCATCAGGGACGTATTCCTGAGATGAGAACCGGTGAAGGAAAGACCCTTGTGTCAACCCTTCCTGCTTATCTCAATGCCCTTGAAGGAAAGGGAGTTCATGTAGTTACTGTCAATGATTACCTGGCTAAGCGTGATGCCGAGTGGATGGGACAGGTTCATGAGTTTTTAGGACTTAAGGTTGGCGTGATCCTCAATTCATCTACCAATGATGAGAGAAGAGAGGCTTATGCCTGTGATATCACATATATTACCAACAATGAGCTTGGATTTGATTACCTTCGTGACAACATGGTTATCTACAAGGAGCAGCTGGTTCAAAGAGATCTTAATTATGCTATCGTCGATGAGGTCGATTCCGTACTTATTGACGAGGCGAGAACTCCTCTTATCATAAGTGGTCAAAGTGGAAAATCTACTGAGCTTTATAAGATGTGTGATTATCTTGCCAGAAGAATGAAGAGAGGTTCATCGGATGGTGAGCTTTCCAAGATGGATATCTTCATGGGTATTGACATTGAAGAGGATGGAGATTTCCTTGTTAATGAAAAAGATAAGCAGGTTATGCTTACAGCCCAGGGTGTTGAAGAGGTTGAGAAGTTTTTCCATATAGAGAACCTTGCAGATCCCGAGAACCTTGAGATCCAGCACAATATTATCCTGGCTCTTCGTGCCCACAACCTGATGTTTAGAGATAAGGATTATGTAGTAAAGGATGATGAGGTTATCATAGTTGACGAATTTACCGGACGTCTTATGCCGGGTCGTCGCTATTCCGATGGCCTTCATCAGGCTATAGAGGCAAAGGAGAATGTAAAGGTTAAGCGCGAGAACAGAACTCTTGCTACCATTACCTTCCAGAATTTCTTCAATAAGTATAAGAAAAAGGCAGGTATGACCGGTACAGCTCAGACAGAGGAGCAGGAGTTTAGAGAGATCTACGGTATGGACGTTGTAGTTGTTCCTACCAATCTTCCTGTTCAGCGTATAGATCACAATGACTCAATCTTTAAGACCAGAAAAGAAAAGCTCAATGCTATAGTTAATGATATACAGGCTTCGCACGAGAAGGGACAGCCTGTTCTTGTAGGTACTATCACCATCGAAGCTTCAGAGGAGCTTTCACATTTGCTCTCAAAGCGTGGTATAAAGCACAACGTACTTAATGCCAAGTTCCATGAGATGGAGGCTGAGATAGTAGCTCAGGCAGGTCAGCTTGGAGCGGTTACTATTGCTACCAATATGGCAGGTCGTGGTACCGATATCAAGCTTGGCGATGGAGTAAAGGAACTTGGTGGTTTGAAGATCATCGGTACTGAGCGCCATGAGTCAAGACGTATAGATAATCAGCTCCGTGGCCGTTCAGGTCGTCAGGGTGATCCCGGTGAATCAAAGTTTTATCTTTCTCTTGAGGATGATCTGATGAGACTCTTTGGTTCTGAGAGACTTATGTCTATATATGACACCTTGAATATCCCTGAGGGTGAGGAGATACAGCACAATACTATTACCAAGTTCATCGAGCGTGCTCAGCAGAAGATCGAGGCCAACAACTTTGGTATCAGAAAGAACCTTATGGATTATGATCAGGTCAACAACGATCAGCGTGAGATCATTTATGCCGAGAGAAGAAGAGTTCTTGATGGCGAGAGTATGAGAGATGTTATCATTAAGTTTATCGGAGAAACTGTTGAGGATATTTGCGGCAGAGTTCTTTCTGATGATCTTGCTCCTGAGGATTGGGATATCAACGAGCTCAATCATTTGCTAACTCCTATCATTCCTGTTGAGCCGGTAAGGCTTACCGAGGACGATCGTAATATCAAGATGGGCGATCTTATCCAGAGACTTAAGGAAGAGGCTGTAAAGCTTTATGAGGAGAAGGAAGCGGAGTTCCCTGAGCCTGAGCAGATCAGAGAGGTTGAGCGTGTCATACTCTTGAAGGTTATAGACAGAAAATGGATGGATCATATCGATGATATGGAACAGTTAAAGCAGGGCATCAGACTTCAGGCTTATGGTCAGAGAGATCCTGTTGTGGAATACAAGTTCTCCGGCTTTGATATGTTCGAGGATATGACCAATTCTATCCGCGAGGATACTGTAAGAGCTATGATGCATGTAAAGATCGAGCAGAAGGTTGAGCGTGAGCAGGTAGCTAAGGTTTCCGGAACAAACAAGGATGATTCGGTAAAGGCGGGTCCCTTAAAACGCAAGGAAAAGAAGGTAGGAAGAAATGACCCCTGTCCTTGCGGAAGCGGTCTTAAGTATAAGCAGTGCTGTGGCAAGGGAGCTTGACAGTAATGATAATAAGTACCGAAAGCAGTGAAGCTGCTAAAGGTTGATTATAATCGATCACAGAAAGAAGGTGACAAGCGTGCTCGAATTAGATCAGTATAAATTTACACTATCTGAGTACAGATCGCCGCTTGCTGAAGTGAGGGATTCACTTTGACATCGACGAGAAGAAAAATGAGATAGAGAAATATGAGAATGAGATGGAACAGCCCGGCTTTTGGGATGATATCGAGCATTCTCAAGAGGTTGTAAAAAAAGTTAAGAATATGAAGGATGAGCTTGCTCGTTTTGAAGCCCTTGAAACGACATTCGAAGACATTGAGACAATGATCGAGATTGCGGAAGAGGAGAATGACGAGGAGCTTACTACAGAGATAGGAGAGCTTCTTTCGGATTTCAAGGAGAGGTTCGAGGAGATCAAGCTTGATACTCTTTTATCCGGAGAGTTTGATGCCAACAACGCAGTTCTTACTCTTCACGCCGGAGCAGGAGGTACCGAGAGCTGCGATTGGGCGGGTATGCTTTATCGTATGTATACAAGGTGGGCTGAAAAGCATGGCTTTGATATTGAGATCCTTGATTATCTGGATGGAGATGAGGCAGGAATCAAGTCTGTTACTATTCAGATAAACGGCGAGAATGCCTATGGATATCTGAAGTCCGAAAAGGGTGTTCACAGACTTGTAAGGATCAGTCCCTTCAATGCTGCCGGAAAGCGTCAGACTTCATTTGTATCCTGTGATATCATGCCTGAAATCAACGAGGATATAGAGGTTGATATAAGAGATGAGGATCTTCGTATTGATACTTATCGTTCATCCGGTGCAGGTGGACAGCATATCAATAAGACTTCATCAGCGATAAGGATCACGCATCTTCCTACGGGTGTTGTGGTTCAATGTCAGAATGAGAGAAGTCAGCATCAGAATAAGGACAAGGCTATGCAGATGCTTAAAGCCAAGCTTTATCTTATAAAGCAGCAGGAGCATCTTGAACGCATTTCCGACATCAGAGGTGAAGTGGTTGACAATGGATGGGGCAGTCAGATACGCTCCTATGTTATGCAACCCTATACCATGGTGAAGGATCTTAGAACCGGAGTTGAGGTGAGTAATGTGCAGGGTGTTCTTGATGGTAGTCTTGAACCCTTTATCAATGCATATCTTAAATGGATCAACACAAGCAAGGAGGGAGAATAATTATGGCTGAGACAAGATTTATCATTTTTAGAGTAGCAGGCTCTGATTACAGCTTTGAGTTAAGCTATGTCAATGGTATTGAAGAGAACTATAATGTAGTAGGGATTCCCAACTGTCCTGAAAATATAAAGGGTATTATAAACCTACGCGGTGTCGCTATCCCTGTTTACAGCTTGAGAAGCCGTTTCGGTGAACCGGAGGAAAAAGGTCCCAAAAAGCTTGTGCTTGCCAGGATCAGAGAGATGACTATAGGATTTGAGGTTGATTCCATAGTCCGAATAGAGGATGTGGATGTACACAACATTTTAGCTGTTCCTGTGGTAGTCAAAACTGAGGATACCTCATATATGAATTGTATCATTAATACCTCTGATGGTATTGTGATCAATCTTTCCGTGAGACATCTTCTTACAGATGAGTCATTTAGTGATATCACGGAATTACTTAATAAACAGAACGAAGGAGAAGAAAATGATTAACATAGCGGTATTAGGTTATGGCACAGTTGGCTCCGGAGTAGTCAAGGTCATAAATGATAATCATGATATAGTGAACAGACATGCAGGTCAGGAGGTCAATGTAAAATATGTATTGGATCTTCGCGATTTTCCTGATGATCCCATAAGAGAGAAACTGGTTCATGACTTCCGACCTATAGTCGAGGATGAGGATGTCAAGGTAGTTGTAGAGGTAATGGGTGGAGTAGAGCCTGCCTATACATTTGCGAAGCAAGCTATAAACGCCGGCAAGCATGTATGTACCTCCAACAAGGAGCTTGTAGCTGCCAAGGGTGCAGAGCTTTTAAGACTTGCGAGAGCCAACAAGGTGAACTTCTTTTTCGAGGCATCTGTAGGTGGTGGCATTCCTATTATCAGACCACTGATGAGTTCTGTTACAGCTGATGATATCAATGAGATCACAGGTATTCTTAACGGCACTACCAACTATATTCTTTCAAAGATGGAGAATGAGGGCGCTGATTTTGAGTCTGTACTTAAGGATGCTCAGGAGAAGGGCTATGCGGAAAGGAATCCCGAGGCTGATGTGGAAGGCTACGATGCTTGCAGAAAGATCGCTATTCTTTCTTCTTTGGCTTCCGGCAAGCAGGTGGATTATGAGGATATTTATACTGAGGGTATCACAAAGATCACCGAGAGTGATTTCAAATATGCAAAAGAGCTTAAAAGAACCATAAAGCTTCTTGGAGTTAGTAAGAATGTTGATGGAACTATATATGCTATGGTTGCTCCTTTTATGATCAAGGAGGATCATCCTCTTGCATGGGTAAATGGAGTATTCAATGCTATCCTTGTAAATGGCAATATGCTCGACGATGTTCTCTTCTATGGACAGGGTGCCGGAAAGGAAGCGACAGCATCTGCTGTTGTATCCGATGTGATCGAGTGCTGTAAAAATCTCAAGCATAATGTACCTATCATTTGGGATTACGATAAGTGTCAGCTTGGAGATTTTGGAACGGCAAAGCACAAGTTCTTTGTTCGCATTAAGGGTGATGACCTTGATGTAATGGATAAGATAGATAGTATCTTTGGAAAGGTCTTTTATGTAAAGTGTGCTGATATCAAGGGAGAGAGCGCTTTTGTGACCGAAGAGATCACTGAGAAGGACTTTGTTGAGAAGATCAATAAGATAGGCGATATGCTTTCGTATATCCGTGTTAAATAACTTGTTGAAATAGCGAAAATGTGATAAAATAGAGCCGTGCATTGCGCGGTTCTATTTCTTTGTAGGAAACAAAGTTTCCTACAAAGAAATAGACGCTCCGCGAGGATGCGCACTCGCGCGTTTGGTAATTGTTGCTATAGCAACCGCGCTCGGCGAGGGAGTTTTGCAAGCGAAACTCTATTTCATTATTTACAGAGGTTAATCATATGCGAAGACGAGGTATGGCATTCAATTTATATACTACGCTTCTTGAGAAAACTGCAAGCATCGGAAAAGCGGAATATATCAGGAGTGATGGAGCGGTGGATCTTGTAGCTCAGCTAAAGATCGATATGCTTAACTATCTTCTTTATGTGGCTCATGCTGATGGAGTGATCCAAAAAGAAGAACTAAAACTTATCAACAGCCTTCTTGATTACAATTTTGATGAAAAAACTGCCTTAAGGCATATTGCTAAGAATCATTTGGGCGATGAGGATTTCTTGAAACAGATTCCATCTACCCTTCCTTACTTTGTGCGTCAGAGTAATGGTATAGAGTTTATTTCCGGAGCTCAGGGCTTCAATCTGAAACAGCTATATATGGCTACCTTCTACAATATGGGCAGAGAACTTGCTGCGGCCAGCAAGGATATATGTCAGAAGGAGGTTGATGCTATCACTAAATACAGCATCCTTCTTGATGTTTATGCCAAACAGATAGAAACGGCAGATACCAATACCAGAGTGGTACTTCCCTATAGGAAGGGTGAAGAGGTAAAGGATGACAGAGGCAATGAGGTGTCTGACGGCGAGACTGTATTTATGGGTAAGATAAGTGAGCCTGCACCGGATCTTACATTGGATGATCTGTACGCAGAGCTTATGGAGCTTATTGGTCTTGATTCCGTTAAGCAAGAGGTAGGCAATTTGGTCAACTTCCTAAAGATATGTAAGATGCGAGAGGAGCAGGGACTGACTGTTCCTGAGACCTCAAGACATCTTGTTTTCCTCGGCAATCCCGGTACGGGAAAAACTACAGTGGCGAGGATACTTGCAAAAATATATGCGGTTCTTGGAATTCTTTCCAAGGGACAGCTTGTTGAGGTGGATCGTTCCGGTCTGGTTGCCGGATATATGGGTCAAACCGCGGTTAAGACAAAGGAAGTTCTTGATAAAGCTATGGGGGGAGTTCTCTTTATTGATGAGGCCTATGCTCTTTCCAACAGCAAGGGAGAAGGCGATTTTGGTCAGGAAGCTATTGATATTCTCAACAAGGCTATGGAGGATAACAGAGCAGATCTTATAGTTATAGCTGCAGGCTATGAAAGGGAGATGAATACCTTCCTTGATGCCAATCCGGGACTCAGATCCAGATTTAACAAATACATATATTTTCCGGATTATTCTCCGGAGGATCTTTTGAAGATATTCAATGTGAGAGCGAAGAAGCTTGATTATCATTTGGATGAAGAGGCTGAGAGCTTTTTGATGAATAAGCTGAGCGAGATGATGAACGATCCGCCTGACAATTTCGGTAATGGTCGTTCAGTCAGGAACTACCTTGAGGAGGCTATCGCCAATCAGGCAAACAGGCTTTTATCGGAGGGCGCTACTTCGAAGGAAGAACTTATGACGATCAAGAAGGCAGATATTGAAACTGTTAATTTTGGGTAATCGGCTGGAGGAAGTTTTTATGAGTGAGAAGAGAACAGATTATCTTTCGTGGGATCAGTATTTTATGGGAATTGCACTGCTTTCAGCGGAGCGTAGCAAGGATCCAAATACTCAGGTTGGAGCTTGTATCGTTGATGCAAACAACAAGATTCTTTCTGTGGGCTACAACGGCATGCCGTCAGGTTGCGATGATGATGTGATGCCTTGGGGCAAGATAGGTGGGGCTTTGGAGAATAAATACTTCTTTGTTTGCCACGCTGAGCTCAATGCCATTTTAAATTATGGCGGTGGTTCATTAAGGGGAGCCAGATGTTATTCTACCTTGTTTCCCTGTAATGAATGTGCGAAGGCAATCATTCAAAGTGGAATAAAAGAGATCATTTATCTCTCTGACAAATATGCAGATACGGAGTCAACGATAGCCTCCAAGAAAATGTTTGATATGGCTGGAGTATCATTCAGGCCATATAAATCAGATGAAAAAAAGATATCGATCAATTTATAGTATTTAGGAGTAGTAAGTAAAGATGAATATTGAAGCAAAGATTGCAAAGGAACTCGGGATTAAGACTAGTCAGGTGGAGGCAACGGTAAAGCTTATTGATGAGGGCTGCACCATTCCTTTTATCGCAAGATACAGAAAGGAAGTCACAGGCTCACTTAATGATGAAGTATTGAGAAAGCTTGGAGAAAGACTTACCTACCTTCGCAATCTTGAAGAGAGAAAGGAAGCAATTATTGATAGCATAAGGGAGCAGGAAAAGCTTACTCCTGAGCTTGAAAAGCAGATAAAGGAAGCGGAAACACTGGTTGCTGTAGAGGATCTCTACAGACCCTATAAGCAAAAGAGAAGAACAAGGGCGACAATAGCTAAAGAAAAGGGCTTGGAAGGTCTTGCTGATTTCGTTATGATGGAGCTTGCGTCTCATCCTGTTGACAAGGAGGCGGAGAACTATCTGTCAGAGGAAAAGGAAGTAACAACTACAGAGGACGCGATAAACGGGGCTCTTGATATCATAGCAGAGAGGATATCAGATGATGCGGAGTATTGGTCATATATCCGTGAATTCACCATGAAAGAGGGACAGATAGTGTCTGCTGCAAAGGATAGTGAGGTATCCTCTGTATATGAGATGTATTATGATTTTAAGGAGCCTGTGAAGAAAGCTGCAGGCTACAGAGTTCTTGCTATGAACAGGGGTGAGAAGGAAAAGATCCTCACTGTAAAGATAGATGTGGATTCGGATAGGATCATTGGTTATCTTGAGAAGAAGCTTATCATCAAGGATAATGAATATACCAGCGAATATTTAAAGAGAGCTATAAAGGATAGCTATGACAGATTGATAGCTCCTCAGGTAGAAAGAGATGTAAGGAATGCTCTTACAGAGATGGCTGAGGATGGGGCTATCGAGGTATTTGGTAAGAACCTAACTCAGCTTCTTATGCAGCCACCTATCGCAGGCCAGGTTGTACTTGGCTGGGATCCGGCTTTTAGAACAGGCTGTAAGCTTGCTGTTGTGGATGCCACCGGTAAGGTTTTGGATACAGTGGTAATTTATCCAACAGCACCTCAGAGCAAGGTTGCTGAGGCGAAGAAGATAGTATACGGTCTTATTAAAAAATATGGTATTACTCTTATTTCTGTTGGCAACGGTACTGCATCAAGAGAATCGGAGCAGGTTATAGTCGAGCTTTTGAAGGAGATACCTGAGAAGGTTTCCTATGTAATCACCAATGAGGCAGGGGCATCTGTTTACTCCGCTTCAGAGCTTGCTACAGAGGAATTCCCCAACTTTGATGTGGGACAGAGAAGCGCAGCTTCCATTGCAAGGCGTGTTCAGGATCCTCTTGCAGAACTTGTAAAGATCGACCCCAAGGCTATAGGTGTCGGTCAGTATCAGCATGATATGAATCAGAAAAAGCTTGGAGAGACTCTGGGAGGAGTAGTTGAATCCTCTGTAAATAAAGTAGGAGTTGACTTAAATACAGCATCTGCACCTCTTCTCCAATATGTATCAGGTATTACCAAGACCATAGCGAAGAATATTATCGTGTACCGTGAAGAGAACGGAAGATTTACTGATAGAAAGCAGCTTTTGAAGGTTTCAAAGCTTGGACCTAAAGCTTTTGAGCAGTGCGCAGGCTTCCTTCGTATTACCGGTGGTGATAATCCTCTTGATTCTACCTCTGTGCATCCTGAAACCTATGAGGTGACTACATCACTTATAAAGAAGCTTGGATATGATCTTTCGGATATCACATCATCAGGCTTGGTAGGTATCTCGATGCTTGTGAAGGATAAAAAGAAGACTGCCGAAGAACTTGGTATCGGTGAGATCACTCTTGATGATATATTAAAGGAGCTTGAAAAGCCCGGAAGGGATCCTCGTGATGAGATGCCAAAGCCTATCCTTAGGACTGATGTTATGACTATGGAGGATCTTTCAGAGGGGATGATCCTTAAGGGTACAGTCAGAAATGTTATCGATTTTGGTGCCTTTGTTGATATCGGAGTACATGAGGATGGATTGGTTCACATATCTCAGCTTACCGACAAAAAGTTTGTAAAGCATCCGTTGGATGTGGTAAGTGTCGGAGATATAGTTGAGGTCAAGGTTCTCTCTGTTGATATTAAGAAGAAGAGAATCGGGCTTTCTATGATTCTATAATATCGGAGCTTTTATTATGAAGGATAGATATGAATTTGATATAAGCATGAGGGTTTCGGATATGCGAGCTTTCATGTTTTACAGCAATTATCGTGGCTTTTCCGGCTGGTTTGGAGTCATTTTAAGTCTTGCTGCCCTAGGGCTTCTTATAGCGAATTTTTCTTCATATGATACCGGAGCAAGGCTTGTGCTCGGATTTTTGGCGGCTCTGTTCACAATAGTCAATCCATTGATGATACTTATGAAGGCGCCACAGACAGTGAAACTCAATCCTGTATATAAAAAGCCGCTACATTACGTTTTGGATGAGGGCGGTATCACCATATCACAGGATGAAACAGATCAGAGCATAGAATGGAGTACCGGATACAAACTGATCATTAAGAAAAATGCTTATTATCTATTTACGGCCAAGCGCTTTGCTTTTATTTTTCCAAAGGATGAGCTTGGTGGTGAAGCAGAAGAGATCAGAGAATATATTGAGAAGCATATAGGGGTTTGTTGAGAGGTTTTATGATATTTGAGAGTAATTCGGAAAATGATACCTTTGAATATGCGAGGCGTATGGGAGAAAATGCGAAGCCCGGAGAGATTTATTGTCTAAATGGTGATCTTGGTACGGGTAAGACTGTTTTTTCCAAGGGCTTTGCAAAGGGACTTGGGATAGAGGATCATATCACAAGCCCTACATTTACTATAGTTCAGGAATACGAGGGCAGACTTAAGCTTTATCATATGGATGTATATCGTATAGCTGACAGTGAAGAGATGTATGAGATCGGCTTTGATGAGATGGTTGAGGGCGATGGAGTCTGTCTTATCGAATGGGCACAGATCATCGATGATATTCTTCCAAAGGACAGGATTTCTGTAACTATAAGGAAGAATCTTGACAAGGGACTCGATCATAGGGAGATAGAGATAGTCTGAGAGAATATGAAGATTTTAGCGATAGAAAGCTCGTCTCTTGTGGCATCTGTTGCCATAGTTGATGAGGAAAATGTTATAGCAGAATATAGTGTGAATCATAAAAAGACCCATTCGCAGACCTTGATGCCGATGCTTGATGAGATTGTTCGAATGACAGAGACAGACCTTGAGTCTATCGATCATATAGCGATATCGGTGGGTCCGGGTTCATTTACAGGGCTACGTATAGGTGTTGCTACTGCGAAGGGATTGGGGCTTGCTCTTGATAAAAAGCTTGTAGCAGTGCCTACTCTTGGAGCTATGGCCTACAATCTATGTGATTATCCGGGGCTTGTTGTATCGGTGATGGATGCAAGAAGAAATCAGGTATATACCGGTATTTACAGATTTGAAGATCAGAAGCCTATTTGCGTTATGGATCAGATACCTATGGATAGATTAGAGCTTATACAAAAGGTAAGAGAGCTATCAGGGTCTGATGTGTATGCCCCTATTTTTTTAGGCGATGGTGTGGAGGTTATTAAGAACACATTAAATGAGGTCGATGATTTCAAGGCGAGGTTTGCTTTGCCACATCTTTCGAGACAAAAAGCCTCGGCTGTGGGACTTTTAGCTATAGAGCTTGCGAAAAAAGGAGAGCTTGTTGATGCATCTGAGCTTAAACCTGTTTATCTTAGACTTTCACAGGCTGAACGAGAGAGGCTTGAAAAGGGTCAGTCGATAGAGGTATAGGATATTATGGATTTTGTTATAGAAGAATTGCAGCTTGATGATTGTAAGGCTTGCTCGGACATAGAGGTATCCTGCTTTAAAAGTGAGTCTATGAGTATAGATGATTTTTTTCAGGCTATTGAGGATCCCGATAAGTTGTTTTATGTTGCGAAGAGTGGCGGAAGGATCGTTGGGCTTTGTGGTATACTTGTTGCAGTGGATTCAGCGGATATACTGACGATAGCGGTTGGTGAAGCAGTTCGAAGGCATGGGATAGGACGGATGCTTCTTGATAAGCTTGCCTCGGCTGCCAGAGAAAAGGGTGTACTTTCTATAATTCTTGAGGTGAGAGCGTCCAACAAAGGGGCTATAGTCTTTTATGAAGAGTATGGCTTTGAAAGGATATCTGTTCGTTATAATTATTATAGAGAGCCCATGGAGGACGCTGTGATCATGAAGCTTGTGATAGCATGACGATTGTTTTTAATATGTGATTTTTGAGGAATGAAATGATAGATGTTTGTTTATTGGGAACGGGAGGTATGATGCCTCTTCCCTATAGAAATCTCACATCCCTTATGATGAGATATAACGGAAAAAGCATATTGGTTGACTGCGGAGAGGCTACACAGATCAGTATCAAGCAAAAGGGTTGGTCAATAAAGCCTGTGGATGCTATCTGCTTTACACATTTTCACGCGGATCATATAAGTGGACTTCCGGGTTTTTTGTTGGCTTTAAAAAATGCTGAAAAGACGGATCCTCTTACTATTATAGGACCGAAGAAGGTAGAAAAGGTTGTGAATTCACTTCGTGTCATAGCGCCTGAGATTCCTTTTGAGATCAATTTTATAGAGCTTGAGGGAGACCAATTTGATTTTGAGGTCTGCGGACTTAGAGCGAAGGCTTTTAAACTCAATCACAATGTTCTGTGCTATGGTTATAGCTTTGAGCTTGACAGAGCCGGTGAGTTTGACGTGGAAAAGGCAAAGGCAGCAGATATCCCGCTAAAGTTTTGGAGTAGGCTTCAAAAGGGCGAGACTATTGAAGCTGATGGCAGAGTATACACGAAGGATATGGTACTTGGGCCTGGCAGAAAAGGCTTGAAGATTACCTATTGTACGGATACCAGACCTATTCCTGAGATAGCTGAATACGCCAAGGATTCGGATCTTTTTATCTGTGAGGGTATGTATGGAGATCCGGAGAAGCAGGAGAAAGCGATAGAGCATAAGCATATGACCTTTTATGAGGCTGCAAGGCTTGCCAAGGCGGCAAATGCTAAAGAAACCTGGCTTACTCATTATAGTCCTTCCCTTACTCATCCTGAACAATATATGGATGAGGTGAGGAAAATATGGGAGCCTATTAGAGCGGCAAAAGACAGAGATGACAAGGAACTCAATTTCAGAGACTAAAGGAGACTGATCTATGAAGCAAAAGGGAATAGCTCAATTCATAGGTACATTCATCATGATAGGGTGTGTTTTGATCTTCTTATTCTATCGAACGGTTGACAACAACCGAAAAAGCGAGGAAGCGAAGAAGGGTAAGCTTACCGAGTATGACAAGCTTGCTGAATATGATTATGTAGGAGATTATCCGAAGACGGTCAAGGAGGTTATGAAGCTTCATTGTCGTTATTTAAAATATCTTCTTGGTAATGATCCCGACAAGCTTCCGGAGGATGAACAGGTCGAGGCATTGTGCATAAGTATGAGAAATCTCTATGATCTGAGACTCTTAGACAAGAATTCGGAGGCTAACAATATATCCAATCTGAAAAATGAGATTGCCGCTTATAAGGAAGAAGGTCTAAAGATCATTGGTTTTGATATGCCTGAATCGAGCCAGGTGAGATATGCGACTCAGAATAATATCGAGACGGCAGAGGTTGACCTTACCGTAAATATGAAGGTAAAGGGAATTACGGCAACCAAGGAAGAAACATATCTTCTGGCAAAGGATGCCTTGGGAAGATGGAAGATACTTACATGGGAGCTTAAGGCTTCCAATATAAACACTACAGAGCAATAATTAGCTTTAGGCTGTAGTGTTTATCATTTACAATATATAGAAGGATCGTGAAAAATGTCTGAAATAAATATTCTCGGAATAGAGACCTCTTGTGATGAAACGGCAGCAGCCGTTGTTGTGAATGGACGGGAGGTTAGGTCAAATATTATTTCGTCTCAGATAGCACTTCACACATTATATGGAGGAGTTGTACCTGAGATCGCATCAAGAAAACATGTAGAGAAGATCAATCAGGTCATCAGTGCTGCTTTGAGTGAGGCATCGATGACCTTTGATGATATTGATGCAATAGCTGTAACCTATGGTCCGGGACTTGTAGGTGCTCTCCTTGTAGGCGTGTCGGCGGCAAAGGCTATTAGCTTCGCCAGAGGGATAGACCTTGTAGGTGTGCATCATATAGAGGGACATATATCAGCAAATTATATTGAGGATAAGGAGCTTGAGCCTCCTTTTATATGTCTTGTAGCATCAGGTGGTCATTCTCATTTGGTGAAGGTGGCTGATTATGGTGTTTATGAGATACTTGGAAGGACAAGAGATGACGCGGCAGGAGAAGCATTTGATAAGGTAGCCAGAGCTATAGGACTTGGATATCCCGGAGGACCAAAGATAGACGCTGTTGCAAAGGAGGGGAATCCGGAAGCGATACCATTTCCAAGAGCATCCTTTAAAGATAATGATTATGATTTTAGCTTTAGTGGATTAAAATCAGCGGTTCTAAATTATCTGAATCAGTGCGAAATGAAGGGCGAGGAGATAGTAAGGGCTGATGTTGCAGCATCATTCCAAGCTGCGGTGGTAGATGTTTTGGTAGGACACACCATACATGCAGTAAAAGAAAGCGGCCTGAATAAAGTGGCTTTGGCGGGAGGAGTTGCATCCAATTCCTGTCTTAGAGAAACTATGAAAAATGCTTGCGAGGAGAATGGTTTTAGCTTTTATAGGCCATCTCCAATACTTTGCACTGATAACGCGGCCATGATCGCGGCAGCAGGCTACTATGAATATATGAAGGGTGTAAGAAGTGATCTTACACTAAATGCTATCCCCAATTTGAAGCTTGGAGAAAGATGATATGAGTAAGTTTACAGCAATCGTTCTTGCTGCCGGTAGCGGAAGCCGGATGCATAGTGATGTGAAAAAACAATATATGGAGTTGGAGGGATACCCTCTTATTTACTATGCGCTAAAGAGCTTTAGTGAGAGTCCTGTAGATGATATTATTTTGGTTACAGGACTTGAAGATATAGAATACTGTAGGAATGAGATAGTCATGCGCTATGGCTTTGTCAAGGTAACGACTATAGTGGCAGGTGGAAAAGAGAGATATGATTCTGTATATAACGGACTAAATGCAGCGATCGATGCGGATTATGTATTGATACATGATGGTGCCAGACCATTTGTAACAGATGCCATGATCAGATCGTCTATGGATGCTGTGGTTAAATATGATGCAGTGACTGTTGCTGTTCCTACAAAGGATACAATAAAGGTTGTGGATGATGATGGCTTTGGTGTGGAAACTTTAGACAGAAGTGTCCTTTGGAATGTGCAGACACCTCAGAGCTTCAATCGGAATATGCTACTTGGGGCCTATAAAGATATGCGTACCTTAAATGATACAAAGATTACTGATGATACTGTGATAATAGAACGATATGCGAATAAGAGTGTGAAGATCATCGAAGGTGATTATAGGAATATCAAGGTTACGACCCCTGAGGATATAAATCTTGCGAAAGAATTTTTGAGAATATGAAGCAGAGGAGCTTGAAACCCTTGTAAAATCAAGGCTTCCGGCGTGTTTGAAAAAACTTTGAAAAATATAAAAAAAGTGCTTGACATTAGGTGACCTTGGTGATATTATAGTCAATGTCGCTGGCGTGAGCCGGTGAGCAAAAAAAACTACAAAGCATAGTGATTATGCTATGGAGAGGTATCGAAGTGGTCATAACGAGGCGGTCTTGAAAACCGTTTGTCTTCACGGGCACGTGGGTTCGAATCCCACCCTCTCCGCTGATCCGCCTAAAGGTGGATATGAACTTTGATAATCAAATACTAAGACAACCCCGAAGGTTCTATGAGATATAATTCTTTAAAGAATTTTCGAACGGTTTAAAACAAACCAACAACAGTAAATTACAGGTTTTAATCATTGGTTTAATGCTAGTGTTTATGATCT
>JAFYAS010000063.1 GCA_017540605.1 Lachnospiraceae bacterium | reverse complement strand
GGATTGCTTCGCTGCTTTGCAGCTCCCGCAATCCTGCAAACATTCGCAATCCGCTAATTTCCTGCGTTTGCAGGAAATTGCTACTTGCTCATGTTTGGGCGGGTCAGTAAGTCAAAATGCTCATTCGTGCAAGCACGATTCCCATTTTTGACTTTTGACCCTAGTATCATATTATATCACAGAATCCTTTGTTTGAATAGAGAGAGCCACGATTTCTACTTACAGAGCACTTTGGAAGAATTGCTTTCTGTATTCGGTAGGAGTGTAGCCTGTCTGCTTTTTGAATATCTCGGTAAAATAGCTCTGACTAGGGAAAGCAAGAGTGGAGGCTATATCTGCGGGCTTATATTCTGAGAAAATGAGCATGTTTTTGGCGGTCTCGATCTTTTGCTTTCGGATATATTCGCTGATGGTTGCGCCCACTTCTTTTTTGAAAAGCCTTGACAGGTAACTTTGATTTAGTCCCACGTGGTCTGCAAGCTCATCCACTGTGATGCGGGAGTGGAGATTGTCATAGATATATTTTACGCATTCTACAATGGGTCTTGAGCAAATGGCATTCTTTCTAAGATCCTTCATCCTGGTGGCATAGTCCATACACATAACAGGGTGAAGAGCGGTGATCTCGGACATTTTCTTGCAGCTGTCCGCCTTTTGTATATAGAAGTCCGACAGTGAATAAGCAGTTGAAATATCCATGCCGCCCTGAATGCAGTACCTCGCGCAAAGTGCCGTGGTTACAACAAAATGGTACTTGAGATTCTGCAAAGGATTGTTCGAAAGCCTTCCAAGTCCGGGTTTATCCGTAAGCTCTTCTTTTAAAAGCTCTTTAAGCTTTTTGATATCGCCGGCCTTTATGGTGGCGTAAAATTCTATCTCCGGATTGTAGGGGGCTCTTAAAAAATTGTCCTCGCGCTGGACGAATTCACGGTAAAACAGTTCTTTTTTATAGTCCATAGCCTTCCTCCTTTTTGTGAAATGTGTTCAATAATCACTCGATTTTTTCGTGCAATATGTGCATTTGTATTATAGCATAAAAACGACAAAAAGAGAATTAAAAAGATATATTATGGTATGCTTTTTTTATATAATCCCATTATATCGAATTTTTTGTGCGTAAAAATTATTGAAAAGAAGGAGGGTAGAATCACTATTTTAGAGGATTTTTGTGTAGAATCCTCAACATTATGAAACAGGAAATCGTAAAGGTATGAAACTGTTAGAAAAAGAAATTTGGAAGGAGAAATTTGATGCGAGTATTTAAGAAAAACATTTGCAAGAGAATATGTGTGATCATGCTCTCGGCTACACTTGCTTTAAGTGGTGGTTTATCGGGCATCAAGGCTGATGCTGCAAAGAAAGCTATCAAGTCGGTGAGCGTGACCAATGTTGATGGAAAAAAATTTGTTCTTAAGAAGGGCCAGAAATTCAAGCTTAAGACAAAGGTTGTAAAGAATGATAAGAATGCTAAGACAACCCTTAAGATTACAAGTAGCAATAAAAAGGTCGTAAAGGTAACCAAGAAGGGAGAGCTTAAGGCTGTAAAAAATGGTAAGGCAACTATTACCGTAAAGAGTACGGCAACACCCTCTAAGTATGTAAAAATCAAGGTTACTGTAGGAACCCCTGTAAAAAGTGTAAATGTTAGTAAGACAAGTATAAATGGAACTGTAGGCGAAGTAGTTTCTTTGGGCGCAAGCGTAACACCTAAGAATGCTTCAGTTAAGACACTTAAGTACACGACAGCAAATAAGAAGGTTGCAACTGTAGATAGCAAGGGAAAGGTAAAGCTTGTTGGCGTTGGAACAACAACTGTTACTGCAATATCTACAGACGGACATGCAAAGAAGAAGATAGTAAAGGTGACTGTAAAGAAGGCTGAGGAGACTGTAGAGCCTACAACACCTACGCCTAGTGTTGAGCCTACCACACCTACATCAAGCACAGATCCTACAGCGGTTACTCCTAGTGTGGAGCCTGCAAAGCCTACACCCAGTGTAGATCCTGCACCTACTCCTAATCCTACTCCTAATCCAAGTGATGATCCTGTAGGTCCTGCACCTGATCCTGAGCCTGTTATGAGTGAGGCTAGTACTCTTGATCGTACGGGATATGAGCTTGAGTGGTCTGAAGAATTCGATGGTGAAGAATTAGATACAGAAGAAAAATGGACGGTTGAAACTCATGAAGCCGGTTGGGTAAATGAAGAGCTTCAGGAGTATGTAGACAGTGATAAGAACTACTATCTGAAGGATGATAAGCTCTATATTGTTCCCATTAAGAGCGAGGATGGAAAAAAATATACCTCAGCAAGAATTAGTACAAAAGACAAGCAATATTTTAAATATGGACTTTTTGAGGCAACGGTAAAGGTTCCTAAGGGAAAGGGATATCTTCCTGCATTCTGGATGATGCCTGATGAGGAGCTTTACGGACAGTGGCCTAAGTGCGGCGAGATCGACTGTATGGAGGTTATGGGTCAGGATACCAATAAGCTCTACGGAACGATTCACTATGGTGAGCCTCATAAGGAGACACAGGGTACTGCTTCAATTAAGGACGGTAAGTATATTGAAACAGAAAGCCATGGAGATTCATCTATCGATGGAAATTATGTATTAGAAAACGGAAAGAGTTTCTCTGATGATTTCCATACCTTCTCTGTAGAATGGGAGCCTGATCATATTACATGGTATGTTGATGGCATTAAGTATCATGAAGCTAAGGATTGGTTCTCTGCTGTGGATGGTGGAGGAGAGCAGGCATATCCTGCACCATTCGATCAGCCATTTTATCTTATCCTTAACCTTGCAATAGGTGGTGAATGGGTAGGATATCCGGATGATACAACTACATATGGAGAAGAGAGCGCATTTGTAGTAGATTCAGTAAAGGTTTATCAAAAAACTGAAGAAGGATATTATGACCAAAAGGAAGCTACTGCTGAAAAACCTGCTCAGCCTGAGGTTCATTGGAAGGAAGCAGTAGATGGTAACTTTGTAACAAATGGTAACTTTGCAACAGATATCAACAGTGAGACAGATTGGACTATGCATCTTGAGTCTGATGCTGAAGGTACAACATATAATGTTGCAAACAACTCAATCACGATCAATCCTTCTACCACAGGTGAAAAGGCACACAGCATTCAGCTTAAGCAGGAAGGACTTCCTTTAAGACGCGGTGGAAAGTATGAGATTAAGTACACTGCCAGCGCTTCTGCTGAAAGAGATATTGTTTGCAATATCAAAGAGCCGGATAGAGGATACAATGTTGTAGTAGAGCGTACAGATCATCTTACAACTCAACCTAAAGACTTTATATTGGAATTCGAGATGGAGGCCAAGGAAGATCCTAATACAACACTTGAGTTTAACCTTGGAGCTCTTGATTCAAATGCATCCGTAACTATTTCAAATGTTTCTTTGAAACTTGTAGATGATTCCAATATTGTTGATGAGACTAAATTACATGAGGTTCGTTCAGACGGTAATTTCGTATACAATGGAACTTTCTCAGAGGGTTCTGACAGATTGAAGTACTGGGATGTATCAGAGGGTGACTCTGATAAGGTTTCTGTAACCAATAAGGATAATGTCAGAAAGCTTAAGGTTGTTGTAACAAGTGCCGATGATCCTGTATCATTAACACAGACCAAGGTTCCTTTCATTGATGGCGATTATGTTCTTTCATTCACCGCATCAAAGGAGGATGGTACTGATGGATTCTCAATATCGGTACCTGAAGATAAGAATTTTGCTGATATGGAGTTGTCGACTGATACTCAGTCATTTGAGAGAAAATTCTCTTATCCTTTAGACGCATCCGAAGATGCAAAAGAGGTTGTTTTGAACTTCACAAAGCCCGGTACTTACTATGTAGATGATATTGTAATCTGCGATGATGCAATGATCAAGAATGGTTCATTCAGAACCGGTAAGGCTGTATATGAGTGCGGTTCTTACAAGGAAGGTAAGGCTTCCTTTAAGGTAATTAAGGAAAGTGCCGAGAGAGACAGCGTACTTGATGCACATATCACCAAGGCAGGTAATGAAGATTGGCATGTTCAGATCAAGCAGGGTAAGGTAAAGCTTGAAAAGGACAAGTGGTATAGACTTACATTTGATGCAAAGGCAACAGTTGCAAGAAAAGCAAGTGTTATCATGCAGCAGAATGGCGGAGATTGGGCAGCTTATTCAGGAGCAAATACTGTAGATTTGACTACTGAATGGCAAACATTTCCTAAGACATTCCAGATGACCGCTAATACCGATGCAAAGACCTTGTTAAGTATTGCTATCGGAAAGATTGGTACCGAGAATATAACAGAAGAGCATCATGTGTACTTTGATAATATTGTGCTTGAAGAGGTTGATGCACCGGATCCCGAAACTGGAGATAATTTGTTTGGAACATTCGAATATACAGATGGTTCTGGATGGACACATACTGCAGGGGATTCCAACTTTAGTTATTCAGATGGAAAGGCTACATTTACTATAGCAAAAGCGGATACTTACGAAAACCCTTGGGATATAGCTACTGAATATCGTGGCTTTAATCTTGAGAAAGGGAAGGATTATATATTGTCTTTTAAGGCGTCTTCTGATGTTGCAAAAAGCCTTAAGGTAGGTATTCAGCATGATGGTGGTAGTTATGGTTCATTCTGCCAAAGTGTGATTACTACTGGCGTTGAAGAGAAGAAATATATAATTAGATTTACCGCAGATAAAGATCCTGACCCCAATGAAAGTGTAGGTAACAGAGTAGTATTCTATATTCAGATGGGTAAAGTAAATGAAAGTGATACAGCTGCGAGTGTAACTATCTCAGAGCCTTCACTTGTTGAGGTGTTGACACCAGCGGAACCCGTAAATTTATTAAGTGATTCTGATTTTACAAATCCATGGAATAATGATTGGGAAGCATATGTGTATTCTGTAGAAGATGTACCCCAAGGATCAGCTACATTTGGTAATGGAAATGGAACTATTGTCTTTGATATTCAGGATGTAGGCCCTGCAAATTACGCTGTAGCATTAAAAAAGAAGAATCTTACACTCAAAAAGAACCAGCAGTATAAGCTTACCTTTAAGGCTTCATCTTCAGTAGCTAGAAAGATTGAAGTTCAATTCCAGTCAATGGTGGGAGATGCTTGGTATTATAGTGAAATGAAAACTCTTTCTGATGAGTTAAACCAGTATACTATAACATTTACACCTGCTGCAGAAAGGTATTCTGAAACTGAAAATGAAAAGGATGGAATTTACTTAAGATTTGCACTCGGAAAAGTTACAACAGGATGGAATGAAGGTCAGCCTATAACAGAAGCTACATCTACATCAGAAATAACAATTAAAGATATCAAACTTGTAGAGGTTCCAGCAGAGTCATAAACAGATAATACCTGTTTCATACCTCGGGGCGGTGCCGTTTCTCTTGCGGCATCGCTCCATTTTTGATCACAAAAACACCCCTTCAGCTAAATGTTAATTAAGCTGAAGGGGTGTTGCTTTTTAATTCCTTTCTTGAAGAGGCTGTAAAGAGTTTGTTATTTATGCAACTCTTCGTAGATAGCGTCTACATCATATGGAGGATCAACCTTGAGTGCAAGATCATTCATAGTTTTCCAGTACATATTCCTTGAAAAGAGGAAGAATAAATGTAATTCGTCCATAAGTATCGCCGTCTATCAAGCCTTTGTTCTTTAGGCGCTTTTTATACGGATTAAAGCTATTGGTATCGATGTCAATTACTCTTCGGATATCTACAATTTTGTCAGAGTTTGATTTGGCAATGGCGTAGAGAATAAGCTTGTCTTTTTCTGATGCCTCTGACCATATTTTATCATATACATAATCGTATAGATAATTCTTGTAGTCTGTCATGGAATTCATATAATCTCCGTTATGCTCCCACGTGAAATGCCCCAGAACCTGAAAGGCGAAGGGATAGCCATTGGTGAATCCGGCCATTCTTATAGATTCGCTAGTTGACAGCTTCAATACTTTACTGTAATTGCTCGATACGTCTCGTATACTTAAACCTTTCATATCTATCCTTGGAGCTCTATAAAGAAATGTCAGATTTTTCTCGTTTTGCAGTCCATTTATATTCTCATACAATCCTGTCATCAAAAGAAAGATAGGAAGCTTGTGTCGGATCAATATCTGATATACACTGGCAAATTCGCGCATAGATTTAGTGTTCACAACTTCATCTATAGTGACCAACAGTTTCTTGTTGCTTTTTTTAATGCTTTCCATCATTTTTGTGAGAGCCATTTCTATATTCGTGATTGGCGCCACATCACTTACTTCCAAACCGAAGCCGAAGAAAGACAGATTGATCTTGGCTTTTTTAAATAGATTTGCAAGAGTATTCTCACTGGAAAGCTTTGAGACAAGGGATGTGAGAAGATCTGATTCGGAACTGAGTTCAACTGTTATCCAATCTTTTTTATTGGTGAAGTAATCCTCGACCTTCGTCATAAATACAGTTTTTCCTGAACCTCTTAATCCGGTTATCATATAGATCATTTGTGATGGAGTTGAGCTTTCAAAATCTTTTGTCACTTTTTCGAGTTCCGCAGTTCTTGAGATCATTTGATTTGGCTCTTGACCAAATAGTAAAGTATATGGATTATCTGTCATCTGATATCACCTCTGAGACTTTTACTGGTTTTTTACTGGTTTAAAATTCTTTTACTGGTTTTTTACTGGTTTTGAATTATTTTACTGGTTTTTTACTGGTTTTGTCAAGCAAAAAAAGGCAGGCGAAGGATCAACCTCCGCCTGCGCCAGTTTTAGCTTATCTTTATTTTCTTTGAAAGTCCGGCCTTTGTAAAGAGAGTAGTGTATTTCTTCTTGTTTGCTTTGGGAACCTTGATAGAAGCCTTGGCGTTTAATCCTGCAAATGCTTTTTTCTCAACCTTTGTGATCGCAGTTGATTTCACCGTTACTTTCTTTACCTTACTCATTCCCTTGAAGGTATTCTTTGTGATGCCGCAGACAGTAAATGTCAGATCGCCGATCTTTACTGACTTTGGTATAGTAACTGATGTCAGCTTGTTGCTCTTGAATCCGCAAACATTTACCTTGCCGGTCTCAATCACCTTGTACTTAACATCGCCTACGGTGTAGGTTGAACCCTTCTTTGGAATAACTATCTCCTTGTAGGTGTACTTTTTCTTTTCGCAGATTTCCTTAGCCTTGGAACCCTTCTCGCCCTTTACGATAACATCCCTGTAGTGGAGGGGGTTAACTGCCATAGAATCAAATGCAAAGCTATCGTAGGTCTTTAAACTCTTTGGAATATAAATGGTACAACCGTTGACCTTGTTGGTAGAGAAACCAAACTTGCCGACCTTTGTCACTGTATCGGGAAGAATGATCTCTTTAAGTTGAACTACATGGAAAGCGTAATCACCAACCTCCTTGAGTCCCTTGGGGAAGTTAACCTTTTCAAGGAAGGAAGCGCCGTCGCATGCTCCGTCTGGAATCTTTGCGGTTCCGTCCTCAAAGGTGATCTCCTTGATATTCTGGAAGGGTGACTTGTAGGTTGTCATTTTCTTGGGTACGGTAAAGCTTGTGATCTTGCATCTCCAAAATGCCTGTGAGTTGATAGCTGTTACTGTATCAGGAATATCTGCTACAGTATAGTTATAAGCATCATAGAATGCTTCCTTACCGATAGCTTTAAGACCTGAGGGCCATTTGATCTCTGTGATACCGATACAACCCTTGAATATCTCGTCAGGGATGGTAGTAAGTCCATCCTCAAATACAACCTTCTTAATATTTTTTGATCCGTTGAATGCATCACCACCACCTGCATAGGTTTCGATGCTTTTAGGAAGTGTTACCTCTGTGAGCCCTAAACAGTTATAGAATGCATCACCGTCGATCTTCTTTAAACCGGCAGGAAATGTAACAGATGTAAGTCCCTCGCAGTTTGCAAATGCGAAAATACCAATCTCGTTCACGCTTGAGGGAATAGTAACCTCCTTAAGAGTTTTGCAGCCTGAAAGGATATAGTCTGCAACCTTTTCGGTTCCGTCTGCAAATGTAACCTTCTCAAGTCCTGATGATGCAAAAGGACCGGTAGCAATCCTGTTGGTACTTCTTGCCTTTTGATTTCCGGCTTTAAGACTTTTAGGAAGAGTAATCTCCTTTAAAGAAGTACAGCCGGCAAAGGTCTCGCCGTCGATGTTTGTCAGCTGAAAGCCCTTATCAGAAAATATAACCTTTGTAAGATTTACACAGTCCTTGAAAAGCTCTCCGTCAAAATTGACCACCTTCTCGATCACGACTTCCTTGATATCTGATTTGTGAGAAGTAAGCCAGGTTGCACCATTTTCATCAAGAGTGTTGTTGTTGTTTCCTCCGGAAATGGTTAGCACACCATTGTCATCAAGTGTCCAGTTTTTTCCGCTGTCTGCTGCATTTGCTGATATGCTTAAAGTAAATAAAGTAATAGCGAAACAGACAAGGGATAGTGCTGCGTGTTTTATAGTTTTTTGCATTTTTGAAAATACCTCCTTTTAGTTAAACCTAGTGCCTCGGTCCTTAAATAACTGGACCGAATGCTTGCCTGCTTATCCCGATAGAACATACCTGAAAGCCTCAGCGTAGCCCGCTACGCCTACGTTTTCAGGTATGCACTCTCGGGCAAGCATTCTGCGCATTAGTTCAGTTATTTTGCGGCCGATGCACTAGTTAACGAAAACTCGCATACATTGATTATAGTACAGAATAAATGTAAAATCCATATGATATCATCCGTTGTTTTTTTTAATTATCCTATATCTGATCATTGACAGGGTTTGTTTGTCGTGATAGATTGTAACGAACAGTTACGTTAGATTCAAATAAAAGGAAGGAACCCTGATATGAAAAAAAATCAAGTATTCAATCCCTATCTTCCCCTAAATGAATACATCCCCGACGGTGAACCCCATGTGTTTGGAGACAGGGTTTACATTTTCGGATCACATGACAAGGAGGGTGGCTATACCTTCTGTATGCTTGATTACGTGACCTATTCTGCACCGGTTACTGATCTTTCAGACTGGAGATACGAGGGCGTGATCTACAAGGCCAGCGAAGATCCCCAATATCCAAAGCTTAAATATATGTATGCTCCTGATGTGGTAGAGGGTAATGATGGGAGATATTATCTCTATTACAGCATGGCAGGAGATTATGGCGTGGGCGGCTATGTGGGTCCCATAAGTGTGGCGGTGGCGGATAGTCCGGTTGGTCCCTATGAATTTCTTGGATTTGTAAGGAATAAGGATGGCTCACCCATGGAAAAATATGTCTGCTTTGATCCTGCGGTGATGAATGATAATGGAGTGATCAGGCTTTATTACGGAACTCAATATGGATTTGAAGAAGAGCCTGATTTTCCTGAAAATGAAAGCTATATAAAGTCTGAGATGGAGATGTTCGGAAAGACAAAGGAAGAGATACTTAGTTATCCTGACAGCATTATGGGTCCGATCACAGCTGTCTTAGAGGATGATATGCTGACCATAAAGGAGGAGCCAAAGCATCTGATTCCCTACAAGGTTAAGGGGACGAGCTTTGAGACACATCCTTTCTTTGAAGCATCGTCTATGAGAAAAGTGGGAGAAAAGTATTATTTTATTTATTCCTCTTGGCAGAATCATGAGCTTTGCTATGCGGTAAGTGATTATCCGGATAAGGACTTCACCTTTGGCGGCTCTATCGTTTCCAATGGTGATGTGGGCATAGCGGGAAGAACCATCAATGAAAAGCTCAATATGACAGGAACCACCCATGGCAGCATTATCGAGATAAATGGGCAGTGGTATGTTTTTTATCACAGACTTACTCATAAGTCCGATTACAGCAGACAGTCATGTGCGGAGAAGATAGAGATAAAGCCTGACGGAAGTATTGATCAGGTGGAGATTACAAGCTGCGGTTTAAATGATGGGCCTCTAAAGGCAATCGGAACCTATCCAGCGGTTATTGCCTGCAATATCACCAATGGATATATGCCTCACGGCTGCAACAGTATCTATGCCACATCTTTTCCCAATGTGACAAATCTCGGTGATGACAGATTCATCGGAGAGATTTGCCATGGAACATTGATAGGCTTTAAATATTTTGATATGAAAAATGTGAACTCCCTCGGAGTGGAGTTTAGATTTGAAACAGAAGAGAACAAGGCAATCTACGAAGGCCCTGTAAGACTTGATGAGAGAAAGATGGATGATGAAAAGAAGATGAAGGGCTATGTGGATTCGGAGCCTACAAACGAATGCTTTTTTGATGTAAAGCTTTCGATAGACGGTGAGAGTGTTGGTAGGATATGGATAAATGCAGATTCGAAAGATACCATGCAGTGGATTAAAACTGCTTCACAATTATCTCTTCCTGATGGAGTTCATCCTCTTTATCTTATCTATCATGGAGATAAAAAGGTTCAACTTAGAAATATATCCTTTTGAACGACCAAAATACAAAAGAATGACCGGCTGTCACTTTAACAGCCGGTCTGTAAGGGGGATGAAAAAAACAAAAACTAAACTTCTTCGTGATCTTCCAATATATGCCTCACCTGCTTAAACAGGTGGGGTTTTAATTCGTCTATGTTACAGGGCTCGCTGTAGAGTATAGAGCTGTAGCAGGTGGAGCTGACAAGCTCTATGATCATAAAAAGCATGATCTCAGGATCCTTGAATTGTCTGTCTGAGGAGTTGATCAGATATTGGTATATCTTGTAAAAGCTGAAATTCTCAGAATCAAGCTCGTCCATATCCATAGTATTCATATCACTTTCTGACTCCGGATCCACCAACGCCTTCTTGAACACACCCCAGCTTAAGTTCTTGGAAATGAAATTAAGAAGAGATGGGTTCTCTGTCAGTTGATTCAAGCAATTATCAACTATAAATACTATCTGATCTTCAATCTCCGGAATCTTTGTTGTGTCCAAGGCCTTGTGAGCGGTTAAAAAAAGTTGCTCAGCCTTGCTTGATATAAGGTAGTTCCTGATGTCATACTTATCCTTAAAATAAAGATAGAAGGTTCCTTTTGCGACTCCCGCTTTCTCTACTATATCAGATATGGAAGTCTTGTTGATGCCCTTGGATGTAAAAAGCTCGAAGGCTGTATTCATCAGGGCTTCTTTTTTTTGTCTCTTATTGATGGCCGATTTTTTTAGTGTTACATTTGCCATATTATCATTCCTTTTATAAATATAAAGAAGACTTTGATCAGAAAATGACCAGTGGTCTCTTTTGAACATTAATATAAGATATAATTGCTAAAAAGTCAAGGCTAAAAATGACCAAAAGTCAAAAATACAACAAATTTCAATTTAGATATTGACCAACGGTCAGAAATGTGCTATAACATACTCAACAATAAATGACCGGCGGTCATAAAACATTAAATTGGTTTGACCAAAAGTCAGAATAAAAACTATATTGAAAAGAGGATGATAAAATGGGTAATGAACATCGATTCGGAAAAGCGGTGGTGACCATGAGGATCCCGATCCTGATACTTGGCTTTCTACTTCTTGTTCCGTCAGTGCTTGGCTTTCTTAACACCCGTGTCAACTATGATCTGCTAACTTACCTTCCAAAAGAGATCGAGACCATGAAGGGCCAGGATATCCTGGTAGATCAGTTCGGAAGTGGAGCTATGTCGCTGATCGTAGTAAAAGGTATGAACAACGAACAGGTCTCCGAGGTCAGAAAACAGATCGAGGAGGTGAATGGAGTAAAGACTGTTATATGGTATGACAGTATTGCGGATCTCACCATTCCCATCGAGATGCTTTCAGACAAGATGCAGAACATGTTTATGAATGGTGATGCAACCTTGATGGTCATCATTTTCGAGGGAACTACCTCAGATGATAAGACTCTTGAAGCTGTCGAGGAGATCAGAGGTATCGCAAGCGACCATGTTTTCCTAAGCGGTATGTCGGCGGTAGCAGAGGATACAAAGCTTATAGCTAATCAGGAAACGCCGGTTTATGTAGCGGTTGCAGGTATTCTTACCATCATAGTATTGCAGGTTGCAATGGACAACTTCTTAGCACCGATATTCTTCCTGCTAAGTATAGGAATGTCAATCATCTACAACTTGGGAAGCAACATTGTACTTGGTGAGATATCATATCTTACTAAGGCCCTTGCAGCGGTTTTACAGCTCGGTGTTACCATGGATTACTCCATTTTCTTATGGCACAGCTACGAGGAATATCAGGAAAGATATCCGGATGATAAGAAGAGAGCGATGTATCATGCCATAGATGCCACCCTGGTATCGGTGGTAGGAAGCTCCATCACATCAATAGCCGGCTTCCTTGCACTTTGCTTC
The DNA here is from genome assembly GCA_017540605.1 of Lachnospiraceae bacterium. Classification (GTDB taxonomy): domain Bacteria; phylum Bacillota; class Clostridia; order Lachnospirales; family Lachnospiraceae; genus RGIG6919. Next base: position 38,347 of record JAFYAS010000063.1, on the reverse strand, counting down.
ATGAGCTTCTCTCTTGGACTTGATATGGGACTTGTTATGGCGAAGGGCGTTGCTATCGGAGTTATCGCAAGTGTAACAATTCTTCCTTCCATGATACTTATATTTGACAAGGCTCTCGAGAAGACCATGCACAGACAGATCCTTCCTGAGATCAACAGGACTTCTGATTTTGTGACAAAGAAGTATCCTATATTCATAGCACTTTTCGTGATCCTGATGATCCCTGCGCTTTATGGATATACACACTATAAGGTTTATTATAATCTTGATGAGACACTTCCTAAGTCGCTTTTAAGTACTCAGGCAAATGATGCCCTGAAGGAAAACTTTGATATGAATTCACCTCATATGGTGCTTGTAAATAAGGACATCACGGCCAAGGATATGCGTCAAATGACAAAAGAGATTGAAAAGCTTGACGGCGTAGAATTTTGCTTAAGCCTTGACGGAATGATCGGAGATACAATTCCCGATGTGTTGATTCCCGGCGAAATCAAAGGTAAGCTTGAATCGGATGAATACAAGCTGATGCTCATAGGAACAGATTATAAGGCAGCTTCGGATGAGGTAAATAAGCAGTGTTCCGAGATAAATGAGATCATAAAGAGCTATGATGAGCAAGCAATGCTGATCGGTGAGGCGGCAGGTACCAAGGATCTTATCGAGATCACAGACAAGGATTTCAAGACAGTAAGTACGGTTTCAATCGGTGTGATATTTGTGATAATACTTATACTGTTTAAGTCAATATCACTTCCTATCATACTGGTATCTTCAATCGAGCTTGCGATCTTCATCAACATGGGACTTGCATATTATACCAATACCACACTTCCCTTCGTGGCATCCATTGTTATAGGAACTATTCAGCTGGGAGCTACAGTGGACTATGCGATCCTTATGACTACCAGATATAAGAAGGAAAGAAATGCCGGAGCCACCAAGAAAGAAGCTATCAAGATAGCCCACAGCTCAAGCTGTAAATCGGTTCTCGTAAGTGCACTTTCGTTCTTTGCAGCGACCATTGGAGTGGCACTCTGTTCAAAGATCGACATGATCAGCTCACTTTGCATGCTGATGTCAAGAGGAGCTATCATCAGTATGTTTGTGGTAATATTCATACTTCCGTCTCTCTTCGTTCTTTTTGACTGGGTGATATGTCATACCAGCATAGGCTTTGGACCGGGAAAGGAAAAAGTATCGGAAGCATAATAAATACTTGCATATTTAAGAATAATGATTATAATAATATAAATGTAGTTAGTTATAACGAACTCGAAAGGATGATCAACTATGACTAAGAAAAGAGCAATGAAAATAGCAGCTATGTGTATGGCAGCAACACTTGCAGGAACAACAGGATATACATTTTATCCGAGAACAGCATATGCTGTAGAGACAAAACAGGATGATATTGAAGAGGATGAGCAGATGCTCACAGATACAATTATAGACAATGATAACGCAGATGACGAGGAGATTGACAAATCCGAAACAGTATATGTTGTTGCAAATGCTGACGGCAGCGTGAAGGAAACTATCGTCAGCGAATGGCTTAAAAATCCTGAGGGCAAGGATAAGCTTGAGGATAAATCAGACCTTAAGGATATAGAGAATGTCAAGGGTTCTGAGACGTTTACCCAAAGTGGCAATGATGTGACCTGGGATGCAAAGGGCAAGGACATCTATTATCAGGGAAAGACTGATAAGAAGCTTCCGGTGGATGTGAAGGTCAGCTATACTCTTGACGGAAAGAGCGTGACACCTGAGGAGATAGCAGGAAAAAGCGGTCATGTCACCATTCGTTTTGATTATACCAACAATGAAAAGACTACTATGAAGGTGGATGACAAGGAATATGAAGTATATGTTCCCTTCATGATGATGAGTGGTATGATACTTGATGAGGATAACTTCCAGAATGTCAAGGTAACTAATGGACGAGTTATTTCCGAGGGAGAAAGGACCATTGTGATAGGTACAGCTATGCCGGGACTTGAGGAGAGCTTAAAGCTTTCGAATAAGCTTTCTGACAAGCTTGATCTGGATATTCCCAAATATGTTGAGGTAAGTGCTGATGTGACTGACTTCCAGCTTGATATGACTATCACAGCTGCTATGACAGACATGCTTTCTACTATCAAGATCGATGATGAAAAGAAAGAGGACGGAAAGTCTATGCTTGACAGCCTTGATGATCTTGATGAGCTTGATGACAAGCTCGGTGATCTTGAGGATGCTTCCGGAAAGCTGGTTGACGGTTCAAGCAAGCTGACTGAAGGAGTAAAGACTCTTGATGATGGTGCAAAGACACTGGGTTCAGGTGTTGATAAGCTTTATGAAGGCAGCAATACACTTACCAAGGCTTATGAAGGCAAGAATGGTGCCGTGAAGGGAGCAAAGAAGCTTGCCAAGGGTGCCTCAGATCTTTCAAGCGGAGCAAAGAAGCTTGATAAGGGCGTTGGAAGCTTAAAGAGTGGCTCAAAGTCTCTTGCAGACGGAGCATCAAAGCTTGACAAGGGTGTTAGCTCAGCAGAGAGCGGAGCGAAGGATCTTCAGACCGGACTTGGCTCTCTTAGCAAGGGCGCATCAGATCTTGAGACCGGACTAGGCGATATCAATACAGGTGCTTCAGGGTTGGAAAATGGACTAAAGGATATAGATTCAGGCGCAAAGGGGCTTGAGACCGGTCTTGACACCATCAATAAGGGTGCGGCAAGTCTTTCAGTAGGACTTAATACAGCGGTATCAAGCAATGACACTATAAATGGCGGAGCACAGGCTCTTGATCAGGGTGTTGATGCCCTTAAAGAAGCTATGACTGCGACAATCGCTGATTTAAAGGCAAAGAAGAGTCAGTATGAGCAGGCCAGCGCCGCAAAGGCTGAGGCTGCAAAAACTGAGGCTGACCCTGATAAAAGAGCAGGACTGATCGCCGAAGCAAATCAAGCGGGAGGTGCGGCAGCAGCTCTTGGAGCAGTGATAAAGGGTATGGAGGATCAGGATCTTGCAAAGAATCTTAAAGCACTTTCTGACGGTTCAGAGAATCTGAAAAATGGTGTTGCAGCTTATACAGCAGGTATCAAGGATGCAGCTGCCGGTGCGGCAAGCCTTGCAACAGGAACGGCTTCAGCATATGAGGGTGCAAAGAAGCTTTCAGCAGGAACCAATTCTGCTTATGCAGGATCAAAGGCACTTTCAGAGGGTGCAAAGTCAGCTTATGCAGGATCAAAGGCGCTTTCAGAGGGTGCATCTTCAGCATATACAGGTTCAGGTTCATTGGTTTCAGGTCTTGGAGAACTAAAGAGCGGATCAAGCGCTCTTTCAACAGGAGCATCAAAGCTTGACAAGGGTGTAAAGAAGCTTAGAAGCGGTTCAAGTGCTCTTTCAACAGGTGCGGGAACGCTTTCAAAGGGAGCTTCAGCTTTGTCAGGCGGTGTTGGAAAGCTTTACGACGGATCAAAGACCATAAGCACCAATCTTGGCAAGGTAGATACAGGTATAAAGGATCTTCTTACAGGAACCACAAAGCTTTATGAGGGAAGTAAAACCCTTTCAGATGGTATGGATAAGTTCGATAAAGAGGGTATAAAGAAGCTTACCGGAAAGGTACATGATGCTCTTAATGATCTGGATGATTATGATATTTCCGGCCTTGCCGACAGGACAAAGGCAACTATTGACGCTGGCAAGGATTACGGTATATTCACAGATGCTGCAGAGGATGCAAAGACAAGCGTGAAGTTCATATATAAGACTGCATCAATAGAGAGTGATAAAAAGAAGAGTGAGTAAAACATTATAAATGGTTATAACAAAAAGTCGGTATCCTAATGCTTGGATATCGGCTTTTTTAGTGCTTAAAAAGCCTTGATTTTCTTGACTAAAAGGGCTTAATAGGGTAAGATAGACTTAAGTGTTTAGAGGATGGTTCATATGGGTAAGTATTATCTTATGAATAAAAATAGAAAACTGATGATGTTCGATATCGAAGAGGATATTGCAACCGGTGAATATGAATGTCATGAGATTGAGAAGTATTGTGACAAGGAAAGTTTTCCACCGAGATTTGCAGATATTTATACATGGATCAATTTTAGAAATTATGCTAAGCATAAGGAACATCTAAAGAAATGGATCAAGGAATGGCAGATTGACAATATCCTTGGCTTTGTTGAGGTTACACATGCCCTTAGTTTGAATGACTCATTATGGGTTAAGTCTTGTGATTCACCTCTTACATGGGAAAAGGTTAATCTTTATAACAATGAGTTTACTGATGTAGTATCAAAGACTGCATTTGACAGAGGATTGAAGGGACTTAAGCTATCAACCACATCTCCGGAATTTACTTCAGAGGGTTCATTTGAAAAGTGTTGGATCAGAGAAGAGGATGGGATATATTTATACAAAAAAAGCAGTTCCGGCTTTGCCAATGCGGGACTTGAGGCATATTCTGAGTTTTATGCAACTCAGTTTTCCTCTGCACTATGCGCTTCCTATGTGACATATGATCTGGTGAAGTTCAAAGGAAGTCTTGTTTCAAAGTGTCGGATGTTTACTACTGAGAACGAAGGATTTGTTCCTATCTACAAATATTTGAATCCTGAAAAGATATATCGGATAAAGGATGTGATAGCCTTTCTTGAACCCTTTGGCTTTTCAGATGAATTCAGGGATATGATAGTGCTTGATGCGGTGATATTTAATCCGGACAGGCATTTTGGGAATTTCGGTTTTATCGTAGACAATGATACCAACAAGGTGCTACGGTTTGCTCCTGTATTTGATCACAATATGGCTATGCTTTCAAGAGCCATGAAGGAGGATCTTGTTCCTGATTCTCCTTATATAGCTCAGATGGGACATAAGATAAACGGAGACTTTATTCCGGTAGCGAAAGCTATAGCTACTGACAGGATGAAGGCAAAGCTTAAGGAACTGAAGGATGTGGAGCTTAAGCTTCACGACAAGTACAATCTACCAAAGGAAAGAACAGACTTTCTAGAAAGCGCTGTCAGAGGACAGATAAGAGGTATACTCGGGATAGCGTAAGAAAAGGGCGGACAATAAGATGATTGATGAAGATATATATATAGTATCATCAAAAAATACAAAGAAAAAACACACCGGACTTAAGATATTTTTGATCATTTTTTTAATTCTGTTTTTTGTTGCAGCAGCTATAGCGGGACTTTGGATCAATAAGAATCGATACAGAGTGAATGGTATACTTCTTTACAATGAAAAGTATTATGATCGCGCTATTGCGGCATTTGACAAGGGTATAGATACATTTGCTCTGTTTGGAGAAAAGATAGATGATGATATAAAACTCTATAAAGGTGCGGTTTATTTAGAACAAGGGGATTATAAGAAGGCAGCAGAGCTTTACGATGAGCTTGATTTCAATGGGAAGCTTTCCTCTGATCCAAACCTTCTGACCTTAAAGAATATTGCTGATGGAATATCTTCGTACAATGCGGGGGATTATCAAAAGACAGTAGACGCGCTTTCGACGATCAACGATCCTGCGTACAACATCATCAATATTTATTTGGGAAGTGCGTATAGGCATTTGGGGGATGTAGAGCATATGAAGGTCTACTATGACGCATATACAGCATCGGATACGGTGAATAGCTTTTTATGTGCAGAGTATGCTGCATATTATCTTGATACCGGCAATTTGGAGGAAGCAAAGTATAAGATCGATTCAGGCCTTTCTATAGGCGGTTCCTATGAAAAGGAGCTTAGATGGGCTGAGATAGTATATTATGAGTATTCGAGGGATTACAATACAGCTTACGAGAAGCTCCAAAACTATATGAATGATTACGGTGAGCTATCAGCTGATGAGAAAAAAGACGAAACATTTCTAAGAACAAGAATGACAGAATAATAATTTTACTATATGGTGAAGGTATATGAGATTTGTAGAATTAGATGAATTGAAGGTTGGAATGATACCTGCCGAGGATATTTATGATGAGGGCAACAAGGTTATGTTGCTTGATTCCTCAAAGGCTCTTGATGAGCATTATATTGAGGGACTCAGAAAGAACAATATCCAGGGTATTTATATTGAGGATGCTCTTTCTAAAGGCCTTGTTATTCATGATGCCATCAACCGTGTTCAGAGAAAGCGTACGGTAAATGCTTTAAAGAATATGGATTTCGATGCCACCAGGAATGAGGCAAAGGGTATCGTATCTGGAATTGTAAAGCACGGAACCATATCTATGGATATGAAGGATATGCGTGATTTTGATAATTATACCTTCTTCCATTCCGTAAATGTGGCGGTGCTTGCTACTGTTATCGGTAAGGGTTACGGACTTAACAGTACAGACCTTTTGAGACTCTGTGAATCAGGGCTGTTCCATGATCTTGGAAAGACTAAGGTTGATAAGAATATACTTAACAAGCCGGGAAGACTTACAAAGGAAGAATTTGCAGAGATTAAAAAGCATACGGAATTTTCCTATGAGATATTGAAGGAGAGAAAGGATATTATCGAGGATGTAAGGCTCGGAGCCTTGTATCATCATGAGAACTATGACGGTACGGGCTATCCTCATGGACTTGCAGGTGAGAAGATACCGCTTTTTGCAAGGATTCTTCGTGTCGCGGATGTTTATGATTCATTGATGTCAAAGCGTCCCTATAAGGAGCCATTCCCTTCCAATGAGACCATAGAATATTTGATGGGTGGAAGTGGAACTCTTTTTGATCCTAAGGTTGTTATATCATTTGTTAAGGCTGTTCCTGTATTTCCCCTTGGTCAGACAGTCAGACTGTCAGATGGCAGAGAGGGCTTTGTTTGCGAGAACAACCATCAAAGCGTGCTACGTCCGAAGATCAAGCTCTTTGATGGCAGTATACTGGATCTTGCAGCTCCGAAGAATCTGTCTCTCGGTATAAAGGTTACGGGAACCGAGCAGCCTGATATGGCTGAAGAATTCGCAAGACGAGCACTTTGGTCAACGGATGAGAAAAAGACAGTTATGATCTGTGATAAAAAAGAAGATTATACTAGCATTATGTCTGACTTTGAGGTAGAATTTGCCACGGATATAAAGGTTTTGGTAAAGGATATGATGAAGAATGGTATCCCTGACCTCTTGATACTTCATATGGATGAGGATATCACGAATCTGCCTATAGCACTTCAGCTTCATAAGGCATTTCCAAATCTAAAGCTTGTATTCTCATTTGACAGATTCGAAAGAAGTATGCTTTTAAAGCTCACTGATACAAGGGCGGTTGATTATTTGATCAAGCCATATAATGATATCAACCTGAGAGAAAGAATTCAAAAGGCTATAGAAAGATAAGAATAAAAGCTTAGCAGAGCAAATTCGTGCTCTGTTAAGCTTTTTTAGTATTTTCTTTTCACGAGAGTTTAGCGAGCTAAACGCTTTTTTAAAGCTGGACAAACAGCGAATGTGACTGCAATCTTTGCGATGTCTCCGGGGATAAATGGAAGTACACACAGAGAAATAGCCGCGGCTAAGGTAGAACCGTCTCCAAGAAAGACAAACCAAAGGCAGCCGAATGAATAAAGCAATAAAGTTCCGAGAATATAAGCGGATATTTTTATCCCTATATTGTCGAAATGATCAATGATCAGTCCTATAAACAATACCATAGGAAGGTAGCCTATGAGGAAACCACCTGTGGGGCCGGCAAGCTTACCGAAACCACCGGTAAAACCGGCAAATACAGGTATTCCGATAAGACCTAAAAGCAGATAGATAAGAGTTGAAATAAAAGCCTTTTTCGTACCGGCTATATATACCGTGATATATAGTGCTAAAGTTGCTAAGGATATGGGAACCGTAGATATCGGTATCGGTATAGCAAATGGGCTTAGGATAGATATAAGAGCTGCAAATAGTGCTATTGTTGTAATGTCTAATGTTTTTGATCTGGTCATCTTTTACACCTCGAATTGTTTATTTCTGAGAAATGTTAACACTAAAAAGCAGAAATGTCAACCTTAAATTTGGCACAAGGTTGACAATGCGCCTCCTTCGTCGCATTATGACACACTCTGAACAGCAAGTGTTTTGTGTTTAAGTGAATGGTTTCCTTTTTTCTTTTCGTCTTGAAAGCCCTTGCAAATTATGTTATCATTTGCGAAGTAAAAAAAGCGAGGAAGTAAAAGCAATGTATCAGGAAAAAGTTGTCCTTTGTGCATCTTCAAAATATGAGCAAAAATATTATCTCAATCCGGACTTTTCAGGTCTCCCGGATCAAGTAAAAAAAGAGCTACAGATCATGTGTGTGCTCTTTACGGAAGATGTGGGAGGTATTCTTACACTTGAATATGACGAGGAAGGGAATCTCCTTTTCAACGCTATTTGCGATGAGGGAGACATTCTCTATGACGATATAGGAAGCGACCTAAAGATCAAGCAGCTTAGGAGAGATAAGCGTGATCTTTTGGAAGGTCTTGAGATGTATTTTAGAGTATTCTTCCTTGGCGAAGATGAATAATAGCTGGAGGTTTATATGTTACTGGCATTTGACGTAGGAAATACGAATATTACCATCGGAGTATTTGATAAAGACGAGCTTATGGGAACCTATAGGATGACCACAAAGCATTCAAGGACCTCCGATGAATATGGTCTGTTTTTGGTGGATCTGCTTCATAAGAAGGATATCCATGTGAAGGATATAGAGGATGTGATCATAGCATCGGTTGTTCCCAATGTCATGCATTCTCTTACAAGCGGTATCATCAAGTATATAAAGGTAACACCTATCATAGTAGGCCCCGGTATAAAGACGGGTATAAAGATCATGACAGACAATCCCAAGGAGCTTGGAGCAGATAGGATCGTTGATGCGGTGGCAGCCTATGAGCTTTATGGTGGACCTGTGCTGGTCATAGATTTTGGAACGGCAACAACTCACGACCTTGTGCTTGAGGACGGAAGCTTTGTGGCGGGAGTGACATCACCGGGTATCAGGACAGCAGCCAATGCTCTGTGGAGAGATGCGGCAAAGCTTCCTGAGATTGAGATCACAAAGACTACGACCATCATGGCAAAGAATACCATCACAAGCATGCAGGCAGGACTTTTTTACGCCACAGTGGGTTCGACGGAATACATAGTAAAGAAGTTCAAGGAAGAGACAGGACTAAAGGAATTGAAGGTGGTAGCAACCGGAGGTCTCGGCAATATCATAGCAGATGAAACAAATGCTATAGAATTCTATGATCCTGATCTGACCCTTAGAGGGCTTAAGCTTGTATATGACAAACAGAAGAGGTAAAGACGGTTGAAGACCTTGGATATAAAGGACAAGATCATATTGGCACCAATGGCAGGTATTACAGACCTGCCATTTCGCTTGCTGTGCAGGGAAATGGGCTGCGATATGTTTTATACGGAAATGGTAAGCGCCAAGGCGATATACTATGGCAATAAAAACACTGTTCCATTATTACAGTTTCGTGAGTCTGAGCATCCCATAGGAGCTCAGCTCTTTGGCTCTGAGCCGGAGCTTATGGGGGATATGGCGAAGAAGGTCGAGGCTATGGGCTTTGATTTTATTGATGTGAATATGGGCTGCCCTGTGCCAAAGATAGTGGGAAATAGCGAAGGCTCCGCACTTATGAAGAATCCAAAGCTGGTTGGTGAGATAGTACATGCTATCGTAAAAAGTGTTGATGTCCCCGTATCCATAAAGATCAGAAAGGGCTTTGAGGATGATCGTCCCAATGCTCCTGAGATCGCAAAGGCAGCAGAGGAAAACGGAGCCTCATTTATAGCGGTACACGGAAGAACGAGAAGTCAATATTATAGCGGTAAGGCGGACTATGACATCATCCGACAGGTAAAGGAAGCAGTTAACATACCCGTCATCGGCAACGGCGATATCAGTACCTATGAGGATATAGTTAGAATGAGGGAGATCACAGGCTGCGATGCCTTCATGGTAGGAAGAGCTGCCAAAGGCAATCCCTGGGTGTTTAGAGAATTGAAGGCTGGGATGAGTGGAGAGCCTATACCTTTACGACCATCCTTATCTGAAACAGTTGAAATGATATTACGACACATCAAATTAATGGAAGAAATAAAAGGCGAGTATTCAGCAGTCCATGAAATGCGTAAGCACATTGCATGGTACACCCATGGATATCCACATTCCTCGGCACTTCGTAATAAGATAATGACAACTGAGGATTATTCTGAACTTATGGAATTGTTAAATTCCTGGAAAGCACAGGTCTCGTGACAATATGTTCTTTGAGCAAGCGAGAGCGGGTTTTGCGGAGAATATATTGTTATAAGACCGTTAGGATAATAATAGTGCCAAACTGTAAACAAAAATACAAAGCATACTTGTTAATATTTCATATAGCACTAAGGATTGCTTTGTGGTACAATGTTTTGTGATTTTTTTGGGCGAAAAAGCCCGTGGGGTTATCAATTTTCAAAAGGAGGTATTAATTATGGAGGCTATCGAATGCTTAAAAACAAGAAGAAGCGTAAGAAAATTCAAAGAGGAGCTTGTACCTAAAGAGGTAGTGGAGAAGATCGTTGACACGGCCAGATTCGCACCATCGTGGAAGAATACACAGGTGATAAGGTATACCCTCTTAGAGGACGAAACAGCAATAAAGAGAATCTGTGACGAAGGCTTGTTGGATTTTGCTCTCAATCAAAAAACAGTCGGAAGAGCAAAGCAGTTAGTCATAGTATCGATAAAGGGCGGAATCTGCGGATATGAGAAGGATGGAAGCTACTCAACCTCCAAGGAAGACAGATGGGAGATGTTTGATGCAGGTGTTGCAACTCAGACATTTTGTCTTGCGGCACATGCAGAGGGCGTAGGCTCTGTTATCCTCGGAGTGTTTGATGAGACAAAGGTAGGAGAGATAGTGGCTCTTCCTGAGGGAGAGAAGGTAGCTTGTATACTTGCTATCGGATATCCTGTATTTGCACCGGATGCGCCACCAAGAAAAGAAGTATCGGAGTTAATAAGTTATAAGTAGTTGTAGAATGGAGTTTTATCATGCAGCAGCAAAAGGGAAGAACTGAACAGTTATTGGATTCTCTGGCGATGATGATAGAAAATGCGTCAAACGCATTATCGCCCGGAAAGGTGACAGTATCAAAGGATGAGATGCTTTCTGTTATCAAAGAGATATCTGACAATATGCAAAGCGAGCTTAGGCAGTACCGTGATGTGACTGATAAGCGTGCAAAGGTATTGAATGAAGCCAAAAAAGAGGCCGAGGACATTATCTATGAAGCTGAGAAATCTGCAAGCAGGATACGTGTGTCAGGTCGGAAGAATGGAGTATCTCCAGTTAGACTCAATGAGCTTTCCGAAGAGGAACAGCTTTCGCTTTCCAGTGCAAATGAGATATATGCTGCATCACTGATCTATACCGATGAGATGCTCACAGAGATGGAGGAAGTCATAGTAGATGCTTATTATGGAATAAATGAGTGCTACAATCGTGCTTTGCTAGATCTCAGAAAGAAAAGTGAGTTGATCGCAACCAACAGAAAAGAACTGATGGAAGACCTTAAGTCCATTGAGGTAGAGGAGCGCTATCAGCAGATTTTGGATATAGGAAAGCTTTTGTCCAATGAGCTATATCATGCAAGAAAGAAAGAGCTTTCAGATAAGAGCATGGACAAGAATCAGCTACAGCTCGATCTTGGAGACAAGAAGCCTGTGGTATTTGAGACAGAGGACAAGGAGCAGAAAAAAGAAGCTATTGCATCAGAGATCATTACACAGAGCATGACTTGGGAGAATAGGGTCACTGACAATTCAGAGATCGATCCTGTCGTGGCAGCGGCTTTAAAGGAAAAATCCGAGATAGAAAGCCTTAAGAAAAAGACGAGAAAGGCAGAAGCCTCAGGCGATACAGTAGTGATGGACGATGTGAAGAGGGCAGCAACAAGATCGCCGTTTGAGATGGTGGATTCTCCGACTCAGAAGTTCGAAAAGCTCAGAAAGATACCTGGTGGTGTAACCTCTGAGGTCAATTCAGTGCTAGTAGAGGCTGAAGCTGCATTGAATGATACTGAACAAAAGGATCCCACACAGATCATAGAGGATCTGGCAGAGAACCATGTGACTTCTGTTAAGCCTGAACCCTTACCAATCAGAGGAAAGATTGAGCGGGAAAGCGTTGAAGTAACGGATGTGACCGAACAGCTAGAGAGAGAGGTCAAGAAAAACTCAGAGCCTTCACTTTCAAGCTCGGTGATCGAAGCTATGAAGAGAGCTGCCAAGAAGGCAGTGGGCGGCCTGATGGAAGGCGAGGATATGCTTTATGGTGTTGAGGAAGAGGAGTACGAGGAATATGATCCTGAGTATGATGAGGAACCCGGCGAGCTTGAAACACCGAAACCTTCGACTAATCGTACATCAGGAAATGAAGCCTCGCCTGTACCCGGATTTGTTCCTACTCCTGAGATGGTAGAGGATGCCGATATGAAGATAGCTCCACCGGTTAGGGAGAGAAAGATACCTGTTCATGAGGAGTTGTTTATAGAGCCCACTATGCCGTTTGATCCGATACAGATCAGAAGCGCACAGGGTATTGATCCTGTGGTGGCTGCGGCACTAAAGGAGAGGCAGGAGCAAAGGCGCGCTTTAGAGGGCGTTGATGAGGATGTTATACGGGCGGCCATAAAGTATTCACCTACAACAGAGGTCCCCGTAAAAGATATTATAGACAAGGCATAAGGTATAGAGAAGATGAAGAGAGAAGACATTAGAAATGTGGCTATCATAGCCCATGTAGATCATGGTAAAACAACACTTGTAGACGGATTATTAAAACAGAGCGGTGTATTCAGAGAAAATCAAGAGGTCGTTGAAAGAGTCATGGACTCCAACGATATCGAGAGAGAAAGAGGAATAACCATCCTTTCAAAGAATACTGCGGTAACCTACGAGGGAGTGAAGATAAACATCATAGACACCCCGGGACATGCTGATTTCGGCGGCGAGGTAGAGCGTGTACTTAAGATGGTAAATGGAGTTATCCTTGTAGTTGATGCATTTGAGGGTGCTATGCCTCAGACTAAGTTTGTGCTTAAGAAGGCACTTGAATTAAATCTTAATGTTATCGTTTGTGTCAACAAGATAGATCGTCCCGAGGCCAGAGTAGCCGAGGTAGAGGATGAAGTGTTGGAGCTTCTTTTAGAGCTTGATGCAACCGAGGAACAGCTTGATTGTCCCTTTGTATATGCATCGGCAAAAAGTGGTGTTGCAAGTCTTTCTATGGAGGAAGAGGGCAAGGATATGAAGCCTCTTTTCGATACCATACTAAAGTATATCCCAGCACCTGAGGGAGATCCCGATTCAGATGTTCAGGTGCTTATCAGCACTATTGATTATAATGAGTATGTAGGTCGTATCGGAGTAGGAAAGATCGACAACGGTACCTTGAAACTTAATCAGGAGGTACTTCTTACCAACTTCTATGATGAGGACAAGAAAAAGAAGGTTAAGATCAGCAAGCTCTATGAGTTTGAGGGACTCAACAAGGTAGAGGTAAATGAAGCTACAGTTGGTGCTATCGTTGCTATTTCCGGTATAGCTGATATTCAGATAGGTGACACACTTTGCTCCGTGGAGAATCCGGAGCCCATTCCATTCCAGAAGATATCAGAGCCTACCATAGCTATGAATTTTATGGTAAATGATTCTCCTCTTGCGGGAAAAGAAGGAAAGTTCGTAACCTCAAGACATTTAAGAGACAGACTCTTCAAGGAATTGAATACAGATGTATCTCTTCGTGTTGAAGAAACAGATACCACAGAGGTCTTCAAGGTATCGGGAAGAGGTGAGCTTCACCTTTCAGTTCTTATAGAGAATATGCGTCGTGAGGGCTACGAATTTGCCGTAAGTAAGGCTGAGGTTATCTACAAGGAGGACGAGCGCGGTAAGAAGCTTGAGCCTATGGAGATAGCTTATATAGATGTACCTGAGGAATTTTCAGGAACGGTTATCAATATGTTAAATGAGAGAAAGGGAGAGCTTCAGGGTATGGCCCCCTCAAGTGACGGAACTGTAAGACTTGAGTTCTCGATTCCTGCCAGGGGCTTGATCGGATTTAGAGGCAATTTCCTTACAGCTACTAAGGGTATAGGAATACTCAATACCTCATTTGACGGATATGCTGACTACAAGGGAGATATGGCATATAGAAAGCAGGGATCCCTTATAGCTTTCGAAAGTGGTGAGACTATTACCTACGGACTCTTTAATGCCCAGGAGAGAGGAACACTCTTTGTAGGACCGGGAGAGAAGGTTTATGGTGGAATGGTTGTAGGAGAGAACGGAAAAGGCGAGGACATCGAGATAAATGTCTGCAAGAAGAAGAATCTTACCAATACCCGTTCATCAGGTGCGGATGAAGCGCTTAAGCTTACACCTCCCAAGGTATTAAGTCTTGAGCAGTCTCTTGAGTTTATCGACACAGACGAGCTTCTAGAGATTACACCGGAAAATATTCGTATCAGGAAGAAGATACTTGATCCTACATTGAGGATGAGAGCAAAAAGGAACGCAAATGCATAATAAAAACGATCGCAGTCCGTGAATACAGAACTGCGATCATTTTTTTGCATAGCATATGAAGAAGATAAGAGCAAGTAGGGCTGACGCTAATAGCAATAACCCGGTTCCTATCAGATGCAGATACGGAAAATCCACCTCGCTAAAAATGAAATTTCTTGACATCAGAGAGAATTCATTTTCTGTAATACCGGTATTTGCTGATAGAATCCCTGTTATCTGAGAAAGTCTTTCTTTGTCGGTGAAGGTGATGACATTTGCTTGATAGTCATTGATCTCGGCCGGAGTGTTCTTGCTTTTTACCAGAACGAACAGATATCTTCCTGCTGCCGACACATCATTTTTTTCGGTGACATAGTAATATCCGCCAATCTTAGCTCCGTCCTCAAAAAAATCGATGCCGGTGTAGGAAAGCGTATCAAAGGAAGCTTTGAAAAGAGAATTAACTTCGGGATTTAAGTCCCTTATGCTTTCATTTGTTATGGCTTTTGGAGGAAGGTTTTTAAGCTCCTCAAAACGAAGAAGGGTGAAGATAAAAAAAACTATGGATAACAAAGCGCCAAGAAGAAATATGAATTTGTGTTTTGGATGTGTAGCCATCGTTATACAGCCTTTCATTTACATTTTCATAAACATGCTTTATAATAACAGAGTTTTATAACAAAGTAAAGGAAGTAAGAGTATGGAAGCATATACCTCATTTGCTGAGGTCTATGATGAGTTCATGGACAATGTGCCCTATGAGAGCTGGTGTGAGTTTATCATAGAACGATTAAAAGAATATGGAATAGTACCTGAAAAAAATGGAGAAAGGACTATTCTCTGTGATCTGGGCTGCGGAACCGGTGCTATGACAAGACTTCTTTCAAAGAAGGGCTTTGATATGATCGGCATAGACAATTCTTCGGATATGCTTGATATTGCCAGAGAATACGAGTATGAAGAAGAGAATGGTATTCTTTATCTCATGCAGGATATGAGAGAATTTGAGCTTTACGGAACGGTGGCAGCCATCGTAAGCTCTTGCGATTCCATAAACTATGTAACAGATCCGAAGGAAATGCTCAAGGTTTTTAAGCTGGCGAACAATTATCTTGAATCAGAGGGGCTTTTTATTTTCGACTTTCATCCAAGGGGATACTTTAAAAGGCTTGGGTCACAAACCTTTGCCGAGGATAGGGAGGATATTAGCTTCATCTGGGACAACACCTATGATGATAGAACCGGAATAAATGAATACAATTTAAAGCTGTTTTTCGGGCGCGAGGATGGACTATATGAAAAATACGAGGAAACTCATTATCAATATGCCTATGAGCTTCAAACAATAAAAGAGCTTGTAGAGACAGCCGGTATGGAGCTTTTAAAGGTCTATGGAGGATATGAGGATAATGATGCGAATGAGGATTCTGACAGAATAGTAGTTATCGCTCGTGAAAAACACGTTGAAGGAAAGCTATATATATGAAAAAACTTGCAAAGTGTTCCTGTTCGTATTAAAATAGTTCTATTAGTGTTTTGAAAAAGACTAAGGAGGATTCTGTTTATGAAAAAGATATTTGGTGTGTTTGCGGCTTTCGCTGCGATAGGTGCGACAGTATATGTTTTCAGAGATAAGATAAAAGAGAGTAAGGTATATGATGATCTGAAGATGGATGACAAGCTAACCTCACTGAAGAATTTGGTGAATGATAAGCTTTCAAAGGATGATGACGAGGATGATCTTTTTGATGATGACGAGTTGGTATTTGACGAGGATCAGACTTCAAGCAGTGAGAGAAATTATGTGTCATTAAATACAGATATGAGTACTGCTGATGCAGATGAGGAAAATGGAGAGGTTCCCACAATCGATATTTGAGAGGAGAAACTCATGAAGAGTGATATTGAAATAGCAAAGGAAGCGAAGATGCTTCCAATCGACGAGATTGCAAAGCAGGTAGGACTTACCGCTGATGATCTTGAGGTTTATGGAAAATATAAGGCAAAGGTTTCAGAGGAAGCCATAGAGCGTATGAAGGGCAATCCTGACGGCAAGCTCGTTTTGGTTACTGCTATCAATCCTACTCCCGCGGGAGAGGGAAAGACGACTGTTACTGTCGGTCTTGGACAGGCCTTTGGACAGCTTAAAAAGAAGGCCATCATAGCCCTTCGCGAGCCGTCTCTTGGTCCTTGCTTTGGCATAAAGGGTGGAGCTGCAGGCGGTGGATATTCGCAAGTGGTTCCTATGGAAGAGTTGAATCTTCATTTTACGGGAGACCTTCATGCTATCACATCTGCCAACAATCTTTTGGCTGCCATGCTTGACAATCATATCCAGCAGGGCAATCAGCTCGGTATAGATGAGAGACAGATCACATGGCATCGTTGCCTTGATATGAATGACCGCGTTCTCAGGAATGTAGTAGTAGGTCTTGGCAGCAAGGCAGACGGTTATGTGAGAGAGGATCATTTTGTTATCACAGCAGCTTCAGAGATCATGGCAATCCTTTGTCTTGCAGAGGATATGGAGGATCTAAAGGAGAGACTTGGTCGCATCATAGTCGGTTATTCCTATGAATCAAAACCTGTGACCGCAAAGGATCTTGGAGCAGTAGGAGCTATGGCAGCTTTACTTAAGGATGCCATAAAACCCAATCTGGTACAGACCTTGGAGCATACGCCTGCTCTTGTTCACGGCGGTCCTTTTGCGAATATTGCTCATGGTTGCAACAGCGTAAGAGCCACAAAGCTCGCTCTTAAGATGGCGGATATAGTAGTCACCGAGGCAGGCTTTGGCGCAGATCTTGGCGCAGAAAAGTTCTTAGATATCAAGTGCAGACAGGCAGGACTTAAGCCTGATGCAGTTGTTTTAGTGGCAACCATCAGAGCCCTTAAATACAATGGTGGAGTTTCAAAGAATTACCTGTCAAATCAGGATCTTGAGGCTCTATCAAGAGGTATATCAAACCTTGGAAAGCATATAGAGAATCTGTATCATTATGGTGTTCCCATCATCGTGACACTCAATCAGTTCTCTACAGATACAAAGGCAGAGATAGAGTATGTAAAGAATTATTGCGAAGCCAGAGGCTGTGAGTTTGCTCTTGCCAATGTGTTCGAGGATGGAGGTAAGGGCGGAATCGAGCTTGCAGAGAAGGTATTAAAGACTCTTGAAGAAAAGAAGAGTGAATTCAAGCCTATCTATGATGTGCAGCTTCCTCTTACGAAAAAGATTGAGGCGATAGCAAAGAAGATATATGGAGCCGATGGCGTTACCTACAGTGCTCAGGCAGAGAAGAGCCTTGCCATGATAGAGGGTCTCGGTTATTCCGACCTTCCTGTGTGTTTGGCAAAGAATCAGTATTCTCTTTCGGATGATCCTACTAAGCTTGGAAGACCTACAGGTTTCAATATCAATATCAGAGAGGCTTATCTTTCTGCAGGAGCAGGTTTTGTAGTTGCTATTTGCGGAAGTATTATGACTATGCCCGGACTTCCCAAAGAGCCTGCGGCAATGAAGGTCGATGTCAACGAAAAGGTAGAAATAACAGGACTGTTCTGATGAATGTATTATTTATATCGTTAGGTTGTGATAAAAATCGTGTCGACAGCGAGGAGATGATAGGCCTTTTAAGGTCGGCAGGACATAATGTAACCGATATGGAAGAGGAGGCAGATGTTGTAGTCATCAACACCTGCTCCTTTATTCGTGATGCCAAGGACGAGAGTGTGGAGACTATCATTGAAATGTGCGACCTGAAAAACCAGGGTGTCATAAAGGGAGTGATCGTTACTGGTTGTCTGGCAGAACAATATAAGAGTGACATAAGAAATGAACTTACTGAGATAGATGCAGTACTTGGAACAACTGCCTATGAGAGCATAGTTGATGCCGTCAATATGATAGGTACAGGAAAGTACTGTGAGTATTTTAAGGATATCAACCATCTTCCTAAAAGAACAGGAAAGAGGGTAGTGAGTACCGGAACCTTTATGGCATACCTAAAGATAGCAGAGGGGTGTGACAAGCATTGTACATATTGTATCATCCCAAAGCTTAGAGGCGGTTATCGTTCCATTCCTATGGATGAGCTGATAGATGAGGCGAAGAATCTTTCAGAAAATGGTGTAAAGGAGCTTACGCTTGTCGCCCAGGAGATCACTGTTTACGGAGTTGACATCTATGGAAAAAAGATGCTTCCTGAACTGCTTAAAAATCTTTCGGATATAGAAGGGATCGAGTGGATCAGACTTCTTTATTGTTATCCTGAGGAGATAGATGAAGAGCTTGTAAAGACTATGGCTTCACTTAAGAAGGTATGTCATTATATAGATATGCCTATACAGCATGCTTCTGATGATATATTAAAGCGCATGGGTAGAAGAACTTCGAGAGCCGACATAGAGGCAAAGGTAGCTATGCTTCGGGAGGCTATGCCGGATATCTGCATCAGAACAACACTTATAGCAGGATTTCCCGGTGAAACAAAAGCTGATCACGAGGAATGCATGTCATTTGTTCAGAAAATGCGTTTTGACAGACTTGGAGTTTTTTCTTATTCAAGGGAGGATGGTACTCCTGCAGCAGCCTTTGAAGATCAGATAGAGGACGAACTTAAGGATTCATGGCGAGATGAGCTTATGGAGCTTCAAAGTGAGATATCCTATGATAATAATTCAGAGCTTATAGGGCAAAAGCTCTTCGTTATGATCGAGGGTTATCTTTTTGATGATGATGTGTATGTAGGCAGATCCTATAGAGATTGTTCTGAGGTGGATGGTTATGTGTTTGTATCCTCTCAAAAAGAACTTTTGACAGGAAGCCTTGTAAATGTTATTATTAACGATTGTAGTGAGTATGATCTGTACGGACAGCTTGTAGAAGAAGAAATTGAGTAACTGTTCAATACATATATGAACAGATGCGATGCAGATCAGATTTTGGAGGAATAAAAGATGAACCTACCCAATAAGCTTACAATACTCAGGGTCATCCTGGTCCCCGTGTTTCTGGTATTTCTCATGGTACCTGATATACCGGGTGGTAAATGGATAGCTCTTGGGATATTCATAGCAGCGAGCCTTACAGATACGGCTGATGGAATGATAGCCAGAAAATACAATCTTATCACGAATTTTGGAAAATTCATGGATCCTTTGGCAGATAAGCTTTTAGTTGATTCAGCACTTATCGCATTCGTGGAGATGGGCAGGATATCAGCCTGGATAGTTATTGTGATCATAGCCAGAGAGTTTATCATCAGCGGCTTCAGACTTGTAGCCTCAGACAAAGGTGTGGTGATAGCAGCAGGTATTTGGGGCAAGGTTAAGACAGTGGTTCAGATGATCATGATCGGAGTGTTGATCGCCGACATTGGCAATGATGTGTTCCATGTTATTGAAACTATATTGATTTACGCATCTTTGGTGCTGACGATAGTATCCCTTATCGACTATCTGATGCAGAATAAGGATGTGCTTAAGGATTGAATAATCGCAAAGAAGCGGGTGGAGAAAGTTTTTCTCTGACCCGCTCATTTTTAACTTGATAAAAAAGTTGAAAAGCGTTATTATGGTACACGTGGATTTTTGTGTTGATCAAAAATTTCTATAATAATTCAGAGTGGCGGATCTCATTCAAACCGCTTCTCAGATAAAATAAACGGAGGTCATTTAAGATGAGCAACTTAACGAAGCTATCAGCCAGAGACAGGATTGAATCTCTGCTTGATGACGGAGGCTTTGTTGAGATCGGCGGTCTTGTTACTGCGAGAAGCACCGATTTCAATATGCAGGAAAAAGAGACACCCGCAGACGGCGTTATCACCGGTTCGGGCTCCATCGACGGCAATCTGGTATATGTATACAGCCAGGATGCAACTGTTCTCGGTGGATCTATCGGAGAGATGCATGCCAAGAAGATAGCCAAGATCTACAATATGGCTATGAAGGTGGGTGCACCTGTGATCGCACTTATTGATTGTGCGGGACTTAGACTTCAGGAGGCGACAGATGCCCTTACCGCATTTGGAAGGATTTATCAGAAGCAGGCATTTGCTTCAGGTGTGATTCCTCAGATCACTGCGGTATTTGGTAACTGCGGTGGTGGAGCTGCCATTATTCCGGCTCTTTCTGATTTTACATTTATGACAAAGGAGGATTCAAAGCTCTTTGTGAACAGCCCCAACGCATTAGAGGGCAATTACGAGGAGAAGTGCGATACAGCGTCAGCTGCCTTCCATGAAAAAGAATCCGGACTTTGCGATGTAGTATGCGATACAGAGATGGATGTTCTTACAAAGATCAGGGAGCTTGTTACTATGCTTCCCGCATGCAATGAGGATAGCACATTCTTTGCTGAGAATGAGGATGATCTTAACAGAACAATCCCCGGTCTTGACGGACTTAAGGATGATGCCAGAGCAGTGATAGAGAATATCGCTGACAACGGAGTATTCTTCGAGACAAAGAAGGAATATGCTCCCGGTATGGTAACAGGCCTTATCAAGCTCGGCGGAGCTACAGTAGGTGTGGTTGCGAATCAGACAAAGGATGGCGGAGATAAGCTTTCAGCAAATGGAGCAAAGAAGGCGGCAGAGCTTGTGAATTTCTGCGATTCATTCAATCTTCCTATACTTACACTTACAGCAGTTAATGGATATGTTGCCTGCAAGTGTTCAGAAAAGAAGATTGCAAAGGCAGCAGCAGAGCTTACCTATGCATTTGCCAATGCCAATGTACCCAAGGTGAACCTGATTATCGGTGAGGCATACGGAAGTGCTTATGTTACAATGAATTCAAAGTCCCTTGGCAATGACATCGAGTTCGCATGGCCCGGTGCTAAGATCGGTATGATGGAGCCTGAGATGGCTGTAAAGATCATTTATGCCGAGGAGCTTTCAAAGGCTGATGACAAGAAGGCATTTATAAATGAGAAAAAGAAGGAGTATGCATCGCTTCAGGCGAGTGCTGCTGAGGCTGCAAGACGCGGCTATGTAGATGATATTATCGAGCCCGATGCAACGAGAAAGAGATTGATCGCTGCATTTGAGATGCTTTACACAAAGGCAGAGGACAGACCTTATAAGAAGCACGGTTCGATCTAAGGAAGGGGCAGTTATGAAAAAATTTCGTATATTATTCTTTATGATGATTGCGCTTTGCTTTTCTCTGACAGCCTGTGGAGCCCAAAAAGGACTTCCTTATGAATACAACAAGGATGATCTTGTCTATGATGCCGAGTCTATGCTTGAGCAGTTCATGCAGGCTACTGAGCCCCAGAGAAAGTATATCATGGCAGAAGGCGATGAGGTTTATTCAAAGGCTGTGGAGAGTCTGATCACTGCAGAAAATGAGTCCGGAGAGTTTGTAGAGCTTAAGGACACTGAGGTTACAGAGACAGATGATGATATCAGAGTAAAGCTTATACTGAAGTTCCAAAAGAATGATGTTGAAGCGCAGTTTGTATATGAGCCCAACGGAGCATACGAGTATAGGGAGATTTATCAGAATCCTGAGGGTGTGCTTCCTTATAAGGCTACAGAGATTACCATTCAGTCTTCATATCCCAAGAGCTATTATATCAGACAGGCGGGTATGAATACACTTATGGGTATGGGAACAGTGTTCGCAGTTCTTATATTCATAGCACTTATCATTTATTGCTTTAAGTTTATCGCTATCATCCAGAAGAAGGCAGATGCCAAGAAGGTGGCAAAGGAGAATGCAAAGGTTTCAGCTGAGCTTAGCAAGGCACCTGTTTCAAAGCCTTCTGAGCCCGTTTATGAGGAAGAGAACCTGATGGATGATGAGGAGCTTGTGGCAGTTATCACAGCAGCTGTTTATGCGGCAGCAGGAGTTGGCTCAGTTTGTACTGATAGCAAGGATACATTGATCGTTCGCTCAATAAGCAGAGCGAGAAGATAGGAGGATTATTACAATGAAAAATTATAGAATCACAGTTAACGGAACAGCATATGATGTTCAGGTTGAAGAGCTTGAGGGTGGAGTAGCAGCTCCTGCAGCTCCCGCACCCAAGAAGGCAGCCCCCAAGGCTCCCGCAGCACCTAAGGCAGCTCCTCAAACAGGCGCAGGCTCTATTGAGGTGAGCGCACCCATGCCCGGTAAGATCCTTGGCATCAAGGCCAATGTAGGTCAGAGCATCAAGAAGGGTGATGTAGTTCTTATCCTTGAGGCTATGAAGATGGAGAACGAGGTTGTTGCACCCGAGGACGGAACTGTAGCAAGCATTAATGTGGCTGTAGGAGATATGGTTGAGCCCGGCGATGTCCTTGCAACAATGAACTAAGAACACCCTTTCATAGAATAATCTGGAGGTAAAAATCAACATGGAATACATAGTTGACACGCTGAGAAATCTGGCGGAACAGACAGCCTTCGCAAATCTCGAATTGGGCAACTATATCATGATACTTGTTGCCTGTGTATTTCTGGTTTTGGCGATAAAGTTTGGCTTTGAGCCACTTTTGCTGGTTCCCATATCTTTCGGCATGCTCTTATCAAATATGTTCCCCGGCATTATTGCTGAGGGTGGACTGCTTCATTATTTCTATCAGCTTGATGAATGGTCTATACTTCCTTCGCTAATATTCATGGGCGTAGGAGCGATGACGGACTTTGGACCGCTTATAGCGAATCCCATAAGCTTCCTTCTCGGAGCAGCGGCACAGTTCGGTATTTATTCGGCTTATTTCCTTGCTATAGCTATGGGCTTCAATGGAAAGGCAGCAGCAGCTATCTCTATCATCGGTGGTGCTGATGGTCCTACATCCATTTTCCTTGCAGGTAAGCTTGGAATGGGTGGAACCCTTATGGGACCTATAGCAGTGGCTGCATATTCTTACATGGCGCTGGTTCCTGTTATCCAGCCCCCTGTTATGAAGCTTCTCACAACAAAGAAGCAGAGACAGACAAAGATGGGTCAGCTTCGTCCCGTAACAAAGCTTGAGAAGATTCTTTTCCCCATCATAGTTACAATCGTTGTATGTATGATCCTTCCTACTACAGCTCCTCTTGTAGGTATGCTGATGCTTGGAAATCTTTTTAAGGAGAGTGGAGTTGTAAAGCAGCTTACCGAGACCGCATCAAATGCTATGATGTACATAGTAGTTATCCTTCTCGGTACTTCAGTTGGTGCTACTACCACAGCTCAGTCTTTCCTTAATATCGATACATTGAAGATCGTTCTTTTAGGTCTTGTTGCATTTATCATAGGTACGGCTTCCGGTGTGCTCATCGGAGATCTGATGTATTTCTTCTCAAAGGGAAAGATCAATCCACTTATCGGATCAGCCGGAGTTTCAGCGGTTCCTATGGCGGCGCGTGTATCCCAGAAGGTCGGAGCGGACGAGGATCCCACCAATTTCCTTCTGATGCATGCAATGGGCCCCAATGTTGCAGGTGTTATCGGTACTGCGGTTGCCGCAGGTACATTTATGGCTATATACGGAGTTAAGTAGGAGGATAAATAAATGGCTAAAGTTGGAATTACAGAAACCGTGCTGCGTGACGCGCATCAGTCACTTATCGCAA
This sequence comes from Lachnospiraceae bacterium, assembly GCA_017540605.1. GTDB lineage: Bacteria > Bacillota > Clostridia > Lachnospirales > Lachnospiraceae > RGIG6919. The sequence goes on along the minus strand of JAFYAS010000063.1, from coordinate 14,245 downwards.
CACGTATGACAACAGAGCAGATGCTTCCCATCATTGATAAGATGGATAAGGTTGGATATCACTCAGTAGAGTGCTGGGGCGGAGCTACATTTGATGCATGTCTTCGTTTCTTAAAAGAGGATCCATGGGTAAGGCTTAGAAAGCTTCGTGACGGCTTCAAGAATACAAAGCTTCAGATGCTCTTCAGAGGACAGAATATCCTCGGTTACAGCCCTTATGCAGATGATGTTGTAGAATATTTTGTTCAGAAGTCAATCGCAAACGGTATTGATATCATTCGTATCTTTGACTGTCTGAATGATATCAGAAATCTTGAGACAGCAGTAAAGGCTACCAATAAGGAGAAGGGTCACGCACAGGTTGCCCTTTCTTATACACTTGGTGATGCCTATACTATGGATTACTGGAAGGATATGGCAAAGAAGATTGAGGAGATGGGAGCTGATTCCATCTGTATCAAGGATATGGCAGGCCTTCTTGTGCCCAATGCCGCTACAGAGCTTGTAAAGGCGCTTAAGGCAGGTACCAAGCTTCCTATTCAGCTTCATACACATTACACCTCAGGTGTGGCTTCAATGACTTATATGAAGGCGGTTGAGGCCGGATGTGATGTCATAGACTGTGCTATGAGCCCTCTTGCTCTTGGTACATCACAGCCTGCAACAGAGGTTATGGCCAAGGCCTTCGAGGGTACAGAGTATGATCCCGGTCTTGATCAGAAGCTTCTTGCAGAGATAGCTGATTACTTCAGACCTCTTCGTGAGGAATGGCTTGAGAGCGGTCTTCTAAGTCCCAAGGTAATGGGTGTAAATATCAAGACACTTCTTTATCAGGTACCCGGTGGTATGCTTTCAAACCTTGTATCACAGCTCAAGGAGATGAAGCAGGAGGATAAGTTTGATGCGGTTCTTGAGGAAGTGCCTCGTGTTCGTAAGGACTTCGGTGAGCCTCCTCTTGTTACTCCTTCATCGCAGATTGTTGGTACACAGGCAGTTCTCAATGTAGTTTTGGGCGAGCGTTACAAGCAGATGACCAAGGAAAGCCGTGACCTTTTGGTAGGTAAGTACGGACAGACTGTTAAGCCAATGAACCCTGAGGTTCAGAAGAAGGCACTTGATGCTTTAGGTATGGACAAGCCCATCACCTATCGTCCCGCAGACGATGTAGAGCCTCAGCTTGAGAAGCTTGAGAAAGAGTGCGCAGAATACAAGCAGCAGGATGAGGATGTGCTTTCATATGCATTGTTCCCTCAGGTTGCTACAGAATTCTTCAAGTACAGACAGGCTCAGCAAAAGGGCGTTGATATGTCAAAAGCAGATACCGAGAATAAGGTATATCCTGTATAATGAATTATTTAGGAGGCTTCGTTAAACGGAGCCTCTTTTTATTGTCAATGTATATTTGCTATGGTAGAATGGAATAGGTTTATTTTTAGCTTTTTGAAAGGAAGAATGCTATGCGACGAATAAAAGGTATTGTAAAGAGAATGGCGGCAGTTCTTATGACCGGAGCCTTTGTTTTTTCAGGTGTAGGAGTTGTGCCTGAAAAGAGTGAGGCTTTGGCGGAAAGTGATACTATGGATGCCACACTTATGAGTGTGCATGATATGAAGGATGGAGATTATCTGTACTTTGGAACAAGATATTATAAAAATAGTAGTGGATTTGAGGGAATATGGAGAGTATGGGACAGTCAGAATATCAATACGAAGGACAGTCGATTTGATGGTATTTATGTAGTATCCGATTCTCTTGTTTCATTGAGGAATGCTTATACAAATGATAGAAAGGGTGCAGTATACTATTCGAGCGGTATTTATCAGGACAACACCTATGAATACAGTGATATAGATTATTACCTTAATAACGATCGTGAGAATTCGGATAGCTATAAGAATTGTTTTTATTATACTTTTAAAACAAGCTACAATGATACAGAGCTTTTGTACAAAACTAATCTGCCTGATTCATATAGCTATAGCATTGATAATTATAGGAATACTACCTGGGCAGATATGGGAACCTTTTACACAGGAGCAAGGTATTTTTTTGAGCCTTCAGCTAAAGAGGTTTACAATGCTCAGCAAAAGAATATGGACGATGTAAAGGTGAACAAGAGATTTGTGCCGGATGACATAGTGGCCGGTGATGCCAGGTGCTATTTTGGATATTGGCTTCGTTCAAGGATACCCAATGGTGATGACTATAATTATCAGGCAGGTATACATGTGATCAGAACTAAGGACACCACGGAAAATGTTCATGTATGCGATGCAAAAATCGAAGATTCTCTTCAGACCTCGTGGTTGAGAAGACAGCAATTTATTCCTCCTATCGGCATCACGATTGAAAAGTACAAGTTAAGCGGTAGCGACTTTGCGCATATGTATATGCGTCCTGCTACCAATTTAAGAGCTGACAAAGTAGCCTTTCTTACTCCTGCCTTAGAGGATGAGGTAGAGGATGATGAAAGAACAGTTATTTCTGATTTTACAAGCCTTCCCAACAGCAAGATATCTGAAAATCACAAGTGGCGTGTAAATACTATCACTGATACATATAAAAAGCCTGTTGTAAAAAAAGTCACGTCATATACAGACAGGTTGGAGATCGATTATGCTGATAAGGAATATTACTGCGAGCTTGCAGCCTGCATCATGAAGGGGAATAAGATCATCAGCCGTGGTATTGTTGCACCTGAATATGGAGAGTCTTCAGGTACATTAAAGCTTAAGCTTCCGCTTGATTTCTTGTCAAAGGGATATAAGCTGATGCTTTATAATCTGAATCCGGGAACTCCTGATAATTGCGGGACTATGACTAATAGGATCAGCGAGATGGTGGAGGTTACAATACCGAACAATGTTTTTATGAGCGATATAAATATTGTTGGGGTTAACAATAATTCAAATGATGGTTTGACTACAACACCTCAATCCGCTTTATTGATCAATGAGATACAATACCATGATGGAAAACTGAATAAGCCATTTTTTATAAAGACAGAGAAGTGGTTAGAGGGCAGTAAGGTTTGTTTTTCAAGGACCTTCGATAATGATTTTCTTAGTGAGGACGAGGTCATCAGAGATGCTGCTTACGTAAAAAGTATGGACGATTTTAGTAACAACAATTATTCTTTGCCACAGGGCTCTATTAGAGAGTATGAACTAACTTTGGAGGCATTTGTAGGCTATAAATTCTCTGATAGTCCCTCTATAACCGTTAATTGTATGGCATTTGAAAATATCAGTGTAAGTAAAACAGATGATAGACATGTTACCTTTAAAGCTACCTACAGGGTTCCGTGGACCGTGTCTTTTTATCACAATCAGACTGATATTCCGGATGGTTCATGGGAAATAGAAGATTACAATGTAAAAAATGGTGAGACAATAACAAGGACACCTGAACCGATTCCTTTTGAAAAGGTTGGTGACAAGATTCAAAAAAGTCGTACAAAAGTATTTATTGGCTGGGCTACCAAATCAGGAGATGTATATACTCCTTATGATTTGAGCAGTAAGGTGACAGGTAATCTGTCATTATATGCAATATGGAAGGAAGTGGTAGGAGAAGTAGGGCTATCAGCTACCTATTCTCCGAAGGCGGGAGATTCTGCCGGAGCAAGTCCTTCTATATCAACAGTGGTTGGTGCAGATTATCAGGTGGATTCTGAAAATACCTACTGGTGCGATCAGGATATGAAGAGGTACACAGGAGATTTTAAATCCGGTACAACCTATTATCTCAATATAGCCTTGAAGGTAAAAGCCGGCAAAGAAAAAATCTTCGGGGACAGTTGTATCGTGAAAGTCAATGGCGATGAAGCTTCAGATGCTATTATAGTCAATGATTCAGACAGAAGTAAGTTAACAGTAAAAAAGCCTTATTTCATCGGCACACCGGAAAAGATTGAGGTCATAGCCGGTGCAACTAATGGAGGAATAGTTATAGGTGGCGGTGTTTATAACAATGGCGCAGAGGTTACATTGGAGGCAGTGCCTGATGCAGGTTATCAGTTTAAGGAATGGAGATTAAAGGGTATAGCTACTGATAAGCCTTCTAAATTCTCATTTATTGCAGATAGCGATGTAACTTATACAGCTATATTTGAGGATAAGGGTCTTCCCAGATATACAATAAATGCAGAGGGATCAAAGGGTGGCGATGTTATAGGTGGCGGAAAGTTCATTGAGGGAGAAGAGGCAACCTTCAAGGCTATAGCCGATGATGGCTACAAGTTCCTCAAGTGGCAAAAGGATGGTGTAGATACTGACCTTAAGAGAAATTTTAAGCTTACAGTAACATCTGCAGATGATGGTACTAATTATGTAGCATTTTTTGTTCAGGGAGAGGAAGAACCTGATATAACACCTGAGCCTACTCCTGAGCCTACTCCTGAGCCTACTCCTGAACCTACACCTGATCCTAAGCCTGAGCCTACACTTGATCCTAAACCAGAACCCAAACCAGAGCCTACTCCTGAACCTAAAACAGAACCCACAACTGAGGCGGCACAGCCCGAAGCGCCTGCTGCCAAGGTTCCTGAAACAAAGGGTACCGAGATATCAGATCCTACAACCGGAAGTGTATATACGGTGGTTTCATCAGATGCAACAGCACCTATGGTAGAGTACAAGGCGTCTGATATGAAAAAGAAGAGCACTAAGGTAGTGATACCTGATACAGTTACAATAAATGATGTGAAATACAAGATCGTATCTGTATCAGCCGGTGCCTTTGAGAACAACAAGACCATCACAAGTGTCACTATCGGAAAGAATATTGAGACTCTTGGAGAAAAAGCATTTAAGGGATGTGTTAAGCTTAAGTCTATCACCATTCCTAAAAAGGTGAAGAAGATAGGTAAGAATACCTTCAACGGATGTACAAAGCTTACCACTCTGAAGGTTAAATCAACTAAGCTAAAGACCATAGGAGATCGGGCTTTCAAAAACTGCAAAAAAGCTTAAGAGTGTGGTAATCCCTGCGACAGTCACAACCATAGGTAAGGAAGCCTTCTGTGGCGACAAGAAGCTAACCTCAATAAATATCAAGGGTAAGCTCCTTACAAAGATCGGAAAGGACGCATTTAAGGGAGTTCCGAAGTCCTGCAAGACTAAAACAATAAAAGCAAAGAAAAGCTTTTATAAGGCTCTTATGCAGAAGGCAGGATATAAGGGAAAGATGAAGTGATAATGATCATGTATCTTAATGCTGATGTGCAGGGGAAATATGTATTCTGATTGGAGAAACTAGAGAATGAAAAGAAAGCGTTTTTTGCGGATGTTTGCGTGGATTATGGCGGTTCTTATGGCTGTTTCTTTTTTGGGGGGCTTCTTTGCCGGGAGTTGTGGAGGTAGTTTATGCCTCTCCTAGTGATGATAAGACCATAACCGGACTTGGATCGGGTGCGATCACCAACCCCGATCAGAATAGTCAAGGCAGCTGGTGTTATGTTTATTATGGATGTTCAAAAGGTGGTACAGATAAAACTCCGGCTAGAATATAGAGTGCTTCAGAAGGACACCACTGAGTTCTCCGAGGAAGATGCGAGTGGCAACAAGATTGAGCCATATACTCACACTATGTTCCTTGACAGCGACATACTGTTTGCAAATAGTAGGTTCATGGAAAATGGTGATAGATCGAAATGGAAAGAAAGTCTTCCCTATAAGTGGCTCAATGTAGAGGAAAATGGGATTTACAATAGTACAACCTATCTGACCGCTGCTGAGAAAGCTGTCATTACGGAGAGTTACAAAAGAGTATCTCCCATAAAAAGAGATGATTATGTTAGCCTTACAGGAGAGAAGGTTTTTATTCCTGATCTTTCGGATGTGATCTGTTCCGCATATGGATACTATGGTGATCAGGCAGCTCATCATTCCAGCTACCGCAGTATTGGAAGCTAATACATTTACCTATGCCCAAAAAGTGGAAAGTGTCAAATTTGTAGGTACACAGTCTGAGTGGGATTCATTTAAACTACAATTCAATAAAGAAACCATTCTGGACAGTGAGGCGATTCAATACGATTACAGGGTGGATCTTTCAAGCTGTACAATAAATGATATTGATGTGCAGACTTATACAGGGGATGCGCTGACTCCGAAGATTACGGTTAAAGCTTCTCTGACCGGAAGAGCTCTTATTGAGAACAAGGATTATACTGTTCAGTATTCTGATAATGTAAACATGGGAACTGCTAAAGTAGTAGCGACAGGAAAAAATGATCAGGTCGGATCAAAGAGCAGGTTTAAGGGCAGTACCACCGTGAATTATGCAATCACAAAGGATGGAGAACCTCCTGTAGATAAAACTGATCTGAATAAGGCAATCGAAGAGGCGGAGGCTTATTATAACACCATTAAAGATAATGATGATTTCAAAGAACAGGCAACTGCATTAAGCAATGCGATAGAAGCAGCTAAAAAACTTGCAGAAGCAAAGAAAGAAGCTCAGGCTGCAATGAACGAGCAGGTAACTATTTCCCGAAAGGGCAATAAGTATACCGTTAAGTGGAAGAAGGTACTATCTGCTGATGGTTATAGGGTATATGTTCAGTATTATGGTGAGAAGAAATCAAAGACCGTAAGTACTATCAAGAAGAACACCACAACCAAGATGACAATTGCTAAGATAGGCGGCAAGAAGATTTCAAACAAGAAGATCTTTACTGTATATGTCGCACCGTTTAAGATCATTAACGGTAAAAATGTTGAGCTTGGAAAGAGTACAGTAGCCTATGTGGTAGGTATCAATAATAACAAATACACTAATGTCAAGAAACTGACCCTTACGAAGAACAAGTGCTCCCTTAAGGTTGGCAAGACTGCGAATATCAAGGTAAAGGTAACGCTTGATGCTAAGAACAAGAAGCACATCCCGAAGAAGTATGCTTTAAAGTTCCGTTACAAGTCATCTGATACCGGCATTGCAACCGTAAATAAGAACGGAAAGATCAAGGGTATCAAGAAGGGCAAATGTACGATTTTTTTCTGTTGTTTGTCGAACGCTTATTCGAGTAATAATTTGGACACGAATCCATATAGCACGATTTTCAACTATACATTCGTTCAAAAAACTGTATAATGAAAAGAAAAGACAAAAGATTTTATACGCTTTTGTCTTTTCTTATAATCATTTTGGGGAGGGGATCCCATGGCTGTAAAAACAAAACAAAAATTAAAATTACTTTACCTAGCAAAGCTTCTGTATGAGAAAACAGATGATGATCATTGTTTAACAACAAAGGAGATTGCCACGCTACTATCTGAACTTGGTATTGAGGTTGAGAGGAAAACTTTAGTGGATGATATTGAAAGACTCAGAGATTTTGGCGTAGATATTATTTGTAGTAAGGTGGGTAAGAATAATTGTTATAATATTGGAAACCGAAGATTTGAACTTGCTGAGCTTAAAATGATGGTTGATCTTATTCAGTCTTCAAGATTCATTACGGATAAAAAGTCTAAGGCTCTGATCTCAAAGATAGAGACACTTGTGAGTGAAAATGAAGCATCCCAGCTTGACAGACAGGTATTTATTACAGGTAGATTGAAGGCAGAAAATGAACAGATATATTACAATGTCGATCTGATTCATAGGGCAATCAATGAAGACCATCAGATTGTGTTTCAGTATTTTCAGTGGGATATCGAAAAAGAACCTAAATTGAAGCATGACGGTGCTTTTTATGAAGTAAGTCCTTGGGCTCTTGCATGGGATAATGAGAACTATTATCTTGTAGGTTATGACGAGAAGCAAAAAGCAAAACATCACTATAGGGTTGATAAGATGGTAAGTATTTCTGTTTCAAGCAAAATGCGGAGTAAACAAACTGATGAGCAAATGCTTGATGAGGCAACATACTCCAAGCGAGTATTTGGTATGTATGGTGGAGATGAAGAGATTGTAAGGTTTAGGGTGGCTAATTCCAAAGCTTACATAGTTATTGACAGATTTGGAAGAGGGATCAATATAGAAAAGAAGGATGACAATACATTCGAATTCGAGACCGTGGTGGCAGTAAGTGATCAGTTTTTGGGTTGGATTCTGTCCCTTGGAAATGATGTGAGGATCATTGGACCGGAGAATGTGGTTGAGAGGATGAGGGGGATGATTAGAGAGCGAAGTGAATTGTATAAAATCTAAGAACTTGACAATTGTTGCGCAATTTGAAAGGAGATTATTTTTATGTTATTAGCAGATTCGTTTATGGACAGGTATCCGGTATCTAAGACTCTAAGATTTGAATTAAAGCCTATAGGTAAAACATTAGAACATATTGAATCGGATGGTTTGCTTGATGTGGATTTCAAAAGGGCAGAGGATTATAAAAAGGTAAAGAAAATAATAGATCAATACCACAAGGTGCTTATAGATGAAGCGTTAGCTGGTATTAAGCTTGATGGACTTAATGATTATTATGACTTGTATTGTAAGAGTGTCAAAGATGAGTATCAAAAAGATCAATTTGAAAAAATACAATCTGATTTAAGAAAACAGATTGTTGCAACTTTGAAAAAACATCCTAATTATGCAGCCCTTTTTAAGAAGGAATTAATTGAGGATATTCTTCCGGAGTTTGTCAATGATATTGAAGATATTAAGGTGATTAAGGAATTTAAAGGCTTTTCAACATATTTTCAGGGATTTTATGAGAATAGAAAGAATATGTATTCGGATGAAGCAAAATCCACTTCAATAGCCTATAGAATTATCCATCAAAATCTTCCTAAGTATATTGATAATATAAATGTGTTTAGAAAAGTTATAGAAGTTGACGATTTGATGGATTGCAATCAGCTTGATGAAAGATTTGAAGGAAAATATAGTGTAAAATCTGTAGAAGATTATTTTACCCTTGATGGATTTAATTCGGTGATCACCCAAAAGGGAATCACGGAATATAATACGGTTATTGGTGGTTTCTTTAATGATAAAGAAGAAAAGGTACAAGGAATTAACGAGCTGATCAATCTTTATAATCAGCAGAATAAAACAAAAATTCCTAAAATGAAACCTCTTTTTAAACAGATATTAAGTGATAGGGAAAGTGCATCATTTACAATTGATCAGTTTACTAGTGATGATGAGGTTTTGTTAGCGATTAAAGCTTACAAGGATGAGCTTGAACAAAAGATATTTGACAGTAAAGAAGATATATCTCCAAAAAAATTATTTGAATCAATAGATAGGTATAGTATTGATAAAATATATGTAAATAATGATGTTTCATTAACTGCGATATCACAGCAATTATGTGGTGATTGGAGCGTTATTAAAGAAGCGATTTCGGATGATTATGATAAAAAAGCTGTCTTAGCAAAACCTAAGACAAAGATAGTTTCAGAAAAGTATCGAGAGAAAAAACAAAAGGAGTTAAATAAAGTTGCATATTATTCTTTAGCTGAACTAAATTTCTTATTTAAAACAAAAGGCTATGATGTATCGATTTGTGATTATTACGCTCTTAGAATATCGGAGATTTTCAAAAAAATAGATAATAGTTGTGATAAACTTACGGATATTCTCGATAAAGAATATAAGGGGAATCTTAAGAATGATGAACAAACGGTTGAGTATATAAAGACTTACCTTGATTCCTTGAAAGAATTACAATCATTGATTAAACAACTCGTTATTAAGAGCAATGTCGGTGATATTGATTTTGCATTTTATGCTGAAATTGATAGGATATCTGAGGAATTATTCAAGCTAAATACTTTGTATAATAAAGTTAGAAATTATGTAACTCAAAAACCGTATAGTACTGAAAAGATTAAGCTGAATTTTAATAAAGCAACATTATTAAATGGTTGGGATATTAGTAAAGAAAGAGACAATCTGGGTGTGCTTTTGTCAAAGAATGAAATACACTATTTAGGAATAATTTCGACTTCTGATACGAGTGCTATGAAGAATCTTCCTAAGGCTAAAACTAACGATGTGTATAAAAAGATGAACTATAAATTGCTACCTAGTCCTTCTAAAATGCTTCCGAAAGTATTTTTGTCCAAAAAAGGTATAAATAAGTATCAGCCTTCAGCTGAATTGTTAAGTAATTATGCAAAAGAAACTCATAAAAAGGGGGAAAACTTTTCACTAGAGGATTGTCATAGCCTTATCAAATTTTTTAAGGAATCAATAAAAAAGAATGACGACTGGAAAGTTTTTGGATTCGAATTCTCAGATACTGAGACCTATAATGATATAAGTGGATTTTATCGAGAGGTTGAGCAGCAGGGTTATAGTATTACATATACTGATGTTGATTCCGATTACATCAATCAACTTGTTGATGAAGGAAAACTTTACTTGTTCCAAATACACAATAAAGATTTTTCTCCTTATGCAAAGGGAGTTCCCAATTTACATACTCTTTATTGGAAAGCATTATTTGCTGAGGAGAATCTAGATAATATAGTATATAAACTTAACGGTGAAGCTGAGATTTTTTACAGAAAACATAGTATTGATTCTGAGGATATAGTAAAACATCCGGCTAATCAACCAATAAGAAATAAGAATCTGGATGCTACAAAGAAAGAGAGTATATTTGAATATGATTTGATAAAGGATAGAAGGTACACAGTTGATAAATTCCAATTTCATGTTCCTATCACTATGAATTTTTGTAGATCTTCATCAACGAATATAAATGCGGATATGAATATGCACTTGAAATATGCTGATCCAGAAGATATTAACGTAATTGGAATAGATCGTGGAGAGAGAAATCTTCTTTATTTAGTTGTCGTTGATTGTAATGGAAATATCAAAGAGCAGATATCTCTTAACGAAATAGTATCATACAATAAACGAGGAGAGAGTTTTTCTACTGATTATCACAAGCTTTTAGATAAGAAAGAGAAGGACAGAAAAGCGGCCCGTGAGGATTGGAAAACTATAGGTAATATCAAAGAAATCAAGGAAGGATATCTTAGTCAGGTTATTCATGTTATTGTCGAATTGATGATTAAGTATAATGCTGTAGTCGTTTTGGAAGATTTGAACTTCGGATTCAAAAGAGGAAGACAGAAGGTAGAAAAACAGGTTTATCAAAAGTTTGAAAAAATGCTAATCGATAAACTTAATTATTATGTAGATAAAAGAAAAGCTGCGACAGAAAATGGAGGCTTATATCATGCATATCAGTTAACAAATAAGTTTGATAGTTTTGAAAAAATGGGTAAGCAATCCGGTGCTTTGTTTTATATTCCTGCATGGATGACAAGTAAGATTGATCCAACAACAGGTTTTACTAATCTATTCTATGTAAAATACAAATCTGTTGAGGAGAGTAAAAAATTTTTTGATTCATTTGATAATATAATATTTAATGAGACTGAAGGATATTTTGAATTCTATACAGATTATGAAAAGTTTACCAATAAGGTGGGAGATAGCCGGAAAGATTGGACTATCTGCAGTTACGGCGAAAGAATAAAAAGATTTAGAAACCCAGAGAAAAACAACGAGTGGGATGCAAGGAAGGTTAATCTGACTAATGAATTTATTAACATCTTTAACGCTTTTGGAATAGATTATAAGAGTAATAATCTGAAACTAATGATTCTGGATATCAACGAATCGGAATTCTATAAGAAGATGATAAGTCTATTTTCTTTGGTTGTCCAAATGCGTAATAGTAATTCTGTAACAGGCGAAGATTATATGATTTCTCCTGTAAAAAACAAAGCTGGTCATTTCTTTGTTAGCGGTGAAAATGATTCAGATCCTAGGGATGCTGATGCAAATGGAGCATATCATATTGCGAGAAAAGGCTGGTGGATCATTGAAAAACTGCAACAGACTGATGATGATAAACTATTGAAATTACCTGTGATAAACCAAGTAGAATGGCTTAAGTATGTTCAGGAGAATCCGTTGAATGGATGATGCAATTATTATTTCAAATCTGAATGATTATATCTTTTGTCCTGCTTCCATATATTTCCATAATTTGTATGGAAGCAGGAGTACTATTACATATCAGAGTGCAGATCAGATTAATGGAACTAAAGCTCATGAGACTGTGGATAATAATCGTTACTCTACTAAGAAGAATATCATTACAGCTTTAGAAGTATATTCGGAGCAATATAACATTGTTGGTAAAATTGACATTTATGATGCTGATAAGAAAATGCTAATAGAGAGAAAACGCCAGATAAAGACGATATATGATGGTTATGTTTTTCAATTATATGCTCAGTTTTTTGCTATGGTGGAAATGGGTTATGATATTCAGAAATTGATGTTTCACAGTATTGTGGATAACAAGAATTACTCAGTTCCTTTGCCAAAAGATGATAATCAAATGCTTGTGAAATTTGAAACTGTGATTAGGGATATGAGAGCCTTTTCCTTGGATGGATTTGTTCAGACAAATGGTGAAAAGTGTAAAAGATGTATTTATGAACCTGCATGTGATAGGGGGCTTGTATGATAGATCAAAATGATTTTCATATGAAACAAATGGTGTTCTTTATGCCGGTTGAGGGTGACAAGCTTTCATTTAAAAATGACAATATTGTTGTTAAAGATAGAGAGGATAACATTAAATTTCAAATAACTTGTTATAGAGTGTTTATTCTATTTGTGGTAGGTGATACCACAATAACAACTGGTTTGCTCAGCAGGGCAAATAAATATGGTTTTTCTATTTGCCTGATGAATCAAAGCATGAAAGTGTACAGATTCATATCACCGCGTATGGAAGGAAATACCTTTTTAAGGAAAAGACAATATGATTATTCCGGCATGGAAATTGGACAGAGGATAATCATGAATAAGATCGTGAATCAGCGGAAGGCTTTAATGAATATAAGAAATAAGAATGAGTTAATGAGAGAGGCGATTGAAAAACTCGACGGACATATAGAAAAGCTATCTGGTGAGACAATGGATATGTACTCAATATTGGGAATAGAGGGATCAGCGTCAAGAGTATATTTTCCTCAGATGTTTAATAATGTAAAATGGAATGGAAGAAAACCAAGAATAAAAGCTGATTTTGTTAATTCTTCGTTAGATGTTGGTTATACCATTTTATTTAACTTTGTTGATGCTATTCTAAATGTGTATGGTTTTGATGAGTACTATGGGGTTTTACATAGATGTTTTTATATGAGGAAATCATTGGTTTGTGATATTATTGAACCCTTTAGACCGATAGTGGACTACACTTTAAGGAAAGCAATTAATCTTGAGCAAATTAAAGAAGATGATTTTAAAGTGGTAAACAACAAATATCTTGTGGAATGGAAACAGTCAAAGAAATTTACTAAGGTTTTTATGTCGGAATTATTGGATAATAAGGATGATTTGTTTTTTTATGTTCAGAGCTATTACCGAGCGTTTATGAAGGGAAAAGATTTTTCGGAATATCCGGTATATATTTACAAGGGGTGATATTTTGATAATAGTTAGCTATGATATATCTGATGATAAGATAAGGACTAAATTTTCTAAATTTCTGGAAAAATATGGGCATAGGATTCAATATTCTGTTTTTGAAATAGAGAATAGTAGGAAATTGCTTAATAACATTATGTGTGAGGTAGATAACTATTATTCTAAATTGTTCTGCGAGGCAGATAGTGTTTATATCTTTAATATGTCCGCAAGTTGTGAGATTAAAAGATATGGTTATGCTAAACATGAGGAAGAGGATTTGATTTTTGTATAGTGACTTGCAAACCTCTGTCCATATGCTTATAATATAAAGGAAAGGTCTCTTGACAATGTATATAATGCACAAAAAACAATTGATATTTGGTCTGAGAACTACTGATTATTGTCATAATTGACAATGCAAGAGTCGAGAGACCGATTAAAATTTCTACTGTTGTAGATTTACTTCCTTAAGGTTTTTATTGTTCGTCGAGAGACCGATTAAAATTTCTACTGTTGTAGATAGGAAGCTCTCAAAAACTTCAACAACGCTGTCGAGAGACCGATTAAAATTTCTACTGTTGTAGATTATTATTAAATCCATTGTTGCGTTGGCGGTCGAGAGACCGATTAAAATTTCTACTGTTGTAGATCAGCAAATGCAATCTTCACCAGATTAAGTCGAGAGACCGATTAAAATTTCTACTGTTGTAGATCAGAACCGGCTTCAGTTTTGTGAATGTGTCGAGAGACCGATTAAAATTTCTACTGTTGTAGATCAGGAGTAAAGCGTGGTATTACAACCGTCGAGAGACCGATTAAAATTTCTACTGTTGTAGATC
>JAFYAS010000062.1 GCA_017540605.1 Lachnospiraceae bacterium | reverse complement strand
GTACGAGAGGACCGGGATGGACGGACCGCTGGTGTATCTGTTGTACTACCAAGTGCATGGCAGAGTAGCCAAGTCCGGCAGGGATAAACGCTGAAGGCATCTAAGCGTGAAGCCCCCCTCAAGATAAGATATCCCAACTGACAAGGTTGTAAGACCCCTTGAAGACTACAAGGTAGATAGGTCGGAGGTGTAAGTGCAGTAATGTATGTAGCTGACCGATACTAATAGGTCGAGGGTTTGTCTTGAGCAGAGAACTTAACGAGAACGAGTCGAAGACGAAGTTCGAGTTTAGTCGTAGCCACGTCGATGCCCTTAACGAAAGCGAGTCGTAGACGAAGCTTGAGTTTAGTAATCGACGATGTGTGTTCTGCCAAAGAACTCCAATAGTAAACGTTTGGAAGATGTTGATCTGTATGTGATTTTGAGTGCACAATAGTTACTATTCACAGACTACGCGTATTTGCAGAAAAATGTACAAGCTTGCTTGTGACTTTTTCTGCAAATATGTGTAAGGACTGCGAAGCAGGAACTTCACATACAGCCGAAGACAGAAGCTACGAAGTAGCGACATCTGTGAAACAGATGGTCTGAGGCTTGGATGTAAAGTACTGTGAATAGTGGGTGCAGTAATCCTCGATAGCTCAATGGTAGAGCACTCTGGCGAGTTCCTAGTTTCACTGGAGGTTCCACCGTTAAGGTATAAATATTCCTCGATAGCTCAATGGTAGAGCACTCGGCTGTTAACCGAGTTGTTGTAGGTTCGAGCCCTACTCGGGGAGTTATATTCGGTGGCTTAGCCAAGCGGTAAGGCGTGGGTCTGCAACACCCTGATTCGCCGGTTCAAATCCGGCAGCCACCTTAAAGAGTTTCCTTCGGGAAGCTCTTTTTTGTCTTGTAGAATACTTCATTTCCTATAAAGCGAAAAACATTGTTTGACATTTAAATGTGTGGTATGATTAAAAAAGATTTTTTATGGGAAAGGTGAACCATTATTATGAACAAGAAGTTGTTACCTATATTTGAGGCATTGATCGCCGGACTGTTGGTATTTTCACTTACAGCTACAAGCTTTTTAGCCGTATTTGATTATATTTTAAGGGATAAGCTTTACCAGATGCCGAGAGGTATTGACAGTAAGATAAAGATCATTGGTATTGATGAGAAAACTCTTGAGGAATATGGCCCTGTTGGTACATGGTCTAGATCCAGATATGCCGAGCTTATTAAAAAGCTCAATGCCAACGAGAATGATTATGCAAAGCCTGTTCTTATTGGTTTCGATATTCAGTTCTCAGGTGAGGTTGATGAGGGAGATACCCTGTTTGCTGAGGCTGCGAAGGAAAGCGGCAATGTGGTTGTGGTAGATCAGCTGATATATGGTGAGAGACTTATTGAAACGGCCGATGGTCTTAGAACAAATCCTGTTGAGGGCATAGTATTTCCTTATGAGAAGTTAAAAGAAGTGACTGTAGCCGGATATAGTAATGTGGCTCAGGATTCTGACGGAACGGTCAGAAGGATCATTCCCTTAGAGGGTTATGACGGAAAAATGTATGATATGTTTTCAAAGGTACTTTATAAGCGCTATTGCGAGCTTATGAAGGTTACCGAGAATTATATTCCTACTGATGAATATGGAAGATCTATCATCAATTATTCAGGTCGTCCGGGTGATTATGAATGCGTATCTCTTTGTGATGTGCTTGAAGATAGGATCGATCCTTTAGCATTTGCAGGAAGTATTGTTTTGGTTGGTGCTTATGCTCCGGGTATGCAGGATAATTTTAAGGTTCCCGGTGGCGGAAGTAAGCAAATGTATGGAGTCGAGATCCACGCAAATATTCTCCAATCATATATGCAGAGAAGATTCTCTGTAAGTGGCAATACTTTATTTTATGCTATTATCACTGCTATCATTGCCATAGTTTTACATCTTATGTTCAGAAAACTCAAAATCTGGCAATCTCTTATTCTTTTGGTTGCAGCCGTGGGGGCGGAGATTTTAATCTGTGTGAATCTGAATAATAAAGGTCATACATATAGTCTTATTTATCTGCCTCTTGTCTTGACCATTTCATTTATTTATTCTCTGGCTGCAAATTATCTGATCGAGAAAAAGAGAAAACAGAAGGTGCTTAATGCCTTCAGAAAATATGTTGCTCCGCAGGTTGTTGAGGAGATTGCGAAACAGGGTGATTTTACCATCAAGCTTGGTGGAGAGAACAGGGATATTGCAGTTCTCTTTGTCGATATCAGAGGCTTTACCACTATGTCTGAGGCCTTAGAGCCTGAGAAGGTTGTGGAGATTCTTAATGAATACCTAAGCCTTACCACTCAGTCAATATTCAACAATTCCGGAACTCTTGATAAGTTCGTGGGGGATGCAACTATGGCTGTGTTCAATTCTCCCTTCGATCTGCCTGACTATGAATTTAAGGCTGTATGCGCAGCTATGGATATAGTGAAGGGTGGAGAGAAGCTTGAAAAGGTTCTTTTCGAAAAGTATGGAAGAAGCGTGGGCTTTGGTGTTGGTGTGAATGTAGGTCCTGCCGTTGTTGGAAATGTAGGCTGTGACTTTAGAATGGACTTTACCGCCATCGGAGATACGGTAAATACAGCAGCCCGCCTTGAGGCAAATGCTAAAAAGGGTCAGGTGCTCATAAGTGATGTTCTTTATGAGAGGGTTAAGGATAGAGTTGAGGTCAACGAGATTGGACAGATCCCTCTAAAGGGTAAGAGCAACGGAGTCATGGTTTACGAGGTGACAAAGGTGGATAGATAGCAATTTTCTTTTGAAAAAGAGGGTTATCTATGGTAAGATGATTATTATGAATCGTAGTTTGGTGACATTATGAAAAAAAGAAAAAAGAAGAATTACAGAAGAATAAAGAAGGTTCATTTTGTCGGAACATTGATCTCTCTTGCTATTGTTATAGCTATAATGTATGGGGTTCTTGCCGGGTTCGTTCAGATTGTAAGGTCATATATTGTTGAGTCTAAATTATCTGAGGAATATCGGGATTTTAGTTATCTGGTATCCTTGTATGAACAAGGTGTGAATCCTGACGATCCTTATCTGATATTTGACAAGAAGGATTACGCTTATATTGTAAAGGATAAGGATGGCAAAGTGATCCACAAGCATGGTGAGATTACCTTTGACGAATCGGAGGAGCCATTTCAGATCTTTTTCAACGATATGATGACAGTAAAGATCCATGCCTATTTTGATAATGAGAACAATCATTTTAGGCTTAGGGAGGATTATGTGATTCCGGATCTTAGTATAGATGAATATTTCACTTTGATGGGAGATTCCATAAATATAGGCGTGGAGAACTCGGGGGTTCCTCCTGAGATGGTTACCAATTATGATCCTGAAGGCATTGTAACTGTTTACGGAAACGGTTTGAATGAAAAGATGGTTAGCCTCCCTCTGTGGATGACCGTAGAAACTGAAGATGGGTCTGCAAGGTTCATTTTCAAGGCGTATATGAATGTGATAGTTACAGAGTATGTAATGTTTCTTGGTATAATTACAATTGTTTGCATCCTCTTTGCTGTTGTTCTGATCATTACACTTATCAACGCCATATCTTCCTTTATCAACCAGAATCGTACGAAGAAGCTGTTCCTCACTGATATGGTGACGAAGGATAGAAGCTGGATTTCCTTCATCATGAGAGGTGAACAGATCTTAAGAAAGGGTAGCTCAAAAAAGAAGACCTTTGCCGTGGTTAATCTTCAGTTTGTTAAGTACAGGAATTACTGTATGTGTCATTCTCTGGCTGAGGGTGAAAAGCTTTTAAGGGAAGTCAATAAGGTCGTTGTATCGAAGCTCAATAAGGGTGAGCTGTGTGCTCATGCTACCAATTCAAATTTTGCTCTTCTTCTTTCCTGGGATGACAAGGACAAGGTGAAGATGAGGCTCTTAGAGCTTATCAGAGAGCTTGAAAAGATCGATAGCAATCATAACTTTTCCTTCCAGGCCGGCGTGGATCCCATAAATGTGAGGTTCAATGTGAAGGGCAAGGCGATAAAGAGAGAGGATATCGATCTTGAATCAGAATACAACAATGCTGTAACTGCTAGGATTTCCATTGGTTCAGACGAATCCGGCGTGGCATTTTTTGACGACAAGCTCATTGCGGATCAGAAGTGGATCGATGCTGTGGAGGAAAGACAGCAGGCGGGTGTTTCAAGAGAAGAGTTCAAGGTTTATTATCAGCCAAAGTATGATCCAAAAACTGACGAACTGCGAGGGGCCGAGGCTCTTATCAGATGGCAGTCGCCTGAGCTTGGATTTGTTCCTCCCGGAAGGTTTATTCCTATTTTCGAGGAAAATGGGTTTATCACTGAGATAGACCACTATATGATCAGTCATGTAGCAAGAGATCAAAAAAAGTGGCTTGACGAGGGCCTTAAGTGTGTACCTGTATCGGTAAACGTTTCGAGAGCTCATTTTGTAGAGAAGGATCTGGCAGAACAGATCAGGGATATGGTGGATAAAGAAGGGTGTCCTCATGAATATGTTGAGATAGAGCTTACAGAGAGTGCGTTCTTTGATGATAAGAAGGCTATCATTGATACTATAAACAAATTAAAAGCCTATGGTTTTTCGGTATCTATGGATGATTTTGGTTCAGGTTATTCTTCTCTCAATTCATTAAAGGATATGCCTCTTGATGTATTGAAGCTTGATGCTGAGTTCTTCCGGGGAGACAAGACAGGTAACAGAGGAGAGATCGTAGTATCTGAGGCTATAAAGCTTGCCAAATGCCTTGATATGAGGATTGTGGCGGAAGGCGTTGAGATCAGGGATCAGGCGGATTTCCTGGCAAATCATGATTGTGATATGATACAGGGTTATATATATTCAAAACCTGTAACAAGAGATGAATATGTTGAGAAGATGAAGGTTGGAAAGCAGGAAAAGCTAGATCAGGTGAATTAGCTTATGTAGAGGTAGAAAGCTTATGGACAGAAAAGCAAAGTATGAATCAAAGATCAAAAAACATGTAATGGTGGTTGATGACGAGAGCATCAACAGACAGATGCTAGGTTATATTGTGAGTCAGGATTATGAAGTGACCTATGCTGAGAACGGTAAGGAGGCTTTGGAGCTTATCAAGGCTCAAAAGAAGATGCTATCTCTGATCCTTTTAGATATCCTTATGCCGGTGATGGATGGCTTTGAGCTTTTGAAGGAGCTTAAGAGTGACGAGGAGCTTAAAAAGATCCCTGTCATAGTACTGACCTCGGAAGAAAGCGCTGAGGTTAAAAGTCTTGAACTCGGTGCAGCTGACTTCATTAAGAAACCTTACGATATGCCGGAGGTGATACTTGCGAGGATCAACCGTATCATCGAGCTTGCAGAGGGTAGAGATATCATCAAGGCTACCGAACGTGACAATCTTACCGGTCTTTATAACAGAGAGTTCTTTTATGAATACGCCCATCATCTTGACCAGTATTATGGTGATTGGAGTATGGATGCTGTCGTTATGAATGTCGAGCATTTTCAGCTTATAAATGAGCTTCATGGAAGGCAGTTTGGAGATCAGGTTTTAAAGAGTGTTGCGGATATGATCAGGATGATACTGTCATCGGATACAGATGGTTATGCCTGTCGATATGAAGCTGATGTCTTTTATATCTACTGCCGTCACCTTGGGGATTATGAGAAGCTTCAGGGACAATTATCAAAATGGATAAATGAGTTATCCAATGAACAGGGTATCAGGGTACGTATGGGAGTCTACCCTCAGGTTGACAGAAGTATATCCATTGAACAAAGATTTGACAGAGCAAGACTTGCCTGCAATAACGGTAGAAATAAATACATGCAGCCTGTGACATATTATGATGCCAAGGCTCACGAGAATTCGTTGTTTTCTCAGAAACTGATAGGGGATATCGGTGACGCCATTGAGAATAAGCAGCTTAAGGTTTATTATCAGCCCAAATACAATATAAAGGGTGATAAGCCTGTACTTACCAGCTGTGAGGCCTTGGTCAGATGGGATCATCCGGAGTATGGGCTTATAAGCCCGGGTCAGTTTATTCCTTTATTTGAACACAACGGTCTCATACAGCTTGTTGATCATTTTGTATGGGAGGAAGCTGCAAAGCAGGTCAGAAAATGGAAGGATGAGATAGGAAGGGCTGTTCCTGTTTCGGTAAATGTTTCAAGACTTGATCTTTATGATCCTGACTTTGAAACCGGGATGGTGACCTTGCTTGTTTCCAACAATCTTGATTCATCGGATTATCTTTTGGAGATCACGGAATCAGCTTATGCAGAGGATACTACTCAGGTTGTAGAGGTTGTAAACAGACTACGAGATCAGGGCTTTAAGATTGAGATGGATGATTTCGGATCAGGCTATTCATCACTTAATATGGTTTCAGAGCTTCCTTTAGATGTGCTTAAGCTTGATATGAGATTCATAAAGAATATACATACCGATAAAAAGGCTTATAGACTTATCGAGCTTATCATGGAGATAGCTGATTTTTTACAGGTAGCAGTTGTGGCAGAAGGTGTGGAGTTTGAGGAACAATATAAGCTCCTTAAGGAAGCTGGCTGTGATGTGATACAGGGCTTTTATTTTTCAAAGCCTTTGCCTGCAAGTGAATTTGAAAAACTATTAATAGAAGAATAAGAGGGGTGAAGAATATGCTTACAATAGATGCGTTGAAGGAATATGGAGCAAATACAGATGAGGGACTTAAAAGGTGCTTTGGTAATGAGGGCTTTTATCTAAAGCTTGTTAAATCGGCGCCCGGCGAGGCAAGCTTTGATAAGCTTTTTGAGGCCATAGAGGCCAACGATCTGGATGCGGGCTTTGAGGCTGCTCATGCTTTAAAGGGCGTTTTGTCAAATCTTTCTTTGGATTCCTTATCCGAGCCGGTAAAGGAGATTACCGAGCTTTTAAGAAATAAGACTGATGCGGATTATAGCCCGTATATTGCTAAGATCAAGGAAAAGCATGCTGAGCTGAAAAAAATATGTGAGGATTAGTGAGCAGTTGCTCGTGTTTTGGGAATCAACAAAAAAGAGTTTCGTAAGCGAAGCTCTTTTTTATTTAATCTTAAGGAAGTTTTAATTGTTAATTTCTTCAAAATGCATTACAAT
>JAFYAS010000006.1 GCA_017540605.1 Lachnospiraceae bacterium | reverse complement strand
GTTCAGCAGCTTCGCTGCTGCCAGTTACGAGCATCTCGCTCATTTAGAGACTTTGCTTCGCAAAGTGGAGCGAGATGCCTTCCTGCGCCACATCTTAACACGCTCTGAACAGCAAGTGTTCAGAGCTGTAGTGAATAGTTACTTACATCCTTTTTAGTACCCCGGTCTCTCCGCTTACTATCTCTTTACTCTTTGTATTCTCACCCTTTGTCTTAAACTTGGTAACCTGTTCCTTGTGCCGCTTGGCAACCTCTATCTGATAATCAGAGGTAATGGCAACCTGTTCAAGATACATGGTAATGTCGTTGATCTCTTTTTGTAGTCTCTCTATAAGACTTCTGCTCTCCGGGCTCTTCTCGGTTACTTCATAAAGCTTCTGATTGATATTTTCAAGTCTCTCATTCGATTTGTTGATAGCAAGTGAAACATCTTCTCCGGTCTCACAGATAGTCCCCGTTTCACTTACAATCTTCTCTATAAGCTCTCTTACCATGAATTGTGATGTATTGAGTGCCTGATAGGTTTCAGAGAACTCATCATTGGCATCCGATTCTATATCATCAGATACATCATATTCCGAAATATTGCCCGCCCATTTTTTTATCTTTGTAAGACGCTTATTTATATATCTCGTAACCACTATGACGATCAAAATCGTAGCTATGATCATCACCAGCATAAATACCAGAACGATCACGGACATCTGCACATAAGCGCTTCGATTCATATCATTTCTGCTATTGGCGCTGATCTCAGAAAGATCAATAGCAGATTCTATGGATTCATATATACAAAGTCGTACAGGTTTCAGCTCCTTCTCGTAAATATCAAGGGCTAAGGTGATATCATCCTTTTCGATCTTTTCGATGATCTCTCCTACCAGTCTGTTATATCCGGCTATATCATAGCTGTACCTGAGGAATCTCTCTGATTCCATCTCAGTCACCGGAGTATTCTTGTATTCCCTTAATAAACTCTCCGTATCCGCAACCAGTCTGTTCACCTGTCCGAGATATTCCTTGTGATTCTCAGAGTCGAGCTCAGTCATCATACTGAATATGTATTGATCGGTTTCTTTTATATTCTGATCGATGCCCTCAAGTATCTCTATAACTTTTAGGTTGTTGGTATATATCTTTGAACCATTAAGATATGACTCTCTGATATAGAAAACACTTATGATTCCGATAATGAGCATGATCACCAAAATGACAACATAGCTCGTTACAAGAACTCCTTTAAATGTCATCCTAATGCGTGAATCCTTCATGGCTTCACCTCCTCATTCAAGGAAGCAGAAAGCAACACCTTAGAATCCTCAGCATACGCATCCTCTGCCTTTATAAACCTAACACCCGAATTGATCGTATCATCCACAGCCTCATTAAGTGCAAGCTTTTTTAGGTATCTTATGCTCAGATATCCCACATTGTAGGGAACAGGGATAAGAAGTCCGTATATGCTTTTATTCTGCAAAAGCTCTTTTGTCTGATCGGTTACATCAAAGCCAATAAGCTCTATCCCATCAAGCTTTAGCTCAGAAACAGCTTCATAAGCTCCACAAAGCTCAGCAGAGCCAGTAGCAAATATAAGCTTTACGTCCGGATGTCCCTTTAAACTCTCTTTTACTTTGTTCTTCGCATCATCCTTGGTTGCATCATCCGTTACAGTATCAGATATGCTAAGGCTTGTCTTCTTATCGATAGGAAGTGCTTCCAAATATGAGGTAAATCCATTGGCTCTGTCTACAGACCTTCGCGATACTCCATTGGTCACTACCAATATCTCACCACTTCCGCCTATGGCCTCTATACCTCTTCTTGCAGCTATCTCCCCGGATTCATAGGAATCCGTGCCTACAGTAATATCACAGATTTCCTTATCAACACGCCTGTCGAAGCTATTGATCACAACACCGTGAAGCCTTAGATCCTTTAACTTCTCTTCTACCTTTGGATCATTTACCGGGGAAATGGTTATTCCTCTGGCACCTGCATTTTCAGCCTCATTGATATATTCAAGCTGAGCAACCGCGTTATTGGCAATTCTTAAAGCACGAGTCTCAAGCTTAATGTTCATCTCCGAAGCAGCATCCTCCGCTCCCTGCTTTAGGATTTTGAAAAAATCATCCTCAGGTCCGGAATTGATCAGATAAAAAATACAGTCAAAATCCTCTGATCTTCCTTCGTCAACATAAATGCAGGATGTCAAAAACAAAACCAATAATATAATTGTTAAAGCAAGCTCTGCTTTAATCCTCATTATCCTCGCCCTCATTGTCCTCGGCTCCGCCGTCGGCGTCACCCGCTTCGGCATCACCTTCACCATCGGCTTCATCGGTTTCATCCCCGGCTCCGCCGTCTTCCTGATCGCGGTTATCCGAATCCTCATCAGCATCCTCGGCATCTTCGCCATCACCTGCGGCTACACCACCATTGGCATATTTACTATCAGGGAAATGTTCGTCGATATAATCCCTTATCTCATTGGCCTTAGTTGCATTGCCATCCGTCTCGTAAGCCTTCGCAAGGAAGAAAAGCGGCTTTGCCTTTGTATCATCTATCTTCGAGGCAAGAGTCAGATATCTGATGGCACTTGTGATATCAGAATCCTCCAAGGCCTTTTGTCCGTCAGCCATAAAAGTATCATATATATCACCCTTTCCGGCGTCCATCACGGATCTGTATAGCTTTTTTGCTCCCTCTGAGGTGAGCTCATCGATCTCAACATCCTCAAGCTTTAGTATGGCATCCTTCACCTTTTCTGAAGCAAGAAGCTCATTGGCATCAAAAAGCTTATCGTAAATACTATTGCTTCCATCCGCCTCTGTAGCCTCCTCAAGCTGCTTTTTAAGCTTTTCGACCTGCTGATTCGCACTTTCAAGCTTTGCCTGTGAATCCGAGATTGATGCATTCTTTTTTGCTATCTCATCACTAAAGGTAAGCTTTATATCCGAATACTCTGCTCTCACGGAATTGACTCTTGAGGGCATGACCAAAAATGTCATGGTAGCAATTCCAAGTACGATACCCACTATCACATATACCAGCGCATACTTTGCAAAATTGACCTCTTTAAAGCCTCTAAACTTTATGCCATCCTCAGAATCATCCTCTTCATCCTGCTTGCTGTTTTCAAGAAGCTCTCCGATATCGAGTTTCTCGGTATCTCCACCGATCTCAGCCTGATAGATGTCCTCAATATCATCCTCATCATAATCCTCCTCCGGCAGATCCATCTCTTTAAGAAGACGGATGGCTGTGGGATTGAAACGATCAATCTTTAGCACGCGTCTAAAGCACTTTCCGGCCTTTCCATACTCCTCCATCTTTATATGGATAAGACCAAGCATCAAAAAGCCCTTCACAAAATGAGGATTGGTCTTAAGTATTCGCCTAAGCTGGATAAAGGGAAGATCCTCAGCTCCTGATGCCGCTAAAAGCAAAGCCCTGTTATAGGTATTCGCCATCCTTGAATTGGAATCAAGCTTTATGGAATTGGCCTGAAGCTGCTTGATATATTTGTTGGCAGCGTTCTTCTTGTTGCTGTCATAGTTGGTTGAAATAACCCACTGTGAAAGCGCCAATACCCATTCGCCCATATCATAATAAACAAGGCCCAAAAGGTTCCTTGCATTGGTATTTCTTTTATTGTATTTTAGCGAGAGCTTTAAAACCTCTATAGCTCCCGACAGATCTCTGATCTTGGCTCTGTCAAGCCCTAGGTTGTAATAGTAATTAGAGGTATTGTATGCCTTATATAAAATGCGCTGATTTAAACCGCACTCATGGCAATGACCTGTCTCATCAACCGCAGGAGAGCCGCAATATAAACAATTCATTACTTCTCCTTAATCTCTTTAACCATCTCAACCAATATATCAGTAACATCCTTTAGATCGTTGGCATATATAGCATCCTCTGCCTCGTCCACCTCGTAAACAGGCTTTAGCTTTCTGATCTCTTCATCAAAATTTATCATTTATTCATCCACCCTTTTATTATATTCTGAAAGGATATCTCCCGCCAGATAAAGCGAACCCACTATAAGAAGGATATCTCCATCCTTCATATCATCTTTTGCCTGAGTAAAAATCCCCAAAGCATCCTCTCCGGTTTTTATCTCGCAATCAGCATAGCTTCTAAAGCATTGCTTTACCCGCTTAATAGCTGTCCTTCTTTCTCCACCGATGGCAGTGATATAAATAGCCCTCGGAGAAAGACCCGTGACAAGAAGCCTTGCCATCTCTTCATAATCCTTATCATTTGCCACAGCGAACATAAGCCTTATGTTATTATCCTTAAAGCTTGTTCCTGCAGTTTTTATAAGCGCACTGATTGCTTCCGGATTGTGGGCTCCGTCTAAATATACATTTTCAAAAAGTCTCTGCATCCTTGCATCCATACGCATAGCCATAAGACCTTCTTTTATAAAAGGATCTTCTATACCAAGTATATGGGCCGTCAAGGCTGCAAGTCCTCCGTTCTCCGGCTGATAGGAAGCTATTGAAGAAACAGAAAACAGACCACTCTTATAATACTCACAATTTACATAAAAATCAATGCTTTTCGAGGTTTTTTTATCTGTAATAATATCGTCGGACTTAAGTAAATAAAGTCTGGAATTCCTTTTTGCTGCGACCTCTTTTATGACTCTTTCCGAGTCCTCATCTCTTGAAAAGAAACATACAGGGATATTTTCCTTTATGATCCCTGCCTTTTCATAGGCTATCTTTTCTATGGTATCACCGAGATACTGCATATGATCAAGTCCTATAGAGGTGATGACTGAAAACAAGGGCGTGATCACATTGGTCGCATCAAGCCTTCCTCCAAGCCCTGTCTCATAGATGACCATATCTACCTGTTTTCTTGAAAAATAACAACAGGCCATGATAAAGATAAACTCAAAAAATGAGGGATATGCTACATCCTCCATAGACGCTATCGAACTCTCAACATGCTGATACTCAAAAAGAAAATCCTCATCACTTATACACTCACCATTAATGCGTATCCTCTCGTTGATCTTTACAAGGTGAGGTGATGTAAAGGCTCCTGTTCTATAGCCTGCCGCCCTAAAGGTTTCGGCAAGATACATAGTTGTAGAGCCCTTTCCGTTGGTACCCGCCACATGTATGCACTTTATCTTCTTCTCCGGAGCACCAAGCTCCTTTAATATCTTCTTCAGATTATCCGTTCCGGTCTTTTTTGCAAATTTGGGTATATCAAGGATTGCCTTTACCGCATCATCATAAGTCATAGTTTCTTCCTACCTGTTGTCTACCTTTTCCGGATACATATCATGATTTTTCAATCTGTAAAAGGCTACCTCTTCCCACTTGGTACCGGCTTTTCCGTAATTGCAGTAGGGGTCTATGGAAATACCGCCTCTTGGGGTGAACTTTCCCCACACCTCTATATACTTCGGATCCATCAGCTTTATCAGATCCTTCATGATGATATTAACACAGTCCTCATGAAAGTCACCATGATTTCTAAAGCTAAACAGATATAGCTTTAAGGACTTTGATTCCACCATCTTTTTATCCGGCACATAGGAAATATAAATGGTTGCAAAATCGGGCTGTCCTGTAATGGGACATAAGCTTGTGAACTCAGGGCAATTAAACTTCACAAAATAATCATTGTCCGGATGCTTATTGTCAAAGCTTTCCAAAACCTCCGGTGCATAATCCGATTTATAGGTTACATTCTTATTTCCGAGAAGGGTTATATCCTTCATCTCATTTTTATCTCTTCCTGCCATGTCTATCCTTCCTTTATCTCATATGATCTCGTCTCCTTAAAGGAGTAAATATACTTTCTTTTCACTTCTTTGCCATATAGCCTTCCAAGGGTCTTAGCATAATAATCTATCTGCTTTCCATAAGAGTCAAGGGGAAGCTCTCCTCTGTCGCTCTTATAATCCACTACCACTATCTCGCCCTGTTCGTCTATAAACCACGCGTCAATGATTCCCTGGATCAGAACCCTTTCATCCTCATTACAATCAGGATATATATCTCTTATATCTGTCTCCATAACAAACTGGGACTCTTTTTTTAGCCTGCCCTTTTTTGCTGCAGCTATCATTTCCTTTGAAAGGTCGGTACCAAAAAATGCATATATCTCATCAAGCTTAACAAGCTTTTTTGTTTCTTCCGGAAGTCTGCCGCTTTCTAAGAGCTTTTTTACCTCTCGCTTTGAAGAATCAATATCTTCGATAGCCGAAAAATCAATAAGCTCCATAATAAGATGATAAAGTGTTCCTCTTTTTGCTCCCGAAGCATCCTTCTCCTTTAAGAAATCAGGAACAGTAGCTGGCTTTGACTTTTCTAAAACCTCAGAGGGTATATCAGGCAAGGGCTCATAATCCTCTTCTGCATCCTTAAGCTCTGAAACCGAGTATTTTGTCTTCATCTCTGTAGCCGCTTCGTGTGGATATCTGTAATTAAGTCTTTCCTCAATGACCAAAAGCTCTTGATCAGATATCTCCGTCCTGTTTTTTTCATCATGCTTTGTTGCCCTTTCGGATCTACTTAAAAGGTTTTCTGCGATCATCCTTTTTATATCCGCATCTCTTACACGAGTAAATAAAAGCTGCACCCTTGAACTGTCTATGGTGGCTTTTCCCGAAGCACTGATGCCATTTGCCTTCATAAAATCAGGCTGTCTCATAAATGCCATAGTGATCATATCCAAAAAGGTTGATGCACCTATCAGCCTTCCGTAGGGTAGCTTAAGTTCTGTGTAGGAAGCTATATCTCTGTAGGAGTCCACCATCTTGTCATAATCCTTGGAGGATCCTGTCATAATAAGCTTTTCCTTTGCTCTCGTAAGCGCTACATAAAGCACTCGAAGCTCCTCGGAAATGCTGTCTCTTACAATATCCTCGGCAAAGGCCTTTCGCATAAGAGTCTCTTTTTCAGGACCCGGCTTTTCATATACATACTTTGAAGCTAGATACCAATCGTTGTGAGCTATGATCTTCGGAGTGGCATCTCTTTTGTCTATCTTTTTTCCAAGCTGTGAAACAAAAACTATGGGAAACTCCAAGCCCTTACTCTTGTGCATGGTTGTGATGCTTACCACATCATCACCTTCACTTACCAGATTGGCCTCACCAAGCTCGAGCTTTAAGTCCTTCATTCCATTTACATAATTTATGAATTCAAAAAGGGAATAGTGTCCCCCTGATGTGAATTTCTTAGCTGAGCTTATCAGATAATCCACATTGGCAAGTCTTCTCTTTTCAGAATCCATCCCCTTTAGAAAGCTTAGATATCCGGTCTTTTTAAGAAGATAGGAAATGAATACCGAAACCTCATAATATCTTCCTTTCTCCTTTAGGTCATTGAAATCATCAAGGAAGTCTTTTATTTTCTCAAGAAGCTCTTTATCACCGTCATAATTTATAAGTGCCTCATAAAAGCTATTCATATTTCTTCCATTTACCCTGATACTTCCAAGCTCCTCGTTGGTGAAGCCATAAAGGGGTGAATGCAGTACTGCTACAAGCTCTATATCAGAATAAGGGTTGTCAATGATCACAAGATAGCTTAATAGAGTCCTGATCTCAACTGTATTGAAAAATCCTGCTTCCTTTTCACAGGCAACCGGAATCCCCGCATCCTCTAAAACTCTTGAGAATGTCAAAAATTCAGTCCTACTCCTTAAAAGGATAGCTATATCACCATAGCTTGCCTTCTTATAGCCACCATTTCTGTCAGAAACATAAAGAGGATCCTCTCCTGTTATACCCACCAGTTGATTGATCCGCGATGCTATAAAAGCTGCCTCTCTTTCAGCCTTTGTTATAGCTTGAAGGGCTTCATCCTCTGAATCCTCGCCCTCTTCGTCTATCACGCAAAGCTCAGTGGTCACGCTCACATTTTTATCTGTGGAAGGAAACTTAAGCCCCGGAACAAGCCTTACACTCTCATCATAATCACAGCCTCCAAGATTTGCCGTCATCAGCTGATAGAATATGTAATTGACAGCCTCAAGGACAACTGCCCTGCTTCGGAAATTGTTGTGAAGCTCAAGCTTTATTCCCTGTAAAAGTGAATCCGATGCCTTCTTATAGGGTGGCTCATCCGAAGGGATATAGTCATCATTCCCATCCTTATAAGCGTCATATTTTTCCATAAAAAGCTCAGGACGGGACATACGGAATTTGTAAATACTCTGCTTTACATCTCCAACCATAAACACATTATGGCTATTCTTTGTCTGTCCGGACAGTGAAGAAAGTATCTCCTCCTGCAAGAGATTACTGTCCTGATATTCATCTATCATTATCTCATAAAATGTATCCCGATAAGCATCTGCGATCTTTGTGGGCTTTCCGTCCTCAACAAGAACCTGATAAGCAAAATGCTCTATATCGGAAAAGCTGAAGATATTATTCTCCTTTTTAAGCTCCAACAGCCTTTTTGAATAACTTTTTGAAAGCTCTATAAGGATACTCATATGCTGTTTCACAACCGAAAGCACCGATAAAAGCTCGTCCTCGTCTGTCGTAAAGCAGTTGGCTGCCTTGAAGGTATCTAAAGCCTTTGTTCTCATGCTCTTCATAAGCTTTATTTCTTCATCATATTCCTCTGACTTTGGATATCTTATAGTTCCCGAAACCCTTTCCTCAAAGGACAGCTTTAATGCCTTGTAGGTGTTTGAATGAAGAACATTCTCCATCAAGCCCTTTTCAGCGGTGATATGTTCTATAAATTTGTCAGCGGCTCCAATTCTGTTTGCACGCCTTAAAATATCCTCCATCACAAAGATCGTACTTTTCATTTTCTCATGTATAGAGTCAACAAGGCTCTTAAACCAAGGGCTTTCCTCAACCTTCTCTATGGTATCAAGCTCTAGGGATGCCTTTGCATTTGATAGCCAAAATAAAGGCTCAGGAGCGCTGTCTGAAAGCCCCACTACCTTCCTTATCTCATCCTCGATCCTTTGATCGTTCTTATCTCCGCCAAAGCATTTTACAAAGGTTATAAAATCAGCATTGTCTGATCTATAAGCTTCCTCTAGGGTTTCATCCATAGCCTGCCTTTTAAGCTCCCCAAGCTTTTCGTTGTCTTCTATGGAGAAATTGGGATCGATAGCCAGAACATGAAAATTCTCCTTCACAACACGAAGACAGAAACTGTCTATGGTCATAATGTTCGCCCTATTTATCCCTGCTATCTGCTTTGCTATATGCTGATCAGAGGGATCCTCCTCAAGCTTTTTTATAAGGGCATCATTTATCTTTTCCTTCATCTGAGCAGCAGCCGCATTGGTAAATGTGACTACAAGTATCCTATCAATGTCAAGAGGAGAGGTCTCATCTGTCACCATACGGATGATCCTCTCAACAAGTACAGCAGTCTTTCCTGAGCCCGCCGCAGCAGATACTAGGATATTGCTTCCTGAAGCCTCCAATATTGATCTTTGTTCATTAGTCCATTCCATAATCTACTCTTCTTTTTCCGTTTTCGTGATCATAGTCTTATCCTGATCCTTGAAGAATCTGTATTTAAATCCCTTGATAGTGGGATCAAAAAGACATATCTCCTTGTAAGGGCAATATTCACAGGCGGTTACCTTTTTATAATAATAAGGCTCTGCAGGAATCTCTCCGTCAAACATTCGCTCGGATATTTCTACAAGCTTTTTCTCGGCATAATCGCAGATGGCATCCAGTTCTCTTTTTTCAACTACCTTTGAGTTGGCATCAAACTCACCATCTTTCTTGAATCTTACATTGACTACATCTCCGGGGCCATTGTCAATGAGCTCGATGACCTTCTTTTCACCAACGGTTTCTCCGGAAAGTCTGAGTCTTTTTTTCAGTTCTTTTTCATAGTCCTGACCATCCTCTAGATCGATCAATGGATTTTGAAGGTGATAATAATACATGCCCACCGGCAATACTTCATATCCGGGATATTTAGTCTTCGCCCATTCCTTCACAACATTCATATATACCGGGAGCTGAACCTGAGTCCCGTAAAAAAGCTTTGTATAATTGATATCCTTAGCACCGGATTTATAATCGATCACCTGTACATATAGTTTTTTATCATCTTCGTCGAAATAGATATCAACCCTGTCGACCACACCCTTTAGCTTAAGCTTTATACCATCCTTAAGGTCAAGTGTCAGATAAGAATTGTTCCTTCCATGTTGACCAAAGGAAAGCTCAAATTCCTTCGGAATCATTTTTCCGTGAGAAAGCTGATTCTTTAAGGATGTGATGGTTGTCTCCACAACTCCTTCAAGTATTTTTTTATGAAACTCTCCTCTTGTGGTCTCTGAGAAAAGCTCTACGTATTCATCTGCAGATAACACCTCATCAAGCACCTGCCTTGATCTTTCTATACACTCAGCTATATCTGCTGTTCTTATGCCCTGCAGATCATCCGCATAGGACTTGAATACGCCCTCCATCACAGCATGGAGTATAGTTCCCGTATCAGCCACATCTATCTCATATTTTTTCTTTTCCTTTAGCATTAAACCATATTGTAAAAAATAAGAAAATGCACAGCCTGCGTAAAGCTCAAGTCTTGATACGGTGATATGTGTATCCTCTCCATATAGTTTTTTCGCAAGCTCTTTAGATACCTTTTTATCCCAGACAGGAAATGTCATTCCTCTTTCAAAAAGGATATCTCTTCCCGACTCCCTTGCGAGATTTTTTAGTACCTCATAATACTCACCATCGAATATATGATCCTCATGCTTATAATGAGAGAGTCTGTCAAAGACCTCTGCCTCATTGTAGACAAAATGATCATCATCAAAGCAGGTATTAAGCTTTGGAAAAATCGCATTTATCCTTGATATCAGATAGGATGGCTTTGCCTTTTTATTGTCATCCGAAAGCATATGATAAGAGAGATAAAGCCTTTTTGTCGGTTTAGTGAGAGCCAGATAAAGATAAAACTGTTCCTCATAGCTTCTCTTTTTCGTGTCAGGGGCAAGCTCTAGCTTATCCTTTATATGCCCTCTGTCGCTGTCGGTAAGAAGCATGGTTCTTACGCCTGATCTCGGTACAACTCCTTCATTCAGGCCCATAAAGAATAAAACCTTTATATTGTCAAAACGGCTCCTCATCACATCACCGAAGCTTACCTTATCAAGTCCCTGGGGAAGTATACCCACGGAGATAGAAGAAAGACCGGTTTCAAAAATATTCAGAAAATCTTCTCTCTTCATGTGTTCATTGCCAAGTAGGGAATATATCTTATCCAAAAGCTCAACAGTCTTTTTAAAGAGCTGAGAATATAGCTTTGCATTCTCAAGCTCTCCCTTTTTTTCAAGCTCCTCTGAAAGATATGAAAGCCTATCCTCGATATTTAAAGAGCACATAAAACGATATATACCCTCTAAATAATTCTTTACGACTCCACCCTTTATCAGGTTATGGAACTCCTCCATCTCCTTTAAAAAAGCAAGTCTTATGTTCTCCACTACCTCATCATCAGAAGGCTTCATATATCCCTTCTTGCTTTTAAGACCTCTTCTCAGTGCATAGTTTTCAAGCAGGCCCACTTCCTCTACGGATACCGCCTTTGAAAAGCCTGTCTTTAAGTAAGCAAATACATCATCAAAGGAATAGTCGTAGGTCTCTATCCTCAAAAGTGATGTAAGCCAGATCACAAAGGGATTGGCCATCATATCCCTTGTATTATCAATAAAGTAAGGAATATCATAATCCGCCATAACGCCTGAGATAATATAGGTTATATCAGCCAATTCACCTGATAGAACCGCTATATCACGATACCTAAAGCCCTCATCCATCACAAGTCTTTTTATCTCTCTGGCAACATATTTCAGCTCATCATTTCTTGAGGCGCAGGGATTTAAGAAAATGCTTTTTGGTTCTTCGTTCCATTTGTTAAAGGGATATTTAAAAATATTATCTTCAAGATGTGCGATCTCTTTTGATTCAAATATAGATTTTTCCTTATCAAGGGAAATGATCTTTATGTCGCATATTCCACCATCCTTAGAAAGATTCATGATCCTTTGATAATATTCATAGCTCATATGAAACAGGCTATGCTCTTCCTTAAAGGAGGGTTCAAGCTCCGGCATAGTGATGGTAAATATCATCTCCGAGCAAACATTTTTAAGCTTTTCCAAAAACTGATACTGAACAGGTGTAAAGCCTGTAAAGCCGTCAAATACAACTATAGCTCCATCAAGCTTTTTTGAGGATGCAACATAGTCTCCACAAAGAGTCATAAGCTTTTCAGCCACGATATAATGACCATCAATAAAGCTTTCAAATTCCTCATACACCAAAAGAAGATCCGTAAGCTTCCTTGAAACAGGAAGATTGGGATCAAGCTCCTTGATAGTCTCTCTTACATCTTCTTTTGTGATACCATACTGAAAAAGCTCCGAAAGCATGGATTTCATCTGATCCACGAAGCCGTAGGTCTTATAAACATTTTTATAAATAGAAAGGTCATCCTTAAGCTTTTCAAGGACATAAGTGATGACCATGGTTTTACCGATATCCTCAAGAACCTGATCTGTCTTTACAGCCTGCTCATCAAATATCCTTACAGCAAGTCTTAAGAAACTCACTATATCAATATCCATAACCACATGCTCAGGATGAAGTCTTGTAAGCTTCTTTTGAGACTGCATGGTAAACTGCTCCGGAACAACAAGGAACAAGCCTTCATGAGAAGGCTCCTTTGATCTATCGATCAATTTTTTTAAGACATATTCTGTTTTGTCGGTACCGCTTTTGCCGGTAACGATAGTGATCTTTGAGCCACCTTCCAAAAAGCATTACCGCCTCTCTTTGTAATTCTTATACTTATCCTTGACATATCTAGTGGCTCTCATGGGAGAAAGATTGCCCCTCGCCCTATAAGCAAGCCTTCCGAGAGTATAGACAGTAGCCACCCCATCTCTAAAATATCTGGGGGGCTGAAAATAAACTGGACTGGTCACATCAGGATCCGAAACATACTCAAGAAGATTGCCATCATAAATGATCTCATAGTCCTTAAGCACATCCTCCATCTGCTCAGGTGTGATCTTTTCAGCCGGCTTGGTAGTATTAAGGGGAACCTCCATGGTCTCCAAAAGATGAACCACAAACTCCGAACAGGTATAAGCCTTATAGCTCTTAAAGCCCCCGAATATAGGATAGGTGATCACAGAGAACAGATTGTATAGATATTCCTCCTTGTCCTCCTGTATCTCCTTAAGCTTTCTTAATCCGGCTTTATATTGAGCTGTAGTAACAGGGATACGGTATATGATCACAGGTACATTATCCACCTTGTTGAGAGTAAATCTCTTGGGAAATTCTTTAACAAGTCCCGCAACAACAGGTACCCTGTGCACCTTTCTGGCAAAACCGTAGAGCTGATGCATATCTCTGTCAAATGAAATTGAGGTGTGATTGTATTTCATCCCGCCAAAGAACCTGATAAGCTTTCCAAAGCCCGTAGGGGTCTGGGATATCATCACATATACATAACGCTGTTCTTCTTCTGTCATAGTCATAACCCTCTGATCTAATTCTTAACTGCTACCTCGCCCTGTTTCTTGTAAATACTTCCCTCAGGCACATAGCCCCTCACCATGGAAACGGGGTAAATATTGGAATTCTTCCCAACTACAGTTCCGGGATTAAGTACTGTATTACAGCCTACCTCTACATGATCACCAAGCATAGCGCCAAATTTCTTAAGGCCTGTATCAATATCAAAGCCCTCTCCCTTTACATGAACAGGAGTCTTGTCCGCCTTTACATTGGATGTGATAGAGCCTGCTCCCATATGGGAATAATGACCGAGTATGGAATCGCCTACATAGTTGTAATGAGGAACCTGAACATGATCAAAAATGATCACATTCTTAAGCTCTGTTGAATTGCCCACTACACAATCCTCACCAACCAAAGCATTGCCTCTGATGAAGGCACCGGGTCTCACCTCAGTCCTTGCACCTATGATGGCAGGGCCTGCGATATAATTGTTGGGATAGATCTTTGCACTCTTGTGTATCCATACATTCTCTCCCTGCTTGTCATATTCATCTAAAGACAATGTCGCTCCAAGAGACAGGATAAGCTCACCTATACCCTTAAGAGCCTCCCAGGGATATGTAAAGCCCTTAAGATAATCCCCTGCAAGGGTTTTATCAAGGCTATATAAGCTTTCAATAGTCAAACAATCAGTCATTTCTATTCTCCTTTTTTCTTTGTGCTTTTTCCCTTTTTCAAGGGTGTTTTATAAAATGTCGCAATATATCTGAAGCGTTCATTGAGCACTGCATTCTGGTAGGATGATTTTACCGCATTGGTCTTGTCGCTTACAAATGCATCAAGCTTTTTCATATAATCATCCTCGCTAACAGTTCCCTCTGCTACCATGGTAAGTCCCTTCTCCCAGCTTGCGGTGAGATTGGGAACCAAAAGTGCTCCGATAGAGCAATATACCACATCATGTACCATCTCTCCAAGCTGTGTGGGAGTGATGATCTGAGTCTTTTTGTTGAGATCAAGGTACTTGATGTTCACAAGCTTTTTAATGATCTCAGCACGGGTTGCACTGGTACCTATACCGCTTCCCTTTATCTGAGCACGAAGCTCTTC
>JAFYAS010000061.1 GCA_017540605.1 Lachnospiraceae bacterium | reverse complement strand
TCTGTCAGTCGTAGAACTCGCGACTGATAGAGATATTTTTAAGGAGTTGTTTGGATGAAAATCAGAGATTATATAGAATTCGGAGCAGAAAAGCTTGCCAACAATGCCTTTAGGACTATGCTTGGAATGCTTCTATCACTGATTGCGTTTATCGTGATGGTTATTGGATTGTTCTATTACTATAGCGGAAATGTCGGCTCGTTTTTAGCAGATATGTTTTTCGATGTCGAGGCAGGCAAAATGTCTTGCAGCGTTGGTGATTTCTGTTGCTACCGTAATACTGATCTCTGTAGTTCCTTCTGTTTGGCTGTTAAAGCAAAGTCCGGTATCACTTATCCGTGATAATAAAAATCATTTCAGTGATAAAACTAAGTTATTGATGATCCTATGCTTTATTATTTTGAACACTCTACACTGTTTGATGTACAAGTGATTCTTCTTAACAAGGTGGATCACAAAAAATAACCATGGATGAGTTTGGTTCAAAAGAAACTCTCTGAAGATAGGGTGGACGGCATTGCAGATTTGATAAGCAATATAGTAAATCCGGTTTATCGTGAAAAGGCGGCAGAGGTAACCTTCGGCTCCTCTTACTTAAAAAGTAAGAGGAGCTGATTTTTTAGTTAAATTTAATTAAAAACAACTTAAAAATACTTGTAATGAAATTAAAAATATGTTAAACTACACATAGTTGTTAAGTAAAAAGAAATTAAAAGGTGCTTTTATGAAGGAAAGAGCGAAGGATGGATATGAGGAAAAACAAAGGCTAGGGTTCTTTGATCAGGACGGAACAGCGGTCATGCTTCTTACAAAGACCGGCGAGCTTGTCATCCTTAGTTTTATGTGGCTTATCGCTTCGTTGCCCATAGTAACAATAGGTGCGGCGAGCTCAGCTCTTTACTATTCAGTGGTTAAAAGTATCAGAAAAAGCAGGGGTTATCCTGCGAAGGAGTTTATAAATGCATTCAAGGCTTGCATAAAGAATGCTACATATATCACGCTTATCGGTCTCATGTGGGGTGTGGCGATTTTTAAGCTGATAGATGTGGCAGCGGCCATGAAGAATACCCACGGAAGCTTTTTGATGAGGGTATATACTGTGCTTGCAGCCTTGAGTATAGGATTTTTGATCTATGCATTTCCGGTGATCTCAAGATTTAAGCTTGAGTTTAAAAAGATCATGGAGCTTACCTTCGTGATCATGGTAAGGAATATCCATTACACCTTGCTCATGCTTATCTTAGCGGGAGGGATCATTTGGATCTTTTTATTCAGACTCCCTATGGTATTGATGGTTTTTCTTCCCTCTCTCTGGACGCTTTTTATAAGCTTTCCCATAGAAAAGGCAATGAGAAAATATATGCCGGATCCAAAGAAGGAAGATAAGGATAAATGGTATTACGTATAACAGGTAATTTTGGAGGAAGTATTATGAGATCGTTAGCCCTGTTTTTGGCTTTTGTCCTCGTGGGGGGGCTTTTGAGTGTGGTGCCCGCAAGCGCATCTGTCCTTACAGGTGATGAGGCAAAGGAGATATCCGGCTCCTTTGCTTCATCGGGCAATGGATATTCTTCATATCTTGAAGAACACAAAGACGCACAACGCCCCCTTGAAGATATAGAGATCCCCGCATCAGGCTATTCGGCATATCTTGAGAATAATGTTGAAGCTACTCCTGAAATTAAAAGTAACTTTGAAGGCTTTGATGGGGATGCGGTTTATACATCAGAGAACGGACTTATTGAATATGAATTTGAGGTAGCGAAGGAAGGACTTTACGAGCTGGAGCTTTGCTACTATCCCGTAGAGGGCAAGAACTCCGAGATACAGAGAAGCTTCTTCTTAGACGGTGAGCTTCCCTACAGCGAGCTTTCAATCGTGGAGTTTTCCCGTATCTGGACCACTGATCTTGCAAAGAAGGCCTTTGATGAAGGAAAGACTTCTGTTACCTGGAACAAGGACAATCAGGGCAATGATATGAAGCCCACTTCTATAGAGATACCCGAATGGGTAAACTCAAAGCTCTACGACAACAAGGGATATATCACAAGTCCCTTGAGCTTTTATCTAACTGCCGGCAAGCATACTCTTACCATCAATTCAAGAAGAGAGCCCATGTTGCTTGGCAAACTCACATTTACCAACACTGAAAATACAACAGACTATGCTGCAAAGAAATCTGCATGGGACAGCGAGGGCGCAAAGGATACCTCCGGTGTGGAGATCGTCATTGAAGGAGAGGATGCGAAAAAGACATCTTCTCAGATGCTCTACCCGAAGCAGGATCAAAGCTCTCCTGCTCTTTCTCCCGCAAGTGCCAAGGAGCTTTTGAATAACACCATTGGCGGTACAAGCTGGCAGAAGGCGGGACAGTGGATCGAGTGGGATTTCGAGGTGCCCGAGGATGGTTACTACGAGGTGTCATTATTTGATAAGCAGAACTTCATGCGAGGTATCTATGTTTCAAGAAAGATCTTTATTGATGGAGAGGTGCCTTTTTCAGAGCTTGAAAGCTACGGCTTTTATTACTCTTCGTCGTGGAGGCTTGATACCCTTTCCGATGCCTCTGACAATCCCTTCAAGTTTTACTTAAAAAAGGGAAGTCATACCATCAGGATGCAGGTGGTGCTCGGTGAGTTCTCGGATGTCATAGCCAAGGTTCAGGATTCGGTGAGCAAGCTTAATTCTATTTACAGGAAGGTAATAAGGATCATCGGTGTTACTCCCGATACCTATCGTGACTATCAGATCGAGGCATCACTTCCCGATATTGTTTCCGATATGACTGAGGTGAGAGAGGAGATTGACTCAGCAATTTCTCAGCTTAGAGAAGCTGTGGGTCACACCTCCGATAAAGAGACAGTGCTTATAACTATGAGAGACCAGCTTGATTATCTCATAAAGGATGTGGAGCATTTTGTAAGAGTTATCAGCACCTATAAGACCAATGTAAGAGCCTGCGGTACATGGATCACTCAGGTTATCAGTCAGCCCCTACAGATAGACAGACTCTATATTACATCCTCAAGCAAGGATATAAAGATAGCGAAGAATTCAGTATTCTCCAATATAAGCAACGAGATGAAGAGACTGGGATATTCATTTACCATCGACTACAATTCCCTTGGAGCTACATCTGAGGAGAATTCAGATGATCCCACCATCACACTTTGGATAGGAACAGGTCGTGATCAGGCAAATGTTATCAGATCGCTTATCGATGAATCCTTCACCAGTGTTTACGGAATAAATGTAAATGTGCAGCTGGTTGATATGAATACCCTCCTTAGAGCAGAGCTTGCGGGAGAGGGACCGGATGTGGCTATACAGGTTGCCAATACCAACGGTATCGCGGGAGCGGTTCTTAATACGGGAAATGATACTCCCGTAAACTATGGACTTAGAAATGCGGTTCTTGATCTTTCAAGATTTTCAGATGTGGACGAAGTGACCTCGAGATTTTATCCCAGCGCTTATGAGGCATTTTCATTTGGGGGATCACTTTATGCACTTCCCGAGACACAGACCTTCCCGGTGATGTTCTACAGAAAAGATATCCTTGCTGAGCTTGGACTTTCGGTACCGGAGACCTGGGATGATGTAAAGGTCATCATGTCGGTTCTTTCCAAGAATCAGATGGAATTCGGTATGCTTCCCGGGGAGCAGATATATGCCATGCTCCTTTATCAGAACGGTGGAAAGTATTACAACGAGGGCGGTATTTCCTCAGCTCTCGATTCTGATGTGGCAGTCAACACCTTCAAGCAATACTGTGAATTTTACACGGACTACGGTCTTGATAAGACCACATCTGTTGAGGAGAGATTTCGTACCGGTGAGTGTCCCATCATCATAGGTGACTACACCATATACAACAACCTTGAGGTATCGGCTCCCGATATTGCGGGACTTTGGGATTTTACCATGGTTCCGGGAACCAAAAAAGAAGACGGAACCATCGATCACTCCGTTGGATGTACCGGTCTTGCCAGTATGATCATGGCGGACACCGAGTATCCCGATGAGTGCTGGCAGTTTATCAAATGGTGGACGGATGCGGATGTTCAGACACTTTACGACAGAGAGATGGAGAGCCTTATGGGTTCAGCCGCCAGAGTTGCAACAGCCAACAAGGATGCATTTGAGAGGATGCCCTGGCCGGTTGATACATACGAGAATCTTGCCAAAGCATTTACCTGGGTGGACGGCATACCTCAGGTTCCCGGCGGATACTACTCATGGAGAAATGTAAACAACGCCTTCTATACGGTGACCACCGAGACGGATACGGCTTCACCCAGAGAAGAGCTGATGGATAAAGTATTGTATATCAACGACGAGATACGATATAAACGAATAGAATTCGGATTACCCATAGAAGAAAAGTAGGAAGGAGGCTCTGCCGTGAGCAAATCTCAAGATAAAAAAGAGATGAATAAAGAGCTTGACGAAAAGCTTGCTAAAGAAGAAGCGCGTGCTAAAAAAGAGAGAGAAGAACGTGCAAAACGCGACGCAGAGGCTCGCGCCATAGTTGATTCCGATGAGATAGCAAAGCGTACCAATAAGCTCGGTTACAAGATAAAAAAGGCGAAGGCCTGCTATATCATGATGGCACCCTATTTTATACTGTTCTTCTGTTTTACGGTATTGCCGGTTGCAATCTCCATAGCCCTTTCCTTCACATATTTCAATATGCTTGAGTGGCCTACCTTCAATGGTTGGGGCAATTATATAAAGCTGTTTTTGGAGGATGATATCTTCCTTATCTCACTTAAGAACACATTGATATTCGCTGTTGTGACAGGTCCCATAAGCTACCTTTTATGTCTGCTTTTTGCTTGGATCATCAATGAATTCAGACCCAAGATCAGAACCATACTTACGCTTATATTCTATGCACCTTCTATCTGTGGAAATGCATATATGGTATGGCAGCTGATCCTTTCAAGCGATCGTTACGGTTACTTAAACGGTATACTTATAAGCCTTGGCTTTATCGATGAACAAAAGCTCTGGATGCAGGATGCAAAGCTCATCCTTCCCTGCCTGATCGTAGTGCAGCTTTGGCTTTCCCTTGGTACCGGCTTCCTTTCCTTCATAGCCGGACTTCAGACTGTTGACCGTTCTCTCTATGAGGCGGCTGCCATAGACGGTGTAAAGAACCGTTGGCAGGAGCTTTGGTTTGTAACACTGCCTGCCATGAAACCCCAGCTCATGTTCGGTGCGGTAATGCAGATCACACAGTCATTTGCCGTAGCGGATATATCCATTCAGCTTGCAGGAAATCCCTCGGTCAACTACGCAGGTGCAACGGTTGTAACCCACCTTCTTGACTACGGTTCAACGAGATTTGATATGGGTTATGCATCTGCCATCGCCACAGTCTTGTTCTTCCTGATGGTAGGAACCAACAAGCTGGTACAGAAATTACTTAGAAGGGTTGGTGAGTAGTAAATGTCTAAAAAGAAGAATAACAACAACCCTAAAGTAGAAGAAGCAAAGGTAGAAGAGATTATCGAAGAGACTACAGAAGAAACTACTGAAGAAACAACAGAAGAAGCTTCTGAGGATACCTCTTTGAAGGCCGAGGATGTGGGAAGACTTGTGCCCGCCGAAAAGCTTGAAGTGAAGATTGGAAAAAGCTATTCGCTAAATGAACGTGGCGAGGTAGAAGAGCCCGAGAAGATAAAAAAGCTAAAAAAGAAATACAAGAACACAGACACCCACAGCGGTGTGACACATACACCGGGAATCCCCGACAAGGATCCGGATGCAGTGGTAGCAGAGCTTCAGAAAAAGCACTTTAAAGAGAAGAAGGTGAATCGTTCCGTTGCGGGAAACGGGATCCTCTTCTTCATCATGATCGTGTGCGGCATATTTATGTCCCTACCTTTGGTCATGATCATCAACAACTGCTTGAAGCCTCTTGATGAGATATTCCAATATCCCCCCAGGATATTTGTCAGGAATCCGACCCTTGAGAATTTCACGGATCTCTTCATCATCATGAATGATTCGTGGGTACCTTTTTCAAGATACATATTGAATACCATCATCATCACCGGACTTGGAACCTTCGGCCATGTCATAGTTGCATCCCTGGCAGCTTATCCCCTGGCAAAGCATGAGTTCCCCGGTAAGAAGCTCCTCTTCAATATGGTAGTCCTTTCAATGATGTTCTCATGGACGGTTACTCAGATACCCAACTATATGATCATCAGCTGGCTTCATATCAACAACACTTATGCGGCTTTGATACTTCCGGCTTGGCAGTATGGCATGGGACTATATCTTATGAAACAGTTTATGGAACAGCTTCCGGTCTCTTTGATGGAATCCGCGAGACTTGACGGAGCCACGGAATATCAGATCTTCTGGAAGATCGTGATGCCCAACGTAAAGCCCGCATGGCTCACTCTTGCCATATTCCAGTTCCAGCAGATGTGGGGCAACACGGGAGCAATGTTCTTACGAGACGAACAATTAAAGCCCTTGCAGTTTGCACTTCAGCAGATCGCAGCGGGAGGTACCGCAAGAGCCGGAGCATCGGCAGCGGTTACATTTATCATTGCGGCAGTGCCTATCATTTTCTTCCTGGCCTGCCAGAGCAATGTCCTTGAAACAATGACAACCTCAGGTATGAAAGAGTGATACATATGGTGAAGAAAATGTTTTTACCAAAACTGAATAAGTTGAAAAAAGCTATCGCTCTTTGTCTTACGTCGGTTATCGCAGTTTCATCCGTAGTCACACTTACGGCAAATGCGGAGGACGAGATTCCCTACGATACCTACAATTATAACTATTGGAAGTATATCGTAAAAACTCCTGCGGCCTATGTTCCTGACGGTATAGTCACCATGGATCAGATAGGAGAGTCTACTCTTTCGAGTCCACAGGATATGTGCGTGTCGGCTGACGGCGATATCTTCGTAGCGGATACAGGGAACAATCGTATCGTGGTGATGAACTCTGATATGACTAAGGTTATAAGAGTTATAGATTCATTTGATAGGGATGGAGCAAAGGATGGCTTCAATGCACCTTATGGTGTGTGCGTATCTGAAAGCGGCAATCTCTATGTGGCAGATTCAAACAACGCCAGAGTGGTTGTCTTAACTCCCGAGGGAGAATTCGTAAAGATAGTTGACAATCCCCAATCAGAGATACTTGATGACGACTTTGCCTTTGTTCCTTTGAAGGTCACTGTTGACTATGCGGACAGAGTATATGTCATCAGCAAGGGTGCCTTCGAGGGTATATTGGTTTTTGAGAGTGACGGCAATTTTACAGGATATTTTGGAACTATAGATGTCAAGATATCCCCCTGGGAGAAGTTCTGGAGACGCTTTGCATCAAAGGAGGAGCGCTCGAATCAGAAGCTTTTTATCCCTACCGAGTTCACGGGTATCGATGTTGATTCAGGCGGTTTTATCTACGCATCAAATATTGACTCCGAGGGAAAGCAGGCAGTGAGAAGACTGAACCCTCAGGGCAAGGATGTTATCCAAAAGGGTGAGAACGGCAATGTAGGCGGAGATATCACCTTCAGCAAATACGGTGATTACGGCGGACCCAGTGAGATCACGGATGTGGTCTACAGAGGAAAGGGTCTTTGCTCACTTCTTGACAGAAAGAGGGGCAGGATATTCACCTACGATAAGGAAGGCAATCTCATATACATTTTCGGTGGTATCGGCTTTCAGAAGGGAACCTTTATGACACCGGTTGCCATCGAGGCCATAAGTGACGAGATACTGGTGCTTGATGCCGAAAGGAATGCCATACTTAAATTTAAAGAGACCAACTACGGCAATCTGATAAATGATGCAGTGGGGCTTAGATATGACGGAGATGAGACACTTGCCATTGAAAAATGGGAAGCGGTCCTTACCCTTGACGAGAACAACGAGCTTGCCAACAACGGTATCGGAAAGGCATATCTTACCTCCGGTGACAACAAAAAGGCCATGCATTATTTCAAGCTTGGAATGAACAGAAAATATTATTCCATAGCATTTAAGCGATATAGGAATGATATCCTGGCAAAGAATATGAGCGCCATTATGACAGGGGTGATCATATTTATAGTAGCCTTTATCATTTTTAGAAAATGGTATAGAAAAAAGTCTGGTAAAAAGAAAGAGGAGGGACTGCTGTGATAAAAAATCTTTTGTCCGCTGACAAATGGAAATACGCATTTTAT
Organism: Lachnospiraceae bacterium; assembly: GCA_017540605.1. GTDB lineage: Bacteria > Bacillota > Clostridia > Lachnospirales > Lachnospiraceae > RGIG6919. The sequence continues at coordinate 54,726 of JAFYAS010000061.1, read as the reverse complement.
ACAGTCAGTCATCCTGCTGACGGTTACTATGAGATCAGACATCGCGACAGAGGAAGCGTGCCGGTGGCGATCATACTTGTGATCATTTTCTCCATCTGCTTTTCCATAAACCGTATGTCCGCAAGCTTCATAGTAAATGATATCAATCCCACTTCGGTGGATTCCCTTAAGGAGCTTTTCTCGGTATTGCTCTTTTATCTTCTCATCTGTGTGTCCAACTGGTCCATCACCTGTTTGATGGAGGGCAAGGGAAGACTTAAGGATATAGCTATCGCAGTTGGCTATTCCACCATTCCGGCTACCTTCTGTATCGCTATCGGAACTGTGCTTAGCCAGTTTATAGCGAAGGACGAGGATGCATTTTACTATATGGTAGTGGGAATCGGTATCGCATATACACTTTTCATGCTCCTTATCGGAGTCATGACTGTTCACAATTTTACATTGGGAAAAACACTGATCACTATACTGCTTACATTTGTGGCAATGCTACTTATCATCTTTGTCACACTCCTGCTTTTCGATCTCATCAATCAGGTCTTAAGCTTTATCCGCAGTATATATCAGGAGCTTATATACAGGGCTTAAGGAGGCGAGGAAATGAGTGTTACAAAGGAACAGAAAAAAGAGCTCAAATCCCTGGGCCTTGAAAAAAAGAAAAAATTCAAGCCCTCAAAATATACCGTCATAGCTTTCCTTGCAGTAGTTCTGATCATAGCAGCTTTTGTGGGAGTGTATGTTATAAAGTATGCAACCTACAACGGCTACAGACAGTACCTGACGGATTATGAATTCAAGGAAGGCACGGATTTTAGGGCGATAAAGGATACTGAGGCGAACGTAGAGGGCATGGACCTCGCTGCGGAGAATGAGAACCTAAAGCTCTATGTGGATACGGCGGCAGGAAACATCGCGGTATATGACAAGAGAACAAAGACAACTACCTATTCCAATCCCACTGGTGTGGATGAGGATAAGATAGCCAACGAGACCAACAAGAACTATATGAAGAGTCAGCTTATCGTTGACTTTTACAATACCCAGAGAATGGAAAATACCTTTGATTCATATTCCTACGGAGTGGCTCTTGAGCAGCTTTCAGCAGAGAATATAGAAAATGGTGTGAGGATCATTTATTCACTGGGAGATAAAAGTGCAGCAACCGGTATAGTTCCTCTGACTATTAGGAAGGAAACTCTTGACCGTGTGATCGCGGCGCTTGACAAGGACGGAGCGACCTATGTAAAGAAGAAGTTCAAAGCCCGTCCCGATGATGAGACTGTACTTGATATCCTTGAGTCATCAGCCAAGGGTGCTTCACAGATCAGAAGGCTCAATGAATACTTTGAGGCAGCAGGCTTCACCGCCGAGGACTATATGGCGGAGATGACTGAGGCAGGACTTGAGGACGAGATGCCCATTTCCTTCGATATCCCACTTGACTTTACCATCAAGGATGATTACCTTGAGGCATCGGTTTATATGAAGGGCGTGGTAGAAAACGGCGGCGGAGCAATACATAAGATCCAGCTCCTAAGCTTTTTCGGAGCCGCAGACAAGAATGAGCAGGGATATATGATGGTTCCCAACGGTTCAGGATCTCTTATCTACTTCAACAACGGCAAGGGCAAGGTCACAGCCGGAAATGATTATTCCGAGAATATCTACGGTATGGATCCCATGCTTGCAGACTATACCGTGAGAGAGATCACGGAAAGCCCCAAGCTTCCCGTATTTGGAATGTTCAGAGAGGGTAGTGGGATCCTTGCAACCATAGAGGACGGAGCAAGTCTTGCCAATGTCACAGCCAATGTGGCAGGCGAGGTAAATGAATACAACAATGTATATACAACCTTTACACTCAGAGGTGATGACAGGCTGTCAATGTTCGGTACAACCGGTAGCGAGGCAGACCTTCCCATAGTGGAAAAGAAATTCTACGATTCACCTTTGGTTGTAAGATATACATTCTTGACAGAGGAAAATGCAAGCTACTCTGGAGCAGCAAACTATTACAGGGACAGACTGATAGCCGAAGGAAGACTCACTAAAAAGAGTGACAACGGAGATATCAAGTTCTACTATGATGTGCTTTCAGGAGTTGAAAAGACCAAGTTCATTTTAGGGCATCAATACAGAGGGCTTATGTCCATGACCACATTTTCCGAGGCAGAGGATATGGCAAAAACCCTTCATGCTGTGGGAGTAAAGAATCAGGTCATGAACCTTCAGGGCTGGAGTAAGGGCGGATATTATCATGATGTATTAAGTCGTGTGAGTGTTCCCGGAAAGCTTGGCGGAAGGTCGGGTCTTAAGAGCCTCAATGAAGAGCTTACATCTCTTGGAGGCGAACTCTTTATAGACTGTGCATTCCAGAGAGTAAGTCTTGTAAGCAGCAGATATTCGGACAACAACGAGACCTCAAGATATTACGGAACAGGTTATATAGCGGAGTTCGGACTGGTAAATCCCACATCTCTTCGTCAGACCTCAGGTCTTGGCTATGAAGAGAACAAATTCCTCTTGGTTTCACCGAAGTTCCTTGTAAAATACACAGGTAAGTTTGCCGACAAGGCAAAGAATCTTGATGTGTCAGGAATCTCTCTAAGGGATCTTGGGGATGAGCTTCACTCTGATAAAAAGAGAACAAATATCATAAGCAGAGAAGCGGCTTTAGATGTGGTGCTCAGCCAGCTTCAGAAGATGAAGGATACGGGAAAGAGCATTATGGTAAATGACGGAAATGATTATTCATTTGCCTATGCGGATGATATCATCAACGCACCCTTGACTGACAATGATTACTATATCATTGATGAGACCATTCCCTTTTATCAGATGCTGATACACGGAAGCATAGACTATTCCGGAGCGGTGATAAATCTTTCCAATACAACGGATACGGATGCGATAGTATTAAGCCTCATAGAAAATGGTGCCTCACCTCACTTCAAGTTCACCAAGAAGAATTCCAATGAGCTTAAGGAGACGGGACTTAACAGAATGTATTCCACCACATTTGAGACCTGGAAGGATATGGCTGTTGATATTTACACAAGGGCCAACGAGGTACTAAAAACGGTGAACGGTGAATTCATCACAGATCACAGGATAGAAAACGGAGTTGTTGTCGTTACCTACGAGAGCGGCAAGAAGATATATATCAATAAGACGAAGGAAGAAGCGACGGTGGACGGTGTGAAGATAGCACCGAAGAGCTATGCATTAGGAGGGTGATTATGGAAAATAAAAAATTTATGACACTCACCCGCAGACGCTCCATAAAAGGCTTTTTCTTCATTGTACCCTGGCTTATCGGCTTTCTGTGGTTTTATCTTCGAAGCCTGATGCTCACTGTGCAATTTTCAGTATCAGAGCTTACGGTAAGCCCCGGAGGCGGATATACACTTGACTTTGTGGGACTTGACAATTTCATCTATGCCTTCAGAGCTCACGGAACCTTCAAGCAGATACTTACAACCTCTATCGGAGATATGGTTGTGGATGTGCCCCTTATCACATTCTTCAGTCTCCTGATAGCAATGCTTCTTAACAGGGAGTTCAAGGGAAGGACATTGGTTCGTGCCATTTTCTTTTTACCGGTCATACTAAACTCCGATGCCATAGTAGGTGCTATGGGAATAGCGAGAGGTCTGATGGTGGGCGGTCTTTCCAATACAAGCTCGGAGATACTCGATGCCGCTGCTACAACCGGTGTGAGTGTGGACTATTATATTCAGATGTTTACCTCCCTCGGAATCCCTACCATATTTATCCAATATGTCATGGGTGCGGTAGGAAGGATCAGTGACATCATCAATGCATCGGGAGTGCAGATCATAGTATTTTTGGCAGCTCTTCAATCAATCCCCGGTTCTATGTACGAGGTAGCAAAGATCGAAGGCGCAACTGCATACGAGACCTTCTGGAAGGTGACCTTCCCTATGGTGATGCCCCATATCATCACTGTTGTGGTTTACACAGTTGTAGACAGCTTCATCGATTCAGAGGTTGTTGATCTTGCTTATGCCACAGCTTTTGATCAGAACAATTATGGACTCAGTTCGGTATTCAGTCTTGTTTCCACTCTGGTTACCTGCCTGATACTGGGACTTACGGTATACTTCATACAGAAACGTACCTTCTATTACAACTAGGAAAGGAGGAAGGATTTTTGAGCGAAGAAATGACTCTGGAACAAAAGAATAAAGAAGAGACTATAGACCAGGTCGATGTCATAGCAGAGGGATCCGGCTTTCTTTCTAAGATGGATAAGAATAAAAAAAGTCAGATCACAAATGGAGTGAAGGGCTTTGTCCTCGGAGTCTTCAGATGGATCATCATTATAGGTATCGCCTATGTCATTATAGGACCGGTGCTTGGAATGATCTCCAGATCCTTCTTCTCCGATGCGGATAATTATAACCCTATGGTCTATATGATCCCCGAATCTCCCACCCTTGAGAGATTCAAGGTGGCAGCAAGTACCTTAAACTACAAGTCAACAGTGATCAATTCACTGATCTATTCGCTGTCACTTATGGTGATACAGGTGTTGATGTGTTCTATGGCAGGCTATGGTTTTGCGAGATACAACTTCCCCTTGAAGAAGTTATTCTTTGCCTGTGTGGTGCTTATGATCGTGGTTCCCACACATACCATCATGCTTCCTCTTTATATGACATTTTCAAACTTCGATGTCTTCGGGATCATTAGCCTGATAAACGGAAAGCCACTAAATCTTTTATCATCGGCAGTGCCTATGTATATTATGACCTTCTTTAGCTGTGGACTAAGATCAGGTCTTTACATATACATTTTCACCCAGTTCTTTAGGGGGCTTCCAAAGGAGATCGAGGAGGCGGCCTTCGTGGACGGCTGTGGAGTATGGTATACATACTTTAGGATCATGCTAAGAAATGCCACACCGGCGGCCATCACGGTTGCCATATTCTCACTGGTATGGCAGTACAATGATACATTTTATGCAAGGCTATTCAATATCAGCGACAGCCTTGTGATAAGCAAGAGGATAGTAGGACTTCAGCTTACTATAGGAAATGTTTACAAGATCTACGATCCGAATATCCTCGAGCTATATATGGATGCGGGAATAATACTTATGATGATCCCACTCGTCGTAATATATATTCTCCTCCAAAAGCAGTTTGTAGAGGGGGTAGAGCGAAGCGGTATTGTAGGTTAATGGTAACTGGAAGCAGTGAAGCTGCTGAACAGTTACGGTTAAAGATAACGGATAAGAGAATGTCCGTATCGATAAATAACAAAGTAATTTAAAACGTAGTTTTTCACAAAAAGGAGGTATAATAAGTGAGAAGAGTAAAAGGAAAGGTAGTTACGGCGGCACTCGTATCTGCAATGGCTTTAAGCCTTGCAGGGTGCGGAGGCGAGTCAGGCCAGACTACAGAAGCAACAAGCGCTGTTGAGGATGCATCTTCGGCAGAGGATACTACGGAGGCAGCACCTGCCGAGGAAGCAAAGGCAGAGGCAAGCGTGGATTTTGAGGATGGCAATTTTGCATTTGCAGCAGTTAATACCTCAAAGGGTGGAGCCGACAAATCAGAGATATCGGTTGAAGATTTCAACGGATCAAAGGCACTTAAGGTTACCAACAAGGACGGAGGAAACATGTTCCTCGGTATCAATGTATCAGCACTTCTTGGTGACAAGGTGGCAGATCTTGCTGAGGTAAGATTTGATATCGGAACTGAGAGCTCAGACGGAAAGTTCTATTCATCATCAGGTCGTGTTTACACCTACACAGGTGACAATCTTGATGAGACAAAGGGTGATGAGTGGTCAGTTTATATCGACACTGCAAATCCCAAGACCGCAAAGGCAGCAGTAAGCGGTTTCGTAGCAGGAAAGGATAATTACATCATCATTTCCAAGGAAACAGATGTGGCAGCAGATAAGGGTGTGGGCGCTCAGAATTTCTATATTGATAACATTGCACTTCTTGCCGCTGACGGTTCTACACTTGTAGCAGATTCTTCAGCAGAGTTCGGTTCACCTGCCGGATTCTCTGCAGCGAATGACAGAGCAAATCTCTTCGGACTTATCAACGCAGTAGTATTCCCCGACTTCGCTGTATCAGCAGGAGAGTGGGCACAGGACGGTAAGGATATGCCTCAGGAGATCATCGATGCACTTAAGCCGGGTTCTGTAGTTGAGATCGAGTATCAGTCAGCAACAGGAAATATGTGGCTTGTAATGCCCGGAGCTGAGAAGGGATGGATGAGAGTAGGCGTAGGCGATGCAGACGGTTCAGGTCAGCAGTATGCATACAAGAACGGCGCAAAGAATATCGCTCAGGTAACCTACGAGCAGATTGCTGCAGTATGCGGTGATGATGTAAGCAAGTGGGGAGCTACCATGCAGTGTGAGTCAGACGGAGCATGGTCAGTAACCTCAGTAAAGGTTGGAGAGGCTTCAAAGGCTTATGCACTCAAGAATCCTGTAGAGTTTGCAGATTTCTCTGCATCAGCAGGGGAGTGGGCTCAGGATGGTAAGGATATGCCTCAGGAATTCATCGATGCATTAAAGCCCGGCACAGTAGTTGAGATCTCATACAAGTCTGAGTCAGGAAATATGTGGCTTGTAATGCCCGGCTGTGAGAAGGGCTGGATGAGAGTAGGTGTAGGTAATGTAGACGGCTCAGGTCAGGGCTTTGCAGTATGCGATGGAAGCAAGGCTTATGTAACCTATGAGGATCTCGCAAAGTATTGCGGTGATGATGTGAGCAAGTGGGGTACCACCATGCAGTGCGAGTCTGACAAGGCTTGGGAGGTATATGGTATCCGTGTAGGTGAGGCTACTGAATTCGTACCTGCCAACAGCTATGTAGATCTTGAGGCAAAGACAAGTGCAGATGCCTGGGCTCAGGACGGTATTACACTTACTGAGGAGCAGAAGGCAGCACTTGTAAAGGGTTCAACCATCAATGTAACCTACGAGTCAGAATCAGGCGAGCTTTGGATCGTAATGCCCGAAGCAGAGAAGGGCTGGACAAGAGTTGGTGTAGGTAACTATGACGGCTCAGGCTCAGACAGCGCAGCATGCAACGGCAGCGTATGCCAGGTAACCTTTGAGCAGATCGCAGCATTGCTTGGAGATGACACAAGCAAGTGGGGTGACAAAATCCAGTTCGAGGCATCAACACCCTGGTCTGTAACAAGCGCATGGATCGGAACAACAAAGTAATCTAAGGAGGACATGATATACAATGAAGAAGTTTAAGAAAGTATTGGCAATGGGACTTGCATCGGTGATGATGCTTGGAATGGTAGCCTGCGGTGGTGGATCAAGTGCAGGCGGAGATAGTACGGCAGCAGGCGGAGACGATACCGCATCTGCAGATAAGCCGGCAGCTAGCGCAGAGGCACCCAGACACGAGGGCTCTGAGCCCAGGACCATAAAGATCGGTACCTGGTATGACATTTATTATGATAGCACACACAAGGATATCTACGACGATCCTTCAGTATCTGATGAGGAGCTTGCACAGAAGAACTTTGACGCCCTTAAGGCTGTTGAGGAGAAGTACAACGTTCGTATCGAGTATGTAAACCTTACATACGCAGGTATTCAGGAGTCTATCAATACATCAGTGCTTGCAGGTAAGCCTGACTGTGATATCTATCTTACCGAGCCTTCCTTCGGTATCCCTGCAGTTGTAAATGGTTATGCAACCAATCTTGCTGAGGTGCTTCCTGCCGATGCGGATATTCTTACTAACCAGAACTATTTGAGAACCATCAATATCTCAGGCCTTGACGGAACATATTTTATGTGTCCCGTAGGTGGTGAGTCAGTTCCCGGTTCTTCTTATCCTCTTGCATTCAACAAGAAGATGCTTGATGATGCAGGTCTTGAGGATCCCAATGTTCTCTATGAGAAGGGTGAGTGGACCTGGGATAAGTGGAAGGAATACTTAAAGGCTCTTACCAAGGACAACGACGGTGACGGTGTAACAGATGTATATGGTTTTGGTTCAAGATATGACTGGCTCTTCGAGTACCTTATGATGAGCAACGGAACAGCCTGCGCTGCTTCTGACAAGGAGAATATGTCAAGCAAGGAAGTAGGAGAGGTTCTCGATTTCATTTACAATATGTACAACGTAGACAAGGTTGCAAATCCCTGGAACGAGGATGACTGGGATTACAACCAGAATGCATACAAGAACGGTGAGGTTGCTTGCTGGGTAACTCAGGCATGGATCGTAGATGCCAACAAGGATGCTGATGCAGGTCTTGAGGAAGTATGGTGTCCTTGGCCTATCGGACCTTCAGGAAACAAGGAGACAAATGCAAGAAAGAATGATATCGGCGGTGCTGCATACTTCATTCCCAAGGGTGTAGAGGATCCTTATCTTGTATACTCAGTATTCCAGGATTACAAGGATTACTACGGAGATGACTTTGAGCAGAGAGATTATGTAAATGAGTGGTGGCATGACAACGCACTTACCGAGGACAACTACAATGTAATGTGCTATTGCGGTGAGAAGACAGGTGTTGACCTTTGGAATTCAATCGGTGTTGATTATCAGTTCCCTCTTCTTCTTAAGGGTGAGCAGACAGCAGCTCAGTTCCAGGAGACCAACAAGCAGCTTGTACAAAGTGCCCTTGATGCGATGTTCAAGTGATGTCTAAGGTCTATAGCATAAACTAAATAATGTAATAAATAAGCGGCCTGCACCTTAATAGTGTAGTGCAGGTCGCTTTTTATACCCTAAATTATGGAATTAAAGGAGAAAAAAATGTCAGATGTAAAGATGTTAAACTGTCCTTCTGTTCCCAATATGCCTTGGCAGGATAAGCCTTCGGGCCTTAAGGGCGCTCCCATCTGGAGATACAATGAAAATCCCATCATCAACAGAAATCCCGTTGAGAATGTGGCTCGTATCTTTAACAGTGCGGTAGTTCCCTACGAGGGAAAGTTCGTAGGAGTATTCAGAGGTGAGCAAAGAGACGGTGTATCCTTCATTTACTTCGGTAGAAGTGATGATGGAATCAACTGGAATATTGATGAAGAAAAGATCAATTTTGTTGACGAGGATGGCAAGCCATTTCAGCCCATATACGCATATGATCCCAGACTTGTAAAGGTGGAGGATACCTACTATGCTATCTGGTGTCAGGATTTCTACGGTGCCGCCATCGGTATTGCAAAGACTACGGATTTCAAGACTTTTACCAGGATCGAGAATCCATTCATACCCTTCAACAGAAATGCGGTATTGTTCCCCAGAAAGATAAACGGCAACTACGTTCTTCTTTCAAGGCCTTCGGATAGCGGACATACACCTTTTGGTGATATCTTCCTTTCTGAGAGTCCTGATATGGTATACTGGGGCAAGCACCGCCATGTGATGGGACGCTGCTCTGAGTGGTGGGAGTCCTTAAAGATAGGCGGAGGCGCCGCTCCCATAGAGACCACAGAGGGTTGGCTCATGTTCTATCACGGTGTTGCCGGAACCTGTAACGGTTATGTATATTCAATCGGTGGAGCGATACTCGATATCGACAATCCTTCAATTGTGAAGTATAGATGCAAGAACTTTCTACTCACACCGGAGGAGTGGTACGAGGAGAGAGGCTTCGTCAACAACGTAACCTTCCCCTGTGCAACGGTACACGATCCCGACACAGGAAGGATCGCTCTCTACTACGGCTGTGCCGACAGCTATGTATCCCTCGCATTTACCAAGGTAGATGAGATAGTGGATTATATCAAGGCGAACAGCTTGACGAGGAATGAGGATACCGAGATAGGTAAGAGATAATTAATTGGGGTCAGCCCCCCTTACGACTGGTCGTAAGGGGGGCTGACCCCTTTAAAAACCGTTGAGAGTGAGAGCAAGAAGTGGTATCATAGGACTTGTTTGGGGGAGTTTCTATTTGGAGGGTTAGTCCTATGAATTATCATTTTTATGGTTGGCAGACGGCCAATGTAAAACCGGTAGGCAATGAGTATAAGGGTATTGATGATCCGAGGCAGTTATATGATGCGCTTAAAAATATCTGGTGTGAATACACCTGTGCTCCGAGATTGAGAAGTGAATGGAGCAAAGATAATGTCACACTTGGTCAGTGCTCTATTACTGCTTTTTTGGTGCAGGATATCTTTGGTGGCGATGTGTACGGGATCAAGCGTCCCGGAGGAAACTATCACTGCTACAATGTAGTGGGGGATGTGGTATTCGATCTTACCAGCGAGCAGTTTGGCGATGAAGTGCTTTACTATGAGGGAAATGAACTTCAGGACAGGCATGATCATTTTGCCAAGGAAGAGAAGAAACTCAGGTACGAATATCTCCGGGTTTTACTTAAAAAATATCTGATGAACGAGATTCCCGAGGGACTTTCCGGAGAATTATTCATCTGTGAAAGTGGTGGCAATGAGGAGATACTCTTCGTGTAATGCGGAGGGTATCGGGGATCTTTTTTCTTTACAGCTTATCATACCATTTTTGCTCTTCCTCTGAGTTTTTTGCCATAAAGTGCTTCATGACAAATTCGCTCGGATAGGTGAACAGGTACATAAACAGTCCCGGTGCTAAAAATATCATCCAGGGCATAAGCCATATTAGGAATATAAAGACTGCGATGACGATGATACAGCCGATAGTGACGGGAAGATATCTGAATGCTGAAAAGGATGAGGTAAAAAGCAACTCCTTTGTAGTCTTTGTAAAGCGTGAGAGCATGGGACAAAAATATAGATTAACTGAGATAAGTATAAATGCTACTCCGCATAGTATGATGAACAGGGTATCGTTTGCCTGACTTCTATTGTTCCAAAGGTAGATCATATCGAGGGCAAGGATAATGCCTGCTATGATATAATGTGTTCCCGCAAGGATCCCCTGCTTTAGATTTAGCTTAAAGCTCTTAAAGAATTCTGAAAAGAGGTAGCCTTCCCCTGCCCTTACCACCTTGGCCATAGTGTAGTAGGCTGCTGTAGTTGAGACAAAAAGTGTTATGATCGGGATAGAGCATAGTAGCCAAAGTATCCCGATAACTATGATGTCGAATATATTTCCCATTATCTGTGATATCTTTCCTTCGGATATTCCCATGATCAAAACCTCTTTTAACCAATGAATATTGTAACCGGAGGCAGCAAAGCCGCTGAAGAGTTACGATTACAATAGGAATTATAGCACAAGTTTGTTGTTGTGTCATTGCAAATTTAATTAAATTTAATTAAATATTAAAATAATTTTACTTTATATCTTGTTTATGTGACCGATATCTGATACAATATCTTATATCTGATTATATAAGGAGAATTGTATGGATCACGGCATTTTTTTTGATGAAAAAGAGGAGTTGTTTTCTATTCAAATGAAGACAACCACTTATATCATTGGTCTTGCAAATGGGTATCTGGGACATATATATTACGGATCCAGGATAAATGGTTTGGTGGGTAAAGAGAGCTTAAGGCTTAATGACTATACCTTTATGAATGGTGAGAAGAAGGATAAATGTACATTCATGGATTCTTTTCCCTTTGAGTACGGAACAGCGGGTATAGGTGATTTTAGGACAGCAGCTTTATCCGTAAGAAATGAAGCGGGTTTTTCAGGTGTAGAGCTTAAATATATTTCTCACAATATCTACAATGGCAAAAAGAAACTAAATGGTCTTCCGTCAACCTTTGGCGATGAAGGCGATACAACAAGTTTAGATATATTGCTCTCTGATACCGAGGGGCTTATTGAAGTTACCCTTACTTATTCTATTTTCAAGGATTCAGATATTCTTGCAAAAAGCGTCAGAGTTAATAATTCAAGCGATCAAAAATTATATATAGAAAAGCTTATGAGCTCATCTGTTGATATGCCATACGAAGGGCAGGAGATCATTACCCTTCATGGTTCCTGGGCGAGGGAGCGTGCTGCTTGCAGAAGAGACATCGGTCACGGAAGGATAGAGATATCCTCTAAGCGCGGTATATCAAGTCACCAGGAGCATCCCTTTATGGCCTTTGCAAAACCCGGAACTTCAGAGAACATAGGCGAGGTTCTTGGTATGTGCTTTGTCTATTCGGGCAATTTCCTCGCAGAGGTTGAGAGAAATCAATCGGATACATTAAGAGCAAATATGGGTATAGGCGACTATGACTTTTCCTGGAAGCTTGATCCCGGTGAGACCATCGATGCACCTGAGGTTCTGCTTTGCTATTCAACTGCTGGCCTCGGAAACATGAGCAGAGAGTTCCACAATGTCATGAGAGATCACCTTATCCGCAGTCCCTATCTCCACAAGAAGCGTCCTATTCTTATCAACAACTGGGAGGCAACATATTTTGATTTTAACGAAGAAAAGCTCCTCGAGATTGCAAGGCAGGCGAAGTCCTGCGGTATCGAAATGCTGGTGATGGATGACGGCTGGTTTGGAAAGCGGGACAGTGACAACTGCTCTCTCGGTGATTGGGTTGTCGACAAGAGAAAGCTTCCCGACGGACTGACAGGTCTTTGCAAGAAGATAAATGATATGGGACTGGATATGGGTATCTGGTTTGAGCCTGAAATGATATCCCCGGATTCAGACCTTTACAGAGCACATCCCGATTGGGTTATAGCTATTCCGGGCAGAGAGAACTCTGAGTGCAGAAGTCAGTTCGTGCTTGATCTTACCAGAAGTGAGGTCAGAGAATATGTCTATGAATGTGTGGCAAAGGTTCTTCGTGAGACCAATATCAAATATGTCAAATGGGATATGAACCGACCCCTTACTGATGTGGGAAGTACAGTGACAAGGGGCGGCGAGATACATCATAGATATATGCTTGGTGTATACGAACTGATGGAAAGACTTACCTCGGAATTTCCCGATCTCCTGCTTGAGAACTGCTCAAGCGGTGGCGGACGATTTGATGCCGGCATGCTTTATTACAGTCCACAGATCTGGTGCTCTGACGATACGGATGCCATGGAAAGACTTAAGATTCAGGAGGGCACGGCTCTTATCTATCCACCCTCTGCCATAGGCGCTCATGTGAGCATCTGCCCCAATCACCTTGTAGGACGAACCACTGATATGACTACCAGAGGTTATGTGGCTCTTCTTGGAACCTTTGGTTATGAGCTTGATATCACAAAGCTTTCTGATGAGGACAAGGAGATCATAAAGGAGCAGGTGGCGGATTACCACAGATTTAATGATCTGATCAGAGAAGGGGATTACTATAGGATCACATCGGATGGTGGGCTTTATACCAACTATTCCGTTTATCATTCCTACTCCTGGATGTTTGTTTCAAAGGATAAAAAGGAGGCACTTCTTACCTATGTTCAGGAAAGGGGAACTGCCAATATGCGTCCCCAACAGGTTAAGCTTGTTGGTTTGGATCCTAAAAAAATATATAGACTTGATGATGGTAGAAGCTTTAGCGGAGATGAACTGGTCCACATTGGCTTTGTAACTGATAAGCTTTGGGGCGATGGAAAAGGAAGACTATATCATTTTGTGGAGGAATAATGTCATGACAACCTATGACTTTAATAAATATTCGGAATATATAAATTACGGCGGCAGGATCATATATAGAAACGGCGAGGCCATACTTGGCTACACACTAAGCTATGCCGGGTTTAAAGTGAAGGGAAGCCTTGCCACGGTAGATTTCAGGACTGAAGACAACGGCGTTGAGAACAGACCGGGACTCAGAGTATATGTAGATGGAAAAATATACAAAGAGATAGTTCTTGATAAACCAAAAGAAACTATAGAAGTATATAAGGGTGATGATGACAAAGCTCATACTGTGAAGATACTTAAGATCACCGAGGCGGCTATGTCATTTGCAGGAATATCAAGACTTTCTGTGGATGGAGAGCTCCTTTCCGTAGATAAGACTGACGATAGATTGAAGGTTCAATTTATCGGAGATTCCATCACCTGCGGCTTTGGAGTCTATGGAGCACCCGAAGCAGAGTATACCATAAGGGATGAGGACGGAGAGCTTTGCTATGCAGGTGTTCTCACGAAGAGATTGAATCTAAATGCTCAATTTGTTTCTGTATCAGGCTATGGAATGTTTGTGGAATACACAGGAGATCCCGAGGGCGTGGTGCCGAGAGTGTATGATTATACCAATGCATTTTATGACAGGGATGAAAGGATAGATCACTCCGAATTCGAGCCGGATATCATAGTGGTGAATCTCGGAACCAATGATTCGGGGCTGGTTGGCGATCCTACCATACTTCACGGTTTTTTAAGTCGCTATGAAAGCTTTCTTTATCTGCTTCGTAAGGAGCATAAAAACTCAGCCATACTCTGTACCATCGGAACACTTGCTCCGGGGATGTATGATCATGTGTCGAAGGTGATAGAAAAGGTTAAGTCTCAGGGCTTTGAGAAAATATACGGTCTTGAGCTTCCCTTCCATGATGTGGAGCATGATGGCGTAGCGGCCGGGCATCCAACTAAGATCACCCATGAAAAGGATGCAAAGAGGCTAGAGGATTTCTTGAAAAATGAGGGACTGATATGATGGATAGAGAAAAAGGCGTACTTGATGATCTGAAGAATGAACTTGTGTCCGAATTCATGGGACATGTGATCCCTTTTTGGCAGGGGCTTTCAGACAAGGAATACGGTGGCTTTTACGGTCTGCTTGACGATCAACTAAATCTTGATAAAAAGGCCGACAAGGGTGCCATACTTAACAGCAGGATACTTTGGTTCTTCTCTTCTGCTTATACATTTTTTGAAGAAGAGAGTCTTTTGTACACCGCAAGAGAAGCTTATCATGAGCTTAAGAACTGCTTTTACGACAATGAGAAGGGCGGAGTATATTGGTCTGTGACTTACGACGGCAACCCTTCTGATGACTCAAAGCACACCTACAATCAAGCATTTGCCATATACGGGTTGGCTTCCTACTACGAGGCCGCGGGTGATAGTGAGGCACTTGATATGGCTTTGGAGCTTTTCAATGTCATAGAGAGTAATTGTTGTGACGATATCGGTTATCTTGAAGCATTTTCAAGGGAGTTCGAACCTGTATCAAATGAAAAGCTTGCTGACAACAACGGCACTACCGGAGCCCGGACCATGAACACCCTTCTTCATGTGATGGAGGCCTATACCGAGCTTTACAGGGTGAATGAAAACCCAAAGGTGAAAGAGAAGCTACTTCGGATATTGAAGGTTTTTAGAGAGAAGGTCTACGATCCCGAAGGTGAAAAGCTATATGTATTTTTCGATATGGATTACAATTCAACTGCCGATATACATAGCTACGGTCACGATATAGAAGCGACCTGGCTGATAGATAGAACTATAGATGTGCTTGATCTTCGGGGTTCGGAATATGACCTTTCGGACATTACAGATAAGCTCACTAAAAAGATATACGACATTGCCTATGACGGTAGTGTGGCTGAGGAGAATCGCTTTGGAACTGTATCCGAGACGAGAGTCTGGTGGGTGGAATGCGAGGCAATGATAGGCTTTATGAACGCCTATCAAAAGGATCAAAGTGAAACAAAATATCTGGATGCGATACGAAGTATCTGGGACTTTATCGTGACATATATCGTTGATAAAAGAGAGGGCTCTGAGTGGTATTTTCAAGTGGATAAAGATGGAAAGCCTATCCCCGGTTGGGCCATTGCCAGCCTTTGGAAATGCCCATACCACAACGGGCGAATGTTTATTGAGATGATAAAGCGGATGGAAAGCTTATAGAGAGGAGATCGGTATTTTGAAGCTTGCGGCTATTTTTTCTGACAACATGGTCTTGCAAAGAGACAAGAGAGTGAATGTGTTTGGCACCACCGATAGGGCTTCTATCATTGAAGTAGAGATAGATGATATCAAGGTGAGTGAGAAGGTGGAGGCAGGAAGCTTTTGTCTTAGTCTTTTTCCCCACAAGGCAGGGGGACCATATTTCTTGACTGTTACTGAAAAGGATGAAGATGGTTCAGTCCTTGATACAAAAAGGATCGAGAATGTTCTCTACGGCGAGGTGTGGATCGACAACGGTCAGTCCAATATCGAGTTTGAACTGCAAAATGCTACAGGAGGACAGGATGAACTTAAGACTGCCAACTACCCTGAGATCAGATATTTTAAATCCATAAAGACTCCTGTGATCGATGATGAATTTTTGAAAAATGAGGAGACTCTTAAGTGGACACCTGTAACTGACGGACAGTTTAGAGAGATCTCCGGTGTAGGATATTTTTTTGCGGTGAAGCTTTATGAGGAGCTAAAGGTTCCCATCGGTATGGTTGACTGCTATCAGGGCGGTTCATCCATTACCTGTTGGATGGAGAATGAAGTCCTGGAATCCATCCCTGAGGGTAAGTTCTACCTCGACGAATTCCATGAGGCTACCAAGGATCAGACGGAAGAGGAATTTGAAAAGCTGTTAAATGAATATAATCGTCAGGTTGAAGAATATTTGGAAAAGGCTACCAAGGCGAAGGAAGCTGATCCCAACATGACAAACGAGGAGCTTGAGAAGGTGGCGGGTTGCTATCCCTGGCCACCACCCGTGGGACTTCAATCGGCCTTCAGACCGGGTGGCCTTATCGAGACCATGTTTAAGAGGATAGCACCCTATACATCCAAGGGACTTATCTATTACCAGGGGGAAGAGGACGCCATCAGGAATTACAACAACAAGATGTCAGGCCTGTTTTCCGATCAGTACGCCGTCCTTCTAAAAAGACTTGTGAAGGAATACAGGAGACTCTTAAAGGATCCCGAGCTTCCCATGTTTATCTGTCAGCTTCCCATGTTCATTGACAGACATTCAGAGGATATCCTTGACTGGGCATATCTTCGCGAGAGTCAGGACCATGCTGTTGAAAAGCTTGATAACACCTGGCTTGTCAATCTCCTTGACTGCGGTGATTATGATGATGTGCATCCGGTAGATAAAAAGACTCCGGGAGAGAGGATAGCAAGGCTTGCTTTTTCTAAGCTTTATTATCGCGACGATATCGGAAGCTTCGATATGACCTTAAGATATATTGAGAAAGAAGATGACAGATATATTCTGAGCTTTGACAACACAGCCGGAAAGATTGTGCTTAAGGACAACCACCTCTTGGATATTAGGAAAGAAACTGAGACTTACGCGGCGGATCACATTTACGGCCTGCAGATAAGTACGGATGGCGAGACATTTTCTGTGCCGAAGGCAAAGATTGATGGAGAGAACATAGTGATCGAAAGCAAAGAGGTTATTAAGGAGATCCGCTACGGTTTCTTCAATTACGGAAAGGTAAATGTGTATAACGGAGACGGGGAACCTTTAAGGCAATTTAAGGTTGAGCTTTGATGAAGAAAAAGAGGGAGACAATAATTATTATCATGGAGGATGATGCCTGTGAAGAAAAGAAAGACCATTGGCTTTTTGGTAAGCGGGATCATGGACGAATTTACCAGATATATGGTGAACGGCATAATCGATGCCGCCTCTGACGATGATGTCAGAATAGTTGTTGTGCCCGTAAAATATATAGACAGGGATTATACAGGGCTTCCGGATAAGTTTGAATATCAATATCGGACAAATGAGAGAAACCTCACTAAGGAAAATCTGGATGGCTTGATCGTAGCGGCTGATTGTATAGGTTGCCTTACCACCAGAGAGAATCTTATGAGATTCATGGACGAGCTTGATGATATCCCCACGGTTTTGATCGCTGCGAAAATGGACGGCTATCCCGGAGTTACCTTTGACAATACCTATGGGCTTAGAGAGGGACTCGAATATCTCATAGAAAATATCGGTGCAAAAAAGATAGGTATGATATGTGGAACGGATGATTATTCCGATGCTGTGGAGAGAAAAGAAGTCTTCATGGAGGTTATGAAAGAACATGGGATTGAGGTTTTAGACAAGCGGCTTGCGGTATCGGATCTTGGAGGCTTTTCTCATAAGGCAATCTCTGATTTTGTGGACAACAATCCCGATATAGAGGGTGTGTTCTGTGTAAATGATATGGTAGCATTTTCACTTTACGACATCCTAAAGAAGAAGGGAAAAGAGCCAGGAAAGGATGTGAAGGTTCTTGGCTTTGACAATTCTCAAAAGGGGTCTATGATCACCCCCTCTTTATCGACAGTAGATGCGGATGCGGTGGAGCTTGGACGGTATGCCTATCGTATGGTGCTTAGAGTCCTTGATGGTGAAAGGGTTGGACAGGAAACTATTCCCACAAGATTCATCCTTCGGGATTCCTTTGACCAGCCAAAAGATCCGACCAATGCAAATAAAGAACCGGTATTTGATCCTGCCAGGCTTGATTATTATTTTGACAAAGTCTTTTATCGCTATAAGGCAGTGGAGGGAAATGACGGATTAAGGCTTCGCCAGCTATTTAAGGACTTGATGAACACTGTGATCCTTTATGCGGAGAACGGCAAATATGATGCGGGGAAGGTACTTCGTATCAAGAATATGATAGACAACTTCTTCAAGGTTGGGGCTATAAAGTACACTGACAACAATATCATCAGCCCCTATATTGAGAGTGTATTTAATGTCTTGTCTGATGTCATGGATGAGGGCAAGAGAAAGGCGGAGATATACCACGAGGAAGCGAGACTTTTTAGGAATATCATGAAAGAGATATCCAATGAAGCCATCAATTATGAGAATGATCTGGATCAGATGCTTTATTCCATGAAGACAGTGGTTAAGGATACCTTGAATTTTACCTATGCCAATGACGCAAGCTATTCAAACATTGTGGAAAGCCTTGGCACCCTTGGGATAGGAAATGCCTATGTATATATCTATGATAAGCCAATAGTCAATCTTGATCAGGATCTGATAGAGAGGCCGAAAAGTATGAGACTAAAGGCTGCTATGACAAACTGGAAGGTTCAGGACATACCCTACAGTCTTCAAAGCATTGACACAAGGTTTCTCTTTGACAATCTCTTCATAGGGGATAGGAAGGCGAATTTTGTGCTGCTTCCCCTTTATTTTGGAGATACTGTTTATGGAAGTGTACTTTTCGATCTGACTGATATCACTTATCGGAGCGGTGAGTTCTTTGCCAATCAGTTTGCGACCGTGGCAAGGGTTATAAATA
This sequence comes from Lachnospiraceae bacterium, assembly GCA_017540605.1. Taxonomy (GTDB): domain Bacteria; phylum Bacillota; class Clostridia; order Lachnospirales; family Lachnospiraceae; genus RGIG6919. Next base: position 35,624 of record JAFYAS010000061.1, on the reverse strand, counting down.
TACTTAGGCAGAACAACGAGATACAAAAGCAGCTTGAGGAAAATCTCACTATCATGTCAAAGCACAACATCGAGCTTGACAGGCTTTCAAAAAATGATGTGCTGACCGGCATCCTAAATCGCCGTGGCTTCAATGATGTTGCATTGAGTGTACTTAGAGAAAAAAGCAGAGCAGGCATAGATACTATAGTATCCTATGTGGATATGAACAATTTAAAGGTTATCAATGATCGTTTCGGACATGATGACGGTGACTTTGCCCTAAAGGCTATCAGCGTGATCCTTTCTGAAACCATAGGCTCGGAAGGCGTAGTGGGAAGGATAGGTGGAGATGAATATGCATTTGTATATTTCGGCGAGCTTTCGGTACCTGAGCTTAAGAGCTATATAGAAATGAAATTTAACGATTTTAACAGGGCGAGTGATAAGCCCTACAATGTTACTGTTTCCTGCGGTTTTTCAAGGGTGACTCCTGAGATGGAGATATCTTTGATCGACTCTATGGCCGCAGCGGATGCGGATCTTTATGTGGCGAAGCAGACAAAGGATAATAGGATATTGAAGGAGTATTAGGAGGAAGTTATGAGATTCAATAACGGTTGCTGGATCATGAAGGAGGGAACGGAAAAGTTTTCTCCCATGGAGGTTCATTTTGCAAGGATAAGCGATGACAAGGTGGTCATCTGTGCGCCCACTCATCTGATAAATCACAGGGGAGATACCCTTGGTGGAGCCAATCTCTACATAGAGGTTACATCCCCTATGGAAGAGGTACTTAGAGTCCGCACCTATCATCACAAGGGTATAAAAAAATATGGTCCCGACTTTGAAGTGAATGATAAGACTGCGAAGCTTAGCGTAGAGGAAAATGATGAAAAACTCACAGTTTCTTCGGGAAAGCTAAGGCTTGAGATCACCAAAAAATATACCAGGCTTTCCTTCTTTAGAGGTAACGAGCTGATCACGGAATCCGCAAATGGATCACTGGCGCTTATTAAGACCGACTGGAAGGGTACGGCCTATGACAAGACCGCATATAAGCCCGATTCCGATACCACATTTATGAGAGAGATGCTCTCCATTGATGTGAATGAATTTATCTACGGTCTTGGCGAGAGATTTACTGCATTTATAAAGAACGGTCAGGCTGTTGATATATGGAATGAGGATGGGGGCACCAGCTCTTATCAGTCATACAAGAATATCCCCTTCTACATTTCAAACAGGGGTTACGGCGTATTTGTAGATCATCCTGAGAAGGTTTCCTTTGAGGTGGCTACAGAGGTAGTGACAAAGGTTCAGTTTAGCGTGCCCGGTGAAGAGCTTGATTTCTATCTGTTTAACGGACCCGATATGAAGAGTGTTCTCTCGCGCTATACAGCACTTACCGGCAGACCTCCGAGACTTCCTGCCTGGAGCTTTGGACTTTGGCTTTCTACTTCATTTACCACCAACTACGACGAGAAGACTGTGATGTCTTTTGTGGACGGCATGAAGGAGAGAGGGATTCCTCTTAAGGTATTCCACTTTGACTGCTTCTGGATGAGAGAATTTGCATGGACGAATTTTATCTGGGATCCCAAGGTCTTCCCCGATCCCGCGGGTATGATAAAGAGGCTTCATGAGCGAGGCCTAAAGGTCTGCGTCTGGATCAATCCTTACATCGGACAGGATGCGGAAGTCTTTGACGAGGGCATGGAGCATGGATATTTCATAAAGCGTGAGGACGGAAGCACCTGGCAGTGGGATATGTGGCAGCCCGGTATGGCTATAGTTGATTTTACAAATCCCGAGGCCACCAGATGGTATCAGAAGAAGCTTGAGGCTTTGATGGATATGGGTGTTGACTGCTTCAAGACCGACTTCGGTGAGAGGATACCCACTGATTGTGTTTATGCGGATGGCAGTGATCCCACGAAGATGCACAACTACTACACATACCTTTACAACAAGGCTGTGTATGAGGTGATAGAGAAAAAGAAGGGCAAAGGAGAGGCCATACTCTTTGCCAGAAGTGCAACAGCCGGAGGACAGAAATTCCCTGTGCACTGGGGCGGTGACTGCTGGTCCGACTATGTATCCATGGAGGAGAGCCTTCGCGGAGGTCTTTCGCTTGCCATGTCGGGCTTTGGATTCTGGAGCCATGATATCGGAGGCTTTGAGGACAAGTCTACAGCCGATGTCTACAAGCGCTGGTGTGCATTTGGCCTTCTGTCGACACATTCAAGACTTCACGGTTCCACCTCTTATCGTGTTCCCTGGAATTATGACGATGAGGCAGTGGAGGTTGTCAAGAAGTTTACCAAGCTTAAAGCATCCCTGATGCCCTATCTTTATAGGAATGCCATAGATACATGGAAGACGGGAGTTCCCATGCTTCGAAGCATGGTCCTTGAATTTACCGAGGATATGACGGCTCCTTATCTTGACAAACAATATATGCTGGGAGACAGTCTTTTGGTCGCACCCATTTTTAACAACAAGGGTATAGCAAGATATTATCTTCCAAACGGGCAGTGGACCAACTTCTTTACAGGTGAAGTGCGAGAGGGTGGCAAATGGTACGAAGAGTACCACGACTATATGAGCATTCCCCTTTTCGTGAGACCGGGTGCCATCATCCCTGTGGGTGCCTGCGATACCGATCCCGTATATGATTATGCTGAGGGTGTGGCCTACAAGGTTTACGCGCTTTCCGAGGGTGAGACCGCAAGAACCATGATATTCGGAACTGACGGCAATCCCGAGGACGAGATCTGGATCACTAAAAAGGATGGCAAATACGAGGTGGAGAAGAGAGGCCCTTCAACCTGCAAGATAGAGATCGTGGGTAGTGATATTGATATAATGGAGGTTAGCGGTGATGTTACACGAAAGATATTATGTTGAGAATGAAAAGTACGAAAGACTGATAGCAAGAAAGAACGAAAAGGTTGATTTCTATAACGGCATCTATGACCGCTACAGATATCCGGTCCTCACAGCAAGACATATTCCTCTTAGCTGGAAGTATGATCTTGATATTAAGACCAATCCCTATTTTATGGAGAGACTCGGAGTAAATGCTGTATTTAATTCCGGAGCCATTTACCTCGACGGAAAATACTACCTCGTTGCGAGGATCGAGGGCAATGACAGAAAGAGCTTCTTCGGTGTGGCCGAAAGTGACAACGGTATAGACGGCTTCAGGTTCTGGGATTATCCCATCCTTCTCGATGACACCTGTCCCGAGGAGACTAATGTCTACGATATGCGTCTGACTAAACACGAGGACGGTTATATCTACGGAGTGTTCTGCTCTGAGAGTAAGGATACTTCCTCCGCGGATCTTTCGGCGGCTGTAGCGGCAGCAGGTATTGTCAGGACCAAGGATCTAAAGAAATGGGAGAGACTTCCAAATCTCATCACAAAGAATTCTCCCCAGCAGAGAAATGTGGTTCTCTATCCGGAGTTTGTGGATGGAAAGTACGCATTTTACACCAGACCAATGGACGACTTTATCGAGACAGGTTCAGGGGGAGGCGTGGGCTTCGGTCTCTGCGATGATATCGAGCATGCGGTGATAGACGAGGAGATCATCACCAGCAAGAGAAAATATCACACCATTACCGAGGCAAAAAACGGTGCGGGTGCGACTCCCATAAAGACTGACAAGGGGTATATCCATATCGCTCACGGAGTGAGAAATACCGCAGCGGGACTTCGCTATGTGATCTACGCATTTGCAACTGCACTTGATGATCCCACAAAGGTGATCGCTGAGCCTTCGGGATTTCTGATCGCTCCCAAGGGCAGGGAGAGAGTGGGGGATGTGTCCAATGTGGTATTTACCAACGGTGCCATAGTGAACGAAAATAACGAGGTGTTCATCTACTACGCTTCATCCGATACCAGACTTCATGTGGCTACCACAACTATAGATAAGCTATGTGACTATGTGTTTAACACTCCCGAGGATCCTTTAAGATCCGTACTCTGTGTAAAGCAAAGATGTGATATGATAAAGAAGAATTTAGAGATATTAAATAAACAATAGGAGGTATTAGGTTATGGCGATCTTTGAGGGTGTTCCGGCAATTAAGTACGAGGGACCGGAGAGCAAAAATGCATTTGCATTCAAGTATTATGATGCGGACAGAGTAGTGATGGGAAAGAAGATGAGCGAGCATCTTCCCTTCGCTATGGCATGGTGGCACAATATGTGCGCCAACGGAGCAGATATGTTTGGTGTAGGCACTGCCGACAAGAGCTTTGGTGCCGGTGAGACCGGAACCATGGAGCATGCAAAGGCAAAGGTTGATGCTGCCATTGAATTTATGCAGAAGCTTGGCATCAGGTATTACTGTTTCCATGATGTGGATCTGGTTCCTGAAGACAAGGATATCAATGTGACTGATCAAAGACTTGATGAGATCACTGATTACATTCTTGAAAAGACAAAGGGTACTGATATCAAGTGTCTCTGGGGTACAGCCAATATGTTTGGAAATCCCCGCTTTATGAATGGTGCTGGAAGTACAAATGATGTTGATGTCTACTGCTTTGCTGCTGCTCAGGTTAAGAAGGCCATAGAGCTTACCGTAAAGCTTGGCGGTCGCGGCTATGTATTCTGGGGCGGAAGAGAGGGATACGAAACTCTCCTTAACACCAAGGTTAAATTCGAGCAGGAGAACATTGCGTCCTTGATGCGTATGGCAAGGGACTACGGAAGAAGTATAGGCTTTACCGGAACCTTCCTAATCGAGCCCAAGCCAAAGGAGCCCATGAAGCATCAGTATGATTTCGATGCTGCAACAGCTATCGGTTTCTTAAAAGAGTACGGTCTCGACAAGGATTTCAAGATGAATATCGAGGCAAACCACGCTACACTTGCAGGACACACCTTCCAGCACGAGCTTCGCATAAGCCGTATAAACGGAATGCTGGGTTCCATCGATGCAAACCAGGGTGATGTGATGCTCGGTTGGGATACAGACTGCTTCCCCTCAAATGTATATGATACAACTTTAGCTATGTATGAGGTTCTAAAAAATGGCGGTCTTGAGGGCGGCTTCAACTTCGACTCAAAGAACAGAAGACCCAGCTACACCTACGAGGATATGTTCCACGCTTATATCCTTGGAATGGATTCATTTGCATACGGTCTTTTAAAGGCTGCCGAGATGATAGAGGACGGAAGGATAGACGCTTTCATTGATGAAAAGTACAAGACCTGGGAAGGCGAGCTTGGGGTAAAGATCCGTGAAGGCAAGGCTACTCTTTCGGAGCTTGCTGAAAGGGCGTCTGAGCTTAAGAGCGTGGCTAATCCAATTTCCGGCAGACAGGAGTATCTTGAGGGAGTGTTTAACAATGTGCTTCTTGGATAAGAGGAGAAAAATATGTTCATAGGAATAGATCTTGGAACCTCGTCGGTAAAGTTAATCGTTACCGACGAAAAGGGTGAGATATTAAAAACTGTTTCAAAGGAATATCCCCTTCTTCTTCCGAAGGAGGGGTGGTCTGAACAGGATCCGAGGGAATGGTATGAAAAGACCATCGAAGGTATAAAGGAACTCGTGGGTGACTTTAACAAACCCGATGTGGAAGGAATAGGTGTGGGCGGTCAGATGCACGGACTTGTTCTTCTTGACGAGAATGATGAAGTCATAAGACCTGCTATACTTTGGAATGATGGAAGAACTACAGCGGAGTGTGACTATCTTAATAAGGATATCGGGAAGGACAAGCTTAGAGCCTACACAGGTAATATCGCTTTTGCGGGCTTTACTGCTCCGAAGATACTCTGGGTAAAGAACAATGAACCGGAGAACTTTAAGAAGATAAGAAAGATCATGCTTCCAAAGGATTATCTTGTCTACCGTCTCACAGGTGCATTTTCCACAGACTTTTCCGATGCTTCAGGTATGCTGCTTCTTGATGTGGAGCACAAGTGCTGGTCCAAGGAAATGCTTGATATCTGTGGTATAACTGAAGACATGCTTCCCACCCTTCATGAAAGCTTTGAGGTGGTTGGAGAGATAAAAGAATCTGTATCTGAAGAACTTGGTTTTTCCTGCGATGCAAATGTGGTGGCCGGTGCGGGAGACAATGCTGCCGCTGCTGTGGGATGCGGAGTGGTATCAGGTTCCTGCAACATTTCTCTCGGAACCTCAGGAACGGTGTTTATTGCAGGAGACAGTTTTTTTGCTGACGACAACGATTCCCTTCATTCATTTGCTCATGCGGACGGCGGCTATCATTTGATGGGATGCATGCTTTCTGCGGCATCCTGCCTTAAGTGGTGGATGGACGAAGTGATAAAGAGTGAGGATTACAGTGGCGAGCAGGAGGGGATTGAGGGCCTTGGGGACAATCCCGTTATCTTCCTTCCCTATCTCATGGGAGAGCGTTCCCCTCACAACGATCCCGATGTGAGAGGAATGTTTTTCGGACTTTCCATGAGGACAGGAAGACGTGAAATGCTTCAGGCTGTTCTTGAGGGCGTAGCCTTCGGTATCAGGGATTCCTATGAGGCAGCAAAGGCTCTTGGTATGAATCCGACGCGGATCACCATTTGCGGTGGCGGTGGAAAAAGTCCTCTCTGGAGAAGGATCATGGCAAATGTCATAAATGCGGATATCATTTCCCTTGAAAACGACGAAGGCCCTGCTCTCGGCGGAGCGGTGCTTGCAATGGTGGGCTGTGGAGTGTATGATAGTGTGAAGGATGCTTCAAAGAACATTGCAAAGGTTAAGGAGACCACAAAGCCTGAGCCCTTATTGGCTAAGGCCTACGAGGAAAAATATCAGTTGTTTAGGAAGCTTTATCCGGCTATAAAAGATATACGGTAACTGTTCACTACAGCTCTGAACACTTGCTGTTCAGAGCGTGTTAAGATGTGACGCAGGAAGGCATCTCGATCCACTTTGCGAAGCAAAGTCTCTAAATGAGCGAGATGCTCGTAACTGGCAGCAGCGAAGCTGCTGAACAGTTACGATGTAAGATAAATACAGGAGATTATACGATGGACATAATAAGACTTAAGCCTGTTTTCAAGCAGATGATCTGGGGCGGAAACAGGATGAGGGCAGAATACGGTTATGATATTCCGGGAGAGGATACCGGAGAGTGTTGGGCTATCAGTGCCCATCCAAACGGAGACTGTGAGGTAGTGGGAGGGGAGTATAATGGCATAAAACTTTCCAAGCTTTACGAGGATCACAGAGAGCTTTTTGGGGATGTTGAAGCTGACCGCTTTCCTCTTCTTACCAAGATCATAGATGCCAATTCAGATCTTTCCATACAGGTTCATCCGGATGATAAATATGCCAAGGAGCATGAGAACGGTTCCCTTGGCAAGATGGAATGTTGGTATATTCTTGACTGTGATCCCGAAGCGACCATTATTGTGGGACATAACGCAAGCTCAAAGGATGAGCTTTGTTCTATGGTTCACGAAGGAAGATGGAAGGAGCTATTAAGGGAGATTCCCATAAAAAAGGGGGATTTTTTCCAGATAGCACCGGGAACTATACATGCTATAAAGGGAGGAACGCTGATACTTGAAACTCAGCAAAACAGTGATATCACCTATAGACTTTATGACTATGACAGGCTGCAAAACGGAAAGCCCCGTGAGCTTCACATAGAAAAGAGCCTTGATGTGATAAGGGTGCCCTATGAAAAGCCTAAAGCAGAGCTTGATAAGCTGAAGACAAAGAACACTTGGTTTTCGGGTCTTCAATGGTGTGAAAGATACAGTGTATGGCACGCCACGCTTTCCGGAGAGGAGACACTTTCTTCGGAGGATAGGTTTATACTTGGTTCAGTGATCGAAGGAGAGTGTGAGCTCGATGGGGTAGCTCTTAAAAAGGGTGATCATTTCATAGTTCCCGCAGATACAGAGGAAGGCACTCTAAAGGGAAGTGCCGAATTCATTTTTTCAATGGCATAGCGAATAAAAAAGTCTGAAGCAGAAAGGTTTCAGACTTTTTTGTTGTCTGTAAAGAAAATGTGTTAAAACACCTGAAAATATGTTATAATATTGTCTCTAAGTCTAAAAAGGGGATAGGATATGAAATCGATTCAGACAAAGATAAGCTTGGTCATAGCGGTTATCATGCTCACGGTCACGGGAGCTTTCCTTGTTACTGCTATTTTAAGGACCAACAGGATGCTGGATAACGATTCGGACAAGATCCTCCTCTCATCAGCTGATTATTATGCAAATATCATAGATGACAGCTTCAGATCAGCGGAGCAGTCAGTCGGTTCCATTTACAATTATGCTTTAAAACGAGCTGAAACCTATACGGATTTTTTGGTGAATGAAGAGGAAAGAGACAAATATACCAATGATATCTCGGAGCTCGGTAAAAGTATTGCCGAGAATACCCGTGGGGCTATGGCTGTCTATCTTCGCTACAATCCCGATGATTATGGGCCCACCAGTGGATTTTGGTATACTATAGTTTTGGAGGACGGTTCATGGCAATCGTCAGTCCCCACAGACATGAGTCTGTATGATAAGAATGATGTAGAGCATGTGGGCTGGTATTATATACCTATCGCAGCCGGTGTTCCTATGTGGATGGATCCCTATTTCAACAAGAATCTTGGAATAGAGATGATCTCTTATATCATTCCTTATTACTACGGTGATTATACTGTCGGAATTATGGGCATGGATATCAATATGTCTGTTCTTCGTGAGTCGGTAGCAAAGATTTCTGTATATGAGAGTGGTAAAGCCTTCCTTATGGCGAAGGACGGTAATCTCATTTACCATGAAAATTATTCCGACGGAATAGATTTCGATGACCTGCCTGACGAGGAAAAAACATATTTCAGCAATATATTAAAGCTTCCTAAGGATGCCATAAATCAATGTGAAGCCCTAAAGGGAGGCAATGAAAAGCTTGTCCTTAAAGAGCTTAGAAACGGTATGATACTAGGACTTTATGCTCCCACAGAGGAGATCGCCATACCTCAGAGAAAGCTTGTATCAACCCTTTTGGTGATCGGTATTGTCATATTGATCCTTGCTATCGGTCTCTGCCTTCTTTGGGTGAGAACCATCATCAAGCCTCTAAAGAGGATGACTCAGGTTGCTGAGCATTATGCCAATGGTGATTTTGACGAGACCATGAGAATTGATAGCAATGACGAGGTAGGAAAGCTTTCAAAGAGCCTTCAGACTATGTCTACCTCTCTAAAGCAGCAGATCGAGATCGCCAATTCGGCCAATGAAGCAAAGAGTAACTTCCTTGCCAATATGTCTCACGAGATCAGGACACCTATCAATGCGGTGCTTGGTATGAACGAGATGATCCTTAGAGAAAGTACTGACGAGAATATTAAAAATTATGCTTATGATATACATATTGCAGGTCAGACACTTCTTTCCATCATCAATGATATCCTGGATATGACCAAGATCGAATCAGGAAAGATGGAGGTCATCCCCGTAGAGTATGAGGTGGTTGACCTTGTAAATGATGTGGTCAACATGGTTTCGGTAAAGATGAATGAGACCAATCTGACCTTTACGGCAGACATAGACAGATCAATCCCCACAAGGCTTGTGGGTGATGATGTGAGGATACGTCAGGTTCTTTATAATCTCCTCACCAATGCCATAAAATATACCAAGGAGGGCTCTGTAACCCTTACCATTAAATGTGAAAGAGAGGCCAACAGAGCGAAGCTCTTCTTCTCTGTAAAGGATACGGGTATAGGTATATCCAAGGAGGACATCGGTAAGCTCTTTGAAGTGTTTGTCAGAATAGATGAAAAGAAAAACAGGAATATCGAAGGAACAGGTTTGGGCCTCAATATTGTGGCTCTTCTTCTAAAGCTGATGGATAGTGAGCTTAAGGTTGAGAGTGAATATGGCAAGGGCTCTGATTTCTATTTCACTCTATATCAGCCTATTGTGGATCCTAAGCCCATTGGCAATTATGAGGAGAGAACAGGAGAACGAACAGTAGAATATGATCATAGCATTTCCTATAGGATACCTGATTCAAAGCTTATGGTAGTTGACGACAACTCCATGAACAGAAAGGTATTCGTAAAGCTTCTAAAAGGACTTAGCTGTAGTATTGATCAGTTCGAAAGCGGTATGGAATGCTTGAAGCATATCAATGACAAGAAGTATGATATCATATTTATGGATCATATGATGCCGGAGATGGATGGAGTTGAGACCTTCAAGAAGATCAGGAGTATGGAGGATTCTATCAACAGGAATACCCCTGTTATCATTCTTACAGCAAATGCTGTAGCCGGCGCAAGAGAAAAATATATGGAGGAGGGCTTTGACAACTTCTTATCAAAGCCTATAGATCCTGACAGGCTTGAGAAGATGGCTCTTGAATACGTGCCCAAATATAAGCTTCTTCCCTCTGACTATGATGAGAGGATCGAGGAGGCTATCGGAGAGTCGCTTTATATCGAGGACGAATCGGAGAATATAAATGAAAATGCAAAGGCCGGCGAGGAGGAAAAGACCAAGCAGGCTGAAAATGACGACTCTTCTTCAGAAACCGAAAAACCCCCTATTTCTTCCGAGACATTAAAGGAAGAGCTTGGAAAGCTTAAGGAGGCAATGGCTATATTTGATATAGATGTAGCTGATGCGATCATAGCGAGGTTAAATGGCTATAGCTATGATGAGGAAGGACAGAGAATCCTTTCAGAGCTTTCAGCGGCAGTAAGAAATATGGATGTTTTGAGTGTTGATTCGCTTGTAGATGAATGGAAGTAATATAATGAAAAACAAGAAGCAATCCGCAGGAATCATTATAGTGGCTCTATTGCTTATAGCAGTAACCTTTATGGACACACTGCTTGTTTTTCGTATGACTTCTTCGCAGACTATGAACTCAGGTATTTATAAGCTTGAGAACATCAGTGGCGAGCTTGAGAACAGGATCAACGAGGCAAAGAATTTTACCATGTATCTTGCTATGCAAAGCGAGATGTATCTTGAGGATAAGGAGAAACTTTCCGAATACATTTACAAAATGGTTGAAAATCTTCCAAAGGAGGATAAGGGCAGCTTTAATATCTATATAGCGGGAACGGGATGGGCTATTTTGCCGGGACTTAAGGATCCTGAGAATTTCGTTCCCACCGAGAGAAACTGGTATGTGGGCGCTGCAAAAAGTCCGGGCCAGGCCTTTGTTACCCCACCCTATGTGGATGTTGTTACAGGAGATATCTGTTATACGGTAGCTGTGATGCTTGCAGATGGAGATGCTGTTTTGGGTGTTGATTATACCATGGATACCCTCCATTCTCACATTTCCAATATGCACAACAGTGGTCTGAAAAATGCTGTGATAGTTACAGGCGAGGGTATCATAGCCGGATCTATGGACGAAAGCATGATCAGCAAGAAATTGGATGATGAGTATCCTGAATATTCAGGAATCTTTGCTCTTGCGAAAAATAAGAAAGAGGTTGTGACATCAAGGCTTAAATCAGGAATATTCCGTGAGAATCTCTTTGCGGTTCAGGCGGGATCGGGCTGGTATCTCATAGTTTCGGAAAGTGATTGGGATCTTTACAAGAATTCGTATATCCAGCTTTTTGTGACCTTGATCCTTACCATATCTTTACTTGCCATAGTTGTCAGCCTTTATATGATGTCGGTCAACAATCAGAAGAAGGCCGAGAATGCATTTAAGGCCAAAGAGGAATTTTTGAAAAAGATCACCGGCGAGCTTTGGGATCCCTTAAGGCAAATAGTTGATGGATCAAGCAGAGAGAATGTAATCGGAATCTCGGATTATGAGGCAGAATTAAACAGGATACATCATGCGGGAAATCAGCTCTCGGAGATGATCGAAAAGATCATATCTTATTCAAATATCGTTCGCTACGAGAACGAGAAACAGAAAACAGTTAAAAAGCCCAAGGCCAGGATGAATGCGAAGTTTAGAACTCTCATTATCGCGTTTATGCTAGTGATCATGGCTATTACTTTATATTCCAATGTTTCCGCTACATATAAGTGGGGAAATGTGATGATGAAGAGCGATGTCAACGAATACGAGGATCAGCTTTCGGGATGGATCAACACGCAAAAGAGTATTCTGGATATGTTCAGCTCTGTGATATCAACCAATCCTGAGATGGTAGACGATTATGAAGGAACCGTTGAATACCTTGACAGGATCACAAAGCAGTATCCTGAGATATCGGTTACTTATATTGTCAATCCAAAGCTTTCACCATCGGTTTATATGAACAATGGCTGGAAACCGGAGCCCGGCTGGAAGGTTGAGGAGAGACCCTGGTATTTAGCGACTATGGCGGCTGAGGATGGATGGAGCGTTTCTGCACCGTACTATGACGAGCAGACCGGTCTTTACTGTGTGACCATGTCAGAGCAGGTGTACGATTCGAAGAACGGCAAATTCATAGGCATTTTCGGTATCGATTTTTATATGGATAAGCTGGTTGATATACTTGGAAACAGCTATTCCGATTCAGGCTATGCCTTCCTTGTGGATGGTGATGGAAATATCATCAATCACCCTTACGGAAGCTATCAGATGTCCACCGACAGGATAGTAAATGTTTCTGAAATGCCTTATGGCAAGATAACCGTAGATGAAAAGAGCACCTTGTTATTCAAGGATTATGACGGATCCTATAAGATACTGATAGCTAAGGAAAATAAGGATTCCGGTTTCAAGGTTTATGTAGTCAGCAATGTATGGAAGATCTACGGCAAGGTTGTCATTTACGCTATGATCTGTCTGGTTGCATTCCTTGGTGGTATGATACTTGTCTACAGACTTCTTACCGGTATGATACGCTGGCAGGATGAATCCTATGCCGAGCTTCATGATGATCTGACAGCTGCGGTTAATGCAGGAAAGGCAAAGAGTCAGTTCCTCGCTCAGATGTCACACGAGATCAGAACGCCTATCAACGCTGTTCTCGGTATGAATGAGATGATACTTCGCGAATCTGATGAGGACAATGTTTTGGAGTATTCATCAAATATTCAGTCTGCGGGAAGAACTCTCCTTTCCCTTATAAACAGTATCCTTGATTTCTCAAAGATCGAGGATGGAAAGATGGAGATCATTCCCGTCAAATACGAGATTGCAGGCTTTATAAATAACCTTGTGAATTCTATATCTGAAAGAGCAAAGGCCAAGAGCCTGAACTTTGATGTAGAGATAGATGAAGGGCTTCCCTCAGTTCTTTACGGTGATGATGTGAGACTTACTCAGATCATTATGAACCTTCTTACCAATGCTGTTAAATATACTGAGAAGGGTACAGTCACCTTTATCATGCAGACCAGAAAAAAGACTGATGAGAGCATTGATATAGAGGTGCTTGTAAAGGATACCGGTATAGGTATCAAGGAAGAGGATATGGATAGGCTCTTTGTATCCTTTGAGAGGATCGAGGAGAAGAGAAATCACAACATCGAGGGTACGGGACTCGGTATGTCCATAGTCACAAAGCTTCTTGAGATGATGGATAGCAAGCTTTTGGTTGAAAGCCGGTATGGAGAGGGCTCATGCTTTTCATTTACCATCAGTCAAAAGATCGTGGATACATCACCGGTTGGAGATTATCGGAAGAGACTTAAGACTCACGAGAGAAGAAATGATACAGGAAAGAAGCTTGTTGCCGATAAGGCAAGGATACTGGTTGTGGATGACAATTCCATGAATCTAAAGGTATTCAAGAATCTTATAAAGCTTTATGATATAATTCCTGATATGGCAGCCTCCGGAGCTGAGGCTATCGAGTATGTAAAGAAGAAACAATATGATATGGTCTTTCTTGATCACATGATGCCGAAGATGGATGGTATCGAGACCTTGCAAAGAATGAAAGAGGAAGAGCTTCTTCCTGAAAACACCGTGGTCATAGCTCTGACAGCAAATGCTGTTTCGGGTGCAAGGGAGGAATACCTGACCGCAGGCTTTAATGATTATCTGTCAAAGCCTATTGAGATTCCGGAGCTTGAAAAGCAGCTGATGGCATATCTTCCCTCAGAGCTTATCGGATATAAGGATAAGAAGGAGCTTAAAAAGCCCGAGGATAAAAAGGATGAGACCTTGGAGATTGTTAAGAAGGAGCCTAAAAAAGCAAAGAAAAAGCCTGTTAAGGTGTCGAAGGATCAGCTTTCCGGTGGACTTATCAGGGAGCTTGAAGCCTGCTTTGACAAGGTGGATGTGGAAGGCTACGGGAAGGTGTGTGAGAGCTTAAAGAAGGCCTCTGAGGATGGCGGATATCCAATGGCTGCCGATCTTTCCGGCAGACTATATGAGGCTGCTAAAAATAGTGATATTGATTTCATTAAGGCTCATCACGGAGAGATGATAAGACTTGCTGAAGGCTTGTAACCGAAGGCTTTAAGCGGTTATAGGAGCATAAGATAAAGTGTTACACAGATTATAAAAAAGGAGAAAGAATATGAAAACTATTGAAAGCATTTTCAACGAAATGACCCACAAGGAAGGACTTACCGAAAGCTCTATCACTGATGCCATGACAGGTGTGCTAAACAAGGGCGCAACCGCAAAGGTTATGAAGGAAATCTGTGACAGCGGGCAGGGCATGATCCTTCTTTTGGATCTTGATAGCTTCAAGTCTGTAAATGATGTCTATGGTCTTCCTATGGGTGACAAGGTTTTGGTGCTTTTTGCAGAGCTTATAAAGTCTGTTACCGGAGATAATGATATCGTTGGAAAAGTTGGCGGCGACAAATTCATTATTTTCTTTGATGGTCTTACCGATCCCTATACCATCAAGGATAAGACCGAATATCTGTGTAACGGCATACTTGAGGCTGCTAAAAAGCTTCTCGGAGAGGATATGAATATTCCTCTCGGCTGCTCCGGCGGAGCTTTGTATGTCAACGGAACCGGCGAAAGCTACAAGGTGCTTTTGGCAAAGGCGGATTCAGCTCTTTACAGGATCAAGCAGAACGGAAAGCATGGCTGCTGCGTATACGAGAACACAGAGAATGCTGCCTCTGAAAGCTCTATGATCGGTCTTGACAACTTAAGGGCTGTATTCGGAGAAGAGGTTACCAAAAGAGGAGCTATCGTAGCAGACAAGGATGATTTCCGTGTTATCTATCAGTTCCTTATGAGATTTGTAAAGAACAGTAATTGGGATATCCATATGGCGCTCTTTACTCTTTCAGAGGGCACAGAGGATATTGACTATGCCGATCGCTTTGTGGAGATCACAGCACCGAGACTTAGAAGCAGTGATGTTGTATTCAAGTACAACGAGGATCAGGTCATCATGCTCATCATGATGGTAAGGAATGAGGATCACACCATTCCTATCCATAGAGCTATGGATGCGTGGGAGAGTGAAGGACTTTCAGATGTATCGGTAAGCTATGTTGTTGGAAGTCTTAATGAGGAAGAAGCGTAGTTTTTTGATTTACTATTGCAAAATATTTTGATATACTATTTTCATATTTTTTACGGAGGTAAAGTAAATGTACGGATTTAATGAGATCGAGAATATCGATTCGGAGCTTGCAAAGGCAATGCAGGATGAGATAGCAAGACAGGACAGAAACCTTGAGCTTATCGCATCAGAGAACATCGTTAGTAAGGCTGTTATGGCTGCTATGGGTAGCCCACTTACCAACAAGTATGCGGAAGGATACCCCGGAAAGCGTTACTATGGCGGTTGCGAGTATGTGGATGTAGTTGAGGATCTTGCAAGAGAGAGAGCTAAAAAGCTCTTTAACTGCGAGTATGTAAATGTTCAGCCTCACTCAGGTGCTCAGGCAAATATGGCAGTATTCTTCGCTATCATGCAGCCCGGTGATACATTTATGGGAATGAATCTTGATCACGGCGGACATCTTACACATGGATCACCTGTCAATATGTCAGGTAAGTATTTCAATGTTGTTCCCTATGGTGTCAATGATGACGGCTTCATCGATTATGACAATGTACTTGCTATCGCAAAGGAATGCAAGCCCAAGCTTATAGTTGCAGGTGCATCTGCCTATGCAAGAGCGATCGACTTTAAGCGTTTCAGAGAGATCGCCGATGAGGTTGGCGCAGTTCTCATGGTAGATATGGCACACATTGCAGGACTTGTAGCAGCAGGCGAGCATATGAGCCCCATCCCTTATGCACATGTTACCACTACCACCACACACAAGACTCTTCGCGGTCCCCGTGGTGGTATGATCCTTACAAGCAATGAGATAAATGAAAAGTACAATTTCAACAAGGCTATCTTCCCCGGTATTCAGGGTGGTCCCTTGATGCATGTGATCGCAGGAAAGGCTGTCTGCTTTAAGGAGGCACTTTCTGATGATTATAAGGCATATATCAAGCAGGTTGTAAAGAACGCTTCTACTCTTGCTTCTGCACTCACTGACAGAGGCTTTAAGATCGTATCCGGTGGTACGGATAATCACCTGATGCTTGTTGACCTTCAGAATCTTGGACTTACAGGTAAGGAAACAGAGAAGTATCTTGACACTGTACATATCACTGTCAATAAGAATACCGTTCCCAATGATCCCAAGTCGCCTTTTGTAACAAGCGGTATCAGGATCGGAACTCCGGCTATCACAACTCGTGGTGCAAATGAGGAGGATATGATCGTTATTGCAGATGCTATCAAGACAGCTGTTATCGACAAGGATAGCGAGAAGGCTATAGGTCTTGTTGATTCAATCGTTAAGAAATATCCACTTTATGCATAATAGATTGTAGGAATGATAGGGGCATGAGGCTTTTAGCTTTGTGCCCCATTACATTAGGAGGTTTATATGGGCAACAATCCATCAAAGGCGGCGGACAATATCTTCTGCAGATGTCGAAAGGAAGCGGCAAAAAAGAATCCGAAATTGAACAGTCGTGAAGGTGCGGCGGAGCTTTTGGGGCTTTCCGTTTCAAGTCTTGCGGACTATGAGCTCGGCAATACCAAGGTAGTCCCTGTGGACAAGGTTGCATTAATGGCAGAGTTATATTCGGCTCCAGAGCTTTGCAACTACTATTGTAAGCAGGTATGCCCCATAGGAGAATATGTTCCTACCGCTGATGTGAACAATATTGAAAGGATCACCCTCAGAGCTCTTTTGGCTTTTCAAAATGTGGAGCAGCTACAGGCCGATCTTCTTGAGATCAGCGCTGACGGTAAGATTGACGAGAACGAAAAGGAGCAGCTTAGGGGGATCATTAAGCAGCTTAACGAGGTTGCAAATGTGGCACAGAGCTTAAAGCTTTGGTCACAGAAATATTTAGATGAATAGAGGAGACAGTCATGGAAAGACAAAATGCATGGAAAACCTATACCAAGAAGCAATTAAAGGAGCTTGAAGAGCTCAATAAAGGATATATTGATTTTCTTTCTGAAGGCAAAACTGAGAGACTTTGTACGAAGCTTGCGATTGAAAAGGCTGAGGCAGCAGGCTATCGTGATATAGAAAAGCTTATCGGAAAAAAGAAGAGGCTTAAGGCAGGAGACAAGGTTTACGCAACATGGATGAATAAGACTATTGCGCTGTTCCAGATAGGAAAAAAGCCACTTGAACAGGGTATGAACATTCTTGGTGCACATATAGATTCTCCGAGAATCGATGTAAAGCAGAATCCTCTTTATGAAGATTCAGATCTGGTATATCTTGATACCCATTATTACGGAGGGATCAAGAAATGGCAATGGGTAACAATCCCCCTTGCCATTCATGGAGTAGTTGTAAAAAAGAGCGGAAAGACAGTTGAGATACATATAGGTGATGATCCCAAGGATCCTGTTTTTTGTATATCTGATCTTCTCATTCATTTGTCCTCTGAGCTTCAGGAAAAGAAGGCTTCAAAGGTAGTAGAGGGTGAGAATCTTGATCTGATCGTTGGAAATATCCCTCTTGCAAAGGAAGAGAAGGATGCTGCCAAGAAGGGCGTTCTTGCAATACTGAAAAAGGAATACGATATCGAAGAGGAAGACTTTATGTCTGCTGAGCTTGAGATCGTTCCGGCAGGCCCCGCAAGAGAGTGTGGCTTTGACAGAAGCATCATCATGAGCTACGGTCAGGATGACAGAGTGTGTGCTTATACCTCCCTTGTTGCCATGCTTGAGGTGGAGGCTCCGGAGGTGACTTCATGCTGTCTGTTGGTTGACAAGGAAGAGATAGGTAGCGTGGGAGCTACAGGTATGCAGGGTCGTTTCTTTGAGAATACTGTGGCTGAGCTTTTGAATCTGTGCGACCAATACTCTGATCTGGCATTAAGAAGATGTCTTGCCAATTCTTCAATGCTTTCATCAGACGTAAATGCGGGCTTTGATCCTATGTATGCTTCGGCCTTTGAAAAGAGAAGTGCATCATTCCTTGGAAGAGGTTTGGTATTCAACAAATTTACCGGTCGCGGCGGAAAGTCGGGCTCTAATGATGCCAATGCCGAGTATGTAGCAAGACTTCGAAAGATCATGGATGACAGTAAAGTAAATTATCAGTTTGCCGAGCTTGGAAAGGTAGATCAAGGCGGTGGAGGAACCATCGCATATATCATGGCTCTTTATGGTATGGAGGTTATTGATAGCGGTGTTGCTGTTCTTAATATGCATGCTCCCTATGAGCTTACAAGCAAGGCTGATGTTTACGAGGCAAAGAAGGGCTATGTTGCCTTCCTAAATAGCGTAAAATAAAGGCTTATAGACTATATCTTGTGGTTGAAGAAGTCTACGTAATATGGTAGAATTAAACCATCTATAAACATTTTTTGCGAGGGACTCTATCGCAAAAGCTTTTATCCAAGGAGGGATGAATATGGCAGTTAATGGAATAAACAGTGCGGTTACAAGCACATATCAGACAAAGGTAGATACCGATGTTAAGCAGGCTGAGAATGTGGCATCGACAGTAGCGGCTGAGAGCACAAAGGAAGCGGATCAGGCAGTAACCTATGAGAAGTCTGAGGCGGTCGATAGCACAAAGGCTACCTACAACAACAAGAAGATGACACCTGAGGAGAGAACGGCTGTTATAGATCAGCTTAAGGCTGATCAGGCAGAGCGTGAGAAACAGATGGCAGATCTTGTTGCCAAGACCTTCAATCAGCAGTCAGAGAGCTTCCAGATCGCATATCAGAACGATCCCGACAGTATCTGGAACGAGATCAGACAGGGCAATTTCAAGGCTGATGCGCAGACCATAGCACAGGCCAAGGAGGATGTATCTGAGGACGGTTATTGGGGCGTAAAGCAGACCTCTGAACGTATCCTTGATTTTGCAAAGGCCCTTTCAGGCGGAGATTCGTCGAAGATAGATACGCTTACAGATGCTATCAAGAAGGGCTTTAAGGATGCTGAAAAGCTCTGGGGCGGCGAGCTTCCGGAGATCAGCGGCAAGACCTATGACGCTATTATGCAGGGCATCGAGGATTGGAAGAAGGAAGCTACCTCCGGAGATGTTAAAGCGTAGATAAAAGGAGGCGATTTTATGCCTACAAATGAGAAAGAGATAAACAATTACCTTTTTGACCAGCTTGATCTTGTAGAAGAAGCCTTAAAGCTTGCTGAAGAGGAGAATGCAACAAAGACCATCGAGTTTCTTAAAACGAGGAAAATGAAGATAGAACGTAAGCTATATCAAAAGCCACCTCTTGTCAGAGAAAGTATGGCATTATATGAAACATGAGATAGGACGGGAAGCCACCAAAAGGGCTTCCCGTTTTGATTTTATGTACGCACAAAAATCTATGATTTTTAACTGTTTTGTGATAAAATATAGAAGTATGTAGGTTTACAATATGACACAGGGAGAGAGATATGCGAGATATAGATGTTTCTGAGATAACAGGTAATATAAAAGAGATGTGCATCGAGGCGAATCTTAAGCTTACCGATGATGTGTGCGGTGCTATAAAGAAAGCTAAGGATGAAGAAGACTCAAGGCTTGGCAAGCAGATACTTGATCAGCTTGTGGAGAATATGGATATTGCAGCTGAGGATAGGATACCCATTTGCCAGGATACAGGTATGGCTATTATTTTTATCAAGGTTGGTCAGGAGATCCATTTTACAGGAGGCTCTGTTACCGATGCCATAAATGAAGGTGTAAGACAGGGCTATACGGAAGGGTACCTCCGAAAATCAGTTGTAGCCGATCCGCTTATCAGAGAGAATACAAAGGACAACACTCCTGCCATCATCCACTATGAGATAGTGGAGGGTGACAAGGTAGATATCACGGTTGCCCCCAAGGGCTTTGGCAGCGAGAATATGAGCCGTGTGTTTATGCTAAAGCCTGCAGATGGGGTAGAGGGCGTGAAGAATGCTGTATTACAGGCTGTGAAGGATGCAGGCCCCAATGCATGTCCGCCTATGGTTGTAGGAGTGGGACTCGGAGGAGATTTTGAAAAATCCGCCATTCTTGCAAAGAAGGCATTGACCAGAGATTTCAATACTCCCTCTGACAAGCCTCATATAAAGGAATTGGAAGAAGAGATATTAGAGCTTATAAATAAGACTGGCATAGGTCCAGGAGGTCTTGGGGGAAAGACTACGGCACTGAAGGTCAACATTGAGACATATCCCACGCATATTGCGGGTATGCCCTGTTCGGTAAACATTTGCTGTCATGTGAACAGACACTCTCATAGGGTGATATAAAGGGGGTTTTTGTAGGTTAATGGACAATTCCACTCGTGATACTAAAGCGCACAACACTATGCTTGCCACTATTTCCGTAGGCTGTATAGGACTTATCTCAGTCAGTATCATGCTTGATTGGGAGTTCTGGGTTCCGCCGGTAGTTATATTCGGATTGGCGGCTGCATGGTTTATCCATATCATTCAGTATGGTTCATATACTGCCAGAGAGAATTATTTCTTTGTATTCTCCGTGCTGGTGGCTTTTTATCATGGAGTTCACTATACCAGCTTTTTTGATGTGTTCGTGGTCATATCGTATCTGATGGTCACCTTCGCCCTTACGGGACGGAAGGAATTTCAGGTGCTTTTTCTTACGGAATTCTTTATACTCATGGTGATACAGGTCATACTCTCCATCACAACTCATAATGTGGAGATGGATTCACTAAACATCGCCAGAGTTTCATTTCATTCAGTAGCTCTTATCTGTGAATACAGGATCATCGTTGAATTCATAAAGAGATTAAACAAAGACAAGGGCGAGCTTTTGCGCATGAGTGCTGAAAGGGAGGCTGACAAGATAGAGACCGAGGATTTCCTTGTGAATGTTTCTCATGAGCTTCGTACCCCTGTAAATGTGATAAATGGTATGAGCGGTATCATTTTGAAAAAAGAGGAGAGGGAGGACATCGCATCTATCAGGGACGCAGGACTTCGTCTGTCCCATCAGATCGAGGATATCCAGGATTACAGTGAGATTCAAAGGGGTAATGTTGTACTTGAAAACGACAAATATATGATCACCTCATTGTTAAATGATATAGTGGTCGACAGAAGAAATGTGGAAAACGAAAGCAAGGTAGAGCTTATTGTAGAACTGGATCCCGACATTCCCAATATGATGAGGGGCGATGCCGGAAAAATAGACAAGATCATCAGGCATTTGCTTAGCAATGGGTTTAAGTACACAAAAGCCGGTTGTGTATTCTTAAAGGTAACCGGTATCAAAAGAGACTACGGTATCAATCTGATCATAGAGGTGACTGATACCGGTATAGGTATGGCTTCCTCTGATCTGGAAAGAATTTCAAAGGGTATTTATCAGATAGACAGAAAAAGAAATCGTAGTACCGGCGGTATCGGCTTGGGGCTTCCCGTGGTATATGGATTTGTGCGTGAAATGAAGGGCTTTGTTACTATCGAGAGTGAAAAGGGCCTGGGTACAACTGTGCGGATAAGCATAGCACAGGAGATAGTAGATCCCGAACCCTGTCTCCCTCTTGACAACAATGCTCATATAAATGCTCTTTTCCATATGTCGCCCAATGACAAAAAGAGCATCAAGACCAGAGAGTATTATAAGCGCCTTGCCACCGATATCGCGGCTGCATATAGGATCGATCTGTTTTTTGCTCCTGCTAAAAAGGAGATCAATAAGATCTTAGATCGAAATGATATCACTCACATCTTTATGGGTGAAGAGGAATATCTGGCTGATCCCGCATACTTTGAAAAGATCACCAAGGAGGGCATAGCTGTAGCTGTGATCTCTGACAGAGGATTTAAGTTAAAGAACGACAGCCGTGTAACTCTGTTGCCGAAGCCGTTAAATTCATATTCTATCATAGGAGCTCTCAATAGAGAGATCAGAGAAATATCATCATACGGATTCGGAGTGGAAGAAAAAATCGCAGAGCTTGATGGACTCCGTTCTCTTGTAGTGGATGATGAGCCTATGAATCTGGTAGTTGCCACCGGACTTTTCAAGGAATATAAGATGCTTGTTGATACTGCATCAAGCGGTATGGAAGCTATCGAGAAATTCGCCACCAATGAATATGATGTGATATTCATGGATCATATGATGCCTGAGATGGATGGTGTAGAGGCTATGAAGAAGATCCGTGATTTGGCTGTAAATCAGGGCAAGGGTGTGAAGATAATAGCTTTGACTGCCAATGCTATAAGTGGAGCAAGGGAGATGTTTCTAAGTGAGGGCTTTGACGGCTTTATCAGCAAGCCTATCAACACAAGGGATTTTGAAAGAACAATGACCGCTTGTTTTGCCGGCCGGTCATCTCGGATCAAAGGAGGTGCGCTATGATCACGCGGATATATAACGCTATAGCAACCAGACTGAAAGATCCTTCAAGGAGCTTTAAGGAGAGAGTATTTATCGTGCTCACCCTTATCTCTGATTTTGTGGCCATGTTTGCGCTTATAGGAGATATAGTATTTGGTGATAATATAGTGGAGATCATTTCACTTGTTATCACCATAGTATCGACATTACTGATCACATTTATCTGTGTAAGAAAAAATAAGGTGATCATTGCCATAAGGGTTGTGGTTTTGGGAATCATTTTTCTTCTTTTACCCGTTCTCTTTTATTTCGGAGGCGGTGTAGAGGGTGGTGGCGTTACCTGGATCATTTTCGCATATCTCTATACCGGACTTGTTTTAAGCGGAAAATGGAGACCGGTGGTGCTTTCCATACTGACAATCGAAAGCTGTGGCTTTTATCTTCACGGTTATTTCAATCCTGAGCTTATAAGCCAGCATGATCGCGCGCTTTTTTATAAGGATTCGCTTTTGTCCCTTATCTTGGTTGGCGTGGTCTGCTGTATGATGGTATGGTTCGAGGAGTGGCTTTTCGTTGAGGAGAACAAGAGAGCCGTAGAAGGAATGAGAAAAACCGAGGAGCTGATCAAGGCTCAGAATCATTTCTTTTCCAGCATGAGTCATGAGATCAGAACTCCCATAAATTCCATACTCGGACTAAATGAAGTAATACTTAGACAGGAGGATGCATCAGACGAGATCTTACGAGATGCCGCGAACATACAGGGTGCCGGTAGGATGCTACTTTCCCTGATAAATGATATCCTTGATTATTCCAAGATCGAAGCGGGGAAAATGGATATCGTGCCTGTGAATTATAGCGTTTCCGCCTTGGTTTCCGAGATCGTCAATATGATGTGGATGAGGACTGAGCAGAAGGGATTGGAATTCAAGATAGAGATAGACCCTTCTATGCCTTCCGAGCTTTATGGTGATGAGGTTCGCATAAAGCAGATACTTGTAAATCTTTTAAATAACGCTGTGAAATATACCAAGGAGGGTTCCGTGACTCTCCGTGTTGAAAGTGAGAAGATGAGTGATGATACCATCAATCTGATCCTTTCCGTTATAGACACCGGTATGGGAATAAAACAGGACGCTATTCCTTATCTCTTTGATGCATTCAAGAGGATTGAAGAGGAGAAGACTACAAGGATAGAGGGAACCGGTCTTGGCCTTTCTATCGTAAAGCAGCTTGTTGAGCTGATGGGCGGAAGGGTGACGGTCAACTCTATCTATACTCAGGGATCTACATTTGTGGTGACACTTGAGCAGAAGATAAGCAACAAAAAGGCTGTTGGTGAGGTGAATATCAGAAACACCAAGAGCACAAGAGGTGAAGCCATTTACGAGTCCAAATTCACGGCTGCTGACGCAAGGATATTGATAGTCGATGACAATATCATGAATCTGGAGGTTGAGAAAAAGCTCCTTGCCGGGACGGGAATTACTATCGATACGGCCACCAGTGGAGAGAAAGCACTTTCGCTTACAAAGGATATCAGCTATGATGTGATCTTAATGGATCATTTGATGCCTGAAATGGATGGCGTTGAGTGTATGCAGTTTATAAAGAAACAGCCGGGAGGACTCAACAATCGGGTTCCCATTATTGTACTTACTGCAAATGGAGGAAGTGAAAATAGGGAGCTATATTCAAGAAGTGGCTTTGATGATTATCTTGTAAAGCCGGTTTCGGGTGTTCAGCTTGAGGAAATGCTTTTATCTCATTTGCCGGAGACAAAGGTTACTCTGGCAGAGGGCAAGGGCAGTACAAGTCTTTATACCAATACATTTGAAAACTATGGAAAAAAGCTTCCGGTTGCCATCACTTCGGGAAGCCTTTGCGATCTTCCAAAATCTCTGCTAAAGGAATACCAGATAGATATTATTCCCTTTGTCGTCCATATGGATAAAAAGCAGTATTATGACGGAATAGAGGTTGAAACAGATGAAGTCGTCCGTTATATGAAGGATGGAGTTGAATTTGATTCTGCAGCGCCCTCTGTGGAAGAATATGAAGAGTTCTTCGGTAAAGAGCTTATGAAGGCTCACAATGTGATCTATATTTCTGTTTCAGCTGATGTCAGCAAGGATCATAAAAGAGCTGAGGCTGCTGCGCAGTCCTATGGAAATGTCAGCGTTGTCGATTCGGGCCTCAATTCAAGTGCTATAGGAATGCTTGTCCTTTTGGCTCATCAGATGGCTATGAGGGGTGAGAATCCGGATAGGATCATAGAAGAGATCGAGAGAGTGCGTACAAGATTCCATTGCAGCTTTGTGGCAGACGGCTCCTTCTTTATTCAGAAGACGGGTATTTTTAAAAGCAGCTTGATAAATATAATGCGAACTCTTTCTATTTGGCCATATATAAGGTTCAGCAAGGGTAATTATTCTATCAAGAGGCTTAGTGTGGGAGACGCGGAGAAACGATATACCAAGTATGTTGACTTTGCTCTTCCGAGATTTGAAGATCCCGATCTTGATGTGATATTTGTGGTATATTCTGATCTTACAGCTGATACCTTAAAGCTTATAGAAGCTCAGATCAAAAAGAGGTATGCATTTAAGAATATAGTATTTCAGAAGGCGTCTGCAGTTCTTGCCTTAAACTGCGGTCCCGGATCTGTCGGGATCATGTATATGGATAAGGGAGAGTATTCATATAATTTAAGCTCTATGCTTATAAGAGGTGAGGAGCTTTACGAAGAGGAGATCAAGCAAGAGCTGGCGGAGCAAGCCTTTTTTGAGGCATCTGAGGAAATGCGGTATGCTTTTGAAAAGACTGAGCCTGATGTTTCGAAACCGCCTAAGGCTTCAGATAATGGAATCATTGTTGACAAGTCACAGGGATATGAGGAGCTATTCTTTCCGGAGGTTTCGGTTTCGGAAGCTGATAGTAAGTCAGAGGGTTCTTCGTCAACGGAAGACCAAGATGGGGATACTTCCCATAAGGGCTTTAAGGGAGTTCCCGAACTTGACAAAGAAAAGGGTATAGCCCAGTGTGGCTCCGAGGAAACCTTTATGGAGGTTTTAGAGATGTATTACGAGAGCCTTAAGAGCGAGACCGAGGAGCTTGACGGATATTTTGCGTCTCAGGATTGGGAGAATTATATCATTAAGGTGCATTCCCTTAAGAGTTCATCAAGGCTTGTGGGGCTTGATGAGCTTGGAGAAAAGGCCTATAGTCTTGAGAAGGCCGGAACAGAGGAGAATTTTGGCTATATCATGGATTATCATAAAAAGATCATGGCTGATTTTAGAAGCTATATAAAGCCAATTGGAAAAATATTTGGAAAAGAGGATTAAAAAATGGATAAGCACATTACTGCACCGATAAATGACGAGATCGTAAATGACTTAAAGGCCGGAGACTATGTCTATATTTCCGGTGTGATCTATACTGCAAGAGATGCAGCCCACCTTCGTATGTTTGAGGCTTTACAAAATGGGGAGAAATTGCCCATAGATCTTAACGGCAATATAATTTACTATCTTGGCCCCACGCCGGCGAGAGAAGGCCAGGTCATAGGCTCTGCAGGTCCCACCACAGCATCAAGGATGGATAAATATACCCCTCTTATGCTTTCAAAGGGCTTGAAGGGCATGATAGGAAAGGGCAAGCGTTCAGATGCTGTGATAGAAGCTATGAAAAAAGAAGGAGCCGTATATTTTGCGGCAGTAGGCGGAGCAGGAGCCCTGCTTTCCAAATGCATAAAAAAAGCCGAGGTAGTGGCCTACGAGGATCTCGGAACCGAGGCTATCAGAAAACTTGAGGTAGAGAATCTCCCTGTGATAGTTGTGATAGATAGGGAGGGTAATAACCTTTATGAAACTGCAGTGAAGGATTATCTTAAAGGTGATTCCGATGATGAAAAGCTGATGGTCTGTGAGCCGATAGCGCCATATAGCTATGGTTCGTCTGCTGAAGAAAAGAAAGAGAAGACCATCGACGATTATATTGCCTTACCTGAGGGAACAAGGGTTGAGCTTATTGATGGCGAGTTTTATGATATGGCAGCGCCAACAACTATTCACCAAAGGATAGGTTATCTGATCAGTTCGGAATTTCAGAGATATATCGATGAACATAAAGGATCTTGTATTCCCTTCGTTGCACCCACTGATGTTCAGCTCGACTGTGACGATAAAACTATGGTGCAGCCGGATGTATTAGTGGTCTGTGATAGAGATAAGATCACAAAGGCAAGGATTGTCGGAGCGCCTGATCTTGTTGTTGAGGTGCTTTCGCCAAGTAACTGGTATATGGATATGTTCAAAAAGATGAACAAATATAAGCATGCCGGTGTCAGAGAATATTGGATAGTTCTTCCGGATCACAAAAAGGTGATCGTCTACAATTTTGAAAAGTCAATGGAACCTTGTGAATACACCTTTGAAGATACTATACCGGTAGCAATTTGGGACGGAAAATGTGTGGTGGATTTTAAGAGGATATATGACAAGATGAGTTTTATGTTTGAATGATCGAAAATTGCTGCTTGCAAAGTAGATATAGGAAAAAAAGTCGGATCCCCAAAGGGAATCCGACTCGTATATTAAGGAAGGGATAGGGTATATGCTATTTAATTTGCAGCATCGATCCAGAATAACTGTCCGTCGCTGTCAACATCCTTGTACTGCTCAATATTTGCACTATTATCCTTGCTGCCCCAGGCGATATTTAAGCACTTTCCGCTTGCCTTGTTGATGATCTTATAAGTGTTATTTCTCGATGCAACAAAGCTCCACTCCTGGCTTGCATTTCCATAATAATCCCACTGACAGATATTTGCTCCATCCCAGGTTGCATTATCCTGAACTGTCAAAACCTTTCCGGTGGATCTGTTCTTGATGATATAATAACCATTTGACTGACGCTCAATAGTCCATCTCTGATTATCTGAACCCTTGTATCTGTATTGAAGGATGTTCTCACCGTTGTTTCTTCCGTTACGATTTACATCAACCGCAAGACCGCTGTTCTTGTTGATGATCTTGTAGGTCTTTGTGCTGTCAAAAAGGGCTCCTGAGCTCTGGTTTGAAGAGCTGCTGTAGTTGTTATTATTGTTGCTGTAATTATTATTGTTGTTATTGTTATTTGTGTTGTTGCTCACAACAGTTGTGGTCTTTCCATCCGGTGCATCGTACGAAGCCCAGTCATAATATGCGGTAAGACCTGTTCTTCCGTTGAAGGGCTTAAGCCAGTCGTCAACTCCCTTGCCGGGCCATGCATTCATCATGATCTTTCCGGGTGTATTGGGGATATCTCTGGTTGCTGTGTAAACTGCCTTGCCGTCAACATACCAGGTGATTCCTCCCTGATACCAGTTGAATCCGTATGTATGGAAGCTCTTAGACGCGTCAAAGCCCAGATTATAAAGATACTCATGATTAGCTACTCCATTTGTATAATAATTGAACTGTACCTTGGTTGTGTCATAGCCTAAGAACTCGATATCGATCTCATCCCACTTTGTTCCGTCACTGGGACCTGTGTAGGTAAAGAATGAAGATACAACTCCGGGATTTGATATAGGCTTCATGCTTACCTGATAGAGACCATAGCCGAAATAATCCTTTGTTCTGTATTCTCCGGCTGTGTAACCGCTCCAATCTCTATCAATGGTGAGTGCCATCTGTCCGTTGTTGAACTTCACATTGCCGGGTTTCCAGGTGCAATCAAACATATCTCCGTTTGCCCAGCTGGACTTCTCGAATCTACTCGATTCATCATAATCGAAATCCATCCCAAAATGACTTCCACTCCATGCATTTGCTGCGTCTACAGTAGCAGACTTTCCGACAGGAAAGTTCACGAGTAAGGCTAATGTTCCCAATACCATTAGCGCCTTTTTTGCTCTTCTCATTTTTCTTCTCCTTTTGAAATTGTAAATAAATGATTTTCCCATAAGATTTGTGACATCGAGTTGCGCGCCGGATCAATGTCATGTTTGTAGCATCAGAATATTACAAAATGTTTTGTTGCTATATTCTTTTCATTTCCGATTTTATGTTTTTGTGACTTGAAGAATGATTTACCCCAATTATTTTTAGTAGGGATTGAAAACCGGATACTTCTGCGTTATCATTTTTATACGTATTATTTAAACCAATAGGAGAGCTGTCCATGGAAGATTCTTTGTATTATATTGTGATACTGCTGGTTCTGCTGGTATTTCTTCTTTTCATCAAGTATATAAAGGCTCGAAAAAAATATAACAACATCCACAGTACCGTGAGAAAAAAAGAAGAAGAGAAAAAAGCTACTGCCAAGAGACGCTATGTCACGCCGAAGATGAAAAGCTATATCCTAAAGCGGGACAACTACACCTGCCAGATCTGCGGTATATCCAAGGGACTTTTTGATTCATTTATTCCGCACCTTGGGGACTATCTCCTTCTTGAGGTAGACCACATAGTTCCAGTGGCAAACGGCGGCTATGGTGATGATGAGAACAACCTTCAGACCTTATGCTGGAGATGCAACAGAAAGAAAGGCAATACCAAGACAAATGATGAGGTGAAAAGGCTTATAGATTACGGAATAGAAAGCGAATAACCTCATCAGATTATTCCTATTGACATAGTAGGAAATGGATGATATTATAGGCTCATTCAATCTTTGGGTAAATTAAGGAGGATTGCTATGAGTCTTAAAAAAGAGATTTCCGAATATATCAGATCAGGTGAATCTGAAGATAAGAATCTTGGTCTGGAGATAGAGCACTTTATAGTAAATGATCAGGGGATTCAGATGGAATTTCATGAGATTTCTGAGCTTATAGATAAGGTGGGAAAAAGCATCGGTGCCGAGATCGTTTATATGGACGGCTATCCTGTAGGATATTATACAGGTGAGTATGCCACGAGTCTTGAGCCTGCCTGTCAGTTTGAGATAAGCATTAATCCCTTTTCAGATCTTGATAAGATAAAAGAGATTTACGAAGACTTTAGAGCCTTGTGGGATCCAATATTTGACGAGAAGGGCTATCATTTTCTGACAAAGGGTAATCTTCCCCTTGTGGAAACCGGCGTTATCACACCAGATGATATACCGCTTTCTCCAAAGAAGAGATACAAATATATGGACAATTATTTTAAGCGCAGTGGAAAGTACGGCAAATATATGATGCGTGCGTCTGCGTCTGCTCAGGTATCCATCGACTATAGGTCAGAGGAGGATATGGTGAGAAAGCTTACTATACTTCAAAAGATTTCCCCTATTCTTATGATCATGATGGAGAATAAAAGTGATAAGAATTCCTCCTTGCCCGGAGAAACAAAGAAGACTCATCTTTTTAGAACACAGGAATGGGATGACCTTGATCCGGACAGGACAGGCTTTGTCCCACATTCCCTTGATAAGGATTTTGGATATGATCGCATGGCGGATGTGATAAGTCATACTCCCCTTATACTTCTTACGGATGAAGGTGAGACAGTCAATGTGGGACATTTGAATGCAGAAGAGCTTATTGAGAATCAGATCATCTATACTGATGAGTTAGGTGATGATAGGAAAAAGAGTTTGATTGAGCATTTTATGTCAATGGGTTTCTTCCATTTCAGAGTAAAGAAGTATATTGAGGTAAGGGTAGCAGACAGTGTTTCTATAGGAAAGGCTCTCGGATATGTTGCCCTTATAAAGGGAATAGCTTACTCTGAGCAGAACCTTAAAGAGCTTGAAGTAAAGCTTAAGTCTGTTGATACTCTCGAAAAGATCCAGGAGGCTGTTGAAAAGATAGAACATGACGGCTTTGATGCGATCATATACGAGGGAAAGACAGCAGGTGAGTGGGCTGATCTTCTGACTGAATTGGCCGAAAGCTCTTTGAGTGAAAAGGACAGGGGGTATTTGAAAAATGTGCGAACTTTTTGGAGTGACAGCAAACAGGCGTGTTAACATTAATGAGCTGCTTGGAATGTTCTTTTCTCACAGCGTTGAGCACAGAAATGGCTGGGGCCTGGCATTTCTTGATGATGCCTCTGTGTCTATCGAGAAAGAACCCGTAAGGGCATCTGACAGCTTTTATTTGAGAAACAGGTTAACCGGAAGGATTGAAACCGCCAGGTGTATGGCGCATATCAGAAAAGCTACTATGGGAGAGGTAAGCTTTAATAATACCCATCCATTTTCCAGAAGAGATGAAGCCGGAAGATGCTGGGTGCTTGTTCACAATGGGACCATTTTTGAGGCGCCTGTATTGAGCTCGTATCAATATAAACAAGAGGGACAGACGGACAGCGAAAGGATATTGATGTATATCGTAGATGAGGTGAACAAGCACTACGAGGACGAAATGAACTCCTTCGATGTCAATGAAAGGATCAGACTGGTAGACAGGATAGTAAAAAAGCTGGCTCCTGAAAACAAACTGAATATCATACTCTACGATGGTGACTACTTTTATGTTCACAAGAATGAGGAAGGGACCTTGTATAAGAGTGAGAAAAACGGAGCTGTGATATTTTCAACACATCCCCTAAAGGGCGACAGCTGGGAGGAGGTTCCTGGCAATCAACTCTTTGTCTATAAGGATGGAGAGCTGATCTACGAAGGAAAAAAACATCCCTACTCTTATGTTCAGGATCCGGAAAAAATGAAATTACTTTACCTGGGATTTGCAGGTCTATAAAAAGATGCTTTTTGATCAAGGCATCTTTTTCTTTTTGTTGAGTTGGCCTGATATTTTTTGTATAATGCTTTTATCTAAATTTTATAAATGTCAGGAGGAATAGCTATGGCACAAACATTGATAGTTATTGATATGCAAAAGGATTTCGTAGATGGAGCGCTGGGAACAAAGGAAGCTGTTGGAATAGTAGAAAATGTTAAGGCGAAGATCAAGGAATATGTTGATTCAGGAAGACAGGTGATCTTTACCAGAGATACACACCACGAGGACTACCTTGAGACAAATGAAGGAAAGCATCTTCCGGTTGTTCACTGCATAGAAGGAACGCCCGGTTGGGAGATATACGATGGCGTGTATGCCGAGGGATGCGATATCATCAACAAGCCTGCCTTTGGATATACGGGCTGGGGAGATTATTCATTTGAAAGTGTGGAGCTTATCGGACTTTGCACGGATATCTGTGTTGTATCAAATGCGTTGATCATCAAAGCACTGTTTCCTGAAATAAGTGTAAGCGTTGATCCTTCATGCTGCGCAGGCGTAACACCTGAGGCTCACCAAAAGGCACTTGATACTATGGCAAGCTGTCAGGTTGAGGTAGCATCTTGAAGCTTCTAAACGAATACCTTCGTGAACGATTTGGAGGAAAGGTATATAAGCTTTCATTAAATGGCGGATTTACCTGCCCAAACCGTGACGGAACCATAGGAACAGGAGGATGTATATTCTGCTCGGCAGGCGGAAGCGGAGAATTTGCGGAAAAAGCTGAGCTTTCAATATCCGAACAGATCGAAGGGTCCAAAAAGAGGGTTGAAAGGAAGATCCGTGACGGAAAGTATATTGCGTATTTTCAGGCTTATACCGGAACCTATGCACCGGTAGAAAGGCTTAGAAGCTTATATACCGAGGCAATAGAGCATCCGGATATAGTGGCTCTTTCCATAGCTACCAGACCGGATTGTGTAAGCTCTGAGGTGCTTGATCTGTTGGCAGAATTAAATCATATAAAGCCGGTGTGGATAGAGCTTGGCCTTCAGACCATACATGAAAAGACAGCGCATTATATCCGACGGGGCTATCCTCTTTCGGTTTATGATGCTTGTGTAAGAGAGCTGACGAAAAGAAATATCGAGGTCATAACTCATGTGATATTGGGGCTTCCGGGTGAAACTTTAGAGGATATGGTTGAGACCGTAGAATATGTTTGTGGATCCGGGTCAAAGGGTATAAAGCTTCAGCTCTTGCATATACTTAAGGGTACAGACCTTGAAACAGAGTATATTGCGGGAAATGTAAAGGTACTTTCTGAGGATGAGTATATAGATATCCTAAAGACCTGCGTAAGTGTTATCCCTGATGATGTGGTAATCCACAGACTGACAGGTGACGGAGATAAAAGGATACTCGTTGCACCACTTTGGAGTGGCGATAAAAAGCATGTGTTAAACAGGATCAACAAAGAGGTTTTGATGGATCGGAGGTAATGAAGCAATGGCTTTTACTATCATAAGAAATGACATAACAAAGGTTGCGGCGGATGCCATTGTAAATACTGCAAATCCGAAACCTATATATGCCGGAGGTACGGATGCTGCGATCTACAAGGCGGCAGGCGAAAAGAAGCTTATTGTTGAACGCGAAAGGATTGGCGATATACCGGTTGGAGAGGCAAGATATACACCTGCCTTTGATCTTAGTGCCAAATACATCATACATACCGTAGGTCCTTCCTGGGATGGTGGTGATAAAGGCGAATTCGAGCTTTTAAGAAAATGCTATGAGAAAAGCCTTGTTCTTGCAAAGGAACTGGGCTGCGAAAGCATAGCATTTCCCTTGATCGCTACCGGAGTGTACGGTTTTCCAAAGGGTGAGGCACTTAAGATTGCCATATCCGTATTCAGTGAATTCCTTTTGGATTCTGATATGAAGATCATCCTTGTGGTGTTTGACAGGGAAGCCTTTGTATTATCGGGAAACATTTTTTCTGGGGTTGATTCGTTTATTGATGAGAAGACTGCAAGTGCAAGACTAAAGGAAGAGTACGATCATTCAAATGATATATTGATTGAAAGTACAAGGGAAAGCAGTGTTAGAGATAGAAAGAGCAGACCCCGTTTAAGAAATATATTCTCATCGAATTCCAAAAAGAGTGAAAGTAGTTTTGTTCAATATGATGAAGAGTCTGAAGAGGGCGGTTCACCCGATATGGCTTTCGGTGCAGCTCTCGGAGCATCGGCATTTAAGGAAGCACCTATGGCATCCATGAATATGGCTTTCCCTATGGCCGGTGCAAAAAAATCCAGCCTTGATGACCGTGTAAAGCAGGTTGCTGATACATGGCAGGAGAGTCTTTTTCATATGATAGACGAGAGAGGATATACGGATACTGAAGTATACAAACGAGCCAATGTAGACAGAAAGCTTTTTTCAAAGATCAGAAGTAATACATCCTATCAGCCGAAGAAGATCACAGCGGTAGCTTTTGCGCTTGCTTTAAAGTTAAATCTTGATGAGACAAGAGATATGCTTAGGAGAGCAGGCTATGCCCTTTCACCTGCCAGCGTATTTGACCTAATAATCGAGTATTTCATAGAGCAGGGTGTATATGATACATATACCATCAATCTGGCCTTATTTGAGCATGATCAGCCGCTTATAGGGGAATGATAAATGTCGCTTTTCAAGCGACCATTTTCTTTTCAAAATGGGATATACTTACCTCACAAACAAAGAAAGCCGCAAGGCGGAAAGAGAGGTAAGTATTATGAAGAAGGGATTAACAGAAATCGTATTTATTCTTGACAGGAGCGGATCCATGGGAGGACTTGAGGCCGATACCATCGGCGGCTACAATTCTATGATAGCAAAGCAGAGAAAGGAAAAGGGTGAGGCAGTTCTTTCTACTGTGCTTTTCGATGACAAGGTTGAGATTCTCTATGACAGAAAGCCTATAGATAAGGCATCAGACCTTACGGACAATGAGTATTATGTAAGAGGATGTACCGCTCTTCTTGATGCTATTGGCGGTGCCATTCATCATATAAGCGGTATTCATAAAGTTATGCCGGAGGATGAAAAGCCTGAAAAGACGCTGTTCATTATCACCACAGACGGCATGGAGAATGCCAGCAAGAAATACACCTATGGTAAGATTAAGAAGATGATAGAAAAAAAGAAGAATAAGCATCAGTGGGAGTTTGTGTTCCTTGGAGCCAATATCGATGCAGTAGCTGTTGCCGGACAGTTCGGTGTGGATAAGCATCATGCTGTCACATACGAATGCGACGAGGAGGGAACCAAGTTAAACTTTGAGGTAATGTCAAAGATGGTTAGTATGGCAAGAAGCTGTGGGTCAGCTAAGCAAATGGCAGCCTGCTTTGCTTCTGATGATATGTTGGCTCCTATCCAGGAGGACTACAAAAAGCGTCATAAGGGTGCTTAAAAATTTGTTGTTGACATATCTGTTTAGATGTTGTATAATACACGAGTCTGTTCGAGGAACGGACTCATCGGGATGTGGCTCAGTTTGGCTAGAGCGCCACATTAGGGATGTGGAGGCCGCAGGTTCAAGTCCTGTCATTCCGATTGATTAAGCGAATACCTAAAGCCTTATTTTATGGGGCTTTAGGTGTTTTTTTTCGAGTAAAAATACCTGTTTTTTTGAGAACAAATGAGAACATTTTGAGAACAACTGTCATGAAATGTTAGATAAATTAGACTTCATAAAATAAACTCATGCTGTGCAATCGAAAAAAAATCTGCTACAGCCACTCCTTGCGAAGTGACCGTAACAGATTATAAGGTCTACAAGTTACTTTGTAGCACCGCACTCTGAACAGTAGGTCTCTGTGTGAGTTACTGCGTCGTGATGCTTGGTTGTGTACTCTGCATCATGGTGAACTGTGGTGTATCCTACGAGAACTTGGTTACGGCATGTCTCACACCAACAACCACCCCAACCACAAGCAGGGCAAACTCCTTGTTCACTCATTTCAGTATTGCATTTTACACAGTAATAACGCACACTGTCTTCATATTCATATTCTGGTACCTGTTCATCCCAAGCATCTTTCACAAGAACTTTTTCGTCATATGCTTCCTGGTCTGTGACAGTTCTTGTTGCCCAAGTATGGGTATGTGTCTGAGATATCCTCTTAGACACATGCACTAAGCAGAAATATTTATGTTTATTATAAGTGGCTGTAATGAGGGCATATCCCATCTTCTTTGCTTTTATTTTCCCGCTTGAAGATATGGTCGCAAC
>JAFYAS010000060.1 GCA_017540605.1 Lachnospiraceae bacterium | reverse complement strand
AGATCATAAACACTAGCATTAAACCAATGATTAAAACCTGTAATTTACTGTTGTTGGTTTGTTTTAAACCGTTCGAAAATTCTTTAAAGAATTATATCTCATAGAACCTTCGGGGTTGTCTTAGTATTTGATTATCAAAGTACATTTTGTTACTGTCGTTCGCGACAGCTTGCTTATAATAGCACTTTGATTTTGGTTTGTCAACACCTTTTTTCAAATTTTTTTATAAAATTTAAAAAAATCTCCGAAACCTTGTATTTCAAGGCTTTCAGAGATTTATAATACATTGTTAATAGATAATTTAAACAAATTTTGTATATTTATCATACAATTCAGATATTAGTGTTTAAGCCCTATCCATTCATAGATAACTCCATACATTTCTCTGACAGTATAGGTAGGAAACAGCCACCAATGGGTCTTTGCGGGATAGGCATAAGCTTCCACTCCAAGCTTCTTTGCGATCATTGACGCTCTATATTCATGGAATTCATTTGTTACAATAGCTATGGAGTTCCCTAGCAAATTACCCTCTCTCAATTCATTGGAATATTCAATATTCTCTCTTGTGGAGGTTGATCGATCTTCCAAGGTGAGTCTTTCTCCTTCTATTCCATTGGCTGTCAGATAATCATACATACACTGCGCTTCACTGATACCCTCGTCGGATCCTTTCCCGCCCGACAGTATACAGGGGGTATCCGGATTCTCCTTAAGATAATCAAGTGCAGCATCAAGTCTTTCCCTAAGCATAAGACTTGGGGAGGTTCCAATGACCTTGCATCCAAGAACCACTAAAACAGAATCATTCTTCGGTTTGTTCACACAGGTTTTGATCATCATTCCGCCAATGATCATAGCTGTAAGAAAACACATAATGACTATTCCCATAACAGGTATCATAAGCCATTTGAAAAGTCCTGCTCTCCAGGTTACTTTCAATGTATCATTCACCACATTAAAAGCAATACCATAAACAAATAACAAAAAACCAACAAAAAGCCCGGTGATATTTCCTATGTTCAAGATCCTATATGTAAAGACAGGTAGGATGAAGAAGAATATAAAAGCTATACCTAAAAGCACTATAAAAATCCTAAGCATCTTCAAGCTTAATCACCTCACCTTATCCAAACATATTCACAAGCTCTTCCACATAATTGACGCCTACAACGTTTACACCATCAGGGCGTTTCATCTTCGTTGCATTTACCTTGGGAATAATGCAATTCTTAAAGCCAAGCTTTCCGGCTTCCTTCACTCTCTGTTCAGCCATAGTGACAGCTCTCACCTCACCGGCAAGACCCACCTCACCAAATATCACAGTATCAGGAGGGATAATGATGTTCTTAAAGCTTGAGATCATGGCAGCAACTATGCCGAGGTCTATCGCAGGCTCATTAATCTTCATACCCCCTGTAAGATTGATATAGGCATCACAATTACCCATCTGTATTCCGAGACGTTTTTCCAGCACAGCAAGTAAAAGGTTCACTCTGTTAAAATCCATACCCACAGCTGTTCTTCTGGGGATATTAAAGCTTGTATAGGTAACAAGCGCCTGTATCTCAACAAGCAAGGGTCTTGTACCCTCCATTGTACATACAACCACCGTTCCGGCTGCATCCTTGGGTCTTCCTCCAAGCATTACCTCTGATGGGTTCGTAACCTCAGAAAGTCCGTCACCCTTCATCTCAAATACACCTATCTCATTGGTAGAACCAAAGCGATTTTTCACACCGCGAAGTATCCTGTAGATAGAACTTCTCTCACCCTCAAAATAAAGTACCGTATCAACCATATGCTCTAGGGTCTTCGGCCCCGCAACAGTTCCATCCTTGGTCACATGTCCCACTACAAAGATGGCTATTCCATTCATCTTTGCTATCTGCATAAGTCTTCCGGTAACCTCACGCACCTGTGATACACTTCCGGCTGCAGAGCTTACATTGGCCATGGACATTGTCTGAATAGAGTCAATGACCACTACCTCAGGACTCACCTTCATAATAGCATTCTCCACAGTATCTACATCCGTATCACAGATAAGCTGCATATCATTCTTAAATCCACCCAGTCTTTCGGCCCTCATCTTTATCTGCTGAAGACTCTCCTCTCCGGATGCATAAAGAACCTTTTTACCGGCATTTACAAGATTACGCATAACCTGAAGCAAAAGAGTTGATTTACCGATACCGGGATCTCCGCCCACAAGCATAAGAGATCCGGGGACGATTCCTCCGCCCAATACTCTATCAAGTTCTTGATATCCTGTCAGGATACGCGGAAGGTCAAGTGTGGTTACGCTAAAAAGCGAAGTAGGCGCCTGCATACTTTTTGTATCAGTATGCTTAGTGGCGCCTGCTAACTTCACTTCTTCGACAAATGTATTCCAGCTTTTACACGAGGGACATTGTCCCATCCATTTTGCCGACTCAAATCCGCATTCCTGACAAAAGAATACTGTTTTATTCTTTGCCATAAATGCTCCTTATACTAATCCTGTTTGTCAACCTTTACAGATACTCTCTCACCTTCGTTGAGCTCAACCGAAAGAACAAGCTTACCTCCAAGATTGGTCTTTACATCACCGATATATTCTCCGCGAACATAGGTCTTGTATTCCTTTGAAGACTCAAGCTCAAGAGTGATCTGTGAATCCTCGGTACCCTCAACCTCAAAGGATATCTGCTTATCTGTCTCCACGAAGTTGAATACTGCTGTTCCGGGTACAGACTCATATACAAATGAGCCGTTCTTCTCAAGCTTTGTGATCTCATTGAAGGTCTTTACCTTATAACGATCTCCTTCAAATTCAAAGCCGTCCTTTTTTGTCTTTTCCTTAAGAGTATAATCTCCGAAACTGAGACTTCCGCCTGATTCCTTGCGAATCAATTCTGAAACTACTGCCATGATGGTTCTCCTTAAATAATATAGATTTATTATCCATGCGATGTTTAAAAAACATCACCCTTATTATACCTTATCAGCAGTTTTTTTTCTACTGCTTTTGGTATTATTTTTACTTCTGTCAGAGGTGAAAATGATCTTGTCATCCTTTACCGACAAAGCCACCTTGTCACCCTCTATGATATGACCGGCCAATACCTCTTCAGCAAGCATATCCTCTACATGAGTCTGAATAGCACGTTTTAAGGGTCTTGCTCCGTATTTTTTATCATAACCCTTTTTGAAAATGAATTGCCTTACCGGCTCACCGTATCTTAACGAGATATTCATCTGCTTTAAAACTCTTTCAGTAAGCTCCTTCATCAAAAGATCTATGATCTCTTTGATCTCCTTCTCACTTAGAGCTCTAAATACTATTGTCTCATCAATACGATTCAAGAATTCAGGCTTGAAGATGCGTTTAACCTCTTCCATCACGCCTTCCTTCATCTTCTTGTGATCGGCGTCAGCATTCTCTATTGCATTAAAACCAAGTCTCTTGGGTTCTATGATACTCTGAGCCCCTGCGTTGGAAGTCATAATGATAATGGTATCCTTAAAATTGACCTTCCTTCCGTGAGAATCTGTAATATGCCCATCATCCAACACCTGTAAAAGTAAATTGAATACATCAGGATGTGCCTTTTCTATCTCATCAAAAAGGATGACCGAATAAGGATGCTTTCTAACCTTCTCAGAAAGCTGACCACCCTCATCAAAACCAACATATCCGGGAGGTGATCCTATCATCTTCGATACACTGTGTTTCTCCATGTATTCAGACATATCAACTCTGATCATGGATTTCTCATCTCCAAATACAGCCTCGGAAAGAGCCTTGGAAAGCTCTGTCTTTCCTACACCGGTAGGTCCTAAAAATAGGAAGGAGCCAATTGGTCTTTTAGGATCCTTTAGCCCAACTCTACCTCGTTTAACTGCCTTGGCCACAGCCTCCACAGCCTCGTCCTGACCTATCACCCTCTTATGAAGCTCCTTATCAAGCTTTATGAGACGCTTACTTTCCTTCTCTTCAAGACGGCTTACAGGTATCTTTGTCCACATAGAAACAACCTCTGCCACATCAGACTCTAATAGACTAAGCTTTTTTTGCTCCTTGCGTTTTTTCTTACCCTCGTTTGTAGCCACACTGTCAAGAAGGTCATCCCGCTCTTTTCTCTTTTGTCTGGCCTTTTCTATATCACCTGAAATGATCAGTGCCTCGATTTCATCATCTATCGCCTTTAATGATAACTGCGCCTTAGTCTTCGGCTTATCTATCGAATAAAAATTAAGTCTTTTTCTTGAAGAAGCTTCATCGATCAAATCGATAGCCTTATCAGGAAGATATCTGTCATTGATATACCTCACAGAAAGTTCAACAGCAGCCTTTACAGCTTCCTCTGTGATCTCTATACCGTGATGATCCTCATAGCAATGCTTTAAGCCCATCAATATCTCTTTAGCCTCTTCCTTTGTAGGCTCCTCTACATCTACCGGCTGAAATCTTCTCTCTAAAGCAGCATCCTTTTCAATGTACTTTCTGTATTCCGCCGTGGTGGTAGCTCCGATCATCTGAACCTCACCCCTTGAAAGTGCAGGCTTTAAAATATTGGATGCATCCATAGACCCCTCGGCACCGCCTGCGCCTATCAGAGTATGAACCTCATCAACAAAGAGTATGATACTCTTGTCTGATCGCACTTCATCTATAACTCTTTTTATCCTCTCTTCAAATTCACCACGATACTTAGAGCCTGCGACCATCCCGGCAAGATCAAGGGTAACTATACGTTTTCCTGCAATGGAATCAGGAACATCACCTGCCACAATAAGCTCGGCAAGCCCCTCTATAATAGCAGTCTTTCCGACTCCGGGTTCACCGGTCAGACAGGGATTATTCTTCATACGCCTTGATAATATCTGAATCACTCTCTGCATCTCAGCTGTACGTCCAATGACAGGATCAAGTCTTCCTTCCTTTGCCATCTTTGTAAGATCTCTGCCATAATGATCGAGAGCAGGAGTTTCCGACTTACCTTTTTTCTTACCTTTTTTTCCCTGGGGTTTTACATTCCTGTAATCAAGTCTTGATGCATTGGCAATATCAGCTACTATATTCTCAAAATTGATACCTATGGCAGCCAATAGCTTATAAGCAACACAATCAGAATGATAGATGAGGGAAAGAAGAATGTGTTCAGTACCAATCTCAGATGCCCCCATCTCCTTTGCTCTATACTCTGACTCAGCAAGAATATCTTCATAGGATCTGGAAAACATGACTTCTTTGGTCATAGTATCACCTGAGTCATTCATCATCTTTGACATCAGCTTTACTATTCTCTTCTCCTCAACACCGTTGGAAAGAAGGATGAAACCCCCAAGACTTTCCTTTTCTCTGATCAAGCCTAAAAGCAAATGCTCGCTGCCCACATATTCGTGCCCCAGCTTCTTTGCTGCCTTCACAGCCTGCTTTATTACATTTTTTGAGCTTTTGGTAAACTCCATGATAATTTACGCCTCATCTATAGCACGTCCGATATCGTGACGCATATATTTATTGTCAAATGAAACCCACTCGGTAGCCTTGTATGCATTGGCTCTGGCAGTCTTAAGATCCTCACCCTTGGCTGTCACGCCAAGTACTCTTCCGCCATTGGTCAAAACCTTGCCATCCGAAAGCTTTGTGCCAGCATGGAAACAATAATAGCCCTCATGCTCCTTGAAGGTCTCAAGACCTGTGATCTCAAAGCCCTTGTCATACTTAACAGGATAGCCGTCTGATGCAAGAACTACACATACCGCTGCATTGTCCTCAAACTGAAGATCGATATCTGCTAGCTTTCCATCGATACAAGCCTCCATCACATCAATGATATCATTCTTCATACGTGGAAGAACAACCTGAGCCTCAGGATCTCCAAAACGAGCATTGAACTCAAGAACCTTCGTGCCTTCTTCAGTTATCATAAGTCCTGTAAAGAGAACACCAACAAAAGGTCTACCCTCAGCCTTCATAGCATTTATTGCCTTGTCATATACTTCCTTCTGACAAAAAGCTGCAATTTCATCTGTGTAAAAGGGACTTGGAGAAAATGTACCCATACCACCTGTATTTAAGCCCGTATCACCATCTCCCGCACGCTTGTGATCCTGAGCGGATGTCATAGGCTTAATGGTGGTACCATCTGAGAATGCAAGAACACTTACCTCACGACCGGTCATAAATTCCTCAATGACCATCTTGTTACCGGCATCTCCAAAATGCTTATCAAGCATGATCTCCTTGACACCTGCCTTTGCTTCCTCAAGATCCTTGCAGATAAGGACTCCCTTTCCAAGAGCAAGTCCATCAGCCTTTAATACAATAGGGAACTTCGCTGTCTCAAGATAAGCTATCGCTTTATCAGCATCATCAAAGGTCTCATAGGCAGCTGTAGGAATGTCGTATTTTTTCATAAGCTCCTTAGAAAATGCCTTTGATCCCTCGATGATAGCAGCATTGGCTCTGGGGCCGAAGGCACGAAGTCCTGCCGCTTCAAAAGCATCAACCGCTCCTGCAACCAAAGGATCATCAGGAGCAACTATGGTAAGGTCAACAGACTTCTCCTTAGCAAAAGCAACAAGCTTATCGAATTCCATCACACCTATATCAACACACTCAGCAAGCTCTGCAATACCTGCATTACCGGGAGCCGCATATATCTTATCAACTCTTTTACTCTTTGCTACACTTGTAACTATGGCGTGCTCTCTGCCGCCGCTACCTATCACTAAAACCTTCATGGTATTTTCCTTTCAAATAAATTATTCAGTTCCTATGGACTTATCAACCTTTACGATACCATCCTCAACCTTCACATATCCCATAGCTATCCAATCTATTGCTTCAGGAAGGATCAGCCACTCAGCCTGTTCCATGATACGCTGTTGAAGAATCTTTGGAGTATCATCGTCGTGAACCTCAACAGGTTTCTGTATGATGATAGGCCCGGTATCAGTTCCCTTGTCAACAAAATGGACGGTGGCTCCGGACACCTTTACACCGCGCTTAAGAGCCGCCTCATGAACCTTTATCCCATAATATCCCACTCCGCAAAAAGAAGGGATAAGTGAGGGATGAATATTGATGATCTTATTGGGATATGCATCGACCATAGCTTCAGGTATCTTTACCAAAAAGCCTGCAAGCACTACAAGATCCACCTCGTAGCCTTTGATTTTTTCAAGAAGGGCAGCTTCAAAAGCCGCCCTATCAGAATAATCCTTGGGGGATACTACCTCATTCGGTATATCAGAAAGCTTCGCTCTTTCAAGAGCGTAAACATCATAATTGTTGCTTATCACAACCGCAATCTCGGTATTCCTGATGGAGCCATCCTGTACTCTGTCGATGATCGCCTGAAGATTGGTACCTCCACCGGACACTAAAACCGCTATCTTTAACATCTTTTTCTCCTTAAAAACTATACGATCTCTACTTCCTTGTTGCCGCTTTCAATCTGTCCTACAACAAATGCCTTCTCACCTGAAGCATTGATAGCTTCTATGGTCTTGTCTACATCAGCACCATCAACAACAAGCATCATACCAACACCCATATTATATGTGTTGTACATCATCTTCTCTGAGATATCTCCGGTATTTTGCAAAAGCTTGAATATAGCAGGGATCTCATAAGAGTCCTTCTTTATCACTGCCTTCACGCCCTCAGGAAGCATACGAGGAATATTCTCATAAAAACCACCACCTGTAATGTGTGAACATCCTTTTATCGTCACACCACTCTCCTTAACAGAACGAAGAGCCTTCACATATATCCTAGTAGGTTCAATAAGTGCTTCACCAAGAGTCTTACCAAGCTCGTCATAGTAGGTACTAAGAGCATTCTTCGACATCTCAAATACCTTTCTGACAAGAGAGAAGCCATTGCTATGTATACCTGACGAAGCAATAGCAACTATGGTATCTCCCGCCTTTATATCCTTACCTGTGATAAGATCCTTCTCATCAACAATACCTAC
The DNA here is from genome assembly GCA_017540605.1 of Lachnospiraceae bacterium. Classification (GTDB taxonomy): domain Bacteria; phylum Bacillota; class Clostridia; order Lachnospirales; family Lachnospiraceae; genus RGIG6919. The sequence continues at coordinate 134,787 of JAFYAS010000060.1, read as the reverse complement.
AGCAAAGCCTGCGAGATCATATTCAGACTCAGGCATAAGTCCGGGATGCTCAGCGGTCTCGCCTCCTATAAGTGCAGCGCCACACATCTCACAACCCTTTGCTACACCGCTTACAATGGATGCAATCTTTTCCGGGTAATTCTTTCCGCATGCAATATAGTCAAGGAAGAACAAAGGTTCTCCGCCCGCACAGGCAATATCATTCACACACATAGCCACACAGTCGATACCAACAGTATCATGCTTGTCCATGATATATGCGAGCTTTATCTTGGTTCCTACTCCGTCTGTCCCCGAAACCAATGTAGGTTTTTCCATGGTCTTAAATTTCTCCATAGAAAATGCGCCGGAAAAGCCTCCAAGACCACCTAAGACTTCTTCGCGCATAGTTTTCTGCACATGCTCCTTCATAAGTTCAACCGACTTGTAGCCGGCCTCAATATCTACTCCGGAATTCTTGTAATCCATCGATATAAATCCTCCATAAAAATGATGACAACATTATACGAAATATTTAGGGATTTGTAAAGCGAACAATCTGTGAAAATTGGCGCCGACCAAGGCGAGTCCCCACTCGCCGAGACAATCGAACCTTCGATTCTTAAGCCGCGCTAGCGCGAGACGGGGCGCCAGGCTCCGGTGGAGCCTGTTTGGCGCCGACCGAGGCGAGTCCCTCACTCGCCGAGACCGAACCCGCGAATTTCATAAAAAGAGCGCGAGACGTTGCGGGTGTCCAGTGGACACCTCTGCGAAGCAGAAGCAACGACCGAGGCGAGTCCCCACTCGCCGAGACAATCGAAACTTCGATTCTTAAGCCGCGCTCTTTTTATACACAAAAGGGTGCCCCCTATAGGGACACCCTTTTGCGTACAAAAAGAGCGCGAGACGGGAATCGAACCCGCGACCCTCTCCTTGGCAAGGAGATGCTCCACCGCTGAGCCACTCGCGCTTATGCCGTCGCCTGACGACAAATGACATATTACCATAACAGAAAGTATATGTCAACAACTTTTTTTAAAAATTTATTCAACTTGATCATCAGCTTTTTCTAAATAGCCTTCGGCATCTATTTTTATATCAAAACCATCGGAACGATCAAGGATTTTTTTGATAACCTTGTCGGCATCCTCCCCTTCTACAACTACAGGCTGGTAATTGTTGTAATCCTTCACAGAGGTCACTCTACAGGGATACACTCTGGCTGTAGTCTTATCCGTTTTTTCGCCTCCAAGAAATGTAAAGGTCTGTTGATAGATAAAGGTATCCTTGTCCTTTGGATTCTTGTGTCCTCCAAAGCAGAAATTGGCAAGACTGTAAACAATATAAGCCCCATTATATTTTTCTATACCCTGAATAATATGAGGATGATGACCGAGCACAAGATCTGCTCCCATATCAACAGCCTTATGTCCAAGCACCTTCTGATTTTCAGAAAGTTTCGGATCAGACTGAACGCCCCAGTGAAAGCTTACAACGATCATGTCACAGTTCATGCCCTTAAGCTTTTCCATATCCTGAGTAAGATATTTTTCAGCCTGACCTATACTTCCCGTTGTTTCACTTTCTTCAGTGACTCCAAGGCAGTTGATAGCGATCATCCCCACCTTTATGCCGTTGGCATCATAGGTTGTAACTCTCTCGTAAGAGGCATAAGGCATATTCTTCTCCTCTAGTATATTCATAGTATCGGTATAGCTTATATCGCCAAAATCCATACAATGATTGTTGGCAAATGCAACAGCATCTACTCCACCATGTGAAAGAACATCCACATACTCAGGCTTTCCTCTAAATGCCCAGTTCTTATTTCTTCTCTCTCCCTTATCCGTAAGGATGCACTCAAGATTTGCAATAGTGAGATCATCAGCATCAAATATAGGCTTTACCTTTTCCAAGAAGTAGTCAGCCCCCTTCTTGTCAAATGTATCGTTGAAGGAACCCTCGTAGGCGAACTGCTTGTCTATACCCATAGTGCAATCACCGCAAGCGGAAATTGTAACTGTAACAGGCTTTTCTTCCTCTGTTGTGGTGATCTCTTCGGTAGTGGTAGTGGCAAGGACAACACTCTCCGTTGTTTCAACTACGGTTGCAGTAGAAACTTCTTCCGTAGATTCTCCTTTGAAAAACGAAGAACCCAGAAGTTTGAATGTCAAAAGCAAAACTCCGACCAATAACAATTCGATTATTACAGCAATCCATTTTTTCATTCAAGCTGCTCCTTTAAACTCTTTTTAAGCTTCTTCCTGGTAATCTCAACCAGATCAAGCTTTGTCCTTTCAACAAAATTACTTCTGCTTCCATCGACCTTGAGCTCCTTTTTCAGAGCTTCTATAAGCCTTGTCCAATCGTTTTCAGACTTCATATTGATAAAATCTATGATAATGATTCCTGAAAGATTTCTAAGTCTTATCTGATAACAGGTTTCATATAAAGCCTCCATATTCACATCAAAGAAATGCTTTCCGGTATCCTCTTTCCCAATAGATTTACCGGTATTCACATCTATGACTACCAAGGCCTCCGTCTGTTCGATCACAAGGTAGCCTCCGGACTTTAACCATACCCTCTTATTTGTTGCCCTCTCAATATTCTTTGTTAGATTGTATAAAGATGAAAGGCTCATGTTGTCATCATCATAAAATGTGAGTTTTTTTAGAGCACTTTCATCATAGAGCTCAAAATACTCTTTTATCGCATTATATTGAGACTTGATATCCGTTACAATCAGTTCTAAAGAATCATTTAAATATCCAAGTATATCAGGTATAAAGCCCTTTGGCACAGAATAAACACATTGACCGGACTTTCTAAACGGGGCATTGTCTATGATCTCCGTAAGTTTTTCCTTTAACATTGATATCTCCGCCTTAATGGAAATATCCGATGCCGCTTCACAGTTTGTACGAAATATTACTCCAAACCGTTCTAAATAATCCTCATCTATAAGTGCCTTCAAGCCTTCTCGTCTTCCCATATCATTGATCTTTCCGGAAATGGCAAGAAGGCCTTTTTCAGTCGAAACAACAACATACTTCCCTGTAAGAGAAAGCTTTGAACTACACCTCGGTGCCTTTTGCTTGATACCATCCTTTACGATCTGCACAAGTATCTCATCACCCACAACAAGCTTTTCATTATTTTTCTTATTCAAAAAAAACGGAGTCTCTTCATCGATAGGATAATAGGTCTGTACTCCGGTTCCAATATCTATAAAGGCTCCACCGATATTCGGAACAATATTCTTCACCTTACCGGTGTAAATGCTCCCTACATCGCTTTTATCATCCTGAAAAAAGAGATTCATAAGCTTGCTATCGGAATATATCGCCATGATCTCCTTATCCTTATATTCAGTTATGACTATACGATTCTTATTCATCTGAAATCATTTCTCCTGCCATATAAAGAGGAACTGTTGATTCGCCATCATTCATATAGGTCTCAAGTCTGTGCACGGAAAATGCATGAGGCTCGTAGGGAATATCCAGAAATTTACAATATGCTTCCATTACAAGCTCAGGCTTAAGATTCTCCTCACTTCCTGTTTTCAAAAACATAAAGAACCCTTTTTCATGGTCTCTTTCTCCAAGATACTCCTTCGATAAACCATCTATACCATCAAAGGGAAAAACAGCGGCCTTTATGATCATAGGCTTTATATCTACTACCTTTTCAGTCTTTTTGGATTTTTTAAGTATCTCAATAGTATCCGAACTCATAAAGGCATCAAAGCTATTAAATAAAAGCTCTGCTTTATCATTTAGGTACCCTGATTTTATATAAACTACATAATCAGACGCAGAAACAACAGCCATGGCGGTCTTGGCTTCCTTTTTCAAAAGCCTTACATCAAGCACCTCCATGCCCTCTACCATCTGCTCATTAAGTCTTTTTACCATATCTTTGGTTGTTGTTACGGAATTGAATTCGCCATCGAAATACTCCCCCTCACTGGTGACAGACAGACCAAGGGGAGCTGCAAACGTAATAAGCTCATGAGGAGAGAAACCCTGTGAATACGCCACATCGAGTCCGGCTCTCCTGATAGCTTTTTGAAAGAATCTCATTACATCAAGATGCCCTATGAATTTTAAGGAGCCATACTTGGCATATTTTATACGTAGCTTCATGACTCTCACCGCCATCTTGTTATTTATATACAACCTTTAATTTGTTCTTCTTTTCGTTGTAGAGCACCTCATCAGCAAGAGTAAGCATCTCATCGATATCTACGTTCTTTTCGATGGGGAACTCATGGATTCCGATACTCATATCAACATAATAAGGCCTATCATTCTCATTTAACTTTTTAAGAGTGGTGACTATCCTGTCTCTTATAGCCTCTGCCGTAGTATCATGATCTATGATAGCAAATGCAGCAAACTCGTCACCACCCATTCTCGCCACAACATCAGTCTGTCTGAAGGATTCAGACAAGCATCTTGCAATAAGCTTCAATGCAAAATCTCCGTCATCATGACCGAATTCATCATTGACGATCTTTAAGCAATCCATATCAGCAAAAAGCACAAATGCTCGTTTCCCTGCATTCAGATCACTTGTAACAGCATGTCTTACCTTTTCCATAAAACCGCGTCTGTTGGCAACACCTGTGAGCTGATCTGTATGTGAAAGCTCATCAAGTGTTCGATTGTCAGCCTCCATCTTGGCAAGGTTGTTTTCAAGCTTCTTCTTGATAGAATTCTGAGTCTGTAAAATATCTATGATCTCCATAGATATACCTACCTGACATACCACCTGACAAGTAAGGAAAAAGAAATCAAGACCTGCTTCTATGACCATCAGCCCAAATTGCAGCTCTCCGGAGAATATAGGAAGGACTAAAAGATCACATCTTCTGTCAGGGAATATATCTGACCTAAAGATACTGTCGGACGGGAGCTTTATAGCTCTATCAACAGGTGATACGTTTCTTTCCTTCCCATCATAATACGCAGTCAGAGAATAAGTCTCCGGTCTTTTCCAATCATCCTTGTTCCTATGTGATATAACAGGATCATAAGTAAGCATATAGGCCGAAGGTATATTCATCACCTCAAAGGTTTCGAGAACCGCCCTGTATTTTTTCACATCATTGGCAAAATACTTCATCATATCCCTGGTGATATTGGTGATGACTATCTCAAACTGTCTAAGCTTATCCTTTGTTTCAATTCCGAGCTTAGCTATCTCTACCATAAGTCCCTTGGTATACTCTGAAACTGCCTTAAGAAGCAATAGCTTATCATCCTCATTCTTAAGCAAAGAATTCACCGGCTCATAAAGCATAAACATAACAGTAAGCAATGAATTGATATCTATATAACCATCATAATAGGTCTTTGCAAGCATCTCATTCTGCTTTAAGAAAACATCATGATTGAGGATCAGTTTTCCGTTTCTATCCACAAGTCTAAGAAAATATCTGCAATATTCAAACAGAAGCTGCCTCATATTTCTTGTGTTATCATTTTCAAAATAATCATTGTAATATTTTGTGAATATCCTGTCGGAAAGATCCTTGATATAATCATCATCATATATCTGATCAAGAGTTAGTGTCAGTTTTTCCTTCTCCTCGTTTCTAAAGCTTACGGATTCACGAGGGATAAATCTTGACCGGACATATCTGTTAATGGTTTTTCCGGTGAACATATTGGCACATTCAAGAACGCTGATATAAGCCAATTCTCTGATGTCCGCCTTTACTGATGCAAGCTTGGGCTCAAGAAGCTTTGAGGTAGGTGAATCGTCAAATCCGGTCACCAGCACATCCTTTCCCACAGAAAGCCCTCTCTTTTTCAAAACATTGTAAACACCTATCGCCATCTGGTCATTGGCACAAACAACAGCCTCTAAATCCGGATGCTTATCCAAAAGCTTATATACCACATCCTCAGAAAAGGGAGAAAAATTACCGTAGGCAACCATATCCTCAGAAACCTCAAGGTTTCTTTCCTTCATCGTAGAATAATATACATTGAGTCTTTCTCTTGCATCGGAATTGGTTTCTACAGGACCACTGACAAAGCCTATCTTTTTTAGGCCCTTTGTATCTATGAGATATAAAAGCTCCTCTCTGAGTCCCGCGCTATTATCTATACAGACGCTAGAAAAACCGTCATGCTGACCTGCAAGGAGCATAACGGGAATATCCCCGAAGCTTTTAAGAAATTCTTCCTTCTTTTCATCACTCAAAAAGGAAGTCAATGTACCGTATTCCAAGATCACGGCATCAAAAGACTTCGGATCCACGCATGAATAAAGCGTGTTATACTGATAGCGGAAAAAGTTGGCATCGTAATCATCATACTTTGCATCCACTATTCCCGCAGGTAATACTATGAGATTTGCATCTATTTCTTTTGCTCCTGTTAACGCACCCTCGCACACTGCATAAGAAAATTCATTCTCAAGCATTGCAACAAAAAGAGCAATATTCAGTCGCTTTTTCATCTTTTTCCTCCCATAGAAAACTATAATTCAAAGCCGATAATAGCTTTTTGAACAGCCCTAAAACATTTCTATTTTAATACAGATACTTCTATTTTTCCACAATAAATTTATGAACAAATTATGAATGACATCTGATCACGTTTCATTTTTGAAACATACTCCACTTCCAAATCTCGCCGCCCCGCAGCCTGAGCATTTTTCACGACAATTTGGTGTCACAATACCCTTTTTAGCATTCTTCCACTCGTTTAACAGAAAACGTTTTGTCACACCGGCATCAATAAAATCCCAGGGGAATATCTCATCATCTGCTCTTTCCCTTGTCAGGTAAAAGCTTATGTCTATCCCATATTTTTCAAAGGCTTCCATCCAACGCTCATGGGAATAATATTCTCCCCAGGCATCAAATATCCCACCATTTTTATAAACCTCGTATATGGCCGGAGCAAGCCTTCTGTCGCCCCTTGCAAGTATTCCCTCAAGTAAGGAAACATCTGCAGCATGATAAGAAAATTTGAGACGTTTCTTGTTAAGCTGCTCTCTAAACTTATCCTTAACAAAATGAGCCTTATTGGTAAAGCTTTCCATGGTATCCATAGGCGCCCACTGAAATGGTGTAAAAGGTTTCGGAACAAAGAAGGATGCGCTGGCTCCTACCTCTACCATGCCTTTTCTCTGATCCTTCGGCACCGCATCAAAGAACTCTTCAGAGATAGCCTCTGAAAGCTTTGCGATTTCTTCTATATCTTCATAGGTTTCAAAGGGCTGGCCAAGCATAAAGTAAAGCTTAACCTTTGTCCAGCCTCCGATAAAGGCGTCCCTTGCTCCCTTTAATATGATATCCCTGGTAAGTCCCTTGTTTATCACATCTCTTTGCTTTTGACTTCCCGCTTCGGGAGCAAAGGTCAGACTTGTCTTTTTTATGTCCTGAACCTTACTCATTACATCAAGTGAAAATGCATCTATACGAAGAGATGGCAGAGAAATATTTACCTTTCTCTTTCCCATTTCCTCTATTAAAAAATCAAGCAGCTCAGGAAGCTTTGTAAAATCACTTGAGCTTAACGAGCTTAAGGATATCTCCTCATAGCCTGTGTTCTCTATCATTTCAATGGCATAGCGCTTTAAATCCTCAAGATTCTTCTCTCTGGTAGGTCTATAAATAGCTCCCGCCTGACAAAATCTGCAGCCCCTTATGCAGCCTCTCATGATCTCAAGAACCGCTCTGTCCTGTATAGTTTTTATAAAGGGAACTACGGGCTTTTCCGGATATGTGGTCTTACTAAAGTCTGTTACTACCTGCTTTAATACTGTCCTTGGAACATCATCATATTTCGGTTCAAACGAAGCTATGGTTTTATCATCGTTGTATTCTACATCATAAAGACTAGGCACATAGAGTCCCGGGATCTTGGCAGCCTCTCGCAAGAAACTATTTCTGTCATAGTCTTTTCCTTGATGCTTTTTATATAACTCGATGAGACTTCCGTAAACAGTCTCTCCCTCACCTATATAAACTATATCAATAAAATCTGCAATAGGCTCAGGATTGTAGGCACAAGGGCCTCCTACTATCACGATGGGATCGTCATTCTTTCGATCCTTTTGATAAACGGATATTCCCGACAGATCGATCATCTGTAAAATATTCGTATAGCACATCTCATATTGCAGAGTTATACCAATGAAATCAAAATGATCTGCGCTCTCCTGAGACTCAAGACCAAAGAGCTTTATATTCTTTTCTCGCATCACCTTGTCAAGATCGGGCCAGGGCGAATATGCTCTTTCACACCAGGTATCCTCTCTTTTATTCAGCATATCATAAAGTATCTGAATACCAAGATGGCTCATTCCCACCTCATACACATCAGGGAAACACATCAAGAAGCGGATGTCTACATCATCCGCTTCCTTCATTACACTGTTCACCTCTCCGCCAATATAGCGGGCAGGCTTTTCTATTGTCATTAGTATCTCATCAGAGAGTGCAAGCTTTCTCATTAAACCAATGTTACCTTTAGGAAGTTCTTCTTCCCCTTCTTAACTATAGCAGAGTTCTCATTAGCAAATGCATCCAAAGCAAGCATAAATGCAGGATCGGTGATCTTTTCATCATTTACGGATACACCGCCCTGAGTTACATTTCTTCTTGCTTCATTCTTTGTAGCACAAAGCTTTGCATCCACAAGGATCTGAAGAAGCTCTATTCCTTCATCTGCTTTTGCCTTCTCATATTCTACAGTAGGCATATCAGCGCTTATTCCGCCTGCACCAAACACAGCCTTTGCAGCATCCTGTGCCTTTTTAGCCTCTTCCTCACCATGTACGATCTTGGTGATCTCGTAAGCCAAAACCTCCTTGGCCTTGTTGATCTCAGCACCCTCTAAAGCACCAAGTCTTCTTACCTCATCCATAGGAAGGAATGTAAGAAGTCCAAGACATTTCTCTACATTGGCATCCTCAATATTTCTCCAATACTGGTAGAACTCATAGGGTGTGGTCTTTGCAGGATCAAGCCATACTGCACCCTTCATGGTCTTGCCCATCTTCTTTCCATCAGAGGTTGTAAGAAGGGTAAATGTAAGTCCAAATGCGGGATCTCTCTCAAGAGGCTCACCTGTTGTATTCTCAGCAACCTTGATACGACGGATAAGTTCAGCTCCGGCAAGGATGTTTGACCACTGATCGTCTCCACCCATCTCTACCTTTACACCATAATCCTTTGAAAGCTTATAAAAATCATAAGCCTGCATAAGCATGTAGTTGAACTCAAAGAAGGTAAGTCCCTTCTCCATACGGTTCTTGTAGCACTCGGCAGTAAGCATACGATTTACCGAGAAATGAACTCCTACCTCACGCAGGAAATCTACATAATTGAGGTTCAGCAGCCAATCTGCATTGTTGACCATGATTGCCTTATCACCGTTAAAATCTATAAAATGCGAAAGCTGCTTCTTGAAACGATCTGCATTCTTATTGATGGTCTCTCTTGTCATCATCATTCGCATATCGGATCTTCCTGAAGGGTCACCGATCATGGTGGTTCCGCCACCGATAAGTGCCACAGGAATATGTCCATGCTGTTGCATATGCATCATTGCCATAATGGTGAGGAAATGTCCCGCTGTAAGACTGTCTGCTGTTGCATCAAAGCCTATGTAAAAGCGTACCTTTTCCTTTCCTAAAAGCTCTCTTATCTGTTCGTCATGTGTTGTCTGAGCGATAAAGCCACGCTCCTTCAAGACGTCATATACGTTTTCCATTTTTTTCTCCTTATTTCTACCGCTCAGTCGACTTGACACAAAAATCTCGGACATCGCTCCTGCTTAGCATTTTACGTAGCGGTACGTAAGCGCCTAAAATACAGGCGCTAGTCGGCTACTAAGCTCACATACGTTCGCTAAGGGCGCCGATCGGGCTACGACTAAGCTCAAACGTCGCCTTTGGCTTGTTTTCGCTAAGTTCTCTGCTCCAGTACCGACGTAAAATGATAGTCCTCGATTCTTTTGTGTCAAGTCTCCATCGCTGTTGTTTTGTCTAAATACCATTAAAAAATTATTGTATATTATGCCAGAGACACATACACCGTCTTTAGTCTTAGTTACAATATATTCATGTTAATTCTTAAAGCTGTGTATCGGCGCAGGAATACGTCCTGTTCTTCCAATAAATGCGTCACACGAGAATGTGTTGACCGGCATTACGGGTGCGTATCCGAGTAGGCCTCCGAAGTCGAGGCGGTCACCTACACCTTTTCCAATAGCAGGGATGATACGTACCGCTGTGGTTTTCTGGTTTACCATACCAAGGGCCATCTCGTCTGCGATGATACCGGATATGGTAGTTGCCTTGGTATCTCCGGGAATTGCTATCATGTCAAGGCCCACTGAGCATACGCAGGTCATGGCCTCAAGCTTTTCGAGAGTCAAAGCTCCTGCCTCTACCGCATCTATCATTCTCTGATCCTCGCTTACCGGGATGAAGGCTCCGGAAAGTCCACCTACATAAGAGGATGCCATAACTCCGCCCTTCTTGACCTGATCGTTAAGAAGTGCTAAGGCCGCTGTGGTTCCGGGTGCTCCCGCATATTCAAGGCCGATCTCTTCAAGAATTTCGCCAACCGAATCTCCGATTGCAGGTGTAGGTGCAAGGGAAAGATCGATGATACCGAAGGGCACATCAAGCCTTTTTGCTGCATCCTGAGCTACAAGCTGTCCTACACGTGTTATCTTGAAGGCTGTCTTTTTGATGGTCTCACAAAGCACTTCAAAGCTTTTTCCTCTTACCTTGGTAAGTGCCGCTCTGACTACACCGGGACCTGAGACACCGACATTGATGATCTTGTCTGCCTCTGTCACTCCGTGAAAGGCTCCTGCCATAAATGGATTGTCATCAGGTGCATTGCAGAATACTACGAACTTTGCGCAGCCCATGCATGAATCATCCTTGGTAAGCTCAGCGGTTTCCTTTATCATCTCACCGATCAATCTTACAGCATCCATGTCGATACCGGTCTTGGTGGATCCCACATTTACCGAAGAGCATACAAGCTTTGTTGTAGCAAGTGCCTTTGGAAGAGATCTGATAAGCAATTCATCGGCAGCAGTCATGCCTTTTGACACAAGGGCTGAATATCCTCCGATGAAGTTAACACCACAGGTTTCGGCTGCTTTATCAAGGGTCTTTGCAATCTCAACGAAATCATCAGATGTCTTGCATACCGACCCTCCAACGAGTGCTATAGGTGTTACGGAAATACGCTTATTTACAATAGGAACTCCGTATTCCTCGCCTATCTCATTGCCTACCTTCACAAGATCCTTTGCTGATTCGGTTATCTTTTTATATATTCTGTCGCAGGTGGAACCAAGATCTCCTCCGACACAGTCAAGTAATGAGATACCCATGGTGATAGTCCTGACATCAAGATTCATGTCATCTATCATCCGATTGGTCTCTATTACCTCTTTTATATCTACCAATGTCTTGATCCTCCTTTATATCCTGTGCATCATCTTGAAGATGTCTTCATGCTGCAGGCGGATCAGAACTCCGATCTCATCTCCAACCTCAGAAAGCTCCTTGGAGAGAACTGAAAGATCCTTTGGTGATTCTTCTGCATTTACCACCATCATCATATTGAAATAGCCTTGCACGATGGTCTGTGAAATATCTAGTATATTCACATTATTCTCGGCGAGGTAGTTACATACCTTCGCAATGATCCCCACCTTGTCCGTACCGACTACGGTAATGATAGTCTTTTTCATTGCTATCATGACCTCCTTATAAAATTTATTGCTTTTTTCAAGCGCATAATCTTTTGTATTATACAATCCCTTTATAGTTTTTTCAAGTGTGAACTAAATTAATCCTATTGTTTCTCCAAAAGAAAAAGGCGCTGAGCCGAAAGCTTCTAGCGCCTTTTTTCTTTAAGAATTCTTTGTACACAATTCCTTTAACTTATCACAGATCCATTCGATCTTGTTCATCCTGATTTTAATGCTTTTTCTCATATATAAACCCTCCGTATACACTTCATAATTATTGGGTTAGGCACAACTAACTATCTGTATATTACCACGGATTTATATTGTTGTAAAGTGTTATTTAGATCATTGATAACTATTCCCTACAGATCTGAACAGTTTCGATTATTGTTCTTCCCAAAAGAGTTCATCTAGCGTTTTCCCGAGCACGACACATATATCCCTGCATAGCTTGATCGTTGGATTGTAATCTCCTTTTTCGATGGCATTGATGGTCTGTCTTGATACTCCCACCTTCTCAGCAAGCTCCTGCTGTGAGAGATCAAGTCCGGCCCTTGCTGCCTTCATTTTTAAATTTTTCATAGGCATCACCTACTCTTCCTCAGGATCATCCCTGCGAGACCCTAAAAGGCTTTTGATACCATAAGCAATAAGTGTCAAAACTATGACCAGACTACAAAGCAGATTGATAGAAGAAATTCTTATTTTTCCATCCACTATACTTATGAAATGTTTTATATTTGGATTGTTATTTCCTAATCCGATCAAAAAATTACCAAATCCGATACAAACAAGTGAAAGCACTGATTTTTTCGGTTTGTCTGTCAATGTCATATAAGCATCATTGAATACACAAATGATCACGAAAACAAGCAAAGCTATAAACATCAAAAGTATCATTCCATCAGCATTCATGAACAGAGGATTGCCAAAAACATCCATAAAGCCTGCTACGCAAAACTCGATCATCATGAAGAAGAAGCCTATCTTATATGCCCATCCTCTTGCAATCATCTGTCTTTCGTCATATCTGACTTTGCTGTTGTATTTTATCATGGCATAAATGATGATCACAGCACTTATTACCAATCCAAATCCAAACCCCCAATAATATGCATTGCTTCTGCCCATAATATCACCTGCTTTCAATCTTTACTCAGGGCACTCTTGATAGCTTTTGTTATTTTGATAGGATTGCCGTAGCGAAGTGTTCCCATACGATAAATCTTCGCAGCCAACCATCCCATGAAGAAAGTTGAAATATAAAGTATAACTGCTGAAATAATGATCTCAGGCATAGTCACCGTACCCATAGCAATCCTTACGAACATTGCTGAATATGAACTGATGGGAAGGAAAGAAAATACCTTCATGATCATATTGCCGGGGTTGCTTAAGTTTAACAGAACTACAAAGTATACTATCATGATGACCATCTGTACAGTTCCTGCAACCTTGTTGATATCCTCTGTCTTTGATACAAGAGCACCTACTGCTCCGTAAGCAAATGCATAGAAGAGGAAACCGCCGATACCAAATACCGCAAATGTGATGACTACTTCAGTGGGTATATGAAGGATCATATCAAGCTTGTTGCCCCAGGCATCTCTGTTGATACCATAGCCTATAAGCGCTGCGGCAAGTATTGAACCGGCCTGTACAACAACTGCCAGTGTACCTGCTATAACCTTACCAAAGAGAAGGTATTTGGCGTCTATACTGGTAACAAGCACCTCAATGGAACGATTGCTCTTTTCGTTGGTAACAGAGGTTGCGATCATAACGCCGTACATAATGATAAGCATAAAGATCACTATAACAAGTATATAGCAATACCAGAAATTCTCTGACTGATCCTTGCCAAGGATAGTTACCTCACCCTCACAGGCTGCCTCATACTCCTCCATAAAGCTTGATGCATCAAGTCCATGGCTTGCTATATAGTTCTGCTTATGTATATTCTGAAGCACCATCTCAAACATCATCTGAGTACTATCATTCATAGAGCTGTTGTTTACCAGATACTCATAATGAAGATCGTCCTTGATGACAAATGCACCCTTGCAAAGATCATCCTCTACTGCCTTTTTCAGATCATCCTTATTCTCAACCTTTGTAAAAAGTCCGATCTCTTCAAAGAGCTTTGCGGTATCATCTGCAGATTCAAACATACCGGATTCATCATAATACATATAATGATCAACATCATCCTTATTTTCAGTATCGCCTTCTCCACCATCCTCTTCATCTGATAGATCTGCGCCAATGAGAGTATCTGTCTTAACTCCGGTTACAGAAGACATATCCACAAGCCTCGGTAAAAATGATCCCGCAAAAAGCAACACTACCATAATAATGGTGGTTATCATAAATGATTTATTCTTTGTATAGCTCTTAAGCTCAAAATCTATAACTGTAAATAGTCTACTCATTGTCCTCACCTCCGTTTGCATTCTCTTCCTTTTCATGAAGCTCTTCCTCGCCTACTCTTTCAACAAAAATATCATTAAGTGAAGGCTTATAGGTCTCAAAATGCTCTATCTCAATTCTCTCCTTAGCTGCTCTATCAGAAATTGCCCCAAAGAATTCCATTCGCGTCTTGCCCTCAAGGAGCTTTACTATCACATCAGTCTTGTTGACACCGGTAACCTCTACGATATCTGAAAGACTATCCTCTATAAAGTTTCTAAGCTTTGAAAGATCCCCATCAACAGAACTTACAACCAGCTGACTCTTACCATACTCCTTCTTGATCTCCAAGAGATTTCCGGATAAGATGATCTCGCCGTGATTGATGATCACGATATCTCTACAGAACTCCTCAACATAGCTCATCTGATGGCTTGAGAAAATGACTATCTTACCAACCTCGATAAGCTCATTCACAACATCCTTAAGTATCTGTGAATTCACAGGGTCAAGTCCTGAGAAGGGCTCGTCAAGTATAATGATCTCAGGATCCGATACCAGAGTGGATGCCAACTGAACCTTCTGCTGATTACCCTTTGATAAGGTCTCAAGATCCTTTGTAGCATATTCCTCTACTTCAAGTCTTTTCAACCATTTTATCGAATTCTCTGTAGCAGTCTTCTTGTCAACACCACGAAGTCTCGCAAGATAAACCATCTGCTCAAGAACCTTCCTCTTGGGATAAAGCCCTCTCTCCTCAGGAAGATAACCGATCATCACCTTTCTTGGATCAAACTTCTCTCCATCAAGAAGAATATCACCCGAATTGGCATGGAACACATCCATAAGTATCCTGATAGTAGTTGTCTTTCCTGCACCGTTCCTTCCTAAAAGACCAAGCGCCTTGCCGCTTTCCACTTCGAAGTTGATCCCCTTTAGTATCTCTTTTTCTCCGAAGGTTTTTCTGATATTCCTTACTTCAAGCTTCATAAATATCACTCTCCCATATAAAATAATAAAGTTTACTTGCTCCTTGTACATAATATAGCACATACTATACACAATGTCAAGTATATATTACACGTAATCCTATATTTTTTACCAAATGTAAAAACGCCTGCAAAAGCATCGCTCCTGCAGGTGTTTATTATCCTTATTTTGTTAGCTGTCAAACCACTTAAATACTTACAGTTATGACTTTTCCTCGTTCTTTTTCTCTTCTTCCTTGTCATATTCCTTTCGGATATTATTTATATCCTCCATGGTTCCGCCACCCTTATCATCCTTTGCCCTGAACTCTCCCTTTTCAACAAGTCTTAGGAATGCGTCCACCACATCCTCTGCAAGCTGGGTGCCTCTCACTTCTTTGATAATGGATACAGCCTTATCAAAATTCATACGCTTTCTATAAGGTCTGTCTGAATACATAGCATCAAATGTATCAGCAACAGCTATGATCTGTGCAACCCTCGGAATCTTATCACCCTTTAGTCCCTCGGGATAACCCTTGCCGTCCGGTCGTTCATGGTGGTACTCTGCTCCGATTGCAAGCTCAGGCATAATAGAAATATCCTTTAAAGCATTATAACCAAGAGTTGTATGAGACTTAATAGTATCAAATTCTTCATCAGTGAGCTTACCGGCTTTATTTAATACCTCAGGAGGAACACCTATCTTTCCTATATCGTGAAGAAGTGCGATATTGTTGTATTTATCAACAGTCTCTTCATCATATCCAAGTTCTTTTGCCAGCATTGATGTATATTTTGCAACTCTGTATGAATGACCATTGGTATATCTATCCTTCATATCGATAGTCTTTGCAAATGATCTGACTATCTCTCTGATAAGATTTTTCTGCTCTTCTTCTTTCTTTAAGAATTTGACCGTTCTACGATCAAGGTAGTTCTGAACCAGGAAGAATATTACAGTCAGGAAAACGAACAAGATCAACAAATAAAACCATATCTCTTCGTAAAAGGCTTTTTTCTTAACTATTTTAAGCTCAAAGCTTTGCTGAACTTCACCTGTGGAGCTGTTTACAACCGAAAGCGAAAATGTATAATTTCCTCCTCGTAGGTTCGTATATCTGACAGGCTCCAATTCATTCTTTGTAACAGTTTTGGCCTCCTCATCGAAGCCTTCAAGCATATATCTGATAACCGGATTCTGCATGGAATAGGTAAGAGCATATCCGTATATTTTTATATCCTTTGCTGACGACGGAATAAGGAATGAATCTTCATATCCCAGATAATACATTTCACCATCCACCTCAAGATAGGGTACAAAAAGCTTGATCTTGTGAGTCAGTCCAAAATAATTATCGATATTTACAAGGCAAACACCATCACGCCCCGCAATATAGAGATTGCCCTTTTCATCAAGTGCACTGTAGGAATTGCCTGTAGGGATATTTAAAAGTCCGCTTGAAAGATCATAAAGCTGATATTCAAATTTTTCCCTGTTCTCAAGTAGATTCCTAACTGCTGTTACATATACTCCACAGGATGAAAGTATCCAAGCATTATCGTTATTATCAAAGTAGATATCATAATTGTTATTGTAGGGAAATTCGCTTATGTCAGTAATCTTATTATCCTTAATATATTCAATGGAATTGGAGGTAACGATCCAACATACACCATTTTTCTCATCCTTCTTGATACGCATAACGATATCGCTGGTCAAACCGTCATCCCGTCCAAGTCTTGTGATCTTTTCACCCTTTACCACATAGATACCATCTCCGTCTGTTCCGACATAATATTCACCGTCAAAGCCCTCGCAGGCAGTCAAAGCAACAGTATTGGTCATGCCGTCTTCTACTCCGTAGGAGGAAATGACTTTTCCGTTCTTTAATACATTCAAGCCACCGTTTGTTCCTACAAGGATTGAGTCATCAGATGTCAGATAAAGACAACGAATCTGATCATCAATAAGCCCATTCTGTTTGGTATAATTGGTAATGCTTCCGTCCTTTTTAAGAGCTACAAGGCCCTTCCCGCCTGTATAGCTTGCAAACCAAAGAGTATTATCATTGTCCTCTAGGATACATCTGATCCTTGCCGAACCAAGATAGGTCTGAATTGGTGTATCTTCTATACGGGTTTCCCCCGACAGCATCCTAAGTCCGGAATCAGTCCCCACATACAACACATCATCATGTAAGCAGGTAGCATTTACTACTCCGCTTTCAATACCCGCATTCTCCGTTACATCAGCGAATTTATTGGCAACTATCTTCATAACACCCTGTCTCGAGGATGCAAACCAAAGATTCCCCTCATAATCCAATGTCATAGACAAAAAGGAATTGGTTATAGGCAGATTGGAAATCTCTTCATAATGACCATCGCTGTCAAGATATCCCACGGAGTCCTCATTGAGAAGCCATAGCATCTCGCAGGCAAAATCAATCCTATTGATGATAAGTGTTCTATTTTCAATACCGGAATCAACAGCAGACAGACCATTCTCCGACTGTTTCACAGTAATACCTGAATTACCAGAGTAGAGAGAAACCTCTTCAAGATCCTTAAAATTGTTTTCAATATTCGCAGTGTATAATTTTCCTGAATTCGTAGCAAGATATACTGACTGAGGATGATAAGGAGATGGATATACACAGTTTATGATGCCATATTTATCCTGGTCGATCTGATATACCGTAACCTTCTTTTCGATGATTGAAAATGCTCTTCCATCCTTGGTATTGCCATAGATAATACCTATTATGTCCGTAGCCATATTAGATATATAAGAATTGTCAATAAGAGGATCCTCTAAGTTATGCAAAGAATCATTCTCATCAATATAATCAATTCCGGCAGTAGTCCCAATAAATATATTGCCATCACAATCCTCCGTGATCGTACGGACAGAAGAAGCAGAAAGTCCATCACTGTAATCCCAATGAGAGCTTTTTCCTCTATCAAGTCGTACCAAACCGTTGTCATTGGTTCCCACCCAGAGTCTGCCCTTGTTATCCTCAAAAAGTGTATTGACGCTGGTAACTCCTGTAGAAGAATCCTGCCTTACAAAATTGGTACCGTCATATTTTATAAGTCCTGAATAACCGCCTATCCAGATAAAACCATCACTTGTTGCAAGAACTGCATTAGCTTCAGATGTAGGAATACCACTTGTAGCATCATAAAGCTTAGTGGCATAACCTATTCCGAGAGTCTGCTTGCTGATGGCCATACCGCCTCCGATGACCTCGGGAAGAACAGCATTTTCGTCTATATAAAACGAGTCAGAGCCATCATCTGCTTTATCTGAAGCCTCAGATGCCTTCACATTATCAGTGCTTTCTTCTGCGTCACTTGCATATATATACGTAGGCCATGAAAAACAAAGGAGTAAGCAAAAAGCAAGTATAGATCTTATCTTATTGGGCTTTAGCATAATAATTCTCTCCCATTATCAGGCAATATCTTCAAGAATCTTTTTCGCAATATCAGCAGCTCCCTTTAAGTCGAAATTCTCCATTTTATTTTTGCATTCTGAAAGCACTTCAGATAAGGGCTTGCCATCATATACATAATCACAAAGCTCAGCTATGATCTTCGATGCACCATCCTCTTCAAAATTGTCAAAGAAGGCTATAGCTTTACCAAGCATATCCTTTAAATAATCCTTGTCAGCTACTTTAAGCTCCGTCTTTATTTCTTTCTCGCCTTCTCCAAGCACCTCTCTTATATCAGCTACAGCCTTATCATAGGCACTCATAAGTGCCTCATACCCTTTCTTTATAGCAGCCTCATCATTCTTTTTGGCAGCATCCTCCTGATCAAGGGCAAGCACGGACAATTCATTTGCACCAATAGTCCTTGAAGTACTCTTTAAAGCATGGACAAATATACGATAGTTCTCCACATTCATAGAATCGTATGAAGCCTCGATAGATTTTTTCTTTTCACTTGATGAATTAGCAAAATCCAACAGCAGTTCCTTATAAAATCCCTCATCCCCTACCACATATTTAAGACCGCTCTCGGTATCAAAGTTTTTCTCCTTTAGCTTGACAACAAACTCCGACAAAGCGCCCTCTTCTTTTCTTTCAGGAAGATCCTGCTCCTCCCATTTCTTTCTCTGAGCCTTTTTGTTTTTCGCCTGCAAGGCTCTAAGATCTGTGGTCTCTGCATAATCGATCTTGTTGTCCGGTAGATATTTTGCAAGTAATGACTCAAGCTTTTCTGACTCAATAGGTTTTGACAGATAATCCTCAAAGCCCTCCTTAAGATATTCCTCCTTGGCACCAACTATCGCATTGGCAGTAAGAACAATAACCGTAGTATCCGGAGGTAAGAGCTTTTCCTTCTTCATCTTCTTCAAGGTCACCACGCCATCCATCTCAGGCATCATATGGTCAAGGAAAATGATATCATAATGCTTAGCTTTTACGCTTTCAATACACTTAGCTCCACTGTCACAAAGATCAGGCACTATACCGGTACGCTTAAGAAGTCCCTTAACAACCTTTAGGTTCATTTCGTTGTCATCAACTACAAGTATATCTGCATTCTTAGACTGAATTACCTTTCTGTGTCCTTCCTTTATCAGGGATGCTTCTCTGTGTCTGTTATAATTGCCTATCTCAGCCTTTTCTATCACCTGCTGTTTCAATCTGAACGAGAACTGTGAGCCTTCACCATAGACACTTTCTACCTTCAACTCGCTACCCATCATATCAAGAAGAGCCTGAACAATGGATATACCAAGACCGGTTCCCTCTATGTTCCTGTTTCTAGTCTCATCAATACGCCTAAAGGACTCGAAAAGTCTCTTAGTATCCTCCTCCTTGATACCGATACCGGTATCATATACACCAAAGTAGAGCATATAATTCTCTTCATCCGCATAATATCCCGTACACTTTAGGACAACGGTACCCTCCTCGGTATACTTTACCGCATTGGTCAAAAGATTTGTAACTATCTGCTTTATCCTGATATCATCACCAAAAAGACTCTTCGGAAGCTTGGGATCGATCTCAAGACTTAAATCAAGTCCCTTCTCTGTCGCCTTCTCTGATATCATATTCACAAGATCATCGATCACATCAAGTATCTCATACTTTACAGGGATGATCTCCATCTTTCCATCCTCGATCTTTGAAAAATCAAGGATTCCATTTATCAGGTTGAGCAATGTCTTTCCTGCACTGTCGATATTTGCAGCATACTCTCTGATATCCGGATCATCCGTCTCTCGAAGTATCATCTCATCCATACCGATAACTGCATTGATAGGTGTTCTGATCTCGTGACTCATTCTTGCCAGGAAGTCAGACTTAGCTTTTCCTGCTGCTCTTGCATCCTCTACCGCCTCTGAAAGCTCTTCATTGGACTGATTCTGCCACTTGATGATCCTATTGGTTAAGACAAGTGAAAAAATAGCAGTGGCTATAAGAGCAATAACCAAAAAAGCAGTGATAAAGAATATCATAAAGTACGCGTTATCCTGAAGATCCGTGACAGAAACAAGATAAAACGGACTGGTTTTCATCTTCATATTTGTTATATACGCTAAATGTCCTGTGTAATCCTTTGAAATGATACCGATCTCATGATCCTCGTTTAATCTTTCATATATTTTATTATAACAAGTATCGCTAAGGCTAACCATATTGTTCTCGCTCATCCTATATTCCTTGTTAGGATGATTTATGATATTTCCCTGTTGATCCACCATAAAAGAATACTCGTACGAAGTAAATCCACCACTGCTGGCATTGAAAATGGAGTCCATATAATAATCCGCACCTATGACACATAAAAATTGACCATTTTTGTCAAAGAGCATTTTGGACATTGTAATACAGCACTGCCCTGTTTGAGCATCATAATAAGGAGCTGATATATTCAGATCCCCCTCAAGCTTCATGGTCTCCTTATACCAATCACGTGAATCAAGCCTAAAGTCAGCATCAGGCTCCCATCCGTTATTCATCTTTACAGGCTTATCCCATTCTGTATTACCTACATATATAGCAGAAATGGTTGTATTACCTCTAACCATGTCATCAAGCCACTTTACCGTACGATCATGGTCCTTCAGTACATCGGATTCAACCTCCAGCTCCTTACCTACAGTATTGATAATTGCCCTCTGGTTGACAAACCAAATATCCAAATAGCTCGATTGTGAAACTGACTCTCCTAAGGTGAGAAGGTATATCAAAAGGAATGACAAAAATGATCCAAAAACAGCTACAATAATACTGATCGTAAAAAGCATCACAGCCATAAGATTTCTGGATTTTTTAATTGATCTGGATATTTTCTTACCTGAATCAAGAACATCATTAGTAGATCCCTTGGCAGATTTCTCTCCCGCCATTGAAGAATAGACATTCATATCCTTCACTGTTGTCTGAAGCCTAAGTCCGGCTTCCTTAATTCTCGCAAGCTTTTCCTGAGAGTCTAAATAACCCTCATCACTTTCATCATATGATGTGAGACTTAATATACTCTTTACAGGATTGTTGAGATCATCATGAAGGCTCTTAAAGAATTCATTCTGCTTTTCAAGCACTTCAGACTGAGCCTTACTTTGTTTTCTTAATCTGGAATAAAGAATGATAGATATAGCTGAAAGAATAAGTATAAGTGCAATATTTGTGCCCATCTGCTTGTAGCCGTTGCCATAAAGAGTCTTTTCCTCAATAAAAAGAAGCATATACCATCTGTCAGAGGCAACACTGCCAAATGTCATATAAGTAATACCGTTTATGGTTGTTTCAAATTTCTTGTTACCTGATACCTTTAGGTTTTGGTAGCTCTCTGAATATTCAGGCACAGCCTCCGTCAGTTTTTTTCCGGTATAGCTCATATCATTAAAGCCGAGAACTACACCGTTCTTGGTAACAATAAGTGCCTTGTTTGTAGTATTATCTGTCATACGCTTGATGGATTCGTTTAATTTGGTAAGTGTAAAATCCATAGCGACAACCGTATCCTTATCATCAAGCATAATAGCCATTGTATAACAGGTATCACCTGTCATGCTGTCGATATAAGGATCAGTCACAAAAGGTATACCCGGAGTCTTTTGTGCTCCAATATACCAGGGTCTGTCTATACTTCTGTAATTGTCAGGCTTATCAAAATCAGGAATGATATCCCAATCTGTTCCCGCAGCATACACATTGAAGGTATTGCCGGCAGTGGCGTCATAAAATTCATTTTTTCTCTTGGCAACATATTCAGAAAGAACATCACCCACTCCATCAGATTCTATGATTCTTTCTACATCAGCTGCCACGCCCTGAAGAGAGGTTTCCGATTCCTGCAGAGAGCTTGAAAGCTCACTTCTTATGGCATCAAGCTGAACACGACCAACCTCATCCGCCTGTCTGTTGGTGACATTGCTTACGAATATCAAATTGGTGATAATAACAGCAAATAAAGCTATGATCATAACTGCTATTATTATCTTGTTAAGCTTGAACCTTTTCTTCTTCATAAAAACAACCTTATTTTTCTTCCTTCATGTGATAATCGGTATCCTCGTCAATCAGCTCGATCATGATATCAGCAAATCTTGGATCAAACTGGGTTCCCTTACATTTTATAAATTCCGACCTTACATAATCCTGTGGAAGAGGATCTCTGTAGCTACGCTTACTCGTCATGGCATCATAGGTATCGGCAACAGCTATGATCCTTGCTACCTCCGGTATCTCATCTCCCATAAGACCATCAGGATAACCCTTTCCATCATATCTCTCATGATGCCATCTCGCACCTTTATAAAGCTCTGGAAATTCTGAAATATTCTTAAGTATATCGCCACCGATCACCGGATGCTTCTTTATGATATCAAACTCATCATCAGTGAGCTTGCCCGGCTTATTTATGATCTCATCAGGAACTCCGATCTTACCTACATCATGTAATAGTCCCATCATATAAATATCATTCAGAGCCTCTGCCGAATAGCCTGCTCTTGAAGCTATCATCTTTGAATACATGGCAACTCTTGAGGAATGACCGTTGGTATAGGTATCCTTTGCATCTATCGCCATAGACATAGACATAACCACCTGAATATAAACCCTATAAAGTCTGTCCGCCTGTTCAGCAAGAGCTCTTTCCATATCAAGCTGAACACGACTTAAGGCAATGGTATTTCTTACTCTTGTAAGAAGTATCTTTGCGGCAAAGGGCTTTTTAATAAAATCAGATGCTCCGGCATTCAAGCCTCTTGTTTCGGTATCTATATCATCATCGGCAGTTAAAAAGATCACCGGCACCTTCTCATAGCTTGAATTGGCGCGAAGGGATGAAAGCACCTCAAAGCCATCCATATCAGGCATATGAACATCAAGAAGAATGAGATCCGGTAACTTCTCACCATCAAGGAAGTCAAGCATTTCCTTCCCCGATCTAAAATAGCTGGCTCTCATCTTCGCTTCTCCGAATATTTTACTTGCAAGTCTCAAATTCATAGGATCGTCATCAACAACTATGATCCAATCTTCCATATAAAAACCTCCAATCAAGCCACAAAATGAACTGAAGGACAATCCCTTCTTGCAACCTGAAGATTAAAATCTCTTATATCATTTGTAAATTCATTATCTAAAAGAATATTCTTAACTGTCTCAAAAGCAAGGTCGGGATAATTGTTCTCATGACTTAGATGTCCTAATGCTATCCCTTTAATATGTGAGTTTAATAGCCTTAAAATAAGACTTCCCGAACGCTCATTTGACAGATGTCCATGATCACTCAATATTCTTCGCTTAAGATAATAGGGATAGGGTCCCGCCTCAAGCATCCTTATGTCATGATTGGATTCGATGAGCATAATATCTGAATCAGAAAGCTTTTCAACTATATAATCATCATAATCTCCCATATCGGTAGCTACTGATGCTTTCTTACCCTGGCATTTAAAGGTATAGCAAACCGGATCAGCGGCATCATGCCAGATACGATTCGCTTCCACCTCAATATCCCCTATATCAAAAGGTTCATCAGGTCTGATTGAGTAAAAAAGGCTGTCATCATAATCTCCCAAGGTCCTGTCTCTTCTGATAGCTTCGATGGTTTTTCTTGTGGCATACATGGGAAGTCCATGCTTTCTTGCTATAACTCCAAGTCCCTTTATATGATCCGCATGTTCATGAGTGATGACAATTCCATTTATATCATCAAAGCTTAGATCAACACTTAAAAGACCTTCCTTTATCCTCTTCATGCTGATGCCCACATCCACCAAAACCTTGGTATTGTCACTACCGACCATGATACAGTTTCCGCTGCTTCCGCTGGCAATACTGAATAATTCCATAAAAACCTCTTAATATATACTCTTCGGATTTTTCTCAACCGGTGTGTAGCCATGCTCAGCTAAAGCTGCTATGATCCTCTGCTTGTGCTCAGGACCGAAGGCCTCCATAGTTATCACAAGCTCCACTGCCGAATTCCTGTTGATTGAAACAAACTGGTTATGCTCAAGCTTTATGATATTGCCCTGTAATTCAGCAATAAGCTTTGAAACATTCATAAGCTCACCTGGCTTGTCAGGAAGAAGGGTTGATACAGTAAATATCCTGCTTCTCGCAATAAGTCCATGCTGTACAACAGATGAAAATGTGATAACATCCATATTTCCACCCGAAAGGATGGCAACTACCTTTTTATCCTTAAAATCAAGCTGCTTTAAGGCTGCGACTGTAAGAAGACCTGAGTTTTCAACCAGCATCTTGTGATTCTCAAGCATATCAAGAAAGGAAAGGATCAGCTCATTATCATCTACTGTAATGATCTCATCAATATTCTCCTTGATATAAGGGAATATCTTCTCTCCCGGAGTCTTTACGGCAGTACCGTCAGCTATAGTATCGACAATAGGAAGAGTTGTAACCTTGCCGTTCTTTAGTGATTCCTTCATACAGGCAGCGCCACTCGGCTCAACACCTATTACCTTGATATGAGGGTTAAGAAGCTTTGCAAAGGTAGAAACTCCTGTTGCAAGTCCGCCTCCACCGATAGGAACCAATATGTAGTCAACTGTGGGAAGCTCCTTAACTATCTCCATAGCAATAGAGCCCTGACCACAGGCAACATCCTCATCATCAAAGGGATGGATAAAGGTATAGCCCTTGTCCTCAGCAAGCTCTAAAGCATACTGACATGATTCATCATACACATCTCCGTAAAGTATAACTTCAGCACCGTAGCCCTTGGTACGATTGACCTTAATAAGAGGCGTTGTGGTAGGCATAACGATAGTAGCCTTTACACCATATGCCTTTGCAGCATAAGCCACACCCTGAGCATGATTTCCTGCTGAAGCTGTGATAAGCCCCTTTGCTCTTTCCTCATCGCTTAGGGTACTGATCTTATAATAAGCACCTCTGATCTTATATGCGCCTGTAAGCTGCATATTCTCAGGCTTTAAATAAACAGTGTTCCCACATTGATTACTAAAAAATTCACTTTTTACAAGATTGGTAGGAAGAACAACCTTTTGAACTGTATTGTAGGCTTCCTCAAATTTCTCTATTGTAAGCATGTCTTACTCCTTCTTAAATATCACAAAGATTTTTGAAATCCCCTTTAGAAAAAGGACTTCCCACATCACACCTTCCGTGATGATAATTCTCTTTTGTCTCACCGGCATTAACTGATTCATCCATAGTCACCTTAAAGCGTCCTACGCCCTTCTCGATCTCGCCGTCCAAAAGAGAAATGATGTTATTTATATCATTGGGATCTATATTATCATTCATACTCATGACCTCCCTTTATTCCGATTTATTTTTGAGCCTTGAAAAAAGAATAAAGCTGTTGGCTGCAAAAAAGATATAAACAAGTGCTGTACTTAAAAATCCCATAAGAAAGAATATAACAAGGGCTATGGCGGAAATGATACCTGAAACAACTATCATCACCTTAGTTCCCTTTGATATCTCTTTTTTTGAGATCTCTGCTCTTGCAAGCCTTCCACTCATAAATGTAAGGACCGAAGCAGTAAAGAAAATGAGAATGAAAAGCATAATAAGCAGCTTGTCAGCTGTACTTAAATTGTTATTGGTATTATTTGCGACATTTAGGAAATATGCTGCTCCATATAGTATAGCGATCAAAAACATGATAACTCCATCCACAAGCTGCATAGTTGCAAATGCCTTTGTCATATATTCCTTCTTAGATAGCATTATTCTTCATCCTCAATAAGCATTTCAATATCACTTCTGATATCCATATCGGCAAAAAGAGCATCCACATAGGTCTTGGGATCAAATCTCTGAAGATCATCGATCTTCTCACCCACACCGATAAACTTTACAGGAACATCCAGCTCAGACTGGATAGCGATGGCAATACCGCCCTTTGCAGTACCATCAAGCTTAGTTAAGATGATACCATCAATCTTTGTAACGGTAGAGAACTGCTTAGCCTGCTCAAGAGCATTCTGACCGGTAGAACCATCAAGCACGATCAAGGTCTCAAGATGAGCATCAGGATACTCCTTCTCGATGATTCTCTTCATCTTGGCAAGCTCGTCCATAAGATTCTTTTTATTGTGAAGTCTTCCTGCAGTATCGCAGATAAGAATATCAACGTTTCTTGCCTTAGCAGCACTTACGGCATCATAGACAACAGCTGAAGGATCACCCCCCTCTGCCTGTGCAATGATATCTACCTCAGCCCTGTTTGCCCAGGTCTTTAGCTGATCAATGGCAGCAGCTCTAAAGGTATCGGCAGCAGCAAGAAGAACCTTCTTACCTCTCGCCTTATACTGATGAGCCAGCTTTCCGATAGATGTAGTCTTACCCACACCATTGACACCGATGATAAGAAGCACAGTCTTCTGTTCCTCAAAATCATAAGCCGTATCATCCACATCCATCTGACTGCGGATAATATTCATAATGAGCTCCTTGCTCTCAGCAGGAGTCTTCAAATGATTCTCCTTAACCTTTTTCTTAAGATCCTCAAGAATAGTTTCAGTGGTATCGAGGCCTAAATCAGCCATAATAAGAGTTTCCTCAAGCTCATCATAAAAATCATCATCAATCTGAGAAAGGGAAAACAACCTGCTAAAGGACTCATTCATAGAATTTCTGGTCTTAGCAAGCCCTTCCATAAGTCTTCCGAAAAAGCCCTTCTTTTTCGGGGTCTCTGCGGAGAGAGTTTCCTCAGTGGCAGCAGATTCTTTTGCAGCAGATGTATCCTCTGAATCAGAAGCATTATCTTTGTCAGAAGCCTCTTTCACATCCTCAGAAACATCTTCCTTAGTAACTTCCTCAGGAGAAATCTCCTCAAAGGTCACAGAAGCCTCTTCTTTCTCTCCTTCTAAGTCGACACCCTCTTGTGTCGCTTTTTCCTTTGTGGAAACTTCCTCAGATGTAACCTCTTCTTTATCCTTTTTCTTCATAAAATCAAAAAATCCCATGTCAAACAATCTCCTTTTAATCCATAACCTAACTTCCGCGACGGATGATCTGCACTAATGTGTCCGCTGCGTAAAATGCTAAGTGGCGCTGGATGTCCGGTGGACATCCGTTTAGCGCGGACCGTAGTGAAACGAAGACAACGATGTCCGAGATCCTAATGTTGCTTTCATCGTGTTCACAGCCTATATTTAAAAGCCTTAATCATCCAACTCATTTTCCACCAGATTCACCGACACAAGTGTCGACACACCCTTTTCCTGCATAGTAATACCATAAAGCACATCCGCAGCCTCCATAGTACCCTTTCTGTGAGTGATCACAATAAACTGCGTATCCGATGTAAGCTTATCCAGATAATTCGCAAAACGCTTAACATTGGAATCATCAAGAGCAGCCTCGATCTCATCAAGCAAACAGAAGGGTGAAGGCTTTAAGCTTTGGATGGCAAAAAGCAAGGCAATAGCAGTCAGTGACTTCTCTCCACCGGAAAGCTGCATCATATTTTGAAGCTTTTTTCCGGGTGGCTGAGCGATGATCCTGATACCTGTCTCAAGGATATCGTCCTCGTCAACCAATTCAAGAGCCGATTTACCACCACCAAAGAGATCCTTGAATACCTTATCAAACATCACCTGAATCTCTTTAAACTTCTCAGTGAACTGTTCCTTCATCTCAGCATCAAGCTGATCTATGATTCCCTTAAGATTGTT
Source organism: Lachnospiraceae bacterium (assembly GCA_017540605.1). Taxonomy (GTDB): domain Bacteria; phylum Bacillota; class Clostridia; order Lachnospirales; family Lachnospiraceae; genus RGIG6919. The sequence continues at coordinate 106,519 of JAFYAS010000060.1, read as the reverse complement.
CTCTGCAGTAACTATATCATCATGCTGAGTCTTTAAGAATTCGTATCTTTCGGATACATTCTTATAATCCTCGATAGCATTGACATTGACATCACCCAAAGCCTTGATCTGAGACTTAACAGAGGAGGCCTCTTTTTTAAGTCCCGGAAGATCAGTTAATGATTCATCCCTAAACTGCTTAACGCCCTGAAGAGTAAGCTCATATTCCTCCCACATATATTCACCGAGAGTTTCAAGCTTTTCACTGATCTTTTCAGATTGAGAATTCAGAGAATACTCTGATCTTTCAAGACCCGAAAGCTCCTCAGACAAGGCCTCTCGCTTTTTGAAGAAATCCTTATGAGAAGTAGTGATCTCATTCTTTCTCTTATTCTCTTTACTTAAAAGCTCCTCATCCTTAAGGATGATCTCCTTATTCTTGATCAATGATTTTGAAAGCTCATCAATCTCAGTGTTTAATTCGTTGATAGTATTCTTATACTCAGCAACGCTCTCTGTATAGCCCTTTAATTCTTCCCTTAGTTTTTCCTCTTCGGCAACGATACGGGTAAGATTCTCCGCAATGAATTCCTCCTGCTGCTTCATGGAGTTGAAATTGAGCATACACTCTGATACAGTCTCATTGGCCCTGATAAGAGCATCCTTTTCCTCAGCAAGCCTCTTCTCATAGCTCTCAATCTGCTCATTGCAGGCATCAATAGCCTGATTCTGTCTGTCACCCGAATCCGAAAGCTCATTCTTTGATCTGTTGAGCTCTTCTATCTGAGCATCAAGCTCCTTGTCCTCTTTCTTTACAGAAGCAAAGGAAGCCGCTGCATCAGAAAGTCTTTTAGAAACCTGTTCTATATTTACCGTAATGGTATTCTTCTCAAGGTAAAGCTCCTGAAGCTCGCTATTAAGCTTATCGCGCTCAGCCTTTAGCTCTTCACGGATATTCCTATAGTCCATATCCTTCTGCTGAGAGTCAGCGTCCTCACGCTTTAATTTGTTGATGATATCCTTTAATTCATCAAGCTCCCTTTTTCTACCGAGAAGGTTGCTTGTATTCTTATATGCACCACCGGTCATAGAACCACCGGGATTTAGAAGCTCACCTTCAACGGTAACTATCCTAATACTGTGCTTATATTTCTTCGCAATAGCGATGGCATTATCGATGTGATCTGCTACAAGTATCCTTCCAAGGAGGGTCTCGGCAACTGCCTTGTATTTGGAGTCAACCTTAACAAGTGTAGAAGCAAGACCGATCGCTCCTTTTTCCTTAAGCGCTTCAGGCTTAACAAAGCCACCCCTATCGGAAAGGTTGGTAAGAGGAAGAAATGTAGCTCTACCGAAACGATTCTCCTTTAAATAATTGATCATCTTTTTGGCTGTATTCTCATTATCTGTAACAATGTTCTGAATACTACCGCCAAGTGCTGTTTCTACTGCAATCTCATACTTCTTGTCAACCTCAATGATATCAGCAACAACTCCGATGATACCGGGAGTATCAGCTTTTTTATCCATCACCTTTCTGATGGAATTGCCATAACCGTCATAACGCTCAGTGATATTTCTAAGAGCCTCATGCTTTGATTGAGCAGCGGAAAGCTCTCTATTTATACGCGAGATTTCCTCTCTGTTGGCATGGCTGGCTTCCTGATTGTGACTTAGCTTATCCTCACACAGATCAAGCTTTGAAAGAAGCTCGGTGGCCTTCTTTTCAATCTCAGATAGCTTGCTGTTGAAATCCTCATACTGTTCCTTGTCAGCCTGTTCGTCGCTCTTATATTCAAGATAACGTTGTTTAAGCTGAGTCTTTCTGAAATTGATATTTTCGAGCATAGTGTCATAACGACCTGTCTTCTCCTTGATGGTCGCACCTTCGCTCATATATTTCTTTATATCATCATTGGTTTTCTGGATCTCTGCTTCAAGCTTTTCGATGATCTCATTCTTTTCTTCGCAGACTTTTTTAGCCTCCTCTAAAGCCTTTTCAGACTCAGCAAGCTTATCACCTACTCCACCCTGCTTTTTGTCGAAATCATCTCTGTCCTTTTTCTGAAGTTCAAGCTCCTTGTTGATACGTTCGATCTGAGCATTAAGATGCATATCACTTTGCTTAACACCCTCGATCCTCTGCTTTAGAACATTTATCTCACCCTCAGTCCTTTGATTGGTGAGTTTGATATCCTGTACCTTTATCCTAGTCTCGTCAATGATACGGTTGCATTCAGAAAGCTCCTCATCAAGTCTGTCGTATTCAGACTTGGTCTCGTCAAACGCTGCCCTCTTTTCAGAAAGCTCAGCTGTTACGATCTCAAGCTTATCAGTAAGTTCCTTAAGAGCAGCAGCCGTTTTCTCATTCTCCAAAAGGAATACATTGATATCAAGTTTTTTAAGATTTTCTTTTAGTGTAAGATATTTCTTCGCTACCTCTGATTGATGCTTAAGTGGACCAACCTGCTTTTCCAGCTCGGAAAGGATATCATTCACTCTTTCAAGATTCTGTCTCTCATTCTCAAGTTCACGCTCAGTAGCGATCTTATTCTTTTTATATTTTACAATACCGGCAGCCTCGTCAAAAAGCTCTCTCTTCTCATCAGGCTTACCGTTAAGTATCTTTTCTACCTGACCCTGTCCGATGATTGAATAGCCCTCTTTACCAATACCGGTATCAAAAAACAGATTCTGAACATCCTTGAGTCTGCAGGTGGTACCATTTAAAAGATATTCGCTCTCGCCGGAACGATATACTCTTCTGGCTACAGTAACCTCCTCATAATCAAGAGGAAGTGAATGGTCTGAATTGTCTAAGGTTATGGCAACATAGGCTGAGCCCTGGGGTTTTCTGAGCTCAGTACCGGCAAAGATAACATCCTCCATCTTCGCTCCACGAAGTTGCTTTGCGCTCTGCTCACCAAGCACCCATCTTACAGCATCGCCAACATTACTCTTGCCACTACCATTGGGACCTACTATGCCTGTGATCCCGTTGTTAAACTGAAACAATATTCTGTTGGCAAATGACTTGAAACCATTTACCTCAATACTTTTTAAATACATTCTTCTTTACATCCTACATCAATTATTATTGTAATCCCCTAATAATAATCCTTGTTTAAGTTTTAAGCTAACCCCTTCAAAATCTTCAAAGCCTCATAAGCTGCCATCTGTTCAGCATTCTTCTTGGAGGTACCCTCACCCTTCGCCATCTCCTTACCCGCTACCATAACCGCAGTCACAAAATGTCTGTTGTGATCAGGGCCTGACGCCTCCAAAAGCTCATATGTGGGTCCTTCTCCATAATCCCGTTGTGTGATCTCCTGAAGTGTCGATTTTGCATCATAGAAAAGAGTCTTTCCTTCTATATCATCAAGAAGATATGTAATGACATATTTCTTTGCAGGCTCTATACCACCATCCAGATATATGGCTCCAAGCATAGCCTCAAATAGATCGCAGAGAATAGAATCTCTGTTTCTTCCTCCTGTCTGATCCTCGCCCTTGCTTAAAAGCACATATTCCCCAAGTCCTATCTGCCTTGAACATTGCGATAAAGTGAATTCACATACAAGGCTCGCCCTAAGCCTTGTAAGTCTTCCCTCAGGAAGCTTTGGATACTTGAAATAGAGGAATTCACTCACTATCTGCTCTAAGACTGCATCTCCCAAAAACTCAAGTCTCTCGTAATGCTTGGGTTTATTCTTTATCTTCTCATTGGCATACGAGGTATGTGTAAGAGCCTGTTCAAACAGAGCCTCATTTTTAAATGTATAATCAAGCTTTTTTAGTAATGCCGATCTGTCTAAATTGTTCATTGTTCTTCCACCGTGCTAAGATATGAATTGATTTTTCCGTTAATGTCCTTTGCCTTAAATGAAACGCATTGTAAGATCGCATTTCTGATCTCTTTTTCGGAAGCATTGCCATGACACTTGACTACCAAACCCTTAAGTCCCAAAAGCGGAGCTCCGCCGTACTCTGTAGCGTCAAAGCGTTTTAGCATCTTCTTTAGGTTCTTCTTGATAAGGAGTCCACCTATCTTACCCGTAAATGTACTGAGTATCCCCTTCTTTATCTCCGATATCAAGAATTTGGCTGTACCCTCATAAAGCTTCAATATGGCATTGCCGGTAAATGCATCGCATACTACTACATCACACTCTCCGGCAGGTATCTCTCTTGATTCTATGTTACCCACAAAATTGATATCCTTAAGCTCCTTTAGCTGCTTATATACCTCTTTCGTAAGGGCATTGCCTTTTTCTTCCTCTACTCCTATATTCACAAGAGCGACCTTCGGGTCATGAACACCCAATATATGCTCCATATATATTGATCCCATATGTGCAAATTGGATAAGCCATTCAGGCTTTGCATCCACATTGGCTCCACAATCGATGAGCATTGAAACACCTCTTTGTGTCGGAATCAGACAGGCAAGGGGCGCCCTTAAAACTCCCTCACTCCTTCCGACTATAAAGAGTCCTCCCGCAAGTATCGCGCCGGAGCTTCCCGCAGAAACTATAGCGTCAGCCTTGCCTTCCTTTACAAGATTAAGACCTACCACAAGGGAAGAATCCTTCTTTTTCTTGATAGCAGCCACAGGTGATTCATTGAAGATGATCTCCTCTGTGGCATTGACTATCGAAAGTCTCGATTTATCATATTGAAGCCCATCTAAGGCCTCCTTTATGGCTGTTTCCTTACCCGTAAGGATGATATTCAGATAATCTCTTTTACCCAGGGCAAGAACCGCACCCTTTACTATCTCCTTTGGGGCGTTGTCTCCGCCCATAGCATCAACAACAACTGTTACCTTTTTTGACATTTTTATATCCTCTTTATTCTACTTTAAGATTCTCCATCTTCTCTCTATCCTTTCTGAAGGACTCAAGAAGTCTCGGAGAGAATACACCACATTCACCGGTAATGATCATACGAAAGGCCGTATCCTTGTCAAAGGCAGCCTTATATACTCTCTCGTGAACCAAGGCATCATAAACCTCAGCAAGAGATATGATCTGTGCGGAAATAGGAATATCATCACCCACAAGTCCATCGGGATAGCCTCTTCCGTCGTATCTCTCATGATGCCATCTACACGCCTCATAGCAGATTCTCGTATATTCCTCATCCCAGATATCCCTGATACTCTGGATGATCTCACCACCTCTGGTGGTATGAGATTTCATATAATCGAACTCATCCTTTGTAAGCTTTGCAGGCTTTAGCAGAATGCTATCCGGAATAGCTATCTTTCCTATATCATGAAGTGCCGAAGCGGATACGATGATATTGATGATATGAGGTGTGAGCTTAAGATCGGAATAATCTGCCATAAGTCTTTCACCAAGTATCCTGCAATATCCCTTTATCCTCTTTACATGATCAGAGGTCTCGAGGGAACGAGACTCAACAACTGTACCAAGTATCTCAATAACCTGCTCGTTGCTGTGTTGAAGCTTTTCAGCCTGCATCTGCAGGAACTTGTACTGCCTCTTCAATGCATCATTTTGAACATTCTTTTGCTCTTCAACTGTTGTTTTCAATTTGAACAGCCTGTTCACATTTTCTATCCTGTTCAACAAGAAAACCTGATCATAGGGATGTTCAAAGAACTCCGAAACACCATATTGAAGACACATTCTGAGAATGTCATCACTTTCATGCTCAACAAGGATTATAACAGGCACTTTATCCTTTAAGTTTCGATACAAATAATTCAAAACTGCCGGACCTGAGTTGTCAGCCATGGTATATTTCAAAAGAACTACTTTATATTCATTACCGGAGTTTTTAAGGAACTCAATAGCCATCTGACCATTTAACGCCTCCTGAACATAGTATTCATTCCCTAACATAGCAAATATCTGTTTTCTATTGGCATTGTCACTATCGATCAAAAGAATCTTATCCATAAAATTCTAAGTCTCCCATTACTTTTCATCTAATCCATAAACCTTGACTTTACCGGAAACATTTGAAATAGCAACCTTTTTGTTGGGATGTGCCACCCACTTGTTGCTGTTTATCTCAAACATTACACCTTCGTAGAGATTGCCTCTGATGACAGCCTTTGCCATCCTGATCTCTTTAATTTCTTCACTGAATCGCTCTTTTTCTTCCGAAATCTCTTTTAACTGGAGCTTTTTAGTATAAATAGCATCCTCAAGCTTAATGAATACCTCCATGGTATTCCTCTTCTCAACGGGATACTTGATCTGATACTCTCTATATGCATTGGTCAGGATATCAAGTTCTTCCTGTGATGATTTCATACGGCTATCAAGGAGCTGCTGTTTTGCCACAACCTTATCATTGATACCTATCCTAATGAATGTCTCTGCTCCGGCTGAATTGCCGATATTAAGGGCATCAAGACCTCTCATACAGAACAGGTCTCCACCTACGATGCTCTTTGCAACATATATAGTACCATCTGCAGTAATATTGGAGCCCATGCTTGAATTGGCCTTTACATCTCCGCCTGCAATAACATTGGCATTCTCAAAGAAATATGCAAATATCGTACCGCCTGCGTGAATATATCCCTCTCCGTTGGCATTTACACCCTGTCTAAAGAGAATATTGCCACCACATTCGATAGTAGCCGCTTCTACGAATCCGTCTATGATAACATCCTCTGTAGCCTCTATCCTGGTTCCATCTCCAACTCTGCCCTTGACATAAACACAGCCGTTAAAATTGACAGCCTTTCCGTTGGACATTGTAAGCTCATTGAGGATAAGGATAGGTGAAATGATAACCTTACCATCATCTGTAAGCTCTATCCTTCCGTCATAAGCAGCTATATATGTATGCTTGTCAGCCTGAAGTACAAAGCCCTGACCTTCCAAAATACGCTGATTGTGACCCTTCCTTGCAGGAATCTCATCACCATATACCGTATATCCCGGCTCTCCGTTGGTCGCTTCATGATAAAAAACAACCTTCTGAGCTTTTCTCACTATCTCAAACCATTCAGAATGCTCATAATCAATAGAGCCATCCTCAAGGTATGTCATCTTCTTACCTCTTTCTGTATCAAAGAAGTATTCATAGTATCCATCATCACCGGTGATCGGTTCCTTTCCAACGGCTATCACCGGATTATCTCCATCATACTTACCGTTGCTAATCCTCTCAATAGTCTCCTTGGTAAAGCCCTTAATGATACCTCTCTCCGACAGAGCCTTTTGAAGATCAGCCTTATCTATCCTTCTATTCTCAGATTTCAATACAAGATTTGCCGACATCATATCAGCAGAAACCTCGATAGTGAAATCATCAAATACAGTTAATTCCTTCTTGTCCTTTCCATGCTCAAGATTCTTTGAGCCCATAGCTTCCTTGTTCACTGAAGCTATGTTGGAGTTCATGATCTTCATTCTCTTTTTCTTCATCTCATTGGATGTATTCATAAGAGAACAATATGAACTCACATCTATATCATCCTGAAGACCTAAGCGAATCTCTCGCATCTGGCTTGCATCATAGAGCGGATTCTCATATTTTGTATAATCCACACGGTTCTCCATACCGAGACGGATCTCTCGCATCTGTGTCCATGAAAGCTCTATCTTTGCATATACCGCTACATCAAGGTTGTTCTCAAGCCCCATCCTGATCTCGCCGATAGATGGTCCTCTGTATTCCTTAAGCAGATATGGCTTTATATTTACCCCTGAAAGAAGAGCCAGTCTGATCTCCTCAAGTTGCTCGGCATCATAGCCGTCATTTATATAATCAATGATATTGAGTTTCGATAACAAAGCCTCCCTTAGTACCTTAAGTGTACCCGAAGGAAGATACAGATACTTGGAAAGATCTATTCCATCAAGCAATCCCAATCGTATCTGCCTCATCTTATCGTAGGATATCTTCGGCATAGCATATTTGTTGACATCAACATTATCAACAAGCCCCAAACGGATCTCCTCCATCTGGAACCAGTCAAATCTGGGATCGGCATATTTTTCCACAAGAAGACCTGCCTCCATACCAAGCCTTATCTGTCTCATCTGAATGGCAAGGAGATTCTTGTTGGCATAAGTAGCTATATTAAGGCCTTTTTCCATGCCCGCTTCAAGCTCAGCCACCTGATCCCATGTAAATCCGGTTTTCAAAAATAGTTTCTTTTGATTCTCTGTCACTGTTGGCCCTCGCAAGTATCGATTTTGGACACAATTATGTTTAATTCTACTATATTTTAAGTGAAAAAACAACTATTTATAAAATAAAATCGCCCCGAATCTTCATAATTCCATACCGAATAGACAAAAAAAAACTCTCGTAAATTCATACGAGAGTTTTTTATCATAAAAACTATGTTGATCACTCCTGAGGGATGATCTCCTTCTTGTTATATGAACCACAATTCTTGCACACTCTGTGAGGTACAACTAATGCTCCACACTTACTGCATCTTGCGAAAGCAGGTGCCGACATCTTCCAGTTAGCACGTCTCTTATCTCTTCTCGCCTTAGATGATTTGTTCTTAGGGCAAATTGACATTTGAAAACACCTCCTTGATTAAGACTAAGCGCTCTAGCGCCCACACAATTGAGTATTATACCGAAATGAATGGGCGTTGTCAACAAATTTTTTAGAAAAAATTTATTTAACGAGTGCTACTGTTTCTCTGGCTATAGCAAGCTCTTCATTTGTGGGGATAATATAAACATCTATCTTGGAATCATCCTTTGAAAGTTTTACTTCCTCTCCACGTTTTTTATTGGCCTCACTATCCCAGGTAACACCCAAGGCTTTAAGCCTATCAAGAACAAGCTCACGAACAATGGATGTATTCTCTCCTATACCTGCCGTAAAGCATATAGCATCGGCTCCTCCCATAGCTACAACATAAGAACCGATATAGCCGGCTACCCTATAGGCAAACATCTCGATAGCCTTCTTACAGCGCTCATTTCCTTCTTCCATGCCTTTTTGAAGATCTCTGAAATCACTTGACACACCTGATATTCCAAGAACACCTGACTTCTTGTTGAGTATATCCATAACCTCATCTATAGTCTTATCTTCTTTTTTGGCAATATATGAAATGATAGTCGGATCAACACTTCCGCTTCTGGTACCCATCAAAAATCCGTCAAGAGGGGTGAGTCCCATAGATGTATCGACTGACTCCCCATTCTTCACAGCAGTGATGCTTGAACCATTACCCAAATGACAAACTATGATATTCAGGTCTTTATAGGGCTTTCCCATGATCTCGGCACATCTTTTTGAAACAAAGCTGTGACTTGTTCCATGGAAGCCGTACTTCCTAAGCTTATAATTCTCATAATACTCATAGGGGATGCCGTAAAGATAAGCATAATCAGGCATCGTCTGATGAAATGCAGTATCAAAAACAGCCACCATAGGTACCTCAGGCATAAAACGTCTGCAGGCATTTATGCCGATAAGATTGGCCGGATTGTGAAGAGGAGCAAGGTCAGAACACTCCGATATAGCCTCGATCACTTCATCGGTGATGATACATGAGCTTGCAAATCTCTCACCGCCGTGCACTATCCTATGACCTACAGCCCCTATCTCATCAAGAGATGCTATCACACCGTTTTCACTATCAGTAAGCTGCTCTATAACGAGAGAGACAGCCTTCTCATGATCAGGCAAGGGATCATTGAGCACTACACTGTCCTTACCTGAGGGTGTATGGGTTAGCCTTCCGTCAATACCTATCCTCTCACAAAGGCCCTTCGCCAATACCTTTTCTGATTCAGAATCGATCAGCTGATATTTAAGTGACGAGCTTCCGCAATTAATAACCAAAATTTTCATAACAAACTATCCTCCAACTACTTATTATCATTTGCCTGTGCCTGAACGGCAGTGATGGCAACAACTCCCACGATATCATCGGCAATACAGCCTCTTGAGAGGTCATTCACAGGCTTTGCTATACCTTGAGTAACCGGACCATAGGCCTCCGCTTTCGCCAGTCTCTGGACAAGCTTATAGCCGATATTGGCAGCATCAAGATCAGGAAAAACCAATACATTGGCCTTGCCTGCAACGCTGCTACTTGGCGCCTTGGAGGCTGCAACCTCAGGAACTATAGCAGCATCTGATTGCAATTCACCATCTATCTTCAGTGTGGGATTGTTCTCCTTTGCTATCCTTGTGGCTTCTACCACCTTATCTACATCAGAATGCTTTGCGCTTCCCTTGGTAGAGTGGGAAAGCATGGCAACTATGGGTTCCTTTCCAACCAAAAGCTCAAAGGATTTAGCTGAGCTTTCGGCGATAGCAGCAAGCTCCTCAGGATTCGGATTCTGATTAAGACCCGCATCAGAAAAGACAAAGGTTCCGTCTGCACCCATATCACAATCAGGAACCACCACTACAAAAAATGCAGAAACTAACTTTGTACCGGGCGCAGTCTTCAACACTTGTAGTGAGGCACGAAGTACATTTGCTGATGAATTGATAGCTCCGGCGACCATACCATCGGCATCTCCTGCCTTCACCATGATACAACCAAAATATAATACATTGCTAAGTAATATCGTCTTTGCCTCTTCAAAGGTCATACCCTTGCTTTTTCTGATGTTTGCAAACAACGAAGCATATTCATCGATTTTTTCACAATTAAAGGGATCAACAAAGCTTGCACCGGATAGGTCAAGACCGCCTGCAACCTCAAGAATACGCTCCTTATCTCCTATCAGGATAACATTGGCTATATCCTCTCTCAAAACCTTGTGAGCAGCTATGATCGTCCTGATATCCGTGGTTTCCGGAAGCACTATGGTCTTCTTATTGCTCCTTGCCCTCTCTTTTATATCATCAATAAAACTCATTTAACTATCTCCTACTTTTTAAGTCACGGCAGTAACATCATCACCGTCAAGCTTTATCTGTCCTCTTCCGTGTTCCTTAGCATAATACATAGACCAATCAGCACGCTTCAAAAGATCGAAGGGATTCTCGCAAATTGCAGGATACTCCGTAAGGCCAATACTGACATTCATCCCTATCCTGTCACCGCCAAAATCAACCACAGAGCCTGCTATAGTCTTGTGAAGCTCCTCGATAATGGGATAAGCAGCCTTGTGATCTCTGCCGGGCAAAACACAAACGAACTCCTCACCACCATACCTGCCTACAAAGCCGTCATTGTCCTCCATAAACTTCTCAGCAATATGAGCAACAGTTTTTATAACCTCATCACCGGCTAAGTGACCATAGGTATCATTTACCCTTTTAAATTTGTCTATATCAAACAAAGCAACGCTGATAGGCGATTTTTCTGCGATCACCCCTCTGATGGTCTCATTGTAAAGTTGCGTAAAATAAGCTCGATTGTAGATTCCGGTAAGGCCATCTTTTTGCGCCATTTCCTGATTTTGAAGATAAAGCTTGATATTACCGATAGCGTTGTCAAGCTGGGCAACAATAGCCTCGTAGAAATCAATTCGATCATGATCATATTCATCTCTCGCATTTCCTGCAATAAAGAGACCGCAACAGCTATCCTCCACTATAAGCTGTTTTATGATCATCGCCTTTATGAAATGTTCTCCCACAAATGGGAATGTTCTTCTATTTACATCATGCTCTATAAATGTATTTGATTCCTTGTTCTTGAATTTCTCGTAGATTTCCGGAATATCTCGCATAAGCCTTCTCTTTATCCCGTCATTGGCAGACATAACTATGCAGTTGGCATGTTTGTTGTAATATGTACCCTTCTCAATAAAAATAGCACAAAATGAAAGGCTCTTGGACTCCATCATAGTGGTCATGGTAGAATTCAAAATCTTATTCATATCAAACCCTGAAGCGATCTCACCGGCCACCTTGGCCTGAACTGCGATCTCGTCCTTGGCTATATTGAGTCTCTCATACGCCTGTTGAAGTTCAACCTTCTGGTAATTAAGCTCATTGTTTACGCTCTTTATCCTCTCCTGAATGGTTTTTAGATCATTGTTGGTATCCTCGGCATCACTGATAATACTCTTTTTCACATTCAATTCCTGCTCGTATTTTTTTATAATATCAATGACGATCAGAAGAATCTTTCCCAAAACTCCGAAAAGCAAAAGATACGAAAACAGCATATATATCCACTTATATTCCTTGCTTCTTGCAGTCATAACAAGCACAAATACCGCTATAGGAATAAAAAGTGCTATGATCCTATATGTATTGCTATAGAGATCCCTTATGTCACCCGCAAGCAGATACTCCATCACATACAGTATAAACAATGATAAAAGTGCAATCGTCCAATATGGATAATCAAAAACAATGTACATAAAGATAACAGAGATAATGTACTGAATATATCTCCAAACTGAAAGAATAAATGACTTCTCAAAATACTTAAAGAACAGAAGTATCTCATCCATCATTGCAAGACCGAATATCACTCCCACATAAATACCGGTCTGGGGCATCTTTCCCTGAATACCAAGAAAATAAAGCACCATAATATAAAACAGAACAGTGATATAGACCGCTCTCTGCAATACGGAAAACCTTTGTAAATTTTCAATCATTTCCTCGTCTTTCATATGTTACTCCCAATACAAGAAAAATCATAGCACTTCGAATGCTGCGTCGCCTCCGATTGCAAAAAATCTATTTCTTCCAATAGATCTCAAGCTTATCAGCTTCCTTAACCGGAGAAAAATGCTCAGCTTCCTCTCCATTTATCTTCATGATGAGCTTCTCACCCTTTACAGTATTAAGATCAAACTCATAAAAATCAAATATATCAACAAACACATAACTTCCCTTACCCTCTAAGGTTACGGGACAATTGTTTACTATGACATTGATGGTTGTAGAAAATTCTTCTCTATCACGAAGGTTTTGTGAATACATCTCAACAGCAGAAAAACCGTGACTTTCTGAAGCTGATAAATCCTCGGAAATATCCTCCTTTGAGTCAGTATCATCCTCAATATTTGCTTCCTTCTTTTCATCAGACTTTTCCTCGTCCTTATTCTTCTGTTTCTTCTTTTTCTTCTGCTTTGACGAAAGCGCTTCCTCCATCTCCTCTGCAGAGGATACAGCAAGCTCAGAAAACTCAGGAGTAAGAGAAAACTTCACCTTGAAATTCTCGAATATCTTTGTATCTTCATCAGCCTCTTCGTTGTTCACATATACCTTTGATCCGGGGGTAAAATCCATGAATTTAAAAAGCTCGGCAACAGTATAGTAAGGACATACCTCTATCACATCACCATCTTTTACTTCATAGTATTCAGTAGCAACCTCACCATTTACATGGACATAACCGGGACACTTAAGCTCCTTATCATTCACCACAAAGGTAAGAGTCTTCTTCATCTCCGTAAGCGACGAAAGTGAGAAGGTTGCATCCTCTCCTGCTGTCGACGGGATAATAACAATCTGATCATTGGCCTGTATGGGGGAGGTCATAGATGCAGGCTTTCCGTTAAGCTTCAATTCCGCAGGCTCTCCTGTCTTTCCTCTGACTATTCTCTGCTTTCCGTCTACCGTAAATGTAATATCAGCTCCACGCTTTGCAAATATCTTATCATTGGGAATACCACAGGCAACAGCTGCATCAAAAAGAGTAAGCTTATCATTATCATATAGCTTAATCCTGTCACCATTCACATTGACATATATAAAATTATTCTTTTGTTCATAGAAGTTCAAACAGATACCCACAGGGGTAACATAAAGAGGATCCTTTTTAAGTCCGTCAGCAAGTAGATTGATGTTTCCCATAACCTCCTCGCCACGAAGAGCAACTCTTTCTTTTGGAAGTTTCATATGCTTGGCCAGAATATCGGTAAAGCCGGGCAGCTTTCCGCCTCCTCCAACAACAAAGAGAGCATTTATGCCCTTTCCTCCATTTAATTCAACTATCTTTTCAGCTATACTCTTGGTGATGGAATCAACCACGGGCTTTACCGTATCAGCAACCTCCTTGGGTGTGATCTGATGTGCTATGCCCATGATGTCCTTGTATGCAAGACTCTTTCTTCCGCCTATCATCTTGATCTTTTCGGCTGTTTCAAAATCCACAAGATATTTTTTAAGTATAGCCTCTGTGATCTCATCACCCGCTGCAGGTATCATACCATAGGCCACAATAGAGCCTTCCTTTGTAATACAAATATCAGAGGTACCTGCTCCTACATCTAAAAGACCGATATTTAATAATCTGTATTCCGGTGGGATTGCCACATTCATTGCGGCAATGGGCTCAAGTGTGAGATTGACAACGTCAAGCCCCGCTATCTCTACAGCAGCATAAAGCCCATCTACAACCTCTTCCGGCAGGAAAGTCGCAAGCACATCCGCACCTATATTGTTGGCCTTGTGTCCCTCAAGATTCAGTATCTCAAGGCCATTCTGATAATACTTTACAACGGTATATCCAACGCAAAAATACTTGACATCTGTTTTGTTATCGGCAACTATCTGTTCATACGCCTTCTCAACTCCCAGCATCTCAAGTGAATGTATATATTCTTCTGTAACTACGGTATTCTCGGAAAATTCGTGATAACCCTTACCTATGCTTGTTTTAAGAACACGACCGGCAGCTGCAATACTTACTTCTTTGAGCTTTCTACCACCAAGCTGTGCTTCAAGGGCTGTCTTGACCTCAATGATATCCTCTCCAACCTTCTTAATGTCATGTATCTGACCATCGATCATGGAACGGGTATCATGAAGTCTGACCTTCTGTGCAACTATGTTGAATTTCTTTTGATCCTTGTAGCCTACCGTACCCACTATGGAACGGGTTCCTATATCAAGGCCGAAAACCAAAGGCTCCGGATAGATTTTCTTTATCTGCTTTGACTTATTGGTCGACCTGCTTTCCATACTAACTCCCTATCGTCAAAATTTACAAAAAGTATATCACAATTTCTACAATTCTTCAACAAAATGTTAATTTTAGGTACAGCTGGCAACAGCATATTTTAGTCGTAATTTTAGTTTATCAATATCCCCATCATTGAGAATGATCACATCTGTATTGATAAGATAAAAATTTTCATCCGACTGACTAGCCATAATAGCCTCTGCTCTTTCTCTATCAATACCCCGACCTTCTTCAAGCCTTTTTAATCTGATATCTCTTTTGGTCATCACGTACCACATAGTGTCGCAGATATCCTTGTATCCACATTCTATAAGAAGAGCAGCTTCTATGAACACAAGACTTTTTTCGCCCGAAGCCCTGACCCTCTCAATGGTGGAAAGAATTTCTTCCCTTACCCTTCCGTGAGTGATAGAATTGAGCTCTTCCAGCTTTTTTTTATCATTAAACACCTGTTCTCCAAGCTTTTTTCTGTCTATCTCACCCTCTGCATCAAGGATATCTTCGCCAAATCGGTCCACTATGTCGGCATACGCACTATTACCCTTTTTCATCAATGCCTCGGCCACTCTGTCTGCCTCTATCACAAAGGCGCCATAATCATTTTTAAGGATCTCAAGAACGGTACTTTTACCTGTTCCTATCCCTCCGGTTATGCCTATGATCTTCATTTTGCCTCGTACCAATCCTTTCCCTCGTGCATGTCAACGATAAGAGGAACCTTAAGCTCGGCTACCTGCTCCATAGTATTCTTTAAGAGTTTCATAACCTCATCCTTCTCCTCGTCATAGGCCTCTATGAGCAACTCATCATGTATCTGAAGAACTAAACGTGATTTCATATTCTTCTCGATCAGAGCATTATCAACCTTTACCATAGCAAGCTTTATGATATCTGCAGCAGTACCCTGAATAGGTGAATTCATAGCTATTCTCTCACCAAAGCTTCTTTGCATAAAATTGCTTGAAGCTATCTCAGGAACCGGTCTTTTCCTATGCCAGAGTGTATAAACAGCTCCGTCCTTTTTAGCAGCCTCGACCTGTGCATTCAAGCACTCCTTAATTTTAGGAAATGTTTTATAGTACTTTTCAATATATTCCTTTGCCTCGGTTCTGGAAATATTCAGCTCTTCAGAAAGACCGAAAGCACTTTGTCCATAAATGATGCCGAAGTTGACAACCTTGGCTTTTCTTCTCATAAGAGGTGTCACCTCTGATAAAGGCACCTCAAATACAGAGCTTGCTGTGCTTGCGTGGATATCCCTATCATTCTTATATGCTTCTATAAGAACAGGATCGTCGGACATATGAGTCAATACTCTTAGCTCAATCTGAGAATAATCGGCATCCACAAATGTATAGCCCTCTTCGGGAATAAAGGCTTTTCTTATCTTTCTACCAAGCTCTATACGCATAGGGATATTCTGAAGATTGGGCTCGGTAGAGCTAAGTCTTCCCGTAGCGGTGATCGTCTGATTGAAGGTTCCGTAAATACGGTCATCCCCTGAAATATATTGACAGAGACCGTCTGCATAGGTGGATTTAAGCTTTGTATAGGTTCTGTAGCTCAATATATCATTTACAATGGGATAGTCAGGCTTAAGCTTTTCAAGAACATCTGCACTTGTAGAATACCCCGTTTTAGTTTTCTTACCGCCGGTTATGCCCATTTTTTCAAATAGAATAACACCAAGCTGCTTGGGAGAATTGATATTAAATTCCTCTCCTGCTGCCTCATAAATATTCTTTTCAAGCTTTTCAATCTCTAAAGAGAGCATTTTTGAATACTCTGAAAGAGCTGTTCGATTAACCTTAATTCCGGCACTCTCCATATGATAAAGAGTGTAAACACAGGGAAGCTCAATAGTATCATAAAGCTTTTTTAAGCCTTCTCTTAATAAAGCTTCATTAAGACTCTCTTCTGCATCAAATGCAGTTCTTGCCTCATATACAAATGCCTTTAAGAAATTATCTGTTCTGATATTTATAGGGGTAATGACATCCTTTCCCACAAGCTCCTTTTTTGAGGGAAGAAGTCTTGAAAGATAGTCTCTGGCTATATCATCATAGGTATAGCTATCCTTTAAAGGATTTAAAAGATAAGCAGCAATCTGAAGATCAAAGCAATCAAAGCTATCACTTCTTCCTGCATGGATGGCATGAAGAGTGGTCTTTAAGTCTATCACCGCAGTTTTTGTGGACCTTAGAATGTCTGTAAATTCTTCTATCAGTTGATCGGCAGACAAAGCACCTTCTGCCAGGAACACATAATTCTTCGACGAAAGAGCAGCAGAAAAGCCGCAGAATACACCATTTTCATATATCACATGAAGGCCCACAAAGGAAGCTTCCCTAAGCTCGCAAAGAACAGCCTTGGGATCAGAAAGATCATTTGCCACGATATATTCAAGAGGTCTTTCCGGCTCTGTATCCTCATCAAAATTCTTCAAAAGCTGCTTGAATTCAAGCTCCTTAAAAAGCTTATAGCTGTTGTCATTATAAAGCTTACCTATTCTTCCATCCTCCACACTCACATCGAGCTTGCAATCAAGCTTGATCGTAGCTAAAAGTCTTGAAAAAATAGCCTGATCATAATATTCACGCAGGTTTTCTTTAATCTTATTCTGCTTTATCTCATCTATATGCTCGTATGCATTCTCTATGGAATGATATTCAGTGATCAGCTTTACTGCCGTCTTTTCACCAATGCCCGGAACACCCTTTATATTGTCGGAGGCGTCTCCCATCAGTCCCTTAAGGTCTATAAACTCCTTTGGAGTCACTCCGTAAAGCTCCTTTACGCCATCAGCATAATAATTCTCAATAACAGTCTGACCTTTTTTTGTCTTTGGTATCCTTACGAGTATCTTGTCGGTTGCAAGCTGTAAAAGGTCTCTGTCGCCGGATACGATAACTACCTGATACCCGCTTCTCTCACCATTTCTTGACATAGTACCGATGATATCGTCAGCCTCGTATCCTCCCTTTTCAATAGTCTTCACATTCATGGAATGAAGAACCTCTTTTATGAGAGGAACCTGTTCACGTAGCTCCTCAGGCATGCCCTTTCTGGTACCCTTATACTCCGCATACATCTTGTGCCTAAAGGTAGGCTCATGAACATCAAAGGCAACAAAAAGATGGGTGGGCTTTTCCTCATCCATGATCTTTAGCATGATATTCAAAAAACCAAGAACAGCATTGGTATGTCTGCCCTTGGAATCCGTAAGCTCCGGTAGCCCGTAAAATGCTCTGTTAAGTATACTATGTCCATCTATAAGCAAGAGTTTATCCATATATCTTTACTCCTCTTCGTTTTCTTCTGTAGCTTCAGTATCTATATTCGGATGAGCCAATCTGTATTCTCTTATGCTGTTAAAAAATGTTCCGGTCTTATCATCCTCTACCTTAACATCAGTCTCTACCTTGATCTCCTTAACCTTTATTCTCTCACTTGAAAGAAACTTGTCTCCAAAGCTGTCATAAAAATAAAATTCAGACTGTCTGCTAAGCTTGATTTTCTGTTCCTGAGTATATACCATATTAAGAAAATTGGCATAACCGAACACACCAACGCCTATCACTGCAAGCAGTATAAATATAAATGTGGATGCCTTTAGATTGCTCTTATTCTTGTGTCTATGGACAGTAGAATCAAGCTTGTTCTTTAGCTCCTTCTTAAAATCAAGAGATAGGGTCTCGTTGTTGTCGATCTGTTTCATGCCAACCAGCATGATATAATATATCTCAAGCTCTTCAGCGCATTTTGGGCACACCTCAATATGCCGGGCAAAATCATAAGCCTGATCCTCCGGCAGCTTGTTGTCGATATATGCCATTATCTTTGTCTGCGCTTCCAAACAATTCATATCTTTCTAAGCCTTTGCTGTTTCAACATCTTTTTTTATCTGTTTCACGAGTTCGTCAACACTGTCAAACCTCATCTCAGGACGGATAAATTCCTTTAACCGCACTTCAATAGTCTCACCATAAATATCCCTGTCAAAATCAAATATATAGGTTTCCAGACCACAGGTCTCATCATCGGATACAGTAGGTTTAATACCAAGATCAGCTATTCCGTAAAATGTTTCATCCTTGGTCTTTATCTCCGCCCTGTAAACTCCATAGGGTGGAAGAAGCTTTTCCTTTGATACCACTATATTTGCCGTGGGAAAGCCTATAGTTCTGCCAAGTCTTTTTCCGTTGACGACCACACCGAATATTGTATATGGTTCTCCTAAATACTTTTCAACCAAAGATAGTCTTCCCTGTTTCAGATTGTCCCTGATCAAAGTAGAGCTTACGATCTCTCCGTTTATGGAAAGCTTATCGAATACATTGAGTTCAAAATCATACTTTTTCGAAAGCTCTCTAAGCAGCGAAACATTACCGCTTCTTCCCTTTCCAAAGCAAAAATCCGCCCCCACCGTAAGCATCTTAATATGAAGCCTGTCTATAAGTATATGTTTCACGAAATCAACCGGTTCAAGTGCCGCAAACTCCTTTGTAAATGGATATTCCACCAGGATATCCACACCCATTTTTGATAGTTTTTTTCTTCTTTCCTCCATCGTGAGAATATAGCCTTCATCTCTTCCGGCAAATACCACGTCAGGAGATCTGTCAAATGTAAAAACAAGTGAACTTAAATACTTGTTGCAGCTTGTTATCTCTCGGATCAAGGTAGCATGGCCAAGATGAATCCCATCAAATTTTCCGAGAGCAACAGCAGTTTTTTCATTATCATTCAGTTTAATATCATCTTTAAAGCAACGCATGATCCTATTTATAGCAACATCTTAAAGGGAGCAAGCATGTGTCTTCTTTCATCCACCTTGTACATTCCCTTTAATTCATCCTCGCTATCCTTTACGAAAATTATATCCCCATCATTTTTTATAGTATTATCACCTTGACAAGTAACCATCTTAAGACTCAATGGATTGCCATTGTAAAGAAGTCTGTCAGCATCTGACTCAGTCCGGTATATAGGAAGGTCAGGAAAAAGCTTTGTAACAGGAATGACAGCCTGAGAAAGCCTTCCTTCATCCTTAAGTTCTTGAAGCCTTGAAAGCGTAAAGCTGTCCTCAGTAGTAAATCCGCTCACCCTGTTCCTTATAAGCCTTTTCATATGGGCACCGCACTCAAGTTTTTCACCGATATCTCGGCAAAGGCTCCTGATGTATGTACCCTTCGAACAGGTAACCCTAAAGGTAACCTTAGGCATATCTATTGATATGATATCCAATGAATAAATACTGATCCTTCGGGCTTCTCTTTCCACCTCAACACCCTTTCTTGCAAGCTCGTAAAGTCTGACTCCGTCCTTTTTGAGTGCCGAATACATAGGTGGTACCTGATAGCTTTCACCAATAAAAGAAGTGACAGCGGACCTTATCTCTTCCTCTGACACTTTCACCTCTTTTTCAGACAATACCTTACCGGATGCATCCTCAGTATCCGTAGTGACACCAAGAATCATCTCTGCAGTATATTCCTTATCCTTATCAGTGATCATCTCACTGAGCTTTGTTGTATTTCCAAGACATACAACAAGAACCCCCTCTGCATCAGGATCAAGGGTTCCTGTATGTCCTATCTTTTTTTGTCCGACTATTCCCCTAAGTTTTGCAACAACATCAAAGGAGGTATATCCCGGCTCCTTATAAACACTGATGATTCCGTTCATGACCGTATCCTCCTTTCCCCAATAGGCTGTCTATAACAAAGCCCTGATAGCATCAAATATCTTAGGAAGCGTGACCTCAACAGGCTCCTTTATATTGACGCCTGCAGCCTTCTTATGACCGCCACCACCAAATGCCACAGCAATCTTGCTGACATCAACATCTGAGTTGGCACGAAGGCTGTATTTATACTCATTCTCAGCCTTCTGATAGATGAATAGAGCTACCTCTATCCCCTCCGTCACTCTAAGCTGATCAACGATCCCATCGGTATCAAGAGTGGTAGCTCCAACACTTGAAAAATCCTCAAGTCTCAATATCGTATAGATAAGCTTTCCTTCAAATTCAAGCTTTGCATTTAACAAAGCTACTCCAAGAAGCTTGTTGGAAGCAAAGGTTTTATTGAAAAAGGTCTTATCTATCACATAGTCAGATCTTACACCCTTTTCAAGAAGCTCTCCTGCCGCCACCATAGTAGACTTGGCTGTGCAGCTGTGCTTGAATACACCTGTATCGTGAACTATTCCGACATAAAGGCACTCAGCCGTATTCTTACTGATCTTATCAAGAGGGAAAAGATCATAAAGAATCTCACAGGTAGAACTTTTTTCGGGATAAACCACCGAAACATCTCCAAAGCCCTCATTGCTCACATGATGATCTATGGATATTTTCTTAACAGCACGCTTGAAAATATGTCCAAAATCTCCGTGTCTAAATGTATCCCCGCAATCAAGGCTGATACCGAGATCAAATACCTCATCAGTGTCAGGATCATGACATACCTGATCACTTCCGGAAAGAAACATAAAATCCTTTGAAAAATCCTCAAGATAAACTGTAACCTTATCCGGCTTATAGTTCTCCTTTATGAAATTGTAAAAGCCAAGACAGCTTCCCACACAGTCTCCATCGGGACTGATATGCCCGAATATAGCAATGGTACTTGCTGCTTTCAGCAGATCAAAGATCTCATTCATCATTATCTTCTCCGACGATCTCGTCTATCTTCTTTGTCATGTTTACGCCGTATTCAATAGATTCATCAAGTATAAATTCAATAACCGGAGTATTCCTTAAATTGATGGAACGCGCAAGCTCCTTTCTGATATAGCCTGAAGCGCTTTTAAGACCGGTAATGGTATCTTCCTTCACCTCATCAGCACCAAGAACGCTTATATAAGCCTTACAGCTTTTAAGATCCGGAGCCACGATAGTTTCAACCACAGTGGTCATAGGGGCTATTCTTGGATCCTTGATCTCATCACGTATGATCCTTGAAAGTTCCTTTTTCACCTCTGAATTTATCCTTGTATTTTTAACACTGTTTTTTCTCATTTATCAAATTCTCCAAATTATCTGGGAACCTCGACCATGATGTATGCTTCAATCTGATCCTCTTCACGAAGATCTCCGAAACCGTCAAATACAAGACCACATTCGTAGCCTGCCTTAACTTCCTTTACATCATCCTTAAATCTCTTAAGTGAAGCCAAGGGTCCTTCGAATATCTGCTCTCCTTCACGAGAGATCCTTACTGTACAGCCTCTTTGAATCTCACCATCAAGGACATAGGAACCTGCGATCATACCAATAGCTGATGCCTTGAATATCTGTCTGATCTCCGCATGTCCGATGATCTTTTCCTCATATACAGGATCAAGCATACCCTTCATAGCAGACTCAATATCTGATATAGCATCATAGATAACCTTGTAAAGACGAAGATCAACCTTCTCAGTCTCGGCAACAGTCTTAGCCTGAACATCAGGTCTAACATTGAAGCCGATGATGATAGCATTGGATGCAGATGCAAGTATAACATCGGACTCGTTGATAGCACCAACTCCTGAGTGAATGATCTTTACAACAACCTCTTCGTTGGAAAGCTTCATAAGCGAACTCTTAACCGCCTCAACAGAACCCTGAACATCAGCCTTAACAACGATATTGAGTTCCTTAACATTACCTGCCTGGATCTGGCTATAGAGGTCATCAAGAGACATCTTAACCTTTGTATCTGCAAGCATCTTCTCCTTGCTGTAGGCAATAAATGCCTCAGACATGGATCTTGCTTCCTTCTCATTATCACAGGCAATACAGATATCACCTGCATTAGGTACTGCATTAAGTCCTAGGATCTCAACAGGATCAGAAGGTCCTGCCTCCTTGAGTCTTCTACCCTTATCATCAGTCATGGCACGAACCTTACCATGAGCCTCTCCGACTGTTACGGTATCACCTACATGAAGTGTACCCTTTTGAACAAGAACGGTGGTAACAGGACCGCGTCCCTTATCAAGCTCAGCCTCGATAACGATACCTCTTGCCTTTCTGTTGGGATTGGCCTTAAGCTCCAATACCTCAGAGGTCAAAAGAATCATCTCAAGAAGATTGTCTATACCTTCGCCTGTATGAGCAGACACGGGACAGAATACAGTTGATCCACCCCAATCCTCAGCAACAAGCTCATATTCCATAAGCTCCTGCTTAACTCTCTCTACGTTGGCACTCTCTTTATCAATTTTGTTTACTGCAACTATTATCTCGATACCTGCAGCCTTGGCATGGTTGATAGCCTCAATAGTCTGGGGCATAACACCATCATCTGCAGCTACCACGAGAATAGCGATATCGGTAGACTGGGCACCGCGCATACGCATGGCGGTAAATGCCTCATGACCCGGTGTATCAAGGAAGGTGATCTGTTCTCCATTGATCTCTACGGTGTAAGCACCGATATGCTGTGTGATACCACCGGCCTCACCGGAGGTAACTGATGTCTTTCTGATAGCATCAAGAAGCGAAGTCTTACCATGGTCAACATGACCCATAACGCAGACAACAGGAGGACGACTTACAAGTGTTTCAGGATCCTCTTCATCCTCACGAAGCATCTCCTCGATCACATCCACCTTCTCTTCCTCATCAGCTATATAATTGTATTCAAGAGCTATCTCTGCAGCCTGCTCAAAATCAAGATCTGAATTGATTGTCACAATCTTACCTGCAAGGAAAAGCTTCTTTATGAGCTGTGAAGCGGGAACCTTGATCTTTTCTGCAAGCTCGTTTACCGTAAGCACTTCAGGAAGCTTGATATTCTTGATCACGGGCTCTGCAGGTTTAGTGGGCTTCGGAGCTTCATTCTTGTTCTTCTGCTTACCGTTCTTGCCATTTTTAAGATTGGGGTTTACCCACTGGCTCTGCTTATGCTCGCCTCTTGCCTCTCTCTTTTCGATAGCTTCCTCGTTCTGCTTATCTCTATTCTTATTTCTCTTCTTACTTCTCTTCTTCTCTCCCTCTACAGGAGTATCAAGAGCAAACTTGTCTCCGCCCTTCTTCTTATCACCGAAGCGATCACCGCCACGATCATTCTTATCGCGGTTATCTCTTCCGTCACGTCCGTCTCTTCCGTCGCGATTGTCTCTTCTATCGCCCTTATCTCTGCCTCCGTCATTTCTGTCGTTTCTATCTGATCTGTCGAAACGATCCTTGCCCTGACGATCATTTTTCTTATCATTGCGCTTATCAAATCCCTGATTCTTGGAAGCATCCTTCTTTTCGGGATTCTTTTGAGGCTTAGAGCTATTATTATCAGAATCAGATGAATTCTTCTTGTTTTCTTCTCTCTTTGCCGCAGCCTGATTGATGCGTGATTGAATATCAGATGCAGTCGTAACAGGTTCAGCCTTTTCGACTACAGGCTCAACCTTCACTTCTTTCTTCTTCTCGACAACCTCAACCTTCTCAACGTTCTCAGGCTTTGGAGCCGGCTCAACCTTCTCTAAGGTTATCTCCTTTACGGGATTCTTCTTCTCAACAATCTCAAGAGTAACTACAGGCTTTTTTTCTACTGTCTCTTCCTTTTGAGGCTTTACCTCAGGCTTTGACTTAGGCTTTGACTTCGACTTTTCAGTCTTTGAGGAAGCCTTGGGCTTTTCAGTCTTTTTCTCCTCTTCGTTCTTGAAGAATTTCTCATCAGCCGAAACCTTTACATCCTTACTTTCCTCAAGTGCCTTCTTTGCCCTCTGCCCAAAGCTTGACACTGAAAATGTTGAGCTTTTTTGAGGAATAGAAATAGAAACCATACCTGAAGTAACTGAAGAGCTGTAAAAGCTGTTATCAGCTACCTTCTTCTCACCTTTTTCAGCTTTAGAAAACTTCTCCTTTACAAGCTTTTCCATCTCCTCGTCCACACCGCTTGATGTGGTCTTTACCGGGAAACCCTGATCTATCAAAAACTGTACTATCTCTTTTCCCAGATCCTTATTGGATCCATTTATCTCTTTGGCTAATTCGTGTATCCTCTTCTTTGCCATTTAATTACCTCCCTGCACCAATGACTCTAAACTACTATCGATATGTTTTACTATCTGTCCCGCAAAGCCCTGATCACATATAGCAATAGAGGCTCTCATTTCTTTTCCTATGGCCTTTCCAAGCTCTTCCTTGGTACCATACTCCCTAACGGGGACATGATAGAAGCTGCATTTATCGTTAAAAAGCTTCTTAGTATTATCTGACGCATCCACGGCAACGATCACAAGATAAGCTTTATTCTCTTTGATCGTCTTCTCGGTCATGAATTCTCCGCTAACCATTCTTCCCGCCCGAGCACAAAGCCCAAGCAAGCCAAATGCTTTATTCTTCAATATCATCGAACTCCTTTTTTAATTCCTCGTAAACCGAGGATGCTATATTCTTTTTGAATGCTCTGTTTAAGCCTCCGGTCTTTACGGCCTTCAACAAGCACTCCCGATCCTTACAGATGTAAGCTCCTCTGCCGTTTGCTCTTCCGGTCATATCTATCTTTACTTCATCCTCAGGAGTGTTTACCACACGTATAAGCGAGTTTTTTTCCTTCATCTCGCCACAACCCAAACACTTTCTCATCGGTATATGCTTTGGCATTCTATCACCTCTTTATTCCTCAGAAGTATCAGAAGCGGTCTCATCTAAAGCCTCTGTTTCGTTAACCTCTTCGATAACACCGGCATCCTCATTGGTCTCATCAAAAGAATCCTCGCTCAAGGATACCTCCTCCTCTTCTTGAGCCTTCAACGCTTCTGCCTGTGATTCGCTCTTAATATCAATCTTGTAATTCGTGAGTCTCGCTGCAAGTCTCGCATTCTGACCTTCCTTGCCGATAGCAAGTGAAAGCTGATTGTCAGGAACAACTACTCTCGCACACTTCTCATCCAGATCAACTACAACTGAAACAACATCCGAAGGAGAAAGTGCATTCTTAATAAAGATTGCAGGATCTTCATCCCAAGTAATGATATCAATCTTCTCACCCTTCAGATCATCAACTATGGTATTGACTCTGACACCATTCACACCTACGCAGGCGCCTACGGGATCTACATTGGAATCATTGGAGAATACGGCGATCTTTGTTCTTGATCCAGCCTCTCTCGCTATCTCCTTGATCTCAACAACTCCATCAGCTACCTCAGTTACCTCCTGCTCAAAAAGCTTTCTTACAAGCTCAGGA
Source organism: Lachnospiraceae bacterium (assembly GCA_017540605.1). Lineage (GTDB taxonomy): Bacteria > Bacillota > Clostridia > Lachnospirales > Lachnospiraceae > RGIG6919. The sequence goes on along the minus strand of JAFYAS010000060.1, from coordinate 80,503 downwards.
TGTGTCCTTGAAACAAGTATCTTTGCATCCTTCCCCTTGTTGGCATTGCTGTTGACGCTTACCACATAAAGCTTGATCCTGTCATGAATACGGAAACGCTCAGATTTTACCTGCTCCTTCTCTGTAAGAGTAACCTCAGTCTTTTCATTGAGACTGATATGGATATTGCCTCGGTCATCTATTCTTTGAACCACACCTGTAATGATGTCATTCTTCTTGTCATTAAACATCTTTACAAGGGCATTCTTTTCTGCATTCTTGATCTCCTGAACAATGATATTCCTTGCATTGCCCGCTGCGATACGACCAAACTGCTTTGTATCGATCTCAACATTCTTGTTGACGATATCGCCAACCTCCAATGATGAATTGAGCATCCTCGCTTCTTCAATGCTAATCTGTGTAGCAGGATTGTCAACCTCATCTACTATAGTCATCTGCTGAACAAGTGTGATCGCACCGGTCTCTCTATCCATATTTGCCGAAATATTACCGGCCTTATTGCTGTCCTTGTGATCGTTGAGCCACGCCTTCACTATGGAAGTCTCGATGGTCTTGATCATCTCCTCACGGTCGATTCCCTTCTCCTTCTCCAAAAAATTCAATGCTTCAATAATCTCTGACATGAATATTTACCTCCTAATCCTTAAATGTCCAGTGATAACCTTATAAGCGCAATATCTTTTCTGCTAAATGTCTTTACTTCATCATCTATATCTACATCCACATTCTCCTCGTCATACGACTTAAGGACTCCTGTGAATTCTTTGACTCCATCCAAAGCCTTGTAAAGCTTGATATCAATATCTTTTCCAATACTTCTTTTGAAATCCTTCTCTTTTTTTAGCGGTCTTCCAAGTCCGGGAGAGCTCACCTCCAAAATATATGCGGTATCGATAAAATCCTCTTCATCCAATTTAACCTCAAGGGCTCTGCTTATCAGAACACAATCATCAATATTGATCCCGCCTTCCTTATCCGCATACACTCTCAGATAATAGTCTGCACCCTCCTTGACATACTCCACATCCACAAGTTCAAAGGAATTCTCCTCGATAATGGGAGTTACAAGCTCTTCGGTGCGTTTTTCAATGTCTGCTCTTTTCAATAGAAAACCACCTTTCAAAACGAAAGAGTGGACTTTCGTCCACTCTTTGCAAAAAAACTAACTGCAACTCGTATGTTACCACAAGAAACAGTGAATTGCAAGGATTTTTTTACACATCTCTTGCTGCTTTCATCTCAATCTTGTACTTATACATTCTCTTATCCGCCATCCTATATACCTTCTCAACTATGTCGGCAGCTTCGTCAAATTCTGAAAGCTCATTATCATCACTCAAGCAATACCCATAAGCAAAGCTTATGGGAAAGGGCTTTCTGTCTTTATTGATCTCATCACGCCTCTTACATAGCTTATCCATCTCTGTCTAGAAATTACCGCCGTTCCAGCCCCAGTTGGAAACCGCTGAATACTTAACATATATATGATCCTTTGATACGCCAAGTACAGAATTGTAAATGTCACATATTTTTGCTGTAAGCTTGTCAAAGGCTGAAGGATTCTCTGAACCGAATACGCTTACATCCACAAATACAACAGGCTCACTGTTATCCCCTCTAAAGTAAAGCTTTGCTTCATCCTCAAAGCCTACCATAAGCCAGCTTTCGCTCTTTCCGGGGATAATGCTTATAGCTTCGCCAAGCTCTTCCTTTATCTTCTTCTCGTCATCTGCTGAAAGCTTTGTACTTATCTTTGAATTAATAAATGGCATAATGTATTCCTCCTATAACAATATTTTTTTAGAAATATAGCCGCAGAAATAAAACATTCTGCGGCTATTTATCATTTAATTACGCATTTACGATCTGACCAAAGTCGGGCTTAAGTGAAGCGCCGCCGATAAGTCCACCATCGATATTGGGCTTTGCAAGAAGCTCAGCTGCGTTACCTGCGTTCATTGATCCGCCGTACTGGATACGAACCTCATCAGCAGTTGCCTGATCATAAATCTCAGCGATAAGCTCTCTGATTCCCTTACATACCTCTTCTGCCTGATCTGCAGTAGCGGTCTTACCTGTACCGATAGCCCAGATAGGCTCGTAAGCGATAACAAGCTTCTTTACCTGATCTGCAGTAACACCTGAAAGATCTGACTTGATCTGAAGTCTGATCCAGTCCATTGTAACACCAAGCTCTCTCTGCTCAAGCGACTCACCACAGCAAAGGATGGGAGTAAGTCCTGCCTCAAATGCCTTCTTAACCTTCTTGTTAAGGAGTACATCATCCTCCTTGAAGTAATCTCTTCTCTCTGAGTGACCAAGGATTACATACTTAACGCCTGCATCAACAAGCATGGGAGCTGCGATCTCACCTGTATAGGCACCGCTCTCCTCAAAGTACATATTCTCAGCACCAACCTGTACATTTGTGCCCTTTGTAGCCTCTACTACAGGTACGATGTCGATAGCGGGTACACAATATACTACATCTACATCATCATTCTTCACAAGATCCTTAAGCTCTTCTACAAGCTTTACTGCCTCTGAAGGAGTCTTATTCATCTTCCAGTTTCCTGCGATAATTCTTCTTCTGCTCATTTTCTATATCTCCTATGATTGATTATTTGTCATTAGCGGCTGCAACACCGGGAAGCTCCTTGCCCTCAAGGAATTCAAGGGATGCTCCACCACCTGTTGAGATATGGCTCATCTTTGCGCCGTAACCAAGCTGATTTACAGCAGCTGCTGAATCACCACCACCGATGATGGTTGTAGCATCTGTCTCAGCAAGTGCAGCTGCAACTGCCTTTGTACCTGCAGCAAGTGTAGGATTCTCGAATACTCCCATAGGTCCGTTCCAAACAACTGTCTTTGCATTCTTTACAGCATCTGCGTAAAGCTCGATGGTCTTAGGTCCGATATCACAGCCTTCCTTAGCTGCATCCATCTTGTCAGCATCGAATATTGTTACATCAACAGGTGCATCGATGGGATTGGGGAAATCATCGATCATTACTGAATCTACAGGGAGAAGAAGCTTCTTGCCAAGTGACTCAGCCTTTGCCATCATCTCCTTGCAGTAATCAATCTTGGTATCATCTACAAGGGACTTACCGATCTCATAGCCCTTTGCCTTAAGGAATGTATATGCCATACCTCCACCGATGATAAGGGTATCGCACTTCTCAAGAAGGTTAGAGATAACATTAAGCTTATCTGCAACCTTAGCACCACCAAGGATAGCTACGAAAGGACGAACAGGATTCTCTACTGCATTACCAAGGAAATCAATCTCCTTCTGCATAAGATATCCAACTACAGCTGTATCAACAAGTCCTGCAACACCGACATTTGAGCAGTGAGCTCTGTGCGCAGTACCGAATGCATCATTTACAAATACATCACAGATTGAAGCAAGATCCTTTGAGAACGCCTCTCCGTTCTTGGTCTCTTCTGCTCTGAAACGTGTATTCTCAAGAAGGATAACATCTCCGTCGTTCATAGCCTCTACAGCAGCCTTAGCATTTGCTCCGACTACCTCTTCATCTGCTGCAAACTTTACTTCCTGACCAAGAAGCTCTGAAAGTCTTGTTGCTACAGGAGCAAGAGTCTTTGTCTTCTTGTCTTCTTCTGTCTTTACCTTACCAAGATGTGAGCAAAGGATAACCTTGCCGCCATCAGCGATAAGCTTCTTGATAGTGGGAAGAGCAGCTACAAGTCTGTTCTCATCTGTGATCTTACCTTCGATAATAGGTACATTGAAATCGCAACGGCAGAGTACTCTCTTGCCCTTTACATTAATATCATCTACTGATTTCTTATTTAAAGACATTTTATAATTCCTCCAATTATTATCTTTTTTATGCGCTTTTGCCTTTTCAAAAACTTAAGGGATCCGGTCCATAAGGCCGGACCCCTCAGGTCTTTTTTTTACAACATATGTAATGTCAGAGATTAGCCTAACTCAGCGAAGTACTTGATTGTACGAACCATCTGAGAGGTGTAGCTGTTCTCGTTGTCATACCAAGAAACAACCTGTACCTCATAGAGATCGTCAGCGATCTGAGATACCATTGTCTGTGTTGCATCGAAGAGTGAACCGAATCTCATACCGATTACGTCTGAAGATACGATAGGATCCTCATTGTAACCAAATGACTCGCTTGCAGCAGCCTTCATTGCAGCATTGATATCATCCTTGTTAACGCCTGCCTTCTTAACAACTGCTGTTAAGATAGTGGTTGAGCCTGTGGGTACAGGAACTCTCTGTGCAGAACCGATGAGCTTACCATTGAGCTCAGGGATAACAAGGCCGATTGCCTTTGCAGCACCTGTTGAGTTGGGAACGATATTTGCAGCACCAGCTCTAGCACGACGAAGGTCACCCTTTCTGTGAGGACCATCGAGGATCATCTGATCACCTGTGTAAGCATGGATTGTGCTCATGATACCGCTCTGGATAGGAGCATAGTCGTTGAGTGCCTTTGCCATAGGTGCAAGACAGTTTGTAGTACATGAAGCAGCTGAGATGATCTTGTCATCTGATGTAAGAGTCTTCTCATTAACTGAGAATACGATAGTCTTGAGGTCATTACCAGCGGGTGCTGAGATAACTACCTTCTTTGCACCTGCATCGATATGAGCCTGTGACTTATCCTTTGAGCAGTAGAAACCGGTACACTCGAGAACTACGTCTACACCGATCTCGCCCCAAGGAAGATTCTTAGCATCTGCCTCTGCATAGATCTTTAATGTCTTACCGTCAACAGTGATTGTGTTAGCATCATCATCAGCTGAAACTGTATGAAGATTCTCACCGATCTTTCCTGTGTATCCACCCTGTGCTGTGTCATACTTAAGAAGATGAGCAAGCATTGAAGGCTTTGTTAAATCGTTGATAGCAACAACCTCATAACCTTCTGCACCAAACATCTGTCTGAATGCAAGACGACCGATACGTCCAAATCCGTTAATTGCAACTTTTACTGCCATTAGTAAAATTCCTCCTATAATGTTGTAATAATATTGGCTTGCGCCGATGACACAATTCTACCTTTTTTATGATGAAATTTCAAGTGATATTTTTCTTTTTTTGATATTCTTATTATGTTATAATAGTGACAAGCATTAATAAACTATTATTTTCACGGAGGTGATACTATGACCGAGCAGGAAGTAAAGCAGAACCTTATCGATTATTATATCAATTTATTGAGAATTAAGGCATCTGAAACTGGAACAAATAAAGAGCTTGATATTCAGCTGAATGTTGCAAAGATCAAGCTTTCCTCATATAGCATCGATACAGCAGAAATAGAAAGAATGATGTTACAATGATCAAAGCAGATTTTCACCTACATTCAGAATTTTCAAGTGATTCGGAAACCCCTGTTGAAGCAGTTATAGAGACAGCGATCGACAAGGGGCTAGATATTTTGTGCCTTACGGATCACCATGATATTGATTTTCCCGCAGATAAATACAAGCTTACATTTATACTTGATATAGACTCCTATTATAAAAGACTTTGTGACCTTAAAGAGCGATATAAGGACAAGATTGATCTTCGAATAGGCGTTGAGCTTGGTCTTATGCCCCATTTGGCTACTGAAGTACACGAGGCAGCAACCAAATATCCCTTTGATTTCCTTATAGGCTCCTCACATCTGGTTGATTATGTAGATATCTACTATCCTGAATACTACGAAGGCAGGACTGAGGTAGAGGCATACAGGGAATATTTTCAGACCATTGTCGATAACGCAAGAAATATCAAGGATTATGATGTCTACGGCCACCTTGATTATGTAACAAGATACGGCCCTACCCAGAATAAAAACTTTAGATTTGAGGATTACGAAGATATCTTCAGGGAAGCATTGAAGATCATCATAGATGATGGCAAGGGAATTGAGATCAATACAGCCGGACTTAAGAAGGGACTCGGCTATCCCCATCCTCACATTGATATTCTTAAATGCTACAAGGAACTCGGCGGCGAGATCATCACAGTGGGAAGTGATGCCCATGTGACTGAGAACATTGCCTACGGCTTTGATATGGTTCCTGATTATCTGAAAGCTGCCGGATTTGAGTATTATTGTGTGTACAAGGACAGAAAGCCTGAGTTTGTTAAACTGTAATAATGTATAATTTTGATGCCCGCAATTATACATCTATCAAGTATTGAAGAAAAGCTGTTAAACCCTCTACCACATCACTATAAGTAGTCTCAAAATCCCTTGTATACCAGGGATCTGCAACACTTCTCGGATGATCCGTGTAGTCTAAAAGAAGTGATATCTTACCATCAGGATCCCCATGAAGGATCCGTCTCATGGCGTGAAGGTTCTCGCTATCCATTCCAACAAAGTAATCGTATTCTTTATACTCGGAATAGTCAAGCAGTTTTGCTCTTTTCCCATCACAAGTTATTCCGTGTTCAAGAAGGATCTTCTTTGCGGGAGGATACACAGGATTTCCCCTGCCGTTCCATATCTCATCCGTGTGAGTCGCTCTGGACTCAATATAAAATTGATCTGCCAGTCCGGCATTTTTAACCATATCTTTGAATACGAACTCGCAGATAGGTGATCTACAGATATTGCCGTGGCAGATGAATAATATTCTTATCATTTATTCAACTCTCCTGTAAGTGGTTGGATTTTTCTAAAATCAAACTGTGTAAAACCTGTGTAAAGCACTCGTTAGGCAGAAACAAATCCTTTATTTATGCGGTTTTGGGGCTTATATACATATGTTGCCCCAGCAGACGAATAGTACCTTTATCATGCTTAAACACCTCGATTTTAGCTAGTTTTCTCAATAACACACATGTTCATTTTTCGGCCTATTTTGGCTTATTTTGGCCTGTTTTTTTCTTCAAACTGTGTAAAAATCTGTGTAAAAATGCCTCGAAAAATCAAGTTTACACATTTTGATTTTTTTTAACATTTGGATGGTGTAAATGGCAGAATTATCCTAAAAATATATAGGCCCTTGTGGGACCAAACCCTTTATTTAAGCATCTTTTCTACCCTTTACAACAGATGAGTCTCCCGAACCATTTGCCCTTGAAATCTCCTCTGCCATTTCTTGCGTCTTAGCAAGCTTATCCATCTCTTCCTTGGCATCATCCAACTTCAGATGTGTGTAAGTGTTTAACGTTACACTAATATCACTGTGTCCCATCAAATATTGAAGAACTTTTGGATTCATCCCGGATTTTGCCATGTTTGAGCAATAGGTATGACGGCATACGTGAGGTGATATCTTCGGCAACTGAACACGATAAATATTGTTATACTTAGCTACCGCATGCTGAAAGTACTTCTCCCAATGCATAGCTATCATAGGTTTCCCATCCTTATCAAAACAAAGGAAGCCAGAATAACCATCTATCATAGGCTCTATTTTCAACTTAGGCCTTTTTGATAGAATACGAGCAAATGCATCATATACATCATCTGTCATCGGAATCACTCTTTTACCTGCATAAGTCTTTGTAGTGTCGATATATACTGTAGTTCCAGTTTTCTGAAGCTGATGATCAATATTAATCGTTCGGTTCTTCATATCAAGATCCGATACTGTCAGACCTGTAAACTCAGAAATACGCATTCCCGTTTTAAACAGAATATACATACCGTCATAATACCTTGAATAATGTGTGTCATTTTTGATAAACTCTAAAAACTTTCTTTCCTCTTTTCTTGTAATTGCTTCTCTTGTAACCATATCATTAACAAGAACCGTAGCAAGCTGAAATTGAAAAGGATTTTTTCTAAGGATATCATCATCCACCGCCATCTGAAATGCCGGTCTGACTACACCTCGTATTGTGTGAATTGTAGAATAACTCTTATGATCCACCTGTTGAAGCTTAATTAGCCATTCTTTCGCATCAGACAGTTTTACCTTATCAATACGTTTTCCTCCAAAAGGATCTGATTTAAGTACATTAATCACTGTACCATAACCGGCTAAAGTTGTTCTCTTAACACCGGTTTTTTGTGCTGTGTATCTCTCTACAAGCCTAAGCACAGTGTAACCGTCACCATCAGGAACTATATCGTCGTCTAAATCCCTATTAACTCGCTTTTCAAGATCTCTTAATGCTCCGTTATCCTTCTTTCCTTCAGGTACAACATCTGTACGAACAAGTTTCCAACTATAAAGACACTTAGTCTTTCCGTTGGCATCAACATATCTATACATATATTTACCATCAGCTCGCTGGGTCTCCCCAGTGCGAAGTATACGATTTTTATTATCTCTCCTTTTTACGCTCATGTCTTTCTCCTTTCGTAAATAAGAAGAAAGCCCTGTTTGCAATTACTGTCATATCACGTTCGTGTATGCGACCGTGTATATATATAATAACACAAACAAGACTCTTCTTCCATAATAATTTTAAAAAAACAAGATTTTTTGAGAATTTCAGATTATATCCAAATCATTATCTATATACCTCTCAAACATCTCTCTTTTAATTAAAGCTCTGTTTCCATTCCACAGTATAAAACTCTCATCTGCATGGTTCTTGCAAAAAATCCTCAATTTTTTATAACTGATTCCGAAGTATTCAGCAGCTTCTTCAAGAGTAAGTGTATACTTCTGCCACCACGGAAGTCGTTGGTTATCTTGTTCATTCATGAAGCTCTCCCTCCTTTATCTCATCGTGAGTTCTAATCGAAAAGTTACCCAATAGCATATTCATTCCCCTTCAACAAGAGCCCAAACAGCTGTGAGAATCTCTTTTACAACAGACTCATTTTTTATATGACCAATCTTTTTACTTACACGATTTTTAGTTACTTGCACCATATTAATAGCACCTGCATATTCATCATACCTAAGGCCTCTGCAATCAATTGGTCTAATCAAAATATCCTCTACACATGCCGTCTTTGATGGCTGTCTATACAAGGGAACAACAAAGAACTTACTTCCCTTATCTATCGACGAATCATTACTTAAAACAACACATGGTCGACTTCCTCCATTCCTGCATACAGAAGAATTCTTTCCAAAGTTGACAAGTAATACATCACCCTGACATACACTTAGATATCTGTTATTAACTTTTTTACTCTTTCTCATCGCTATCTCTCCTTATGTAAATTTAAGACTTACGTGCGCACGATAACTCTGATTATGTCTCCCGATTCTGTTCGACAATATAATTTTAATAAAAACCCGGATTATATTGTTCGTCGAATCACCCAGATTTTACTAAGATATCCGTCTAATCTTCCATTATCGTGCGAACAATCAGATACGCCTATCCAAACATTACTTTCAGTCCTTCTACTATCTTTTTAACAACACTAGGGCGCTGCTTTTTAAATAAAGCTCTCACTTCAGCTACATATGCGTCCTCTGTTTCACCGAAAATGATATAATCAGCTGACACATTAAAGACCTGACAAAGCTTATATAGATTATCCAGACTCAGCTTCACATTGGCACACTCTATATCAGAATATGTATTTGCGCATATTCCCATATACTGAGCCATATCCTTGGATTTATATCCTTCTTTTACACGAAGGTCTGCTATTCTTCCTGCTATAGCATACTTATCATCACTGCTTAATTTTTTAATATCTTTTAACATAATGTTGTCCTTTCCGGCTTTCAGCCAAAAAAGGATCAGCTCCTGATCAGAGAGCCTGTCACCGGTGATAGCGTAAACACGCAATCCTTTGATTAAATGTTGCTGAGGAATGTCTTATTCCCTCAAGCAGTCTATCCTTAATATAGAAAGACCGATTCAAAGAACAAGCCTGACATAAACTTGTCAACTTTTTAAAGCACAAAAAAAGGCCGGGCAAAACATAAAACACTTTCCCAGAAAGGTGTAGTTGTCCTATAGACGGATCATTCGTACTTTTACGATTATCCGCCAATGGACACACTTCTACCCTCTGGTAAAATTGCTTCCGTTTTGCCCGGCCCTTAATGATTCCAGTCGGGATGATGCCTGTTAAGACAGGTCATATCTATATCCGACACGTCAAGTTCAACTCATCACAAACTCTTGATACCGGCGCCTGCCTTAAGGATTCCCATCAGCCTCTCTTACACCGCATCTGTCATCACAGTCTCTATTACCTGTGACCGTGCAGCGGAACAGCTGACTTCGCCCAGTCCGCATGATTCATCCGATATCTCAATATATTCGATTGTCAACTATTACATCCCCTCTATTGTAATGGGCGTGGGATATTCCCATCCTGACTGTCAAACTCATGGAAAATCATATTACTCTACATGAGATTGACATACCAACCTACTACATAGTACCGCTTAAGGAATCAAGATATGCATACAACCTATGTGCTGTAGATTCCTCTCTGCCCTCATCAGACGTATCATATACAACTACTACACCGTCCTTAACCAATGCCGCTATAGAAGTATGACAATTCGGACAAATGTGTTCTGATTCAGTGATAGTCCCCTTAAATACAATACTGCCACATGCAGGACAACACACGCAGCGTTTCTTACTCCTGCTCTTTCTGCTCATCAGCATACCTCCCAAGTAATAATTCAAATCATCACCCGAGCGGGAAAGGGAAAGTCAACCGCTCATGAGTACAGACAGATAAGTTCCGACACACTGAAGCTGTGCTATCTGCCACATAATGAATCCTGTCTCGCTTCATCAGACATTCACCAGAATCGTGAGCTTCTGAATATATTCAAGCTTATGCCATCACACCAATGACGCTTGCTCTGATATTGATTATATATCTAATTATTTTAGATGTCAAGGAGATATTATTTAGTATAATCTAATATTTTGAGATTTTTCTTGATTTGTTGATATATCTGTAGTACAATGCCTATAGAGAAACTACATCAATTTGTATAGAATGGAGGTATCTTATGAATTCCATAGGTTCAATCCTTGCATCAGCGAGAAAAGCTAAGAAGCTGTCACAGCCTGAACTATCTGCAGAACTTAAGAAGCTCGGTATTAATAAATCACACAAGTCTGTCTCAGCATGGGAGAAGGGACTTGCCGAGCCTAACTTCGCTACACTTATGGCTTTATCTAAGATTCTTGGAATTACCGATATATATGACCGCTACTACGGAGACACGCCAGAACATCCCTATACCCTTTTAAATGAAGAGGGCAAGGCAAAAGCAGATGAATATATAGAACTTCTTGTTGATTCAGGCAGATACGCCAAACATACAGCAGAGATTATTGAATTTATATCAAGAGAAGTCAAGCTCTTTTATCTGCCGGCTTCTGCCGGTCCTGGCGAATTTTTGGAGACAAGTGATGACTTCGAGATGGTTTCATTGCCACAGGATGCCCCTGCTGATACTGACTTTATGATTAGGATACAGGGAGACAGTATGGAACCACAATTCATGAACGGACAGATAGTATATGTCAAACAGCAAGAATCCGTGGAGAATAGCGAGATAGGTATTTTCGGACTTGATGGCAAATCATACATTAAGAAAATGAGGAGCACCCCTGACGGGAACTTCCTCATTTCACTCAATCCAAAATATGAACCGATACCGATTAATAATGACAGTTCATTCAAGGTTTTCGGCAAGGTTCTGCAATGAAGGATATTATCTTAGGTAAGGAGACTTAATGTAGAAACTTCTACATTATTAGGTCCTTGATTAATTCTTCTTACTAATTATTAAAAAGTCTCACGAAATGCTAGACTTTCGTGAGACTCTTTATTTATTACATAGCAGTCATATGGTTGCTAAATTATACGATTGTACCGTAACTTCATTTCTAACATCACTCATACACATAAAAAATGGTTAACACGCTCCTATTGTCTTACCCCCCTGTGAATTTAATGTGAGAAAATCTCTTCTAGCCAACGTCTCCCCGTAAAATCTCTCCCCCTCTATCAATCTCCTCTAACATAAAAGCTGTCAATCCATTTTCATATTAAAACACAGTTACTAATATGCTATAATATAATCACTACATCTACAGGGAGGACATAATATATGAGTAAAGGATACGAACCAATAGACATTGAAAACTCAAAGGCTGACTCTAGAAGTCTAATCATGCCACATCAGCAGGAAGCTGTTGACGCATTAACCGAATATTTCGAGGTAGACAAAGATATTCCCGACAGAAATGGTATTTTGGTAATGCCAACAGGCAGTGGCAAAACATATACAGCCGTAACATGGCTACTAACACAAGGTGTTGCAAACGGATATCGTGTTATTTGGCTAGTCCACAGACAAGAACTTGTAAATCAGGCATATAATGAATTTGTAAAGCAAGCCCCTTTATTAAAAGAATCAGGTCTAAAAACGCTAAAAGTGCTTCCTATATCAGGTGCACATATGCATATGTCAGCAGCATGCAAATCAGACGTCTATGTATGCAGCATTGCTTCTGTGGCCAACAAATACGGCTACCGCTTCATTGAAAGAATGATTGGAGCTGCAGGCAAGAGAAAACTGATTATTGTTGTAGATGAAGCGCATCACGCTATCGCAGCAAATTATCAAAAAGTTATAAAACGTATGACTGAACTTAATAACAATCGTATCTTATTAGGACTTACGGCTACACCAAAGAGAATGCAAGAAGCAGAACAAGCGAAATTACAAAGCATGTTCAATATTAATAAGAATCTAGCCAATAACATCGGAATCAAAGGCTTTATCTATGAGGTAACTCTAAAGCAACTTCTTAACTCTGGATATCTTGCTAATCCAATTCATGAAAGAGTAAATACAGAAATAATCGGTGATGTTGAATTTGACATAAGACCAGAAGACGAGAGTTACTATCAGCAGTTTGGCGAGCTTTCTGAAAGAATAAAAACTCAAATCGCGAAATCTTCTTCAAGAAACAAAGCCATAGTCGATCAATACCTAAAGAATAAGGACAAATACGGTAAAACCCTTGTATTTGCAGTTAATCAGTTACACGCTGAAACACTATGCGAACAGTTTAACAAATCTGGAATTCCATGCGATTATACTGTTTCTGGCAGAAAAGATGCACAGGAAGTTATATATCGCTTTAAGGAAAATAAATTCAAAGTTCTCATAAACGTTCAAATAATGACCGAAGGAAGCGACGTTCCTGATATACAAACTGTATTTCTCACACGCCAAACCAATAGTGATTCTCTGCTTATGCAGATGATTGGTAGAGCACTAAGAGGAGAGCATGCCGGTGGAACCAAAGTCGCACATATAGTATCATTCTACGATACGTGGAATACTTTCAGTTATTGGCTTGATCCTGGCTCATTAGATATATTCCAAGACGAAGACGATGAACTAATAACCGATGAAGCTAATAATAGTATAGAAGACTCTGACATATCTCCTAACGCGGAAATGCTTAAACTTCTAGCCTTGCTTAATAAACAAGATAATACTAAAAACGAATCTAATAAAAACGACCCTCTACAACCTCAACCTATGCAACCAACGCTGGAACGAATGCTATACTTTAAACTGTATAATTTAATGAGAGCATCGCTCATTACAACAAATGAAACTCCTATTTTCCCATGCGGATGGTATTCGGTAGTTGATAACAATGGTAGCGATGTTCAGTTGTTAGTCTATGAAAATCAACTATCTGTATATAAGAACATAGAGCAGAACATTGATTTAATAAACGGTAAGCTTGATGCAGATGAATTGATATCATGTTACTTTAACGAATGTGAAACCATTCCCGAATTTGAAGAGATTGACTTTTTCCTTCAATACATAGAAGAAAATGGCTGTATGCCTGACTACTTTTCTTTTGAAGACAGGGATGCATACAATCCAAAGTATGTAGCACAGAAGCTGGTAAAATTAAGAGAAAATGGCTCCATTAAACCTGACGAGGGAGAAGAATGGCTAAAAGAATTATATGAGAAAGCACCTGTATTACAGCAGATATATAAAACATTCTTTGCATTCAAGAAAACGGTATTTGATGCTGCAAAACAAGAAACACAAGCAGAAATAGTTACCATGGATGATAGAAAAGAATATCAAATAATTGAAAACTATTACGATCTTTATGAACTGCTTGATGAAGTCCTTCAAGCGTACCCATTGCTCAAAAAAGATGGACTTGTTCAACTAGGATGGACAAATCGTGTAATGAAGTCATTCTGCGCACGTGTTAGAAATGTTAGTACAGAAGAGGATACATTTAAGTATGCTCTTGATGTTAATCTACTATTTTCTTCACCAAACATTGAACGTGAAGTAATCAAGTACCTGTTATTCCATGAATTATTGCACGGAAACGGATACTGGAATCATGATGAGGAATTTCGCAAACGAGAATGGTCATATCCAAACTCTGCTGAACTTGATGGCATACTCGATTCACTCAGTAGCGAGTATAATATTGAAAAGTATGAGAAATATAAGGCTGCTAGCATTGATACCAATGAAAGCCACCCTACAAAACATAATGATAACGAAGCCAAATCAGATACAATTACGAATTCTAAAACTGATGACAACAGCTCATTACCAAAGGGTATTCAACCAGGCTACAAATACTGCCGTAATTGTGGCAACAAACTCCCTGACACAGCCAAATTCTGTGACAAATGTGGAGAGAGAATGGATTATTAAGCATCATCTTTAAACAATCGTAAAAAAGCCTCGCGAAAAATGGGACGTTTCGTGAGGCTCTTTGTTTATTGCATAGTAGCCATGTAGCCACTAATGTATGTGATTATACCATATTAGCTATGAAAATTAAAGCTTAGTATCTCTGATTCCTCAACCCAAACAAGCTCTGGAATATTAATAAGTCAGTTGGTCAAATCACCCTTACAGGATGTTATCTTCACACGCCTTACTCCATCCTCATACTGATTCATACATCGCGGATACTCAGCATCATTCTGAAATTCTTGCCTCACCGTATCAATGAAGTCCTCTCGTACACCAAGAACAAATGTCACAACTACATCAAAAGTCATTCTCGGATGCTTTTTAGTTACTCATCAAGCCTAAACCGTCCATCTGGTCCAACCTCCTCAAGCAATCTTATGTCATATGCATCCTCATCCGAGAGAACATAATTACTTAACCTATCTGTTTAGACATCAATCCCATCCGTCATACCTCCTTGTACAGAAAAAGGGACTCCATCATTATGAGTCCCAGGCTACTTTAATTATCATATTCACTTGACACGTACAATAAGTTCTCCCACTTCTATGTCCAAGTATTCGCATATCTTACAAACCAAGTTAGCATCAATTCTCTGAAATTCATCACGACAATACTTGTTGAAATTGCTACGAGGAATGTCTAAATCTTTGCAAATCCTTGTCTTGCTGATATTTCTTTCATTCAAAATCTCCATTATACGCATATGGAGCTTACCATATTGTTTCTTAGCATCAGCCATAGATAACCACCTCACTAATTGTATAGTTATATTTTATACAATTATTCACTGCTTTATAATTCACAATATAGCTACTCACTGTATAATGAGTATATGAGATTATTCTACTAAAGTTAGGTTCTAATCTCGTATATACTATTAATGTTACATCAAACGCATCTAGCAAAGGAGGACACTAAATATGAAAATCATCTCATGGAACCTAAACGGTCTTATCTCCAACATCGAGAAGAACTCATTTGACGTTTTCTATGAGGAACTACCTGAAATTCTATGCTTTCAGGAAACCAAGACCAATCAAACGCCTGATATCATACCGGGCTATAATCACTACTACAACAATGCTACATCTAAGAGCGGTTATGCCGGCACAGTTTCACTATCCCTTGATACCAATATTCTGTCGGCATCCAACAAAATCTCTGATGTTGAGGAACTTAACCACGAAGGTCGCGTAATCACCTTGGAGCTCGATGAATTCTATATAGTCAATACTTATGTACCAAATTCGGCAAATGACAGCCTAGAGCGAAAGGATTACAGAATCAGATGGGACGAGGCATACCGTGAGCATATAATCAAGCTAAATTCCATCAAGCCTGTCATAGCCTGTGGTGATTTCAATGTCACCATGTCAGCAATAGACGCTTATCCTGAAAATGAAAGGCAGCAAAAGGTTGAAGAACAATTTACATCTGATGAGAGAAGCAATCTTATAACACTTATGGAAAGCGGTTTCATTGATGTATTCAGACACTTTTACCCGAACAAAGAGAACTCATACACCTGGTGGAGCCAGAGATTCTATAAACGCCAGAAGAACCAGGGGTTGCGGCTTGACTATTTCCTTGTATCAGAAGAGATAATCGACAGAGTCAAAAGCATCACGCATTACACTGATATCATGGGCTCTGACCACTGCCCTATCGGAATCGAGGTGATATGAGTGACACATCCTAAAATACCTGACGAGCTTCTTACCGAACAATGGGAAAACATCAACTGGAATAAGGCACAGGACGATTTATACGATGCTCAATTAGATATATACTACGCTGCTAAGAAAAAAGCCTGGGATTCAGTGAGAAAGCTGCAAAGAAAACTAACGGAAAACATTGATTTCAGATGTCTTGCAGTTAAAAGAGTTGCTGATGCTAATTCCTGCCCCGGAGTTGACAAATTCAGGCTTAGAAATTCTGCCGAGAAAATGCAAATGGCATACGAGCTCAACAACGACGGATACAAAGCAAGCCCGGTAAGGCATGTGACATTTAACATCAGAACACATGGTAAAGTCAGACACGCAACAATCCCTATCAAATTCGACAGGGCTATGGCAGTATTACACGCATTTACACTTCTACCGGTTGAAGAAGCTCACTCTGATTATAATTCATTTGCATTCAGGAAGGGAAGATCCGCTCATGATGCACATACTCATTTATTTAAGGCACTTATTGGCGAAGATGCTCCCGGATTCGTAGTTGTAGCTGATATAAAATCATACTATGCAAGCATAAAGCATTCATGGATAATGAAGCATATTCCTATGGATAAGGATGTATTATATCAATTCCTAACTACCGATATAGTCCCGGGGAGCAGGCTTTTCCCTGACCATGAGGTCATAATGACGGAAGACAGAGGCATTTCCGAAGGAAGTAACATATCTCCATATATAGGCAACTATGTATTAGACGGATTGCAGGCCTATGTATATAATGCCTTGTATCCTGATGGTGACAAGGACTATTATGACGGATTTATGGTAAGGTACGCCGATGACATCATTTTCATGGCAAGAAGCTATGAACGGGGAGAACAGATTCTAAAGCTGGTTGATGATTTCATATCGGAGCGGGGTCTTAGGTTTAACCGGGATAAAACAATGATAAGAGAGGTCAAAGATGGTTTTGATTTCCTGTCATTTCACTATTCAATGAATCAGAACGGAATCCTTAAGATTACACCCAGAGTGGACAAAGTTGACCAGTATATCAATGAAATAAAGGCTGTCATAGACAGTCACACAAAATCTCAGCGTGATCTCATAGAGAGGCTTAATGCGTCTTTGCGAGGCTGGGCGGGGTATTATAAGTTTGCTGACTCTTATGATGCATTTGTCAAAGTTGATAATGCGATAGATGCGATACTTCTTAACCATGCAATAGAAAAGCATCCTCATTGGAGCAAGGAGAAGGTTATAGAGAAATACTGGTATCTTGAAGGAAATGATAAAAGGTACTACACACTCTCCTACGACCGGACTGTAAGGGTTATTAAGATTCAGGAGGCTGTACTTGTAAGGCATAAAGCGGTTGACCCAAGAACGAACATATTCAGCGAACCGGAATACTATTCTCTTAGGGAACAGTTCAAAGAAATCAATAATGTAACAGGTAAATACAGCAGTATTTGGCGCAAATACGAAGGTAAGTGTTATTTTTGTGGCAATCCTATTCTTGTTGACCAGGCAAAGACGATTAGAACCATACTTCCTGACAACAATCCAAATTACAGAGAGCAGGTATATGTGCACGAGCTCTGTGCTATGGGAGAATGGAATCTCATACGGTTGAACGATGAAATACCTGCAACAGCTCCATTTGACTATATAAAGAGCCTAGAGGATATAGAGTTGAGCGATAAGAATACCAACACCAAAAAGCCTCCGACAAACAAATGGAAATGGCACAAGCTTAGGATGCATTTTGCAACGCTTGACTGCTATTCTGTCACTCTAAAGTTTAGCGATATCGAGAAGATATCCGGTCACAAACTCCCTGATAAATGGTACACCTATGATGGCAGAAGGGCATGGTATCCATTTTCAAATGTAAACGGCATTGCAGAAGCCTGGTATTTAGAAGGTTATGAGATTCATAAGCTCGACATCTATAATCATAAAATCACCCTTCACCGCATAGACTCTGACCTTGTAAGTCTTAATATCCCGGATGTCTTAAGAAATGGCAAGATTCCAAAGAACGCCAAAAGTGAGCTTGAAACCCATATGAACGCTATAGTAAAGAAATATGGTCTAGCTAAGAAGAAAAGGAAGAGAGGAAAGAATAAAGGGTGAGCGGTGCTCACCCCAATCTTTCTAATTATATTTTCTTGTATTTCTTAGTTTTATAAGTGTACTTGTAAAATCTGTCACCCCTAAACACCTTGCAGTATTTAAGGTTGGCATAATCAACAACCATTCCGCTATATTTCTTGCTCTTAACTTTAAGCGTAGCAAGCTTCTTTCTTGATTTGCTTAAACTATTGGTTTCTTCGAGTTTAGCCAGATTCACTTTATACAATGACAATTTCTGCATCATAAGATTAGTATACTGAGTATAAATAAGAACTTTGCCACTTCCTTTTCCTATAAATCTCATGTATCCAGACTTTTTAAATGTACTTACCTTATCCATCCCATCAGAAGTGAGCTTATACAATGTTCTAGAGTATGGACTAACGCTTGTAGCAATGCTATCTAAGGTTGTAACATATCCTTCAGAAACATTCTCTATTGAACCATCACATGTATTTATAATAGCGTTTCCTGAGATGCTATATACATAAGTCTGTAGTTTCCCTTCAAAATCAATACAGTCACTGTGATCTGATATATATACGTTCCCCCCATACACCGCAGCTATATTCCTGAAGTTATACTTTTTGCTTTCTAGCTTGACCAATTCATCAGTTAAACCGCTATGGTAATCATAGTGATACAATATATCATTATCAAGGTAATAACCGTCCTCACCGTTGGAATATGTATATTTATATGGTTTCGATGTAGCTTTATACTCATTATCAGCAGCTTTAGAAACAACAAATCCCTCAGTGAGTATAGATAAAGACACAATAGTTACAATCGCAAATACAAATTTTTTAATGCTATTCATATAATCATAAACCTCCATACAACCAGTATAAAACTATAGCAATATGTAGAATTCATCAATTATGCCACCGACACCCTCATTGTTGTCAACATAATAATACAAAAAGAAGCCTAATACAATAAAGTGTAACTTTACTTGTTAATCTTAAAATATATAATGAAATCTCAGTGTGATGAGCTTGCATTTAGTCCTGATTCACTAAAAAAAACATCCATGAACAGATAGTATACGTCAGACAACAAGAATCCGTGGAGAATGGTGAGATAGGCATTTTCGAACTTGATGGCAAGTCATACATTAAGAAAATGAGGAGCACCCCTGACGGAAACTTCCTCATTTCACTCAACCCCAAATATGAACCTATACCTATAAATATCGACAGTTCATTCAAGGTTTTCGGTAAGGTTCTGCAATGAAGGATATTATCTTAGATACGGAGATTTCGGGAACTCAGTTCCTGAAATCTCTTTTTCAGTTATTAAGTTACCCCACTCTCATAAAAATCAACTCGATAAACCTCAATCACCTTTTTCGTCACTCACATTGTCAGAAATTAGACTTTGTTTTATTCCTTCGAGTGCCTTGGTATTGCTCCTTAATATATTTAACTGTCTATACGCCTTTTCGCGTAATAGCTTTAACCTATCAATTTGAGATAGCCCTTGTCTTATTAAATCAGCATTTGTATCTTCCAAATTTATAAGAACCACAAGTTCCTCCGCCGAAGCATAGTCTCTTATATTGGGACTCATTCCCTTGGTTCCGGTTTCCTTTCTCCACTGTGACGCAGTTTTTCCAAATAAAGCCATATTTAAAACATCTGCCTCTGAGGCGTATGTATAAGTCATCTCTTGTGGTGTCAACTCCGGTGTAATCAAGAATTCTTTAACAGCATCTGTATGGATTCTGTAATTAATTTTTGTCAGCTCTCTTTTAGCATCCCACCCTAGTCTTAGCCTTTCGGATTCGTCTTTCTTTAATCGCTGATAATCTTTAATCAAATACAACTTGAATTCCAGAGAAACCCATGAAGCAAACTCAAAAGCTATATCTGAATGTGCATATGTACCTCCATATCTTCCTGCTTTTGAAGTGATTCCTACGGCATTCATGCGCTCAATCCATTGGGAAGGAGTCATTATCAATCTTCCCGGTTCATTTCTAACCGTCTGGAATTCCATACGGTTAAAATTCGGGTTATATAACTGTTCCCACATCGCCAAATAATCTATTGTAGAGTAAGCACTCATCCAATTTGATATTACTATTCTCGGATCATCCGGATTCTTATACTTGGCAATATCAGTCAAAGAAATATACGCTTCTTCATTTGCTACATCACCCATAATACTTACTTTAGTGCCATTAACTTCTATTGAGTGTTTCTTCATATATAGCAGTCCTCCTTAAAGCTAGTAGTTTAATTATTTCATCATTTTCAAAATATGATAGCCATCATAAATCATCATGGTCTCACTGTAGAAAACTGTTTCAATCCACTTAATTGAGCATATTTCCACAACCTTTTAAGCTGTTCTGAATCATAATTCCTAAAATCCATCTCAACAACCACATCCATATTATTTCTGATTATCTCATTTCTCTTAAGAATCATATCCAAATATATTTCCGTTGGTATTTTATTATTCTTCTTCTCGTTACATCTAGGACAGGATAATACAAAATTCCACAGCTTATCATCTTTCACATATGACCACGGAATAAAGTGATCAACATGTATTCCCCTGCCGATATGTTCAAGCTTTTTGCCACAATAAAAGCAGTTGCACTCCTCAAATTCCTTATATAAGATTTCTCTATATATTGATAGATTATCTCTTTTAGGCGTTGCTAATTCTAATTTATCCAAAACTCGCACCAAGACATCATCACTATTAATCTTTTCCATGAATTTAGCCCAAGCGTAATAATTCAGTTTTTCTAATTCTGATTTATATTTCAACATGAAGTCATAGGCATATGGTGATAAGACAATACTATCACTTTTCAAATCAAAGCCGTATAGTTTCCCATCCATATCAGCATATAACGCACCTATGACATTTCTTCTACAAGAGACCGACACTTGCTTGACAATCTTCTTTTTATCATCGAGTGGCAATGCCTCATAATCGAGAGACTCCAATAAATCATTTTCTTCTGCCGCCTGCATTAAGATAGATTCTATCTTTGAAATCTCAGTACGACCATCTCTGCGCATCTGTTTCAGGTGATATCTTAATACCAAATTCCAATAGTTTATAGTAAACTTCTCAAATATATCTTCATAAGACAGTTCATATGTCGCACTTCTATCTTCAAACACACAGTTAAACAAGTTGTCCATAATAGACTTTATAAGCCCAAACTTATATGTATTGCGTTTCATACATGCATCGGAAAAAACGAAGTTGAATAATGACCAATATTCGTCCTCGCTGACTCTAACATTATTCAATTCTCCATTTTTCAGATTCCATCCTGGCATAAGTGTCTCCTCTTACAAAACTTCATCCTATCATATCCGGAAACCTTTCACTTTCGATTAATACGGAAGCAAGTTCTTTGGATTCTCCATCATTTGGATTATAATACATTACAAAATCTCCACGAACAAACGCATCAAACTTGTATCTGCAATTATCGTGCGGACATACAAGTTCTGACATTGTTGTAATGCATTTTTGTACTAACTTGCCACATTTAGGACAAGTAACAAATTTCATATCCATGTTTGGTATACATTTACCCAAATCACTCACCTCCTCCTTATGGTATAACGTAAACAAAACTTATCCTATACCCTTAGATAACTCTACCGTCTTTTTCTCTTCGCCTGCTGCTTCGTTAAAAATCTCCTATAGCTCATTCACCTCATTCTTACTAAACCCGTCCCCAATCAGAATATAGGGCAATCATTTTGCCCACTTACACATTGCGTAGCCTAAACAAGCTCCTTTGCTACTTCCAATAGTTTTCCGAAATTCTTTCTTAATTCTTCAGCATCTGTATTCTTACCCCAGCTCAACCTAATTGATTGATCTATTTCATCTTCTGACATTCCCATAGCCACGAGTACATAGCTTGGCGAATAGCTACTTGATGTACATGCCGAACCATTTGAGATTCCGCAATACTGCTTACTAGACAACATAAGTGCTTCAGATGAAACACCTTCTATCTGAATATTTAAAGTAGACGATATTATATAATCAATATCTCCATTGATTATATACTTAACGCCTGATTTGTCCAACATTTCTATTAACATTTCCCTGATTGATATATTATCTGCCTCATCACCCTTATATTCATCAATCGCTATCTCACACGCTTTACCTAATCCACCAACCAACGCAACCGGAATCGTTCCCGGGCTAATTCCATGTTCCTGCTGTCCTCCAAACATAATTGGCTTAACCGGTGGCAACTTATAATTCTTTCTGCGCAACACCAATGCCCCTATTCCCTGAGGGCCATACATCTTATGGCTACTGAAAGAAAGCATATCATATTGAATTTGTCTAATCTCCTCCACAAGCTTACCACAGCTTTGCGTTGCATCAATATGAAACAAAACATCTTTATCTGCAAGCCTATCCCCTATCTCTTTCACAGGCTGAATTGTTCCTGTTTCATTATTCACATGCATTACGGATACCAATAATGTATCATCAGCAACCAGATCAATTATTTCGTCAGCCGATACTTGACCAGTATGATCGGGTGACACAAAATCAACTCTATACCCATTTTCACTCATATACTTAGCAGTTTCTAGCACCGCTTTGTGTTCTATGCTTGTGGTAATAATATGCTTTTTACCTGTTTTTTCAGCATATTCCCTAAGTCCCTGTATAGCAATATTATTACTCTCCGTTGCTCCACTGGTAAAGAACACATCCTCAGAAGGGATATCCAACAATAACGCAACTTGTTTTCTCGCATTTTCTACAATAGTTCTTGCGTTATCACCATAATCATGGGTTCTACTGTCAGCATTCCCAATATTATTCTTGTAAATATCCATCATAAAATCCACAACACGATCATCAATTGGTGCTGAAGCATTATAATCTAAATATACACTCATTATCTCGCTGCTCCTAATCTCAACAAATCATCAAGTTCCTTAATAAAATTGGTTCCCGACAAATATGATATTCCTCTTTCTATGTGCATTTTAATGTATTTAGCCATAGTCTCATTATCCGTAGGAATATCCATCTTCTTACACCATGCTATAATTAAAGCCTCATACAATTCACTATATTCTCCGGCAAATGTATACCAAGACATTTCTACATTACTGTCGCCATCTATATTTTCAGGTGTAGGAATTGTGTTTTCTTTCAAAGAATAACAATATGCCCATCTACAGAGAACATTCCAATTCTTAATTCCAGTCTTTCCTTTCAATCTTGACAATCGCTCTTTTGCACGATTTGATAAACGAATCTGTCTCATTATCATTGTTCTTCCTCCCATCTGTATCCTGGCAAAATTGTAGTGCTTCTTGTTTCATCATTGTAATCAAGTGTATATTCATTTCCTACATTTTTCTTTAAGGCATTGTAATACTTTCCATATATTTCAGAATCCGTAGATAAAACGATTGTCTGATCACTAGCATTAGGAAAATAGGTCTTAATCAACGCCATTCTATGTTTAGAATCAAGTCTAGATAATGGAGTATCAATAATCACAGGTAATTTTCTACTTGAACATATTGCTAATGCCCATAAGAGAGATACGACCATAAGTTGCTTTTCTCCTGCAGAGAGTCGTTCTTTAGGAATCTCCTCTTCCTTATCATTTAGATATTTTAAATCTAGGCTTACCGGATCCATTTCTATACGAACAATCATCCCTTTTTTATTCGCAAGCTGCTTGTAACATTGGGTCATAGCATCTGCTAATTTCCCAATCTTCTTCTCCTGAAGCTTAACTTTATATTCTGAAAGCACATTTGTAGCGAGATGAGAATACTTGACAATCCTATCATAATCATCACTTGTTTCTAATTTCTTCAGCATCCCCTCCACATATCTATTAAATTCTGTAGTTGCCTTAATCTGCGCATTATTATAGTGTGGCCTTTCTCTTCTACATTCCTCAAGCTCGACTTCTTTCTTACTCTTATCATGCTCTAATTTAATAATCTTTTTATAGATTTTTCCAATTTTCTCTTCATCAATTTCTACAGAAAGCAGACTGTCTGTACTCTCAATCTCCTGCTGAGTTTCATCACGCACTTCAAACAAGTGATTAGTATCAGCTATTCTCTTATCAAGTCTTCCTTCACATAATTGTACTAACTGCAACCACGAAGAATCTGACATATTGTAAATCATATCATTATCCGACTTGTTAGTTATATCAGTCATATATTGAATGAAATCAACAAGTTCATCGGAATTATTATTAGCTTTGTAAGAAGAATAAAACTCCTGAATCTTCTTCAACGCAACACTGTTCTCCCTTGATTCTCGTTCCTTTTCTACTGAACTCTTCACATCTTCAAGAAGGTCTCTTACAAGCACAAGAGGCAATTCAGATGCTGCAGTATCAAGGAGCTGCTCTTTTTGCTGTGATTGCTTTACCGCTAATTCCGACCTTTTTTTGTAATATTCTTCCTTCTTTTCAAAAATATCGCCACCCTTTGATGTGTACTCAATCCTTGTCTGCTCTATCTTCTTGTCAGCAACAACCAGTTCATCTTCTAATCTCTGTATCCTATCATCTAAATCTCTTAATTGTTGTTCTGCATCTTCTTTAGCCTTTTTTAATTCGAATGATACCTCTTCCTTGAATACTCTGTCCTTTTCTTTACCACTTTTACGTAATAATTTAGACAGATTTCTATCAAGACTTTCCAATACTTCAATTCCCAAAAGGGATTTAATTGAATCCTTAAGTTTTTCATCTGTACTATCAGCTGCAAGTTCTGCTATTTTTTCTCCGTCAAAGAAAAAGAAATTCGATAATCCACTTGGCAAAAGGTTCTCCATAAACATTACCCAATTTTCGGTTAAAAACTCATTAGACTTACCATCCTGCCATACTTCTGTATTATCACTAATCTTTCTTTTATTACCCTCCCAGCTTCTTTTAACAATATAACTACTTCCATCCATTTCAAAATTAAGTGTTACATAAGACAAACAGGTTCTATCAGATTTATTAACATATGAATCAAGATATCGGCTATATGATTGAAATTTACTCTCTGTATATGCAAAGGAATTTCTTCCGTAAAGCGCTAATAATACAGCCTCTAATATTGTTGTCTTACCTCGACCATTCATACCGCCAATTAACACAACATTCTTATCTCCATCAAATGTAAACTCATTTGTTCCTGCATAAATACCAAAATTATGCAGCACAAGCTTTCTAATTATCATAGTCATCTTCCTCTTCATCTATTGCAATATCAATATCCTCATCCGGATTAACACTATAACTTGACTCTTCTTTCACCATTGCCGGCTCAAGGAATTTCTCATTATAGTTTCCTCCGAATTCTTTTTTTCTTTTAGTATGCTCCGCATAATAGTTCGTAGCATCTGCTTCATTTGCATAGAAATTCTTCTTTACTACTTTCGTAAGATCATCTATCAAACCTTTTTTCTGATCAAGTCCAGTAGATTGATTCTCTACATCTATCAGACTATACATCATTTCAAACAAAAGCTCTTCATTAGCATATTTAGGATCGTTACATATCTCCTTCAACAATTCCCACTCATCTTGCCCAAACAGTTGCGACCCTATCCAATCAGGATCATTAAATGGTCTTCCATAGACTTTTTCGTAAATCTTTGGTAGAGAATCATCAAACTCATGCTTCTCTAATACCCATATTCTTCTGATTTCTCTTAACTCGTCATCAGAAATCAATTCAATACTGTCAAAATCTGAGGGGCAGTTATCATTTAATTCCTTTTGAATAGTTAATAATCTCTCTAACCACTTATCCCTTATTTCTTTCAAATACGGTCCATGATGAAGGCGCTCATAGCTTCCCTGTAAAGAACCATTCATCTTTCTAAAACTACGACGTTCCCTGTCTTTACTCTCATCACCAAATTCGTTGCGGAACTCTAAAAGAGGGGACATCCATGCTTTTTCATCATCGTTGGCAATCATAGCTTCCATTGATTTGTCACGTTCGACCATTGTGCATACCCAACAGCCAAATCTACTCTTTCCACAACTAGGAAGATCCTTGGCAACCATTAATGGACACTCATTATCCGCCGAAGCACCTCTGTATATTGTCATTAATTCTTTATTTGAATATCCCCATGGATTCTTGTATTGCATGAGATAAATCCAAACATCATCATCAGTCCAATCTTCAAGTGGCGAAAACACTAATTCATTTGCCATAGTTGGATTTGGACTAAGCAACTCTCTTACCCTCATTTTCTCATATTTTGCCATAGTTTTAGCTCGATTAGCGCTCTCTGCTTTTCGTGTCCCAATAACTAATATAATCTCACCATGTTCTGCAATC
The DNA here is from genome assembly GCA_017540605.1 of Lachnospiraceae bacterium. Lineage (GTDB taxonomy): Bacteria > Bacillota > Clostridia > Lachnospirales > Lachnospiraceae > RGIG6919. The sequence continues at coordinate 53,670 of JAFYAS010000060.1, read as the reverse complement.
TTCTCTTTAATAAAATTGTTTACAGGCTGTATTTTCAAACGATCTGTACACCATCTCAGTTTTTTTCTAGGGAAAGGATATCCTCTTCCTAAAAAGTTAACCCAAAAAGTATTATCTGTCTTAGGTTTTAATATATGAGTTTTAAACGGCATTCCTTTTTCGTCAGACATCTTCTCTAACTCTTCAAGCGATTTTTTTGCCCATCTTGAGATTACAGGTGACTCAACTAAAGTATCCGTATTTATAACATGAACTGGTTTCTTTAACTGATCTGGAGGTAGCTTTTCAAGTGAATACCACACAAGCTGCAATGTTGCTGTGCTGTCCTTTCCGCCTGAATATCCTATAACCCACGGTATATCATCCGCTAAATATAGGTTACGAACAGTTTCCATCATTCCTTCTATAATATCTTTATTTATTGTGGTCTTTCCAGCAACAGCCATCAAACAATCCTCCAGTTAATTATTCTTAAAATCACTCTCTATTTGCATATCATCTTCATCAAGTGGAATTCCGAGTTGCTCTTTAATACAATTTGCGATCAATCTAACCGCTTTCTCATTTGCAATCATTCTTCCATCAGGGCGTATAGCTCTTTTAATCCAAATAGATGCGTTTCTTCTCCAATTAATATCCATAAGTCCTTGTAACTTACCATTCATATCAAGTTTTTTATCATCATAGAATATTTTACCAATCTGCCCAAACGCCTTAATCACAACACCCTGTGTCACAATATATTTCTCTCTCAGATCCAACTTGGTAATCTGAGACGTAGATAATTCAAACCACGGTTTCACATAGCTTGCGACGCACTTCCAATACATAGTAGCAAACCGCTCCGTTTCATCGTCAACTTTCTTCTTCCCAATCATTCTTTTGTTTGCATTATAGAATGTATTGAGCGTAAAGAGGTTAGAAGCATATTTACCTAGATTATCTTTCTCTTTATCTGTATACCTATCAAAAAATTCAATATTGGATATTACTTTTCTGGTCATTACAGCAAGCGGGTCCCTCGAATCATATAATTCTGATATCGAATTAGAGGTTTTTACTGCGTGCTTATTTAAGTCAGTGAATATCTGTTGACTTCTTGATAGACCCTTGTCTTCATAAAATACTACAGATATTGTTTCTTCTCCTAAAGTATCATCTTCTCTTAAAGCATCAATGATTGCCGCCTTCCTATGCTGTCCGTCATTAAGAAGGAAACGGGCATCCATAGACACCTCAAGTACCCCTACTTCTCCAGATACATCTCCTGCCTTGAACTCAAACTCACCATCAATCGAAGCAGCCAGCGCCGAAAAAACATAGTTCTTTCTATTCTCTAATATATACTTGCTGATTACAGGTATTCTGCTCTCATTTAATCTTCTCTGTGCTCTATACTCCGGCGGAACATATTCATCTTCTCCCGGAAATAGTCTGGAAAGCATCTTCAGAGGTACCATTGCTATATAGTACACTCTATCAGCCTGAATACCCTTAACAACAGGAAATTTATATACAAAATCCATAATACCCTCCAAAAAAGCGATATACTTAAGTAGTCTACTTAAGTATATCGCTTTTTGATTCATATGTCAATCATTAGTTTAATTCACCTGTGAAATCTGGCATCCAATCATCCAGTAAATCTTCCTCAGATAGAGCGTCTATATCGAAGTTTCTACCTTCTAATGTACTAACAAGAAAATTCTTTATATTTTCCATTGACTCAAGATTTGATGTGCCAATTTTCTCTGCTAACTTGGTAGCACCAAAATTAGCAAACTCTGTTAGAAACTCCATTTTCTTAAAACTATCATCATTGTCTCCAAAAGCAAGTTGTAAACGTTTATCCTCATTAAAATCAATAGTCTGCGATGTCAGAATTGCTGCCTGAAACATAAAATCTATTCTACCATCCATATTTTGAGAAGACAAAACAGTTCTTGGTACATTATGAGGTTCGCTCTCTTCAGTCTCGTCAAGCTTATCTATTCGTTGATCATACATAATACCAATCGACATGGCTAATAAATATATGCTAAAATTAGTTCGTGTATTAAAAATTTTACCTAAATCCTTGATTGTATTATCCCACGCAGCTCCCTTTAAAACTACATCTGATCTGAAGTCCATGTAAATCCCTCCTTTACCGAGGCAATGTTCTTCTCTTCATTGCTCTGTATTGTATAAACTCGTCCTATAGTATCGGCATCAAAATAGTCCTGAAGACTATCCTTAGAAAAGAGAATGACCTGTGGTGCAAACTTTGGTATGCAATCAATTACATTCTGCCTTTGATCTGCATCCAATTTTGAAAACGGACCATCTAAAACCAAAGGATATTCCTTGCCACTAAGATTCTCAACATCGGAAACAAGTTTTAATATTCCTCCAATATATGCAAATGAGACTACAGCAAATTGCCCCTCTGACTTAGACTCATCCTTATAACTGTCAACTACCCTTACAGCAAATTGCGGGCTGACTGATACTGTTCTCTTACTTGTAAGCATCATATTAAGAAGAGACTGAATATTATCCTGAAGAAGTTTACTATATTTTTCCGATTCATCCTCTAAGCAATCCTTAAAATAATCCCGAACAGCATTCATGATATCAATTTTTCTCTTCGCTACCTGATTAATTTTCGTTTGCTCAGTAAGACTATCAAACCTCTTCATTTCTTTTTTCAAGAACATCTTATATTTATCAAGTTCACCGTTTGCCCTGATTAAGTCATCCTCAAGTTCAGCAACCCTATTCTCAGCATTCTTCCTGTCTACAATAAGATCTTCTATATCTTTACTGTTCTTTTCATCTTCATCTAATTCTCTAATCTTTACATCACACGAATTAGCATATTCTTGATTATCTATAACACGTTTGATAAAACTTTCTATTTTTTCTCTGCTATACCCCTTGCCCCATTGCTTAGCCTGTGCAGAAAAATTAATATACATACTGTCATAATTGTTTGGTGGCATCATATCAAGAAAACTCTTTATGTGCTCCTTATGCTCCTCTGTCAAGTCCCTTCCGCAAATACACTTTGATGTAGACAAACGCGTAAGATAGAAAATGAGTCTTTTATCAAGTCCCTGTGGAAGTTTGCTGTCTTCTACCTTTAAATGAATACGTTTCTTTGCATCCTCTACAGCTTTCGATATTAAAAGTTGCGGAAAATCGCTTATTATCATATCGCCAAACTGAGACATCTCTGAATCAATATTAGAAAGAAATGCATCACGCTGCTTAATCAATCCTCTTCGCTCTTTCTCATATTCTTCTTTTGATTTGGTTGAACCAATTTGCTCAGAAATACTGGAGATTAATTCCTTTTTTGCATTCTTTTCTGCTTCATCTTCGCTAATAATACGCTCATATTCTTCAATCTTGTTCTGCGCATTTTCTATATTTGTCTTAGTTGCATTAATGTCACTTCCACTTGTAATAGTCCCTTTGCTCAAATAAAGCTTACCAAGGACTGTAGTTTTCAAGTCAGTATTTCCGATATGTCCAAGCGCTGACTCTAAAATATCTAAATCAAAAATAGAATACAATGCCTTGCGAAGATTTTTTGCAGAATCTCTTCCCTTTACTCTGAGATCTGCTATCATATTCTCTCCGTCAAAGAAAAAGTATTCTGATAATCCTGATGGAAGCAACTTCTCTATGGTCTCCTGCGGGCGATCAATTCTCTTCCAATTATCGTCCAAATCCAAATGATTAAGTTCCAACTCTTCATTGATAATAGATGATGAATCTAATTCCTTGCGATAAGTAATTGTTCGAGTAATAGAATATTTCTCATTCATGTGATCAAAATCTATTCGACCCATTACTTGAAATGTAGAATTATACGCCTGTTCACTCTCAAAGCTCAAATTATACAAAGTATCTGAAGTTGTCTTGTTAAAGTGAACAGCACCATAAAACACCCACTGAAAGAGTTGGTGCAAAGTAGTTTTGCCATCTCCATTTTTACCATAAATAATGGTTACTTTCCCATCGGTAGAGCATTTAATCTCTCCATGCCCTTTAAAATTCCTAAAATTTTCAAACTCAATCTTACTAATTCTCATCAGGCACCTCCTTATCTAATTCAGACAAAATCGAATTAACTATATCCGACTTAGATTTATTGTCGCCGCTTGAACCTCTAAGTTTATCATTTACTACATCTCTTTCTTTCTCTTTGATAAACTCTATCATATGTTCTTTAATCTGTTCGTCACTCATCAATCTCATCCTCCATTTCTTCATAGTCGTATACATCCACGTCTTCTTCTGACAAACCATATTGTATCAAAAGACTATCTAACTCATCCATCGTTTCATCATAGTTTATAGACAATTTAGCATATTCTCTATAACGCCTAAGTTCAATCTTTGCCCATTCTGTCATATCATCAGACGGTAGCACAACAACATCATAAATAACTGCACTTTCTTTGTCATTATAAAGCCTAAGAATACGTCCTCTTCTCTGTACAAATTCCCGGTAATCATCATTACTCGAAAGAATCAATGCGCTTCTTATTGATGGAATGTTTATTCCTTCATCCAGACATCTAATGGCTGCCAAAGCAGATATCTCACCTTTGTTAAAAGCATCTACCAGTTCCATCCTTTCTGTCATGTTTTCTTGTGCAGTAAACTGACTCGCTTTATAATCCATATCATTTAAAACACGTTTTACTTGTCTGATATGTCTTATTTCTTCTCCGGTATCATCATATAGTCTTCCATCTCCACAATAAACTACTACATGGTCTTTTTCCTCAATCTGATTAACAAAATCACCAATACCATCAATCTTTGCTTGTGCCATCGAAATAATCCTTAATCTATTTCTCAATGTCTTTGCAAGGCTTTCAGGATCGATACACTTTCCGTTTCTAAAATATGAAGCAATAATTCTCGACTGCTTTCTGAATCGTTCTTCCTCTTCTTCGGTAGCATATACAAATATCGGTTTATAATAGTAAGGAACAAGAAACTTCTTATCTAGTGCTGCTTCTATAGGAAGCTCAAACACCTGTCCACCAAAATACTTCATTAGTTCCTTTCCGGAAGCTGCGCTTCGACCGCTATATGGTGTAGCACTCAATCCCAACATATATTTGTAATCACATTTTAAATCCTCGTTTCTTTTAGTAAATCTATGTGCTTCGTCAACAATCAACAGTTTATCCGAAGAATCTTTGCTTATAACATTTGTAAATCTCTCAAGATTAAAAGATACTATTGTTGAGATAATTATAATCTGAACATCCTTATTATATCTTTTATTAATAATCGCCTGACTTATCTTCTGGTCCCATGAAGGATTCTCAGACGAAACCATTATAAGCACAGCATCAGGAAATGCTTTTCTTACATCTTCTGCCCACTGTTTCACTAAGTGCTTATACGGGGCACATATCACTACGGTTGCAGAGTGCTCTTCAAGTAACCTTTTTGCAGAATATATCGCAGTCCATGTTTTACCAGTACCTGTAGCCATAACGTAGAACCCATGGTAATCATTATTAACCCACGCTTTAATCGCTTCTTCCTGATAATCTCTTAACTTAATCCCCGTATTGCCTTGCTTTTTTGAAGTACTCCTACGTTCCATAACCTTAAGCAAATGCTTTCTTGCTGACTCTTTATATTCATATACTTCAACAAACTTGTTCGTACCATTCCACAATGAATCAAATTCTTCCACTTCATCATCAACACTGTCTTTCTGTCCATCTATCCAGCTTTTCACAACACGAATTTTATCGTAATTATCTCTATACCCATTTTTACTTGAATTCGCAGAACCATAAAAGGCAACTTTATTGCCCTCAAAATCTTCAAGAATTCCTAGTTTATCATGATAGTCCCCAAGAGTGTTTGTCACTGCAATTCTTATATCTAATATCCCCCTAGCTATTAATTCTGCTAGCATCGCAAGTCTTGAATCGTCAAAATTCTCAACTTCTTCTATGAACTCTCTGCTAAATGCGTTCCCAATAACACGCTCTTTTTCTTCATATCCAAGATTAATTGCCTCAATGTCCTCGTTATTCAGCTTGGGACTAGCAATCATCTTAATGTCACCACCATTCCTAACAAATGTAGGAATCCCATCCATAATAGTATCAAATACACCCGAAGAAAAATAACCAACGCTTCTATAATAATGATTCGTACATTTCAATGCCGGTACAATCAAAGCATCAGCTATACCGTCCTCTCCACAACTTATATAACTTCTCTTTATATCTATATCTTTATAATTCATACACGTCACCACTCAATATCAAAATCTTCCATTATATAATCCTCCACAGCATCAATATCATTCAAATCTATTGTCTGAACCATTTCTCTAGATTCAGTGTCTCCATAATCCTCCCTATTGAATCTTCCTATCCTGGAAACAACAGGGGATGATGATCTAAATTGATTTGATGTTGTGTTAGCCTCCAGTTCTTTTCCCCACTTATTTATTACACTATAAATCAACCATTCATTCCACGGCACGCATATAGAAGGCAAATTATATATACACTTTAAATTTGTAATCAATGCACTATCATCTATTTCTTCAAGAATTTGTTGTTCGACTTCATATGCAATATCCGATGTAATACCTATATATTCTATTGCCGCCATCTCATCTTTGTTGATCAGTAAATGCGTATCATTCCACCCATTTAAGAATTTCAAAATATCATAAACAAAATAATGATATTCTTTTGCTAATCCCTGTAGCTCTGTTATCTCAAACACTTCATTCGCTGATACATACTCTTGCAATAGCTCTATCGGTTTATTTATATTAGTACCTTTTTCTGCAATATATGGTCTTTCAAATTCGTATTTATCTTTATACAAATACTGCAATAAACTGAATAAACTATATTGGTAAAAAATCCCCAACCTGTTAAGCATATCCTGATTACCACTTTGCATTATTAAAAATAACTCATCACAATGATGAGGCATACCATCACTTACGATTGCACTAACAACATTACCAATATATTTCTTATCATCTGCATAAAGATTAAGATTAGTACCATGTATATATGACCCAAAGAAGTTGATTATGTCATCATCAGCCAAAGCAATACTAATCATTATTTCTGTAATCCCAGGATACGCTTCTCTAATTTGTTCTTTTGTAACCGGATATTCTGATTTCTTTATGAATAACTGAATATCTCTATACATTGAAAGATTTTCACTATCCTTAGATACATAATCCCTTCTAAAGAAAAGATCATTTTCATATTCTTCACGAAGAATACCCTGTAGGAAGAATCTATTATCTATCCCCTCACCACGGAGTTCCTTTTCAAACTCAAGGAAAATTTCATTCATAAAGAATAGCCTCCTATCACTTTTCATTATGAATTCCCAAATCTCTTTCACAAGTTTGTGAGGAATTGTAACATCTTCTTTTACTCGATATTTACCTCTCCCACATAATATACACGTCCTTCCTATCGCAGCAGATATCGACCTATTCTTCTCAGGAAGTGAAACATCTCCAAATTCATTAATTACCAAAGATCGAAAGCGTGCAAGCTCCGTATCATCATATACATTCATTCCATTAGGATAATACCGTTTCATAACAATATGATACATCTTCTCAAGAGAAAGCTTCTTTCTATGATAGATTGCACCCGAAATCTTATACTGCCTATCAATCTCTCTTTCAAAAATATCTAAAGGGATATCATACTCATCTATCGCTTTGTTTTTATATTCATCAATGATTGCTGCATCTAATTCATCCGGCATTTTCTCTACATAATCTCTAGTAAAATCAGTAATATCATCATCAACAATTATTACTGTATCTGTGTCACGATCATATGAAAAGAACTCGTCATCAGCACACTGCAATAAATACAACAAAACCTCTGTTGTATCACCAAAATACTCTTGAAGTTCTGTAGCTTCAAGTATAGTTTCTCCATTAAATTCAGCAGATAATCTGGGAAGAAATTTTTTATACCTCTGCCATCTACAAAAAGGCTGAACAACCTTTTTCTCAATCTGCCGAACTCGCTCTCTTGTAATTCCTAATTCATCACCTATCTCTTGCAGCGTACATTTTCTCGCTCTGAGATGAAGGACTCTTTCTGTATTCAAGGAACGTGCATAAAACCCATCCAAAAAAGATGTAAGCTCTTCTTTCAAATCATAAGAAGTCCACTTGACAAACTTTATCTTCTCCTGTGTCGAAATATCAGATGATTTCACTTTATCAAATAAGGTTCCAAGCAATACACTATCATCTTCACAATAAATCTTAAACTCTTCACTTAACGACTCTCGCATAGGATAGACTTCAAAATATGGTTTAAGATGATTATTAACCTTTCCTTTTACAGAATCATATAACTCGTCCAGTTCCTTATGCTTTTTTATCTGCTTAGTAAAGCTCTTCAACATAACAGAAATGTTACATGCATATGTAGGATTATCTCTACAAGCAATAATCAAGTCATGATCTAAAAGCTCGAATCCACTCTTCAGTTCATCTATAGTTCTTTGCTCATAATCACTAATTCCATCATAAAGTTCTTCTGTAAACTCTCCTGAATAAATCAAGTCTCTTCGACTCCTAATTTTGGATGTTATACAGATATCCATTTGTTCTATCAATTCTTCAGCCTTTGAATCAAGTTTCTTGACATATGTTTCAATATCATTTAAACTTAACATTCCAAGGCTTTTTATCCTAGATAGCTTGTCATACGACATAGACAATAGATTATCTAAATCGAAAATACCTGCTCTTTTTAGGCAATTCGCTGTACGTATTCTAAGATCATTGAAGTCTATAGGAATACCTCTATACAATTCGATATCTATATTGTATTTTTCATATAATACTTCGTTATCTATAGTCATAAACAGCACCTCATATCGTCAAAACATTCCACTTGAATACAATAATCCAAAATAATATTATATCATATTTGGAACATTTTATCAATTTTTCTATCTTTCTAGATGATTTCACTCCTGTAATTGACCCACTTTTCTCTTTCATAGGTTCATCTTTTTTCTTAAATACTTTCTGTTACTTCCAATTAATGACGGATAAACATCTTCGATAAATAAAATATAGCATAAAGAGCTGTCCAAAAGTCTGTACTCAACTCTGATACATGAAAAAAATCGTATCAGGCGCCCTTACGCCCAATACGATTCTATCAAAAAACATGCTTAATCATCTAAATAAGCTTTATTAAGTCTTCTAACCTCATCCTGCATCTGCTCTACCACTCTATCCGGTCCAACAATCTTCACACCATCTCCCAGTGACATCACCCATCCCAAAAACTGTATGCTGACAGCCACAGATACAAGAGCAATAAAGTGTCCTTCGTCTTGTCTCACAAATGGAGTGTTTCTTCCAAATCTGTCTATTATAACCCCTGCCATATCATTATCACAGAGCAACTCTACCTCTATCTCTTCACCATCAAACATTCCAAATCTCTTTTTTGAATATACAGCCATATCCACTGACTTAAAGTTTCCCTTACCCTCTCTCTTCTCGTCAGACAGGAGTATCTTCTTCATTTTATCAACCCGGTAATATCGGATAGCCTTATACTCATCGTCGTATCCGATAAGATAGTAATTCTCATCATCCCATGTCAATCCCCACGGTGAAACACTATAGTAATCCCCGTTCCGTCTATAAACCTGCTTTTTATTCTCGTTCCACATATAATATTTGAACCTGATCTTTACATCTGCGGAAATAGCTGTGTGAATCAGATCGACATTATAATAGATACTCTCATTCATAGTTTTGACTCGTCCTGCCACATATACCTGATGGTTTAACTCATCGGCATGGTATTTACTCGTCAAGCCGTTAATCTTTTTTATCAATTCTTTAGACTTTGCTTTCGTGATAAATCTAGATGATTGCACGGCATCTACAAGCAGCTTCAACTCCGCAAGTTCAAATTTTCGATTACCTATATGATAATTATAACCTAAACCATCCTTTTCCCCTATAACATCAATCCCATATGTCCGAAGTTCCTCCAAATCGTTATAGAGAGCCTTCCTCTCGGCATTCACACCACAATCAGAGAGTCTCTTTACTATCTCCTGCATTGTGATGTTGTGTTCATCATCTGTATATTCATTCAATATATCCAACAGATAAAGAAGCTTAAGCTTCTGATTTTCGCCCTTTGACAATAATATCAACCTCCTCGAAAACCTCATTTAATCCTGCAAGTCGCACAGTCAAGTTTCAAATTTCCAACTTACTCTTCTTTTTCCCCTTATACATGAAACCAATATAACTATCACGAAGCTCCTGCACTGATAGTTTATCTATCGCCTCTCCGGCAAAATATAACGCCTCAATCATCCTGCCCTTTCTAATTCCTGCACAAAGCATAGCTTCAGTCATGATTCCCATAATAGCAAACTCACAATCACTCCCGAATACCTCATTTATCTTCTCTCCATTAACAATCTTAACTGTTTTATTTACCTCTTCCCTTGTTTTCTGATCAAGCATACAAACACCCCTCCATACTTTATTTGCTATCAGAATTATAAAATATGTAGGTTTTATCCGTCAATAATTATTCCCGTCATTTTGGGAATATACACCTTTTTGCGCTTCTATTAGAATGATTAAAGGGCGGTGAGCATGAATGATAACCTTTGATCCTTTATGGAAAACTCTTAAAGAAAAGAACATATCACAGTATAAACTACTAAATGAATATAATTTTAGCCGTGGTACACTAGACAACCTTAAGCATAATCGCAGTATAACTCTTACCACGCTTAACCAACTATGCGAAATGTTTGATTGTGGCATAGATGATATTATCGAGTACCACAAAGACTAGAATTCAATCTCCGCCTAAGTTATTATCCCAACGATTTTACGCACCATAACATAACTCTAATCGAAATACGCAAGGTCAATATGACTTCTCGACACTATACTCTGCAAAGATTCCTCTGTAGGCTCATATACCCTATACTTTCTTGGCTGAGCATCCCTAAAACCGGTCATAACCACATATAGCTTTCCATCTGCCTTTGCCAGAGTCATGCCGTCTAAGCCTTCTCCCACACAGATAACCGCCTTAATCCCTGCTGCCTGACACAGATATCTGACAAAGCACCTGCTTGAGAAACAATCTCCACTTCCACCAAGCGCCATCGTAATCCAATCTGACTGATAAAGCTGATACTCATAATTCAATGACACATATGAGGCAATCGCATCGAGTTTTTCATATTCTGTCATATCAGAGGTAAGCTTATCATTCACAAATCCGTTCACGATATTCTTCACAGCCTCATTCCGCTCTGAATATCCATGCAATTTTGCTTTAACCCATGTACCATCACTCAAGGATGCCACAACAAATGCGTCTTCATGATTTTCCTCATATCCCGGACTCCTCCACATATATACTCTTCCGTTGTCTACCTTAAAGCAGCTAACCTTTTCGTCACTCTCAATACTCCATTTAATTTCCGTACTCTTTTTTATTCCCTCTACCTTAAACTGATAGCTATAAATATGTTTTTCAGATTCTGATAAATGCTTTTTATCCACATCACTTATAAAATACATGTTTATCTCTGACGCATTCATATGTATATTCGACTGATTTTCATTGGTGTCAGTCTGTTCTTTAGGCTTCTGCTCTCCGGCTCCATCATCTTTCACTTTAATTTTACAAGTGTATTTCTTCCCACGATAAATGCCTGTAACCTTTACATTCCCTGTCTTTCTTGCCCGTAGAGTTATACTAAAATCCTTCTTTCCTTTGATAAGTATCACGGATTTATTAGATACTTTCCATCTGACCTTTCTTCCCTTTTTCTTGTCCTTAGCAGATATTCCTTTCATTTTCAAAGTATATTCCTGACCCACCGATAACTTTTTGTTCTTTACAGATAAATGGCTTCTCACTTTCGCCACTACCGGTAAGGGAGAAAATACACTCCACGCCAATCCAACAACCAATATAGCCAGAACAATCCTTAAATTAGTATTCTCATTCATATAAATCGCCGCCCTTCCATAAATAAATTGGATACACAGCTCACATTCGGACATCGCACCCCTAATATATTGCTTTATAAAGGTTTCACTGTCGGTAATTACTAACATTCACACAAGACCAATCCTCTGTGAGTGCATCATCGTTCTGTCAATATCACTTTTCTTCGGATAAATCCTTTGGTTTCTTGTTCTCATAATCCCATTCGAGGTTAAGCTTGTAGGGAAGAAGCCTCACCACATAATCAGGTGGTGTCCTTAGTCCTGCCTCCCAATCCTGTAAAGTCCTTACAGGTATTCCAAAGAACTCACTGAAGACTTTCTGTGTCATGCCTGCCTCTTTACGAATTTTCTTAATCTCATTCATTGTTTCCGTAGCCATAATGTCCTCCTTTCTGATGATTTCATCGTATAATTTTCTATCTGTCTCTATCGTAGCACGCATTGCGTGCCATGTCAAGTAAAAAAATTATCCAGCCCCGAAGGACTGGATATGTAATGTACTGCACCCGAACATTATTAATAAACTTTACATTTTTTATGTATTATTCTCTTTAAGACTGTATGTTACTCTACCTAAATCAGCATAGCATACATACTTATCTGCATTTTTTATCAATACACCATTCAAAAAAGCCATATCCTTCTTTGTCAGTTGTTTAATCTGGTATCTATACTCCTTTGTACCATCTCTATTAATTCGATTTTCAGGTAGTGCTATAGTATTGGCATTACCAAACCCTAGACACGCTGATAAAGAGGGAGCTTCATCGGGATATATAAACTTGTATGGTGAACCAGGCAAACATATTTTAAATGCGGAACTGACAGCTAACAACGCCAACGACTTCGATAATGGATAAATCGCATAATCTTGCGGAGATGACATAAACCATATCATCTGCACATACGGATCAAACATAAACACTGGCATATTTAACATAGCATTTAGTTTTTTTACACCTACCGGTCCACGATAACCTGCCCATCCGCGATCAGGTATTAAGAAATCTTCTTTGGAATGATTTGACCTTACAAAAACATTGTAAGAATAAACCGCATCTTTAATAAAAGTCACTAAATTTAGATTATCGCCTTTTTTAACTAAATCAAGCAACTTATCTAAATCGTCACATTCAAGCACCTTATTTATATTCTCGTAAAAATCTCCGCTAAGGAATTCTTTTTCCAGATCGTCCTCAACTATTATCCCACTTCTCTTGAGTTCGTGATACCAAATATTGTGTTCAAGATTATCATCTCTAACCCTTAGCATCGTTATTATAAGATATTTCTTTAAAATAAGAATTTCCTTAGAATTTAAAGATATTCTATAATTCTCATTTAGAATCTTTTTATTAAGGATATTAGCAAATTGAACCTCTATTTTTTGGCAAAGAGATTTTTCGATATTAATCGGATAATACCCCTTCTCTGAAAAGACGGATCTTGTGGATCTCTCCTCTGCCTTTTTATTCTCCAAATTGTAATATTGTATTTTCTCATCTGCACAAAAATTCCTTAGTATAAATTGAGGAACAAAATGACTATTGACCATCTTCTCACCATCCACATCTATCAAATCAGCATATATTCATAGTCTTATATTATCACTGGCATAACTCTTAACTTATACCCTCTTACTTATAGTGTTCTAAAACCTTCTTTTCTATTTTTTCCATAGCTTTCTCAGCTGTGTGTTGTTTTATAAGCCCCTCTCGAGCATATCCAAACATATACAGTTTATTATCATTAAGCTTAACAGCTACAATTGCGTTGTTCTTGTTCACAACTCCTGCTTGAACACTGATAATATATACATTCAAATCAAAATCTTCTTCTAGTATTGTACCAAGTCCAATCAGGCAATCACGAAGGTTTATAAATGTCATCTCTTTAACATCGGTAATTCTTTCTTCAATATCTTTTTCTTTAAAAGTTGCATACACTTTCATTTTCTTTATTATAGCTTTTTTTTCCACCTTTTAATTCCTCCATATTCAATACGCCAATTCTTTATCCGAATCAAAATAATCTGAAATATCCTCTAAAACACCACGAAGACTCAAAGCTAGTTGCTCATCGCTTACTTTTGCAATATGTTTACGTTTTTTTGTTTCATTTTCAATGATAGGTATTAAAAGATTTCTGGCATATTTTTTTCTATCTGTACTTGCAAACATATCCTTCAATTTTTTTCCATCCAATTTTTCACCAAGTCTATCAACAGATTTTTCTGCTTCTTTTTGAGTTAAAAGATAATCTACAGCAAGCTCTTCAAACACTTTCTGAATTATTCTAACCATTTCGTCAGCATCATCTTCGATAAAACTACCAAGGACAGTATCGGACAACTTACCAGCACCAGCACCAGCTGCAATAGAGCCTATCAAGCCGCCAACAACCGTACCTACTCCAGGAAGAATAGCTGAACCAACAGCTGCACCCCCAAGCCACCCTGCTGTTCCTCCACCTACTGTTGAGGCAGTATTTGCAAGATTCTTAAATAACTGTTTTCCTGATATTCTTCCTCTAAAAATATTAGCAACATCAAATGAAGACAAAACCACCACTGTCACACCAGCAGTAATAACATTACCTCGCAATAGCTTTGCAGCACTCTTCATAGCAGCGGCACCATATATATTACTTCCACTTCTAAAAGCATTAATTAAAACAGCTGATGCCTTCGGACCCATAAATGCAACAATCGCCTCTGAGCTTCCAACTAACGCACTGTTCAATCCAGCTTTTGATAATTGTCCTGCTAAAATTGTAGTAATAAAAGCTGTCCCTCCAACTTTTAAACCAGAACATGTGGCTAATTTTAAAGATTTATTAAAGTCTTCCCCATTCCATAAATTCGTAGCAAGAGTAATAATAGCTGTTACCCCAAAAGCGGATGATGCAATTATCACACCATTTACTGCATCATAAGTTAATGATTCCACTGTTCCTGCTTTTGCTATATTCTTTGCCTGTTCATATGTAAAATGCCCCTTGCGAACAATATTCTTTGCTTCTTCTGGATCTGTTACACCAGGTAACTTACCCTGACGAATTTTATCTTCCATTGCCTGTACCGCCGCATCATACTTATCCGCAGGAACTTCTATCTGCATTGGTTTTCCATTATTCCAGTATCTAAAATTGCCATCCTTATCAAAACATTCACTGATACATTTATTGCCAGTCTGACAATATTTTGATTGTATCATCACTCCGTCAACAATACGGTCCGCCCCATTTTTTACGTTATCATCACCAACTATCTTAGCATCATGTCCAGTAATTCTATCATATAGAGTATTAGCCCTTTCAGCTGCAAAGCCGTGTCCTTGTGCAGCATGAAACCTTTCTTCTTCAAAAGATTTATTAACCTGACCATATGTTCCGGCAGCAACTCCTCCAGCTATTGCCCCCTCCATTCTGGATTCATCAAACATTGCCTCCGGAATGTTGTCAGTTTGAGTATAGGCTATTATTTTCAACATTTCTTTGAAGAAATCTCGAAGAGGTTTCTTGTTAACAAAGCAATCTGTCCACACTAATGTCATTCCATCATACATATGAAAAATTATTTTATTGTCACAATCTTTAACCTTATCTGTGGTTACTTCTACAGATTCTATATCATCATACCATAACTTTTGTGGCTTCTCTAAAGTCTGTAGATAATATACTTTCGTGTCTGTAAATATGTATCCTGACTTTCCACTCCCCGTAATTGTTGTATCGTATAATCCAATTACTGTATCTCGATCTAGCCCATTCGCATATTTTTTAATTGCATTATCTATTTTCTTAGATGGTATATCATCACCTACATGGAAAACAAAACTAGTACAGATTTTACTAGCATATTTGCGCATCAATTCTACTTTTTGTTTATGTTGTTCCATCACACATTCTCCTTATTTAATATAATTCGAGCACCTCTCATAAACATTTTTCATATCATTAATAATTGAAAATGCTTCCTCAACACCTTTTTCATCAATGTCGAAGATATCCGCAAGTCTCCCGACAAGTCTCTTCTCATCTTTATGGAATTTATCATCTGCCATGATAGTCGCTACAAGTTCAAGAAATACGATTCTTTGTTCTTCACATGTAAGAGATTCCTGAAGTCTCTTAAAAACTTCATCCTGTGGTATATCCATCTCATAATTATTGTTATCAATATGCATCTCCAAACAATGTGAATCAATAATTCTCTTCTCACTCTCAGAAAATTCCCCATCCACCATAGACATATAGATTTCAAGATTCAAAAACAAGTGCTTCTTTTCATTGCTAAGCATAGATAAATACATAGTTTGCCACCTCCGTTTTTTTTAGATATTACGACACATAACCTTTTCTAAGAATATATACTCAACTAAAAACAGCCGGAACAGATGCATATACATCTGACCGACTGCATAATCTAAGCATTCTGTTAATATTCTTATATTTTTTTACACTGACCCGTGTCACAGCTCAATTTTCATCCAATCATCTCTAAACATATATTATACACTGGAAGAACAAAAAGCACAATTAAAATCAGGAAATATTGAATCATCTCGTGTCTTTCTTCATCACTCTACTTACAGCCGTCTGTCCCTTACCAGCCTGTCCCGCTGCCTTGAGCTTTTTGTCATAGTAAGCCTTAAAATCCTCATAAGCATCCTGATTACACTCATAAGTCATACCCTCTCTGACTTTAGCATCCATGAACCTTTGCATCTCCTCTTCATAAGAGCCAATGCTCTTATCCTGCTGATATAAGGTTTGTTCCTCTGCAACGGCTCTTAACTGATTATCATCCCTATCATAATGGGTCGCAGATTCTCTGCCCTCATAGGGTTTCGCTCTACGCTCTGCTTCACGCTTAACATTAGCTTTATAACCCTCTACCATATCATAAAGGGAATCAATACTCCCTGCCATACGGTCAGCCCTATCCCTGATACCTACAAGTGCCTGTTTTATATGGGTGATATCCACAAGTTTCAAGATTGCCCTGCCTCCAAACATCTTAGCACTCTTGACTGCATCGGATGCGAATCTCTTTAAGCTATTTTTAACCTCTACAAGTCTGCTGTGAAGCTCCTGCACCTTCTCCTCAGCCTTTTTTAGCTGATCCACCATGATATCCCTCACTCCACGCTCTGCCCTGCTCATAAGATACTGGTTCTGCTCATGTACTGTCTTTATCTCCTCCCTCATATCCACAATCTGTTTCATCATAGCAGATAACGTCTCTTCAAGAGAATCCACATAAGATACCGTATTTTTGAAATTTTCAAGTCCGTCACGATCTTTCATCTGTGTAAGAAGTTCCAAAAGCTCCGAAATATCCTTATCCTTTGAAAATGATTCTACACTATCCAACTTTTATCCTCCTTTCTCCGGGACTATAAACAGCCCCGGTAAAACCTTATTTACTGCGTCTATCATCTGAAAGGGAGATCATCCTTGTCGCTGACTTCGATAAACTCGCCATCTTTTGATTGTACCTTGTCCTTAGTCTCCGCTGCTCTTTTCTCTCTCGGTTTCTCCTTCTCCTGCTTATAGGCATCAAGAACTGCACCAAAAAGCTTCTCACGAAAATCCTTAGTGATAGGGAAGGCGATATCCTGATAGTCTCCTCTGCTGGTCTTATAAGCCGGCATTGAGACAAAAAGTCCGTTCTTGCCTTCTACCACACTGATATTCTGGATTACAAAAGAGTCTTCGATATAAACCCTCGCAAGTCCCTTGGTATGGCTACCCTCTCTGTCAATCGGTGTTAACGATACATTGAACACAGGCTCCGCACTGTCATCACCTACCTTCATCCCGTCCTTACCAAGCTCTGCACGCTTCTCATAAGCCTCAAGGATGTTGTCGGTAAGCTCCTTGTAAAACTCCTTTGTGACAGGATTTGCGATATCCTTATAGACAGGATTGCCTTGCTCGTTCACCTCATTACTGCGGTACGACGGCATATTAACAAAAAGTCCCTCTCCGTCCTTTCTCTCTACAATGGCAATATTCCTCACCACCAACGACTCTCCGAATGCAATATTGGCATAAGCCTTTACATTACTGTCGTTTCCCTTTACCTCAAATACATTGATACGATAATTCATAACGTCCTCACTTTCTGCGTGCATCCACGCTATACTACATTAAATGGTTACTGTCCGGTTCTCAAGTATCATCAGATACAGGGGTAACAAGCCTGCACCTGACCACAAATCTCCTCGTCCCCGAATATGCACAGGTAAACAAAGTAAGGCATTCTTCATCTGACTGCTGATAGACAGTCTCATCATACGGTCCATATACACCGGTCTCATATACCTCGTAGGTATGAGTTACCTTTTCCTGATTTGTTATCTTGACCTTTGCACCGTCCTTAACCTCATTCAGTCTTGTAAAGAACATTCCTCGCCTGCTTCCATTATGTCCTGCTAATACCGCATTGCCCTTTTCACACAAAGGTGCGGTATTTTCCATATGGCCAATGCCCATATTTAATTGTGTACTTCCTGCGCCCTCAAATATGGGATATTTGATATCAAGACTTTTGATCTCGATGATACCGATTGCTCCTTCGGGTATATCCTTGGCAGCTTTCTTTTTACCGTTGGTGGCTTTGCCCTGATTCTCCTGCCCTTCATCTGTTTCATCTCCATTCACCTCAAATCCTCTGATATATTCATCAGACCTCGCATGGTCTAATGCCCTGAATACAAAAGGGACTGCAACAAGTACAATCCCAATCAACACTATAATGATAAAATCTCGCTTGCTCATACTTCCTCCATTCCATCATCTGATACAGTCATTTTCTTTATCCGCAGTAGCGATATCGTAGGTCTCCTCCGACTCTTTCCTGTCAACATCTTCATCATAAACATCGTATTTCTCTCCGATATCTGCCCTATTCGCATCGAAATTCTCCTCCTTAGCTCCTTCTGCTTTATCAAGGTCAAGCTCCGCATTAATCTCAAACTGCCTTTTTAGCTTCTGCTGAAGTTCCTTCTCATGTTCAAAAGGCTTCTCAAAATCAGCCTTTGCCCGTTCCATATCTCTATGGTAGGTATCAAGTTTCTGCTCAAGGAAAACAATCTTTTCATCAATCTTATTAAACTCATTCTCAAGACGAACCATCATACCTACAGGAGATGTAGAAAGCTCAATGCTATAATCTGTTTTACCTGTAAGATACAGATAATTGATTCCCATAAAGTTCTTCTCCACAGATAATGTAAATCCTTTATACCTGCCAATCTCAGTCCTGATACCTGTCTTCGCCCTTGATACCGCAGCAAGAAGTGCCGTACCACCGTCAACACGCTCTTTGTATATTGCGCCATTGTTAGTTCTGGTGATACTTTCTTCTTTGCTTTCCTCTGCAAATGATGTCTGTCCAGAAGCTTTTTCTTCCTTCAACTTCTTCTCACTGATGATTACCGGACCATATACTTCTATAGCAAATTCAGGCTCCTTTTTAAGAATCTCATCACGAAAAGCCACATCATTCCTTACATGAGCGAGTTTCTCCTCTGCCGCACTAATTAGCTTCGGATATTTAACCATGAAATTGTCCTGATGCTGATAATGCTGGGAATTATATGATGCTTTCAAAAGTTTAAGTCTTTGAACATCGTTGTCGATTTCCATCTTTTCCTTAATCAAGGGATTTCCTGTTGCCACCGCCTTAATCTCTGCATACTGAAATGTCACCTCGTCAATATCTTCACAACTCCTGCCTATAGACTTGGAAGTCATAATCTGGGATATAAAACGCTGCTTGTTCTCGACAACGCTCCATGAGTACGCATCAAATGTTCCTTTCGTGACATAACGATAAACAGCCACTTCACTGTTCTCATTTCCCTGCCTTAATCCCCTGCCTTCACGCTGTTCAATGCTTGATGGTTTCCAAGGGCAATCTACATGATGCATAGCAACAAGGTGTGTCTGTACATTTACTCCAGTACCACACTTATCTGTCGAACCTATCATGATTTTCTTTACGCCCATACGCATTTCCTTGAAAATATTCTCCCTTGCCGCATCTGTCTTTGCGTCATGTACAAAAGCAATCTCTTCAGCGGGTATTCCTCTTTTCACAAGTTCCGTCTTGATATAGTTGTAAACATCAAACTCATGCCCTGACCTGTAATAATCAGAGTCAAGCATTTCCTCTTTCCAAGCAGACTTTGGCGTTCCAATATCCGAAAAAATAAGCTGAGTGCCCATAATTCCAAGGCTCTCAGCTCTTTTATACTCTTCATATACATTGTCTACCACCTGATTAAGCTTACCTCCGGGGTTCTCCGGTGCTGATGCTTCAAGAAGCCTTGCATCCGTACCGAGAAGTCTCGCATCATTAGTGATTTTAAGAAAATTATCCTCTCTTGGATCTACTCCTCCTCCATGAATACGTTCTGCCCTCGCCACAAATTCCTCCATGACTTCTTTTGTGTACCAGTCCGGTTCCGATGAGATTATCTTATAGTTTCCATCACGAAGCTTTGGCACTTTTAAATCAAGTGTATCACGGGTACGGATATCTGCCACTTCCTTAAAAAGATTCATAAGCTCAGGCAGATTCACAAATTTGTTAAATCGGTTTCTAAAACGAAATCCATTGCCCTCAACAGATAATTCCAATGATGTAGTAACTTCACCAAAGTTTGCCGCCCAACTGTCGAAATGATAGATTCCAAGCTGTTCAAGGGTATCCTTCTGAAGAAAACTCTGCATGACATACATTTCACACATTGTATTCGAGACGGGTGTTCCGGTAGCAAATACAATCCCCCTGCCATTATTAATCTCATTGATATACTGGCATTTTAAGAACATATCCATCGCCCTCTTGCTGCCTGTACCCGTGATGCCCGCCACATTCGTCATCTTAGAAAATATGGAAAGATTCTTGAAAAAATGTGCTTCATCTACCATGATTGAATCTATGCCAAGCTCCTCAAATGTAATGACATCATCACGCTCCACCGTTTCAATAAGCTCTTTCATTTGCTCCTCAAGTCTCTTCTTCTGTGCTTCCATCTGCTTGACTGACCAGTTTTCGCCATTCTCTGCTTTTATATCTGCTATGGCAATATTCAGTTCATCAATCTGCCTCTCCATAAGCATCTGCTGTCGTTCCTTCGAGATTGGAATCTTCTCAAATTGCGAGTGAGACATAATAATACAGTCATAATCTCCTGTTGCTATACGGGCGATAAACTGCTGCCTGCGTTTCTTTGAAAAATCATTCTCTGTTGCCACGAGGATATTCGCTGACGGATAAAGACGGAGGAACTCACTTGCCGTCTGACCGATTAAGGACTTTGGCACGACCATAACCGTTTTATTTGCAAGCCCGAGCCTCTTTTGTTCCATACATGCAGCCATCATTTCAAAAGACTTGCCGGCACCCACACAATGGGCAAGTAGCGTATTTCCACCCATAAGCACACGGGCAATCGCATTTACCTGATGCTCTTCAAGGTGAATATCAGGATTCATGCCCGGAAACTCCAAATGGCTTCCGTCATACTCACGGAGACGGATATTATTGAATGTCTGATTATAATAATCCACATACTTCTTCCTACGGTCAGGATCTTTCCATATCCAATTACGAAATTCTTCCTTTATCTGGTTCTGCTTCTCCCTTGCAAGCATTGTTGCTTCTTTATTGACCTCGTAATGGTATTTCCCACCACCGTCCTCAATACGGTCTCTAACAGTCACAACACGCATATTAAGGGTAGATTCAAAGATGGAATAAGCATCAATCCTGCTTGTACCGTATGTCTTTGTAACTGCCACAGAATGACTGTCCCTTGACTTATTCTCAATAAACCACTCCATTGAAAATCGGTTCAGATTCACTTTGATTCCATTACTCCTATATGAACTCCCATCATCCCTCGCCCAGTACGGCGTGTTCAAAAGTTCATAGATGAATGCTTGATAATCCTCAGGCTCAATCCAAGTTGTACCTATACGCACATCTATCTCCGACGCATCAAGGTCAGGAGGCTGTACTTCTTTAAGAGCTTCAACATTTGTGCCAAAAATTTCAGGATTCAGCTTAGCATTTGATTCTGCTATCAGAAGTTTATCTCTGACATTTCCGGACAAATACTCATCTGCAGTCTCCCAGCCACGGTTACGGTCATTCTCGTTATAGCTTTCGGGATTACAGAATATCACACCTTTAAGCTCTTCAATTAACTTTTCACGCATAAGCTGAAATCTCAGGTCATCAGAAAGCCTTATGTCGTCAACCTCTGCGACCATACCCTCATCAAACTCCGTTCCTCCCACCGTAAATGTGGCAGGCTCTGCTACAGCATTTGCTGCCTCTGCCCTTCCTATGTCAGCCTGCTTGCTCCTGATTTCCTCAATATAATCACTGATATCCGGCTCATAGACCGAAAGCATAAAGGGCAGATTCACATTGTTGAACTCATTTATTGACAGGTTCAGTGCCTCCACCGCTGTCTCCACATGCTTTATCTCCTGTTTCGCCTTAATCGTCTGCTTTGTAAACATCTCCGCCTTCTCCACATTCCCGTCCTCATCCACAATCTCCAATGAGCAGAGAAGCGGATAATCTGCATCCATACGAAATGCCATCGAATTTCCTCTACCCGTGATATATCCGTGTTTCTTTACAAAACCATCATAAGTATCAGATAATTCCTTCTGTGCTTTGATAAGTTCCTGCTCATCTGCTCCCTGGATTTGAATATCTATCACCTTCCTTGTAAGCTCACGGATTTTCATAAGACCGCGAATACGCTTCTCTGTCTTGTCTTTTGCCTCCCATTCATACATTCTGCTATCTCTCCTGAAATATAGCTTTCCGTCATATTCAGTAAAAGTAAAATTCTTCACGTCAGGATCAGCAGAAATCTCCGATGTCAGGCTTTCATCATTTTCAGATATAAGCTCGAAATCCTTATAGTCTGCATGAATGTTAGCTATAGCATTATTAAGTGCCTCATACAGATTAAAATCATTATTATCATTTACACATACCGTATAATTGCTATTCTCGCCAAATCTCCCCTTGTCATACTTCATCGTACCGAGCATCATTTCAGGATGTTCAGCAAAATAACTATTTACCGGGATACCATCCTCCGTAAAACCAAGATGTACCCACTCAGACTCAATCGTCACCTTTCTCTCACGTTTCTGAAAGAACAGGATATCACTTGTCACCTCTGTACCTGCATTGCCGGAGAAAGTGGAAGTTGGAAGTCTGATTGCACCAAGAAGCTCCGCCCTCTCCACAAGATATTTACGGATGGAATTATTCTTCTTATCAAGCGTCCCTTTGGTAGTTATAACTGCCACGACACCTCCCGGTCTTACCTGATCGATGCTCTTTGCAAGAAAATAATCGTGAATTTTTAAATTCAGCTTGTTATACTTCGGATCATAGACTTTATAATCTCCAAACGGCACATTTCCGATGACCGCATCAAAAAAGTTATCGGGATATGTCGTCTCCTCAAAACCCTTGATTTCAATCTTTGCCGATGGATAAAGAAGTCTTGCAATCTCAGCAGATACCGGATCAATCTCTACACCAAAAAGCTTTGCCTGTGACAATGAATCCGGCAGACAGCCAAAGAAATTACCAACTCCTAATGATGGTTCAAGAATATTACCATCCTTAAAACCAAACTGAACAAGGGCATTTCCAATCGCACTTGCCACGATAGATGGTGTATAAAATGCATTGTTTACTGTTGCCCTAGCCGCCTCATACTCCTCCGGTGTGAGTAGTTCCTTAAGCTCACTGTATTCTTTATTCCAATTCTCATTATTCGCATCAAATGCCTGTGAAAGCCCACCCCAGCCGACATACTTCGACAAAATCTCCTGCTCTTCAGATGTAGCTGCACGGTTCTCACTCTGAATCAGTTTTAATGTGCGAAGTGCCTTGATGTTCCAATCGTACCTTGTCATCACTCCTGCGGATTGCGTGGTGAAGGGAGACATATGAAAATTGACGGATTCTGCAACACGAATTTTCTGCTCCTCATCCCTCTGCTCAAGCATCTCCCCAAGCTTCGCATTATAAGTATCTTCATCCATAAACTCCTTGCCATACTCGGCAAAAGTTACAAGTTCGTCTTCCCTCGCAAGTTCCTCAGGTGTCATGCCATACCAATTATCCCCATCTTGTTCGCCAGAAGCACGCTTGTTATCAGGAATACCCATATCCTCTACTTCATCAGGGATTGCAAATTCATCCAATTCCTCCTCAGAATCGTCCACCTCCACATAATCTGCATCAATAATATCCTCTCTCTCCGGCAGGTCTTTTGGTGATTCTGTATCTACAAATTCAGGCTTCGGTGTGTAATATTCTCCTGTCAGGACAAGCGCAGAAATCACTTCCTCTACTGTATTCCAGTTTACATATCCTTCTTTCTCGCCCTCTTCATCACGCCACTGAAAGCGAATGCCCTTTGCCTGAAAGGTATCATAGCCATGTAGCCCATATCCTTCCAGAGGCCAACCTGCTCCTCCGGTACCATATTCTGCTTTGATCTTTTTTACACGTTCGGACTTTACAAACTCAGATTGCATAATCTTATAAACACGCTTTTTTCCATCAACAAAGCCTGTACCTCGAAGCACCACTGTTTTGATGTACTCCTCCGGCACAGGCTCCTTCTTCGGATTAAGATAGGTGTATTTGCCTGACTTTATGTCTTCTTTTTCCTGTTCTGAAAGAACAGATTCCATATGTGAAAAAAGAGAAGCCGCATCAGCTCCTCTTTCTTCTCCAAAGTTTTCTAATTCTTTCAGTTCTCTGTCTAAATCATTATTCGGTGATTTCATCATATCCATAAAGGACATCTGATGAAATTCACCCTGATTTGTGGCAACTACCTCAAACGGATTCCTGTCAACCTCCACAACCTCTTCGTTTAATGGTACTTGTTGATCAGGTCGTGGACTATTATCTCCTCTATCTTCCTTAAGCCCTGCTCTCTGATTCTCCACATCTCCATTGTGTCTGCTGGGTTCTTTGCCGGATGATCCTTCAGATACTGCTCCATCAATCTGTCTTCCATCTCGCACGCTTCCTCGTTCAGCGGAGACAGTACCTCCGTCAGCCTCCCGAATCGAACCAGTGACTTGTACCTCTGATAATGATTCTCCCTCAGATAATCCATCGCCATCAGACCGTACTTCCCTAGATTCGACAGATTCTCCTGTTCCATTGTTATGTTCGGATACAACATTCCATCCGGTCCCTCTTTGTACTGTAGTGCTACGCTCATAAGACATTCTCCTTTCTCTCTCGACTGTTCTGATATCCCTGCTGATATTCCTTAAAACATCACAAGACACATCGCTGACAAGACTGCCAAGCTCATAAATTATATCCTCTTTGGTAATCTGTTTTATAGTATGAAGACTGTTCTCTGATTCTGAAAGATCAAATCCACATCGTCCCGCAACGGTATAGAAGATACTGTTTTCTATAAGCTGCATACCGTCGCTTTCTACATCCTTCATACCACTGATAATCTGATTGCCTAGAGTATTCGTCAATGCTTCAACACGCATTGCGTGTTTTTCTTTTAATATAGCACGAATCTCTGCCTTTGTAAAGTCCCAAATTATCTTTTCAAGCTCTCCTTTGCTTTCATTTCCGGAAAGACTTATATCACCCCGGCTCGAAAGAAGCCTTGCATAATCTTCGAGATTTCCATTATCAAAATCCCAAGTCAACTTTACCGTTCTTCCTCCGGTATCCGAAATATCAAAAACATAACGACAATGCTTATCTAACGCTCTTGATGGATATACGGCAATTCCCTTGCTTCCACGCTTCACATAACGGTCAACCTTTTTCCATGTATCATAATCAGCAACCGCTGTCGAATGTGGACGCTGTGCATATACCATAAGCACATTATCAAATTCATATCGGTATATCTTACCGCACAGATTCAGAACACTCTTCCATATTTCTTCTGATTTTGTAACTTCATGGATTACATCGTTATAGATCTGCCTGCACTTATAATCAACACTCATCTGAAAATCTCCCTTCTATAATTTATTTGAACAGCCTTTATCTACTTCTGCCCTTTGGTGCAAAATCCACATCTACAAATGATTCCGCATCAAGCACTATCTCACTCCTGTCATATCTATCCTTTACATCATCTAAAGCCTCATAATATGAATCTGCCTTAACGCATTCTGTATGCGAAAGTGTCTCATTAATCTCAATCTCATACTCACCTTGTTCATTTGGTTCAGGCGGAGCACCATACTCCTCACGAAGCTTTTTAAAATTGATTGAGGTTATGTCATTACCAAGATATACGCCACTATCCCACTCAATACCTGTCTGCATATTCTTTTCCGTAGGACTCTCATCCTTTGGATATCTCTTATACGTCGCAATACCCTCGGCAACTACAAACATCCCTGTATTCATTTGCATTAGAAGTACATCACCTCTCCCATAATTCTCCATAACACGGTAATCATTGCCATTAAAGTTATGAAGCAGCTCACCGACTTTAAAGTCAGATGGCTGCTTCTCGTAATGGTAAACCACCAAATCGGTTACTGTTACACCCATAACAATCACTCTCCTTTGCATAAAAATTTATTATTTTCTCCATAATAACTATTGTCAAACCCTTTATACTGTGCTATCATAAAGGGCAGTGATAGGTTGCAGATACTCGAGAGGACTGTGACCGGAGGGAGGATCCTTGGGTCCTCTCTTCTTTGTTTGAAAGGAATACTACGTATGTCGGGGTTGAAACCTTTCCTGAATTATCAGGAGCAAATTAAAAATCTTACCTCAAAAAAGGGATTGATAATAGGCAATCTTTCTTTTGCTGAGGAAAAATTGAGAGAAATTCGTTATTACGCTCTTATCGACGGTTACAAGTCCATCTTTTATGACTACACCACACGCACATATCTACCAGACACCACTTTCGAAGATATAGTCAATCTGTATGACTTTGATGAGGAATTACGCCTACTCATATTCAAATACATCTGCCACATAGAACAAAGAATTCGCTCCCAGATTTCCTACCACTTTTGTGATAAGTATTCATCCAACCAGAATGATTACCTTGATCCAAATAACTATAACTATTCCAGACGTAACTACAATGGAATAAACAAACTGATACAGATTCTTACATATAATGCCAACATCAGCTCGGCACATGACTATATCGTTTATCAGCGCAGGAAATATCAAAATGTACCTTTATGGGCTGTTGTGAATACACTTACAATAGGACAAATCTCAAAAATGTATTCCTATATGCAAAGTGATATCCAGTCAAAAATCAGCCATTGCTATGAAGCGGTAAATGAGCGTGAATTAAGACAGCACCTTAAAGTCATAACTGATTTCAGAAATGTCTGTGCCCACAACGAGCGTCTGTTTTTATACCACAGCCATACTGATATTCCTGATACTGCATTACATAAAAAACTGGGCGTTCCAAAGAATGGTTCCAATTATTCCGTTGGCAAAAATGACCTGTTTGCAATTGTTATAGCATTGCGTTATCTCCTTCCAAAAGAAGATTTCAAGTGCTTTTATAAGCAACTCAAATCAATCATCTTCTCCTACCAGAAGAAGACATCAAAAGATAATACTGATAAACTATTAAGTAGTATGGGATTTCCCGTTACCTGGAATACAGTATTGAGATATAAGCCGTAGGATTACGCCTACGGCTATTTACCTGTACGGTCTCGCATAGAAAACCACGCTACTCGTTCTAAGTGGATCTAATACCACACCTCTCTTTGAGTTCGCCGCATGAACCATCTTTCCATCACCCACATAAATTGCCACATGGGATATATTTCGGAATTGTCCGTTATCTTCATACGAATAAAAGATTAAATCTCCGGGCTTCAAATCTTTTTTATTGATTATCATCGCATTCTTATAACAATACTGTCCCTGAGTTGATGCCACATAGGGAAGATTAATTCCAACTTCCTTATAGAGTCGATAAACCAAAGAACTACAGTCATACCAACCTTGCTGCATTCGCTTATCCTGACTGTATCCACATCCAACCTTTGTCATAGCCATCTGTGCGACCTGCGCTCCTATCGCTCCGGAACCATAAAAAGTAGATGCATCAGCACTCATCAACTGCTCAAGCACATCTTTCTGATCTTGTGTCAAAGTATTCTTCTCCATATAATCTTTATAAGTCAGATTATGTACTGTAGTATTGGATGAAGTGACCATAACCTTATTGGTATTACCTTTTGCAATATAAGCTTCCACGTGACGTCTTCCCCATTGACCGCAATCAGAATGCTTCGCATAGAAAATATCAAAATCATTTCCATAATGATTAAGATTCCCTGTATCCTCTACGGTGTAGACTGTGCCCTCTATCACGACTTTCGTTCCCATTGGCACGATAGGGTTATAGGCATCCACAGCTATAGTATGTTTAGCCTTTGCTTTCTTGCCTGATGCCGTGATGCCGTTAGCATATGGTCCACAACACAGTGAACACGGACAGTATGCCGTCACCCAGACTTTACCAAGTGAATCTCCGACATCCATCTTAACCGCACTACTTGCCGAATCAATATAGTTCATCTCATCAAATATCTTTTTGAGATTCTTCTTGCCTTCCTCATTCATGACATATCCTGGTTTGCCATCACCATATATGAGCATATAAACCATCAAAGTGTCATTGAAGTTTGAAACAGCCACCCCATCATCAGAGTTTTGATATACAACTGTCTCGCCTGACTCTTCAAGATCAAAGACCGTTTCATTAAACTCCTGATAATAACCGACAAGCACCGTTCTTGGATCCTCTGTACCACTGTCAGGCAATGGAAAGAAGATAGCAAACGGAGAATTGTATATGACGGCAAGCACCGTTACCACTACTATCCCACACAGGGCAATCACAGAGAAAAGACCAAGTAATCCCGGAAGCACAGTGGCCACAATCTTCTTTATCAGTATAGCAAGTTCCCTCTTTACTGTCTGCTTTGCCGCTGTGGAAAGAGATATTTTCTCCTCCTCGTTAGCTCTCATGTTGGCGATAAAGGTCGCTATCATTCTGCCTCTTCTGAATTTACCATTTCCTAAAGGAGAATCTTTACCAGAACCAGATTTCTTACCACTGTCCTTCTTTTTTAGATTAGATTCCTTTGCCTTGATGGAAGCTTTACGACGCTCGACCTCACTTGCATTGATTGATTCTGAATCCATACGACCATATGATGTCCTTTTCTTCTTGTCTCTCGCTTTAGATTCTTCCTTTGACTGCTTCTTTTTTTTGCGAAGCAGCTTTGCACCTTTAGACGCAGCCGAGGAAAAAGGATAGGCAAATGTCGTTGCCACATCAATACTGTCAGCGACCTCCTCGCCACCGTCAACTTCTTTTAAAGCTTTCCTACCCATGATATGAAGCTGTTGTCTCTTTACCTGTATAGAGGCATTAGAAGACTCCGCCCTCTGTTTTAAACTTGAAAGCGGAGACTTCTTTACTTTATGAACTTTCATCCTGCTGGATTTCGTCTTATTCTTTGCCCTGATACGAAGCTTCGGACCGTTCTTGGTATGAAGCTTCATGGGCTGATCTTCTACCTTACGAATCTTCATATACTCACCGTCCTTAATAAATCAACCAACTGTTGTACTTCTCCGCAGATTGTTCGACATCGGAGTTTTCAGAAGTAACAGGCGTATTGTCCATAAGCCCTTCTGCAATCTTCTCATGGATATTCGTGTTGTAGAGCTTATAAAGTGCCGTATCTTTCCCAATCGTATTATCAAATGGAATCACCACCGAACCGCACTTGATAAGCCCCGTACCACTTGGGCTGTTGCTTACAAATCGAAGCTGCGCATCCGATACGCCGATGACCTCGGCAAGTTTCGCACTGTCGATATTACTCTGTTTAAGAAGTGCAATAAACTCGCTGTTTGATATGAGCGTAGAGGCAATATAGTTCTGCAAAAGGTCTGTGACATTCTGGCTGATACCGGTACAAAGTCCGCCCTGCTTCCTCACCTTTTTCCATAGCTGTTGAAGATAAGTCGCACTGTAATCGCTGTTAAGGAGAACATGGCACTCATCAATATAAAGCCATGTAGCCCTGCCTTTTCTACCATTCTCGATGATTCTTGACTGAATAGCCTCCATCATGACAAGCATTGCCACGGGTGCAAGCTGTGAACCCAAATCCTGAATGCCATAAACGGTAAGTCTGTTGTCCTCATCAACGTTTGTATGATGATTGAAGATATTAAGCGAACCCTCTACAAAAAGTTCGAGACATAGAGCAAGCTCCTGTGCCTCTGATTCTGCCTGGGCCTTCAATATATGATAAAAGTCGCTCATAAGCGGTACTTTGTGATTTCTCCACGAATCAAAATACAAATCCTTCACGCACCTGTCGATGATGGAATGGTGTTTCTGATTAAGCGCCGAGCCTAAAAGCTGGTCACAAAGTCCAAGCATAAACTCTGACTTGTCAGCAATCACGTCACGGATACCCTTTTCATTTACCTGTGATAAATCAGCCTCCAAAGGATTCACATAGTTCTTGGTATATGCAGATAGATTAACGATTGCACCGCCAAAAGTATCAGCTATACCAAAATACTCATTCATCGGGTCTATAACTATCACGTCATCGTTGGTATTAAGAAATACACTACCCATCTCCTGCTTTGCAAAAAAGCTCTTTCCGGAACCGGGCACACCAAAAATAAATCCATTTCCGTTCAAGAGCTTCTTTCTGTTACCTACATTTACATTTTTGCTAATCTGGTTGATACCGTAGTAATTACCACCTGAATCATTCAATTCCTGCACATTAAACGGAAGCAGCACTGCTAAGGATTGGGTAAGCATCGTCCTCATAGTCTCCACCTGTCTGATTCCAATAGGAAGAGCCGTGTTAAGAGCTTCTCTCTGTTTGAGATAGTGGGTATCTATCGTCACGGAGTTTCTCTTACCGATTGTCACGATAGATTCCGTCATACTCTCAAGTTCATCCTTGCTCTCTGCCACAAGAAGAATAGTAACCGCCACATAGAACATGCACTGGTCATTCTCCCTCACATCGTCCATAATCTGTTCTATCTCTTTTTTCTCCGTTCTTTTTGCATAGGAAATCTCAGAAGAAAAATCATTATTCTTATTCCTCACCCTCTGCTGCTTGATAATGTCTGATTCAATTCCAAGATACTTTTTCTGAAGTACCTTTGTTGTCATGTCCTTCGGTATCGGAACAACATCAATACTCGTTACGGAGTGAACGGGTAAAGAAGTAATCTCATTTAAGAATCTGTCAGAGAGTGAACTCGGATACTTTTTGATAAAAAGAGCCCGAACGAATTTGCCCTCATCTTCGATATGCTCCGGGAAGTATTTAAGCATCCCGTTACAAAGGTCATTACGAAAATCTGCCCCAACCTTTGCAGCATTCTTGATGTCAAAATCAAAGGTATCCTCCTCTCCAAGATGATAGAAGTTATGAAGAACCTTTAACCTCTCATTTCCGTCAAGCGGAATGATATCCGTTCCAAGTTCCGAGAAAGCTTTATGAACGGTAGCCTCAATTGTGGCAAACTGTGCCTTTGCTTCCTCAAAGTTCTTTCTCTCAATCGTTATGGTAAGATACCTCTCCTGCTCAATACCCTGCCTGCCATCACGGATTTTCTCCTCAATGATATCGTTATAAATCTTTCGATACTCATCATATCCATCTTTCTGATAAGCAAGCAAGATATAGTCACGGAGCTTATCCATATCCTTGTTCTTGTTGTTGACCGTAATCTTAAAAGCACAGTCAAGACTGTTAAGGAACTTGCAGTACCTCTCGAAGATGTCTATCTGCTCATCCTCATTTGTTGTCGTGTAGTTAATATCATTGAAACGATAACACTTAGAGTAGCGGTTCTTTGATACCTCAAAGATACCGTTTACTGCCACCTTCTCAATTTCTATCGTCTCCTGTATGGACTTGGGAGCCTTGTAAAGAGGCACACTTGCCTTCTTAAGTTCCTTAAATCCGTCAGAAAATAATCCCATAATCATTCCATCCTTTCCGATGTGTTACATGTACATCTTCAATATCACAGCAGCCACCACAAAGAGTACAACAAGTCCGACCACAGCAAATAACATAAGCATCAGGCTTTTCTTTGCAGATTCCTTTGAGCCTGTATGAACCGGCGTAACCTCTGTCTGCTTTGTCTTTTTACCCGTAAAGAAGAAGCCCTTCTTCTTACCTGCCGTCTCTTCTTCCAGCTGAACCTTCCTTATCTCATCCGCACTCTCCGTAGATACATAGGTGAGTGCCTTATTGCCAAAAGAAAAATGAAGCTTTAATTTCATCATTTCCATAAAAGTCATACCGTTGTATGAATAGAAACCCGTCAAGGCAATCGGAGCCACCACGGGAATTGCGATGTATGCACTTGTTGTCAATCCAACATACGGATAAACAAGAAGGACAATGCCTCCTCCTATCACAACCGATATAATGCTGTAAATCAGCTGCCTTGCCGTTAGTCCAAGTACTACCGATTCCTTGTAACGGTCTATATCTTTATTTACCTCAATAACCATAAAAACCTCCATTCTAAATGCCAAGTGCCTTGCTTACAAGGCTCTGTGCTCCTTTTACCGTACCGACCGTGAGCGCAATCGTAAATGTCATCTCACAAAGATAGATCAGCACCTTTGCCCAGTCTGCGTAATCTCCCGTAAATGACGGAAGCCCCGCATTAATAAGTGCGTTACAGAGTATAATCGCAAGAGCCATCACCACTGCTTCAAGTGCCACGGACAGAAAATATTTGCTATATGTGACAGCCGTATGAGCCACCATTCTGTTACCGCCCATCGTTGAGTAGGCGATTGAGCCTAACGGCACAATGATTAACAGCTTCATAAACCTGAAATATACTGTGTATATCAAAAAGAAACCACAGATAATAATGATAATGGAAAGAAGCGCTGACAATATCAACATCAGCAACGATTCTCCAAAACCCAGTTCTTCAATAATCTTTGCCTGATCAGAGGCTATCTTTAATTCTGTTGTTTTCCCGGCCGATAAAAGTCCAACCAGGTTGCCAACCGAAGTAAAGACAGCCTTCATAATCATCACATTGTTCGCCACGAACCACTCCGCAAGACCAAGTCTAATGAGCATACGAAGTATCACTTCGAATCTCATTTCTTCTTTCACATCCACAGATTCTGAACAGAAGCCTATCACGAAGAACAGAACTACCAGCGAAGATCCTACTGCAACAAATATAGGCTCTATTCCTGATATCACACCCCATGGACCACCGCCCTTAAAATTCATCGGTGATTCTCCGAGAAGTCCAAACACAAGTGATACCTGATTATTCCAAAAACCGAATACCATGTTTAATAACTCTAAGATGACACCACCGAGCTTAAAAAAATCCATTTACATTCACCTGCCTTTCCGGCCAGGGAATATTCCCTGCCCCAATACCTAATTTTTCAGAAGCCAAGAAATGTAAGCACAGAAGAAATACCCGCCATCATCACGCCTGCAACAATACCCTTAAGCGCCGAATTCATGGTTGATGAATCCTGCTGCTGATACGCTTGCGCAAACTCCATCACATTCTTAGCAAGTATAATGACACCAATAGCACCGATAACCGCAATAATAAGTGTCTTCAAGCTTTCAAGCGGCTTTGTCACCGCTTCTGTTCCTGCCGCAAATGCAGTTGTACTCATAAGGTTCATGACTGTCACGGCACAGCAAAATGCCGGAACCATCACCTGCTTCATAAAACTCCTTCTCTTCTTTTTCATGGTAGAAACCTCCTTCTTCCCTGACTTGTTGCTCATTGCATTCTTGAATAATCTCATCATGATAAAAATCTCCTTTTCATAAAAAATAGGGAGAGACGCATATCGGCTGATATACATCTCTCCCGGTTAATAGTTTATATTTAAACCCTTGTCCCGATTATTATTCTGGCATAAGGGATTATTATATGAAATCAAGCTACAGTTTTCTCTTTGGCCTTATAGCTATTTAAGAACTGACCTAGTTTTATTATTGACACACCCTCATAGGCATATTTAAGTATCTCATCTTCAGGAATTTTCATAGCCACTGCACATTCAAGTAGCTTTCTAATCTGTGGTGTGAAGGATATACGCTTTAACCTCTGCTCTAAAGTCTCATTTGCGATTATCTCTTTCTCCTTCTCTCTACTTTCCATGGCAGCCTTAATCAAATCAGAAAGCATATTTGTGCCTGATTTCTCTTCTGCCTCATTAGGTACGTACTCAAGTTCCATCTGTTCCTCCATGGATTTTAAGAACTTCCTGTTCTCCAACAGTTCCTCTTCCGTAAGGATATACTCATTCATCCTATCTTTATCAAGACTCATGAACTCCTCATAGGTAAGGTCCTGAATGAACACATTCTCGCCGTTCTCCTTCATCTTCACAAAATGTTCGACACCCTGCTCATTAAGAATCTCGAAAGGCTTACCAATAAAATGGTCATCCGCCTTTTTCACATACTGATAAGTTTCACCGTCACCGTCCGCTGTCTGTGAAAACATAGGATGTTTAGGTGTGTAATACTTACCGTCAAGCACCGGATCAAGACCACGAATAAAGATAAGACATTTTGAGTTATCCATCTTCCTAACCTCATCCGGTGTCATAATCTCTCGACCGAGCACATCAAAATTTCGACTTGAACTACCCTGTCTGCCCCTCGATTCTCCCGTAGACTTCTTGTCAATGGTAGCCTTGCCGAGTAACTTTGAGATATACTCATGTGTACTCTGCTCATTACCGCCGAGATAAACAAGTGTATCGCAGTTGCCCGGAATTGTTTCCCAAGTATCCTTAAAAAGTGCTTTTATCTGAGCAAGGTTCTGTATGATGATAACTGATGAAATCTCACGACTTCTCATGGTCGAAAGCAGCGAACAGTAATCATCCGGCAAAGCGACATTTGCAAACTCATCAAGCATGAATGTCACATGGATTGGCAACCTACCGCCGTAATTAAAGTCCGCCTGATAGTAAAGTTCCTGGAAAATCTGCGTATAGAGCATACCTATAATAAAGTTATAGGATTTGTCGCTGTCAGGTATTACGCAGAATAGAGCCGTCTTTGTATGACCGTCGTTGCTGACACCCGTGCCAAGCTCCGCAAGGTTTAAGTCATCCTTTGACAAAAGCCTTAATACCTGCTTATTCTCAAGCTTTGCAAGTCTTGAATTTGCTGATATGATAATGGAACGGATGGTATCACCTGCACCACGCATACACTTCTTATACTGCTTTACCGCAGGATGGTTTGCTCCAAGTGGAGAAGTATGCTCAAGAAAAGACATCTGCTTATCAAGTTCCGAAGGCTTATCCTTTTCCGTGACCTCTGCCTTGCCGATAAGTTCCATAACTGTAGCCATATTCCTCTTGGCAATCGGACATTCAAGCCACACATAATAGAAAAGAGACTGTAGAAACAGCCCCTCTGCCTTATCCCAAAACGGATCTGAACTTGTCGCATTCTTTGGTGTGGTATTGGACATGATATTCGTTACCAGCTTTACCACATCGGTCTCCTCACGGAGATAAACAAACGGATTATAGCAATCGCTCTTATCCATCTCCAACAAATTTATAACCTTCACATTATAGCCGTTAGCTTATAGCATCTCACCTTCCGAGCGAAGAATCTCGCCTTTCGGGTCGGTTATGATAAAAGATGAATTTCTCTGCATCAGATTTGGCTTTACCTCGTAAAATGTCTTACCACTTCCCGAACCTCCGATTATCAGAACATTATTGTTGAGTTTCGTAAGCCTTGTATCAAGACTCATCCTCACATTCTGACTTAAAATTCGGTTCTTTCCATCGTCCTTATCACGAATTACCTTATTGACCTCCTTCGGCGCAGCAAGTCTTGCCGTACCATACTCCCTGCCCGGCATCATCGACCGCTGGCTTGTGTAGTACATCAGCATTACCATAGCAAAAATAATTTCTGAAATAACAATGGCTTTTAGTGTGCTCTCATTATAATAATCCCTAAGCGGATAGCTTAGCACCTCAATCATGTTATTTACAAAATCACTAAACTCAATCCCCTGATGCCATGCACCATTGACCAGATATCCAAGGTACGCTGCAAGCAATGCACCAACGATGATAAGAGGAATGGAAGGCTTTTTCTTTGTAGTCTTCATTACTCATCACCTCTTTCTTACCTGTGTGCTTCGAGTCACAGTCTGCTTCATCTCCTTTTCAAAATGCTCACGGATTCCTGAAGCCACCGCATCATAATGTGCCTCAAAAAGGTCAATGCCTTTTATTGTTTCTATCACCCTGTTATCCTTTGAATAGATTTTATAATCTTTATTACGGTCAAGATAGGAAAGAAGGGTCTTGCCATTATAAATCTCCATAATATCCGACTTATTGAGCCAGATGTACTTTGCACCAGTCTTATATGTGCCTGGAATTAGAGTCTTTATTGCATGGTCATTCTCCTCGAACACCATCTTCTTTGCTATCGTGATATCCACAAGGTTCGTATTCTTTGAAGCCGCTATCGTCCTCATACGATTGGTAAGTTCCTGAAACCTGTTAACCTTTGCATCAATTGAATCACTGTCCATGATTACTTTATACTGACCGTGCTCATTCGGCTTATCCACGACGCCAATCTTAAGAAGTTCAGAAAGCGCCTCTTTAACCATGTCCTTATCTATGGACAAATCTTTCTTAATTTCGTCCACACTGACACTCTTTTTATCTTTGGCATACTGACCTACTTTCTTTATCATACTGTCAAGGTTTGCATCAGCGTGGACATCATGGTTTCCCGACTTTTCTTTTTTAAGAAATTTATCAAAAACCCCAAGTGCTTTATCATCGGTTTCCTCTAAAAATTTATCCATACTCTTTACTGACATCGTATCTGATTTTAACTTGCTAATCAGGAGATTAACCCTGGGTGTTGCTTCACTATGGAAAAGCACCTCCACCTTACCCTCTTTACCCATATCAGGCATAACGGAATATAAAATCCCGTACTTCTTTGCGAGCTTCTGTACCTTTGCCAAATCCTGCTTATCAAACTCCAGCACTTGCAGATCCCCGCCACGCATCAGAAGATGCTTCATGGAAGTCTTTCCCATACTCTTCTCAAAATTCAGCATACCATAGATGAACTTCATTGTTTTCTGCATTGTACCAATGGAAGCGCTTCCAACCTTCATTGCTATCTCCATGCCCTCAAAACCGACACG
Organism: Lachnospiraceae bacterium; assembly: GCA_017540605.1. GTDB lineage: Bacteria > Bacillota > Clostridia > Lachnospirales > Lachnospiraceae > RGIG6919. The sequence goes on along the minus strand of JAFYAS010000060.1, from coordinate 16,255 downwards.
GATAATCTGTACTGCATCACTGATCTCTGACATTATTCCTCACCACCCTTCGCTGCGGCAACAACATTTATGATGCCGTGCATCTCATCAGCAGGGAGATTGGCTTCAATAAGTTCATTGACCTCCGCTTCACCAAGCCCCTTACTATATGCGAACTCAAGCTCTGCAAGCTGTTCTCCCGAATATCGCCCCTCAATCATCCTTGTAAGAATGGTCTTTGCAGAACTCTTCGGGAGCAACTTTGACATCAATGCGCCAATACCGAGTGATGATTTACGCTCCATCCTCTCCACCTGAATAGGAATGATTTTTCCATTTGCCGCTACCATAGTTGTAGCATAATTAGGTACATTTGCAGATACACTCTTAACCGCCTTCTCCGACACATTCTGTGGTTTCGCATCAATTCTCATTCCTACCCTATTATCTGAATCACCTGCCCTCATCATATCCAGCTCCTCTCTTAAATCCTGTATCTCCCTATCCTTTTCAGATATGGAATCTTTCATCTGCTTCTCCTTATCATCAAGCTCATCACGCAAGGACTTAATCTGCTTCTCCTTGGTCTCCATGACACTGTAGGATTCGGAAAGCTCCTTTTTCGTATTAGAAAGGCTATCCTCTAATTCAGATATCTTGGCATTGAAAATCTCCTCAGCCTTACTTGCATCTGCATTGGATTTCCTTTCCTCCTCCCTCTTGTCCATGCGGTCAAACTGCATCTGCATCGTGTTCGTAAATGCGGACATCATCATCTCAATGGATTTTAAGAAATCAGAGCTTGTAATTTTCTGCCCTATGGACGCATTTAAATTTGGGAACTCATCCGTAGCCATCTCCGAATCATTCTCAGATGTCTCTTCAACTGTTTCTACAGCCTCGACCGGTTTCTCCTCGGTGTTAGCCATGCGCTCTTTTACCTGTGTAAATGTCTCCTTAATATCATGACCAGTGCGAAACTCCTTTAGCACATCCTTTATCACGGATATATCAGTGCCACCGGCATACTCTCCAATTACAACCGCAAGCTGTGTATCCTTGTAACGATGACTTACCATATCTGAGATAACTTCATAGGGCATCCCAAGACGCAATCCTTTGGATATAAGCGCCCTGTCCTTTGACTTGAGCCTGCGTATCTTATAAATTGATACCTGATCCACCGATAGCCCCGCCTCTAAATCCTCTTTTACCTGTTTAATGACTTCCTCATCATAATTCTCTTTTTCAAGAGTACTGATAAGCTCGTCCTGCCTTGCTTTATCTTCCATAATCAACCTCCTAGCAAAATTAATGACAGCCTACCTATGTGGCTGTCTGTCTACTGAATCACGTTTTTTATTTGAATCCCGTTTCTGCTCTTCCTCCTGAATAAGACTTTTAGCTATACGGATCTCTCTACTGATTTCCTTTGCTTCTTCACGGAATGCAACCGTTTTTTCTTTGTATGCTTTCCTTAACTCTATGACATTATCAACAGAATATCCCTCTTCCCCGATTTCATTTACAATACTTTCATACTCCTTATGCTCGTCGGCAAAAAAAGAATCTCCGTTCTGAAATGTTATCTCTGCCGCATTAAGCTCATCAAGCCGTTCAAGTTTTTTAAAGAGCATATTGTATTTTGCTCGATCTTTGTAGTGTGCATTACGAGCCTTCGCTCTTTCGCTCCTCTTTTCTTGTAGCTTTTCATATACGACATTTAATTCTTCCATAGAATGAATCTCATATTTGCAAAGAAACATATATTGCTTGTGAATCTTATGCATCTTCCGTATCTCATCCCTATACTTATATGCTTGACTATACGGACGCTGCTTAAGTTTTCCTATACGGTAGAGTTTTGCAAAATACTTTCTCTGCATGCCGGAAAGCTTCGCCCTTTTCAGGTGGTATGGTACGAGAACCTTTAGTATCCTTGCCTCGGTATGAGTCTCCTGATAGAACTTCAAATCCTCCTTAATGATTCTCTCCCTGATACGTTCTTCCGAATACTCCTCTCCCAGACGATAACAACGCCTGTATCTTGAAAGTCCCGGAGGCTTAACAGCAAAATATTTATTCTGCTTTACCTCATATCCTTTATTTTTAAGAAGTATAATAAACTCTTCAAAACTATCCGCTTCAAGAATACAGGAATCTATATCTCTTTTTATCATGTCGGACCAGATAAATTTACCATCTCTCCTGTCCTTCCATTCAGTATATTCCTCAAATGGTTCAGCCTCATCTCCATCAATGGTAATTGTCGAAAGACCATATTCCTCACAAAGCCTGTTGGTAATCGGCTGCATATACTTCGCCCAATCTCCCTTTTCATAACGAAACTTCTTTCCTGTGAGATAACTCACACTGTTGAATACAATATGACCGTGTATATGATCCGTATTATCATGAACTGCATACACTGCTTCGTATTCATTTTTAAGATATTCCTCTACAAACTTACCAACCACTTCATAAGCTATAGGAGCATCAATTTCACCCTCTTCAAACGAAATGATTATATGATACCCCTGTCGTTTTCCTGTTTTTCCAAACTGAACCTTTGTTGCCTTCATCTGCTCATAAGCAAATGGTATCTGACAGTTGACACTTCCAATATAAAGCTGCTCACCTGTCTTTTCAGGCTCAAGGATATACTTTATGGCATGTTTGAGATGTCTGCCGGGATCTCCATACTTCCCTTCCTTCATGTAAAGGATTTTAGTTATCGCCAATACTCTTCACCGCCTTATTCACAGCCTCATTCAGCTTATTCATATAAGCCAAAAGCCTTGTCTTATCACTGTCTGAATAAAGCATGGAATTATTGTTATGAACGATCTCATTTATATTCACCCCGATGTGGTTCACTTCATTGATAAGGTTGTTAAGCATCTGCCTAATCTCAGGATAGTCCTTTGGGCGCTGGGTGATAAGAAGTCTTATAAACTCAGATTCAGTCATACCTAGCTCGGACACCTTCGCTTGAAGCTCTTCATTCTGCTCCTCAGTAAGCCTGTACGCCTTACGTAAATTCATACCCATTTATCTCGCCCCCTTTGACTCCTCCATCTCACCACGAGTAGGCTCTGCTATATGCGGAACAGCCACCGAAGTTACTATGTGGTCATCGGCAACCTTATCCCCTTCAATAATATCCTCTGATACTTCATGGTTCTTATCATGCTCAGTTGCGCTGACCACTGACGATTCTGCCTGTGAAGCCACATAAGCAGTTTCCTCAGAAACATACTTGTCCTCATACATCGGAACATTATAAATCGGTACAAGATTAAGTTTCTCACAAAGGCCTACGCAAATTCTGTCCGCAACCACTCCGACTTTTCTTCCATACTTCGTATGATAGAAGATTCTATCAAGAATCTTCTTCTCTCTCTTTAAGTCTTCAAGTCTCTTTTCCGCCTTACATCTGCTGACAAAATCAGATTCAGACTTTACTTTCTCCTCTGTCTCATAGATTTCCTCATAGTTGTACTCACATACAAGATCCACTACATCATCTATCGTAGTCTTCTCCTCCTCTTTATCAGCCATCTTCATATAAAGATTTGCTTCCTTATCCGTATAAATCTGCACATTATGTTCAGCAAGATTTCTTAATATAATCTCCGCTCCATTCTCCTGTATCTTCACAGAACTCTTTACTGTTTTTATGTAGGTAAGCAATCCTTCTGTCGAATCAATCACAAAACTATTCTCATGCATAAAAATTTCCTCCTTTTACCTGTTGAAAAAATCATTCCGGCTCCTTATATAAAGGCACCTTCAATCTGATACTGCCAGATACGCATTTTGTTCGACAAAGTCGAAAAAATGCATCTGGTTAGTGGGTTTGCCCCCTAAAACCCCCAAATATCATAAAAATGTAACTTGGGTGCAACCTTGCACCCAATTAAAAGGTATTTGAGTCATAGGTGGGTGCATAATCTTCCCATATGAGTGCATTATGCACTCATAATTTCTAAAAGTATTCAACCATAGTATTATTTGGGTCACAACATGCACCCAACTCCTTGTATTTTGGCTCACATCTGACTGCATAATTCAACTGTTTGGATGACGTGTGCACCCAAGTCGGTTTTTAAAAAATTCCCCTTTTAATGTTTGGGTCACAGTATGCACCCGGAATCTACAATAATGCACTCACACTATCTAACCTTTATTGAACCCGACCGTACCTTTTCAGATTTCAACTTCTTGATAAGGTCGTTATAATCTTTACATCCGTCTGGTGGAAAAGTTATATCAGTCCTATATCCAAGACGCATGTACTTTTCTGCAAGATTAAATGAAGCATTTCTCCCAGGCTCATCATTATCCATCCGAAATCCTATACTTCTAATCTCGCTATGGTCACTAAGATATTGCTTAAGTGGATTATCTGCAGTCATTCCAAGCGCAATCATATGAACCCTTGGTCTGTTATGCATCTCAAAATAACTCATCAGATCAATCGCTGCTTCAAACACAAGAACCATATCACTATGCTCTGCCTCCACATGAAATGCGAATCTCTTATCATTTCCTGCCACATCACACTTAAAAGCCTTTCCATCGTGGTCATATATTCCTCTCATACTTGCAAATCTAGCTTTTCCCTCATTGTCATAACCGATAAAGACAACATTATGATATGGTACGGATTCATAAATCAGTTTTTTATCTATGAACCATTTCACTGTATCCTCTGCCAGACCTCTTTCGTTAGTAAGATACTTAGTTATCCTCAGATTGTTCGACATAGGAGAAGGGAGACAAAACGGCTTCTTTTTCTCCTGATATATCACTGGATTTTCAATCTTCATACTACTCTTTGTATATCCGGAGAAATCCAAAAGATAAGAAACCGCTTCGCCTATATCCATTCCTGCAAACTCCATCATAAAATCAATCTGACTTCCACCTGTAATCCCGGTATTGCTTTTGCCTGACCAACGATACCAATGACTATCCGGATAAATGCGTATAGAATCCATTTCTTTTATAGTATAAAGCCTTCCAATACGCCTGACTGTATATCCCATAGCAGACGCTACCTCTTTTAAGTCAACGCTTTTTGCCAACATCAGCTCGTCCTTCGTGAACATTCCCATAGCCAAGTGTCTCCTTTCTCCAGTCTGCGGCAACTATACCATCAGGTCTTTCCTCTGCTACACTCTGAAATTTCAGAGAATCAATGTAGCCTGAATACACCTTGTTCCGCTCAAATACAACCTCTCCCTTCTGCTTCATGCTATAGAACGATTTATTGTCACCACCCACAATCACATGATCCAAAAGAGGCATTCCCATAAGTGAGAATACCTCTATCATCCTGTTTGTAAGAGATATATCCTGCTTTGAAGGTGTAAGGTTGCCTGACGGATGATTGTGAATCATAATGACATTAGCAGCATTAGAAAGAAGGCTTGCCTTCAAAAGCTCCCTCGGTTCAGTCAGCGCAGCATTTATTGTACCTACGCTAACAAAACTCGCATTGATAGGTATGCCGTCTGCCTTAAGGTTTATGACAGCCACAACCTCCCTGTCTATTTCAGACATTACACTACCCAAAGCCTCTACTGCACTATCCGGTGAAACAATCTTTACACCGGACAGTACGGGAGCATCTTTTACAAGGCGAACACTGACCATATCAAGCTTAAATGCCTTCTCTCCAATCATCTGCATCCTCCTCCCCAAGCTCCACCTCAATCATTACTCCTTCAGGCATATCGGTAATAAGCTGTATCAGTTCCTCAATACTTTCAACCTCAGTCACTTCCGGCATACAATCACCTCCTAGCGTTTCGGCTCACTATCATAAACAAGACTGATCTCCGCTACCGCATTTACAATATCTTTGTTTGGAGTATCTGTAGCCATGGAAAGCTTTCTTAAATCCCTGTTATAGTGATATACCTGATTGGAAAGTCTCTCAGAAACATCTACAACATCCATATTCACCTGCTGAACCATTTCAGCAAGTTCAACGGGATCTCCAAGGCTTGAAGGTACTGCTATCACCTCATGGATAGACGAAGGAAGGATATAAAGGTCATCATTAAGCCCCTTAGACAATTCAAAAAGGTTCTTCTCAAAAATCATATTTACCGCCCCAGATACGCCCTTGTTGTTGGTAATGATCCACATCATTTCATTCTCGCCCTTCATACCATCAACAACCTGCTCAGCAACATCTTTAGGCATACCGCCATCTTCCGTAAGAATGCCAAAGATTACCTGTGACATCGGCTTTACGACCGGTGGGAACATCTTCGGCGTGTTCTCTGCGGCAATCTTAAAAAGCTCCTCCTCTGAAAGTTCAAGATTCTTTGCAAGGTCATCTGTAATGACTGTGCTTCCAATCCCTCTCTCATCACTACTTATCATAAGCCTGTATATCACCGATGTATCGTTCACCTCACGATGAGGCACTTTTTCAAGCATTTGTCTGTTCGCCTCGGTATTGATAATGGTCATATATATCTTATCTTTTGATGAGTCCGTGAGAATATCCTTTGGCATCTGAGGCACATTCTCCATTGCATTCACATACTTCTCTGCTGCACTCTTAAGCACTCCCTCGAAATCCTCAGTCTCCTTAAATTGTTCATACAAATCATCAACATAGAGTGTTGGTGCCACATTAGAATCCGGTTGATATACATTTAGACCATCCTTAGTTCCGTTAGTCTTATTCACCTGCATAATTTTTAACTCTCCATTTTTCATATGGTCGGGCATATATTCCATAAACTTGTCATTCACGAGTTCCTTAAACATTGTGTAATCCATCATGATAAAATTCCTCCTTAAAACGAAATTGCCACCAGCCCCTTTGCTGATGGCAATAATATAGAGAAGTCTGAATATCAGCTTCTCTTCTTTATAGTTACCTTATTTTGTTGCCTTCGGAAACTTTCTTCGTCTCCTGATATACCAAATAGCAGCTCCGATAAGAATACCCGTCCCTGCTCCTGCGAACAACCACGGATTGAAGTTACCGCCCGTCTGCGGGAGCCTTGGCTTGTTCGGCTTGTTCTTCACATTCAAAGTATACTCAACAAACTCCGGCGGATCATCGTCATACTGTAGCACTATATCGTGTTTCGTATCATCAAGAATATATCCGTCCGGTGCTTTTGTCTCCACTACAAAGTAGTGCAGGTCTTTGTCAAATGTGCCGTCTTCCTTGTAACTGCCAATCGGTATAGGTTCAGTCACAGCCTTGCCGTCTTTGCCTGACGTGAGCTTTGCTATCACTGTGCCCTTTTCATTGCGAACCTCAAATTCTGCTCCTGCAAGAGGTTTCTTAGACGAGCCGTCCGTCTTATAAATGTGTATCATTCCAAGCACACGCTCATCGGACATTGCAACCTTTTGAATCTCTCCAGTCTCCTCAACAGTAAACTTCACTTCCTCTGCAATCTGATAACCATATGGAGCTGTAGTTTCTCTTAAAGTATATTCGCCTGCAGGTATAGGATTAATGGTATAAGGTTCGCCATTTGAAGTCCAAGCTGCAAAAGTTTCACCGTTCTTGTCGATAATCTCCAACTTTGCCCCGGGAAGTTCTTTCCCTGTAGTAATATCACTCTTTGAGATTTCAACGATAATCGGTGTCTCCTCAACAGGAATCTCTTTTGTAAGAAGTGCTATCTTCGGATCCTGATAGGTAAAATCTACTTCATACTCATTCTCGTCAACCAGATACCCCGGTGCCGTCTCCACTTCCTTCACATAGTATTTACCAAGTGGTAAATCAGAATCAAATACCGCCTTGCCCTCTTCATCCGTCACGGCAGATTGTATCAGCGAATCCGCCTCAACCAACACCTTATCATCCCTACCTAAGATATCCTCCGTAGCGTATACACCGTAAGTTGCTCCCTCAACAGGAATTTCACTAACAGAGTTTTTCTTGATAATGGAAAGCTCCGTTTTTACCCTCTCGTCCACAAACTCTGCATTCTCATAGACAACCTCCGTGTGGTCATCCTTATAGGTAAGCTCAATCTCCTTTGCGGTCTCGTCAAGCACATATCCATGTGGTGCTTCAACCTCTACCAGATGGTACTTGCCAAGCGGAAGCCCGTCGGCACTTGCTTCTCCCTTATCGTCGGTAACAAGTGTCGCCACTGCTGCACCGCTAACAACAGGGATGTCATTATAAACGGCAATCTTCCTGCCATCACCACTTGCGTCTTTTTGGTGGTCCGGTGTATAAATGTCCTCATCTGCGACAAGCTCATATTTTGCTCCGGCAAGAGGCTGCTCTTCATACTTAAACCTAACACTTCTGTTATCTCCTGTTACTGCTGTAAGAATTCGGTCAATAATAGTATCATACTCCGCTGCTACTAATACCTCACCGGATTTTTTGATACTGACACTACCTTTGACAGGCTTGTTCTCTATATCTACAGTAATAACCGGATCTCCGTCATCATCCTCTGTAACCTGAACCGCACCCTCTTTGGTCACCGAAAAAGGTTTCGGCTCATTTGTAATAAGATATCCATCAGGCGCTTTAATCTCCACAATCTCATAGTCGCCGTATTTAAGCTTCAAAGGCGTTGTAACCGTACCTGTATCGTCCGTAGTAAACTCAGTAATCTTCTTGTCTCCCACCTTCTGTTCGACATAAGAAGAATTGTCTTTTTCTTCAGCTTTTGCAGAAGCGTCACTGCTGCTTTCTATATCAACTTTTGAATGTCCTTTTCGGATTTTGAAAGTTACTCCCGGCAAAAGCACTGTCTCACCACTCTCCGCATCTTTCTTCACGATACGGATATATGCCTTAAACGGTGCATCGTTTAATGTCCTCCAGACCTGCGGTGTCCTCGAATCCTCTGTAACTTTAACCGTAAAATCATCCGTCTTATAAAGGTCTTTCGGAACTTTTGTCTCCTTTACAAGATACTCCCCATATGGAAGCTCTACAGACTTAGCATATCCTTTCTCATCAGTAACGAGAGTATCATAGGTAGTTGCCTCATCCCAGCCCTTCTTATTAATCTCTGATTTGAGCTTTACTGTGAACTCGGCATCCTTTACCTTGTCTGTCTCCCCGGTATCTCCGTCTGTTGATACCTTGATGATCTCAAACGCCTGCTTCTTTACATCCTCAAACACATCCCGGTTAAGCGAAATGTCAGAATGTGTATCCTTCGCTTCTCTGAATTTCAACTCATATACCGTATCATCAAGAATACAGCCTACACTCGGCTCTATCTCTTTGATATAGTAATTGCCGAAATAAAGATTGCTGAATGAGAACTCCGTATCTCCATCTGTTTTTATGGTAGCAAGAAGAGTGTCCTTTGTAGCTGTTACGTCACTGAACTTAAAGTCCGTACCTTTTGATGCCTTAATAGGATCATCCGACTTATATGTAACAACTCCCGTGCCATCAGGATATTTAATATCCTCTGCCGCATAAAGACCATAAGTTGCTCCGATAAGTGTTGCATCACCCATCAGTCCTTCCTTCTTCTGTTTTTTCTTTGCTGTAACATCACAACGGATTGGTGTATTTGTTACATCCTTATAAACAGTTTCACCATAACCCGGCTGAACCTCCCATATAGTGTTAAGTCCTGAATATCCATCGGGTATCTCGACCTCTTTCACATAGTATGTGTCCTGCGTCTTTACAAAACCAACAGATACTGCCGCTCCCAAGTCCTCGTCATAATGAAATACAGGAACTTCTACATTTTCATTCGCTGAATCTATGATAGTCCTCTTAGTGCATGCCGCATCATTGAATACCGCAAAACCAGCTGTCTTGATTTCATTTCCTGTAAACGAATCCTTCTTTCCTATCATTACACCCACACGCTCAGGTTCTTCTTCATGAGAAAACTCTTTTCCCTGCTGAACGACATTCCCTTTCGCATCATAGATTGTAAAATAGGAAATATCTACCTCATGAACAGTCTCATCAAGTGCAAAACCGTCAGGTGCTTCCACTTCGACGAGATAATATTTGTCTTGTGTCAAAGTCTCAACCTCCGAAGCATAACAACCATCTCCTGTTCCTTTAAGCTCACATAAGAATTCCTCACAATCCTTATCTTCATACATATAATAAGTTGCACCATCTATATGAGCTTTTGTGTACTTATCAAACTTTCGTATAGAAATACTTCCAAGTTTGAAATCTGATGTTACCTTGACTGTAGCCTTTGCTGAGAGCGTATTAAATTCTTCAAGAAATGTAATCTTTTGTTGAGATACGACAGTTGGCGTCCACTTCCTGCCGCCCTTTTCATCGGAATACGCTTTTGCGACAACCTTAATCGTACTTTTATCGGCTATAATCTTTTCCATTGCATCTGAATTACAATACAGATAAAAGTTAGAAGAAGCCTTGGATGCATCCGTTTGTGCTACGCAGATATCATACTTCTTCAAGTCATTCTCATCATCAATATTGCTGGAATCTGTCTTAATCTCTCCAACAGTAAGACCTGACGGAGCACCTTTAATCTGATACTTCACATCTGTGATAGTACCACTCTTTGAACGTACAAATTTCTCCTCGCTTCTGTAAAGGCCATCACCCATATCCTTCCATGCGGTCTGCTTAGGAGATATGGTATAAGTAATGCTTTTGGTAAGACCGGTCTCAAGATTATACTTGGACTTATCAAGTTTTTTTGCATCATTTACCATCTGCTCAATATTCTTGTAGACTCCACTCCCATCATTGTAGTAAGATAATTTGACCTCACCATTCAAAACATGAATTGCAGCACTGGTTATAAAATAATCTGCCGCTGCTGAATTAGATGAATACTTTGATGTATGACACTTGCCTCCAAGTGTTCTTGCACCATTTACAAGACAAAAAGTAATCTGTGCCTTGATCTTGCCACCTGCCGAGACTGTACCGTTCGTGGTATTCTTCTTCATGTCCATACAATAAACCAGATGTTTATAATAATCTCCCTCTTCGGAAATATATTTAATACCTGTCCTGTGACCACAGTAACCGGCATAGCCGGAATAAGAGACCTTCATCTTATTCTTGTTCTCTGCCGCATAAGCTGTTACAGATGGAAATACCACATCCACAGCCTTTGAAAATAGATTGCCAACCTTATCAAGCAAGCTAACATCATCAGACTCATCATCTTTCAAATCCTTGTCGGTATCTCCTGTTTCAGGATTGATTCCTTCCTCAATGAATTCAGCATCCTGATCATCATCAAGAATGATACTGAATGTTGCCGTACTGCTTTGGATATTCTCAAGTTCTCCCTCAGATAAAGGTAGCTCTTCAGGATTTCGCTCATCACCGACTATCGGGTCAGGGTCTTCATCCGAATCTCCTTCATCTTCTTCCCTCGTACCTTCATTCTTCGGAGTATCCGTCGCTTCAGGCTCGTCTACTGTCACTGCCCTGTGTATCAAATAAGCAGCTTTACCACTATATGGCTCAACCAGATAATAGGTATCATATTTACCTGCCTTAGATAGATTAAAATCTCCCATATTCTCTACGTAAGCCACTGAAACTTTGGTATCGTCATAGCTGATGCCATCCTTAACATTGGTTACATCAAAATCAGAATCAACAATTACGTTGATATCCTCTGCCTTCGCCACCTCGTCCTCATCAAGATCAGTTCTCACATCCTTGTCGTAAAGCGAAATCTCCTCATTAGCATCCGTGTCCGTAGTTGCCGCCAATGCCGTCATACCCGTCTGTCCGAATGTGACAACTGACATAACTGCTACCATAAACAAAGCTAAAATTTTCTTATACTTGTTCATTTGAACCTCCTTTTTACTATCCCCCAGACTGTTCGACAGACAAAGAAAAAAGGCATACCTAATCGGCATACCTTTCATCATATTTATTATTCAATTTCTGTCATTCGGTCTGGATTTACTGTTACATTGTCATAATATAAAACCGATAAGTCATCAGTCTTGCAAACTGTCTCATCATCCTCACCTCCTCTCAGGAATCGTCAGAACTCCAGCTCATTATACTGTCCATAACTCCCTCGTACTTCCCGAGATTATCTTCAAGCGAAGAACATTTCCCTTCCTCCGCCTGATACAAAGAACCTTTATTATCTGCATTTTGTGTCTCAGGCATTGGCAAAAAAGGTGCTTTGACATAAGCCGATATGATTTCCTTATAGATCTTCTTTTCTATAGAATCGGTCAATCCCTCAAGCCTCGATTCAAACTCATCCCTTGTCACAAAATCCGTGGTACGTTCCCTAAACTTCCTGTCTTTAAGCTTCTCTAAAGAACCATCTTCTATACACTGAATGTAAAAGAGCGCAGCATCCGCTAAAAAGCTTGTCTTGGACTTGTATTTACTAGGATCCATCTCATCAAGGAACTTTATTATCTTATTATGCTCGGGAACATCCCTGTTAAGTCTCAACGAAAAATGCATATAATCAGCCATAATTATCACCTACGCTTCCTTTTTCTTCTGTGCCTTAAGATATAAGCCTGCTAATGTCTCATAACCTAATGCATTAGCTTTAACATCCTCCACATAAGAAACATTCTTCTGGTTTATACCGGCATATCTCTTCATAAGAACTGCTCCGCCCCCAACAAAGGTTATCGGTGTTGTTCTAACATTAATGCCCCTCTCAGCAAGATTTCTGAATATACCCTTTGTATATGTTGTAAATTCCTTTACCATAATATCCACAAACTCTTGATCTAACCTTACATCGCCCTTCGTTATAAATTCACGAATTGCATACTCATCAATCTTTGAGTTTGTCTCGGCAACACATACTTCCTGTATCTTCTTCATACAAGTGATAATTCCATTTGGATCTGTTGCTATTGAAGCCTGATCTGGTACTCTATCTATAACCTTCATTATGTCTATAGTCCAGGAACCAATATCAACCACAATTTCCTGACCACTCATCATTGGGAGTCTATCTACGATAGCACCATAGCACTGAGGATAAACAAGTACATCATCTATGAAAATCACATACTCTTTCTTCTCATAGCGATAGCGTACCATGCGATTTTTTTGTAGATAATTACGAAAGGCTTTTTTCTCAGAACTATATCTGCCTATAGGAAGTCCAACTGCTAATGTAATATGATTCTTTCCAGTAACCTCAGGTCCCCTTGCATTCAACTCTCTTGCTATTGCAGCAAGGGTTAACATATAAAAGTTCTCGTTACAGACCTTATCATCTTGTACCTTTATCCTATCTCCGCCAACACGGTAGCATTTACCGTTGTAATCCAGGATATTGTCATAGACAATAGGATTGTCATCAACAAGTGCAATACCTGTTGTAAAGCATGTATTCCTTGTCTTCATTTGACTCCAGCCATGATCTATGCCAATAGTAATATGATCATCCATTGTTACTCTACCTCCATTCGTTATGACTCATTTGTGGGTTGAGTAGATTAATTTGCAGGATATCTACTCACCTTAGCGAATTCCACAAACTCGTTAAAGTCAGTAGACATACTAATTCTATAGGATCGTGTTCTCTCGACACATTACGACAAACTATGTCACACATTTCAAATCTTGCTCAAGGATTTTTCACGAGTAGCCAGCTCCCCGCTGTTATTGCCTTCGGCTCACAGTTTCGGTGTTCCAATCTACCATTTAGCAGATATAGCTATCTACGATTCCTGACCGGGCTAGTAGCCTTACTGAGCAGCGAACTTCACCGACCTTCATCGCTCCGCACCAGGACCTTCTATTAAGAATTAGGTAGATTTTCTAATGTGCCTACTATTAAGTTGTATGCCGAACCTCATTTCGTTCGACATATATATCATATCAAGATAATTTTTACATTTGTTCGTGATAAGGACCATAATTTAACTTAAAATCCGTAAATTCTGGTATTACATCTCACTAATCTAAAAATTATCTGTGAACAATGATATGATACAACAACCTAATCCTCTAAAGTTCGCAGAAAACGCCATAAACCACATTAAAAACCGTATTTATTTCCAAACATGCAAAATGATTTTATATACATAGTCGCATGTATGTTATTTGAATTATAATACATAGTCGCATACATTGTCAAGATGTATCTATTTAAATTTATACATAGTCGTATACCATTTTTTATGATATAATATTAGGTAAATATAAATTTTCACTATGGAGAGTTATAAGATGTCAGAAGAAAAAAAAGGCACTCACAAAGGCTTAACTGAAGCCCGCAAGCGTGCCAACAAAAAATATAATGATAAATTTGTTGAAGTTAAAGTTCGCATGATACCAGAAAGAAGAACTATTGTACAGGAACATGCAGCATCAATGAATGAAAGCACTACCGCCTTCATAAACCGAGCTATTGACGAAACAATGGCTCGTGATCAGAAGAATAAAAAAAGCGACAGTATATAATCAGAAGATTACCTTCTTTATACTGTCGGCATTTTTTATGCCAATATATATTTTCTTATAAACCTTCCACTCCATAGTCTAAGAAAGTATTGGAAGAGTCTGTGAAAAAAAGTCTGTAAAAATATAATAGTTATGTATTATTAAGGTCTCCTAAGGTAAAATATAAATACTTTAAGGAGGCCTTTATTATGGCAAGAGAAAAGAAAAACGTACACAAAGTTCAGATGACAGATGGAAAACGTCAGATCATCCAACAGCTCCTGCAGGAGTATGACATTGAAACTGCTGAGGATATCCAAGATGCTCTCAAGGATCTTCTCGGTGGCACCATCAAGGAAATGATGGAAGCTGAGATGGATGACCATCTTGGTTATCACAAATCTGAGCGAAGCGAAAGCGATGACTACAGAAACGGTTATAAGACTAAGCGTATTAATTCTAGCTTTGGGAGTCTTGATATCCAAGTTCCACAGGATAGGAATTCTACATTTGAACCGCAAGTAGTAAAGAAAAGACAAAAGGATGTCTCAGAAATTGATCAGAAGATTATCTCTATGTATGCCAAAGGAATGACTACAAGACAGATATCCGATACACTTAATGACATTTACGGATTTGAGGCCTCAGAAGGCTTTATTTCTGATGTTACCGATAAGGTTTTGCCTCAGATTGAAGAATGGCAGCATAGACCTTTAGAAGAAGTCTATCCGGTTATCTTCATAGATGCGATTCATTATTCCGTTCGTGATAATGGAGTAATCCGAAAACTAGCTGCTTATGTTATTCTTGGCATCAATTGTACGGGACATAAGGAAGTTCTTACTATTCAGGTTGGTGAAAATGAAAGTGCTAAATACTGGCTCTCTGTACTGAATGAGTTAAAAAATCGAGGAGTTAAAGACATCATGATTGTCTGTGCTGATGGGCTTTCAGGAATCAAAGAAGCTATAGCTACCGCCTTTCCTAATACTGAATATCAGAGATGCCTGGTTCATCAAGTTCGTAACACTCTCAAATATGTTCCTGACAAGGATAGAAAGGCCTTCGCTAAAGATCTTAAGACTATCTATAATGCTTCGACCGAAGAAGAAGGACGGAAGGCTCTAGATAAAGTAACAGAAAAATGGGAAGAAAAATATCCTCGCGCGATGAAACGCTGGTACGATAACTGGGATGCAATCTGTCCGATTTTCAAGTTCTCATCAGAGGTAAGAACTGTCATCTATACTACCAACGCCATCGAAAGTCTCAATGCCATTTATCGCAAGCTGAACCGTCAAAGAAGCGTTTTTCCGAGTGATCAGGCTCTTCTTAAAGCATTATACCTATCCACTTTTGAAGCGACCAAGAAATGGACCATGCCACTCCGAAACTGGGGAAGAGTCTATGGCGAGCTTCAGATTATGTATGAAGGAAGACTTCCAGAATAAAAATATGAGCTTCAGTCCTACTTGGGCTGAAGCTCCTTTGTGCGATTATCTTCCAATTTAATGCACCAATTGTTTTTCGAAAAACACTATGTCCATGCCATCTTTAATATGCTCAATCTCTCCCGTCTTCTGATAACCCATTTTTGAGTATAAATGACATAGCTTATCTTCCTGAGCTATGGTATCGAGGCGCCAGTATTCTGCATCCGGATATAGAGATTCAACCTTTTTGATTGCCTGCTGCGCAAGCCCTTTATTCTGATATTCCGGCAAGATTAAAATTTGCACCAAAACATATATCTTATCTTGCTTGCGATTTCAATAGCGGCTCTCCGGAAGGCGCGGACGTCTTGATCGCCGGAGCGCTCTCACGGATCGGAGAAAACCCGCCCCGGCGCGCCGCATAAGCCATGGGAAAAGCGCGCCTTCTCTATTACAGCTGTTT